>CALVOG010000005.1 GCA_944350265.1 uncultured Clostridia bacterium
ATGTGCAAGATGAAATTTATATTCCAGATTCCACTATAGGAGCATAGTATGAAGCAATATGGACTTATAAAAACAATTAAAACAGATGATGATGAAATAAAATTGTGTGGCAACGCAATGACTTTCATCTTATATAAAAGTTATTTCGGTAGAGATTTGTTGAACGATATAATCAGTTTTGCAAAGAAAAATTCTAGTCAAGCAACACTAGAAAAATTGAAAGAGTTAAAAATTGAAAAGGTTGATGATATCGAATCCTTGACACCAGAGCAAACAAAGTCAGTACTTGAAACAATAGAGGAATACAATTTTGATAGCGAGTTTATTTTGAATTTTCTGGCATCACTTATGGCGACTGCTATATATCCTGAAAAGGTGGATATAGCAGAGCTTATTATGTCAATTCCGCCATACTTTGTTTCAGATACAAAAATAATAAACGAATTACTAGAATTCTTCTCTCTGTTTATATCTCAAAAAAAAAGATAAGACCAAGTTTTCAAAACAGCAACTTTCCACAAATTGAAACCGACTTCACAACACAAATGCTTTATTGTGCTGTTAAAACGGGTGTGCAAGTTAACATTGCCGATATGGGATTAAATGTCTTTTATGATTTAGTAAATTACTCATCACAAATAGATGCCATAACACTAGCAAAAGCTGAAGGCAAGAATATAAACTACACGCCACCAATGTCCATTGCTGAAATGACATTAAAAGGCAAATTAAGAGGTTAAAATGGCGAGTTGGAATGATGGTGTTTCAAAAGAACTATATGAGTATTTTGAGAGCATAAACAACTTTGGAGATTTAGCAATTCAAAGTGTGCAAGAACAGATAGATCTAGAAGTTGAAAAATTATATCAACAGTTGCAAGAAACAACACCAAGAGGTAAAACTCTTGGCCTATTAAATTCTCTTCGCAAAAGCAAAATCACAGTTAGATACAATTGGTATGGATATACAATAGAATTTGAAGGCGAGGATAGAAAAGGCGTGCCTTATCAAAAAATTGCAAACATCTTAAACTATGGTTCAAGCACTATAAGGGGAACAAGATTCATTAGTAAAGCAATCCACAATTTGAAAGGTCTTGATGACCGAATTGATGAGAGATTTAAAACAAAAATAAATAGGTAGGAGGTGGGTATGGAAGTCGGTAGAAGTCTAGATGATATAGACCAAAAAGTAAAGAAACTAAACTCTTCAATAAGAGAATCCACCTCTATGGTAAGAGAACTTGATAAAGCATTAAAATTAGATCCAAATGATGCAGAAGCAATGGCTAACAAAATGAAAAATCTTCAAAATGAAGTTGGTCTTGCCACACAAAAGGTTGTTTTATTAAGGCAAAAGCAACTAGAGGCAAATAAGGCATTTCAAAACGGAGATATGACTGCAAAAGAGTTTGCAAAAGTTGAACTTTCTGTTTTAAAGGCTGAAAATGAATTAAAAAAATACAATAATGAGTTAGAAAAGACCTCAAACAGTTCGACAATAACCAAGATAAATAATATATCCAAGGGCTTTGATAATGTAACCACATCATTACAAAAAGCACAAAGTGCGGCAAGCACTTTTTCAAAGATTGTTTTAACATTAGTCACTTCTGCTACTGCACTTGCGACTGCTTTCACTGCAACAACGAGTAATTTAGTGCAATCTTCAAAAGAACTAGAAGTAAATATTGAAAAATTACAATTGCAACGAAATGTATATAAACAAATTACAGGTGATGCAAACAACTATGATAATGCTTTGAATAGTTTGAAGAGTGCATTAAACAGTATTACATTAGGCCAAGGCACAGCATATCTCAATATTCTCAATAGGTTGGGAGTTTCGACCACCGATTTGGAAGGCAATACAAAGCAGTTGTCTGACATCTATGATGAAGTTGTAGTAGCACTGAATGAGATGGAGAACTCTACTCTGAGGAATAATTTGGCCTATGAGTTGTTTGGAGATAGCGCTATTTCGGTTCTTGAGGTGATGCAAACGTCTCAAGAAACAATCGAAGAATTAAACGAACAGCAACTTGCACTTGGTATAACAACAGAAGAAAATGCACAAGCGGCAGTTGAACTTCAAACTATCTGGGAAGAAATAAAAACAAAATTTATGAGTGTTGGAGCGGAACTTGCCGAAAGTCTATTGCCACTACTTCAAACATTAAGTGAGTTTATAATAGAAACTATAATTCCGATATTAACCACTGTTATAGGATGGTTTACAAGTTTAGATCCGAGAACACAAAAATTTTTAGCATTCCTATTGATGTTGATAGTTATTCTGCCAAAAGTTATTTCAATCATAACTGCAATAATAGGTGTTGTAAAAGCAATAACACTTGCAAGTTATGGGGCGGCAGGTGGTATTGGAGCAGTTTCAGCAGCGAGTATTCCACTTATTCCGATAGCATTGGCGGTTGTAGCAGTTATCTTAACATTGGCATTATTGTTTGCCTTTCTCACAGGTAGAAGTAACGAGTTATCAAACCAATTGAACTCACAGGCAGAGATTATGGAAGGAATAACAGATTCATATTCTGATCTGGAGAATGATTTTGATATTAGCACAACACAAATAAGTGAGAATTCAAACAGAGATAGTATAGATGTCAATGTGACCATAGATGCATACGGAGAAACTGAAATGAGTCAAGAAAATGCAGAACTTGTGGCTGACATATTGGCACAAAGAATCAACAGGGAATTGGGTGGTAAGATATGAGAAAGTTTTGGTTAGAAAATGAATTCGGCAAGAAATGGAATTTAACACCAAAAGATCCATATGATAAAGATAGCAGTTTCTTTGCAGATCCTAGTGGGCTAGGAATACAAACCAAAGTAACTAGTTATGAAGTTGAGAATACTTGTTTCATAGAAGAAATTGAAACGCAAACTCAAACAATTTCTGGAAACTTATACTTTTCTAGTTATGAACACTTTACAAATTTTGTTGAATTTGTGGGAAACATAAATACAACAACGCCTTTAAAACTATATTATTCGACTGAAGGAATAAGTTTTGATTATTCACTAGAAAGTGAATGGTATAAATTAGTTTTAATAAATGAGATAGACAAAAGCGAAATTGACTATAAAACAGGCTTTTTGAAGTGCAAAGTAAAGTTTATGTGCTTATCAAGATGGAAGAAAGACAAAAAGATCGTTTTAGAATTAAATAGATATGGCGAACCATTAATCTATCCTTATTATTATCCATATTTTTATGGCGGTAGCAACAATCTTGCGGTTGACATCGACAATGAAGGGAATTTGCCAACAAGTTGTGTGATTAAAATTGAAGCTGTGACCGATGCTCCATTTATAAGAGTTATTCAAGATGGAGAAATAAAAGACCAAGCAAAGTATAACTTAATTGTAAATGAAAACAGCTATTTATTGATAGACAGTAGCCCAGATTCGCAGGAAGCAAGTCTATACACAAAAGTTGATGATAACTATGTTAAAGAAGATGTTTATTATATTGGCGAAAAAGACTATTCGTATTCAAATTTTATTACTATTCCATCTGGTAAATCTACAATTGTTTTTTCTGCTACAAATACTGACTTTGGAAAAGTTACGATATCATATTCTATACAAAAGGAACTAGTGTAAGATGGTTCATTATAGGATTTATGCGAGAAATAATCTCGAATATATAGATGGTGGAGTGGTAAAGGATTATTCCATTGATTACGATATAATCTCAAACAACACAAGCACTGCATCAATAATAAATATTTCAAATGGTTTTAAGGGGGATATTATTGCTTTAATTGATGGCAGTTCGCTTGTAGAATTAGGCGTGATAACATCAATAGACAATACTGAAAAGAAAATTTCATTTAAGCATATGAAAGAACTTTTTAATGATACAGTGATAAATGTTTTCAAGTTTACTGATTTACTAAATTGTAAATTCGATGGAGTGCAAGGTTTAAAAGTTATACTTAATTATGCTTTTATCAATATAGTAGATGTAAAGAAAAAATTGCCATTAGAGATAAGAACATTTGGAAGTGATACCAGTTGTGTCTATACAACTGATGAAGATACAATTAACATACTAGATTTTATAGACTGGTTGTTCAACACTTATAATATTTACCTTGATTTTTCAATTGATTTTGTTAACAACAAAATTGTGTGTACGATCATAAAAAATTCAACAGAAGGATATGTGATAAAAGACAACATTAAGTTGTCAAAACCTGAATTTGACAATAATGATATGCCAACCTATAACAAGGTTGTTTTTTTTAATTCAGAGTCTGGTGTTGAAGAAGGAACATATTATTTGCTGTCAAACAATGAAGTAAGTTCTGATTTAAACGATGAAAAGAGAATTTTGCCAACACAAACAAAATTTGTTTCTTGGGATGAAACAGAAGCTATTAAAGAAGGTTATACAATGCAAGAAAAAGCAGAAAGTGAATTATGTGGCAACATTTACAATCATTGCATTTTATACAAATTGGCAAAGAAACAAACAATGATAAATTGCAAAAATTTCAACTACGGAGATAAGGTTACAATTGTTTATAAAGACAGAGAATATGAATCCATCTTCACAGGACTTAAATACACAATGTATGATCCATATTATACTTGTGTTTTTGGAAAAACAAGAATTGATTTTACTGATAGAATGAAAATTTATAACGATAAAAGATATAGGAGAAAGACATAATGGGTTACATTTTGAAAGGAATAGGCGATAAAGTCACTGGCAAAAACGAAATAGTGCCGACTTTTGATGCAAAAATATATAACTTTTGTGCGCAAAGTGTTCCAGGAGTTATAGCAAGTGAAAAGAATAAATTTCCTATTTCATTGATTGATAGAGGCATTATTATAGGCCCAGGACTAGCACAAGCATTTGGTTATTTTGGTGTCAGTGATGCATCAGTTCAATTTAATTTCATTATTCCATCAGGACAAACTCAATACGCAAAGGTTTATGCAGAATTCGATTTGTCTGCAAGGCCACAATCATTTTCAATCAAAGTAACACCACAAAGCAACACAAATATCATCGAACTTACGCAAGATGATTTGTCTGAAATACCGGCAGGGGTTTATCAATTGCCACTATATCTCATAACATTACAAACAAATGGAACAATTTCATTTACTGACATACGAGAACTTTTAGAAAGAATATCATATTCAAAACACAGTCTAGAGTCAGACCATACGTTAGAATCAGACCACTCTCTACAAGCAGATAATGCCACATTAGCGCAAAGAATTGTTTATACGACAACATTACCATCAAGCAGCCCACCGGCAGGAACTCTTATAATTTACAATGGTACCAGTGTTCCAACAACTAGGTATGATAGAGTTTTATACCTTATAAGTGTCTGAGGTAGATATGCCTTTATATTTAGGAAGCAAGCAACTATCAAGAAACTTTATTGGTTCTTCTCCAATAAGGGAAATTTATTTCGGCAACAAAATAATAATGGGCTTTGTTGACGCAAGTTATTCTGCTGATGAAATGGTAGGAACACCGATTGATAATTCAAGCGTTTACCCAGAAATTACAGGAACTGGTTCAAGGATAGTGGTGTCTACTAAGGATTATAATCCTGGGTATGGTTATACAAAATATTTTTGTGATTATATGGAATATACCATGATGTATTCAGGCGATATTTATGTCTTTGACAAAAATGGAAATGAACTTATAAGTGTTGTTTGCACTGATTCTTGGTCATTTGCCAAGAACGAGTGGACATTAACTTGTAAAGTGACAATGTTTGGTAAAGTTCTTATGGATGTAACGAATAAATCAACAAACATAGATTCTGCAAACTTAAATGGCAAAATTTATTACGATACATCAAGTAAACAGTGGGTTTTTGAAAGGAATGGAAGTGTTGTGAAAAGTGATGTGGTAGAATGGCAACCGACGTATTTTCGATTAACGCCTAAAATCTGGTTTTTAATATCTACTGCATCCAGTATGTTTTTTGATGGCAATATAGCGATTACAAAAATGAATAAAGCGGTTGGTTATCCAAATGCGAAATGAGGTGAGTATAAATGCAAGGTTTAGAAATTACATTAAAAAGAAACAAACAATATGAAGCGGAAAATAGCGAAGAGTTTCTAGTTATTTCTGGCGAAAATAATGCAACTAGTATTCTTGTTCATTTCCCTGAAGAATATTTGGATTATTCAAAGCGAGTGGATTTTAACAATGTTAGAGGCGAGAAGTGGACGATAGGGTTGTATACACCAGAAGATAAAACGATAGAGTATGGAGATGAATTTGATAAATTAAATTTTGTATTTACATTGCCAACACAGGTCACTGTAAATGGAGAATTAAAAATTCAATTTATTGCCTATTTGTGCGATGGTAGTGAAACATTAGTGCCATTTAAAATGCTGAAACTAAAAGTTAACGAGGCTATTAATTATGCAAAGCAGTTAAGCGTGGAGAATCCAGATCTCATTGTTAAGGCTTACGAATATAGCAATCTAGCAATGGAATCTGCAAAGGCTGCAGAAAATAGTGCAAGTGAGTCTGCGGCAAGTGCTTTATCTGCACAACAAGATGCTACAAAAGCAGAACAATATGCTAAAACATGCGAAACAAAGGCTAACGAGGCTGCCTCATCTGCACAATCAAGTTTGGAACTAGTGGAAGAATCATCAGAACTAACAAGTCAAGCACAAGCATCGGCTTCACAGGCTCAACAATCTGCCGAGCAAGCTCAACAATCAGCAAGTGAAGCAGCACAAGATGCAGAAACTGCGAATAACAATTCTCAAACAGCATTAACCAATTCAAATGATGCTGTGAACACCTCAAATAAAGCACTTGAAATAGTGGATAATTTGACAGTATCGAAAGAGATAGTAGATTGTGAGCAAGATCCAAATGTTATAATTGAAACCGACAATACAACAAAGCATAAAAACTTAAAATTTACTTTGCCAGAACCTAAGAAGGGTACTTCATATAGAAATCGTGGCGCTTGGGAATCTTCTATTCAATACTTAAATAATGCATATTATATTGATACTGTTAGCAAGTATGGTTGTACTTACTATTGTAAGGTTACTAATTCAAACATAAGTCCTTCGGATGGGGTAGATAATGAATATTGGGGAATTTTGGCTCTTAAAGGCAATGATGGTGGTATCACAATTATAGATAATCTAGATTCTGATCATTCAGATTATGTATTATCTGCTAAACAAGGCAATGTGTTAAAAAATAAAATAGAAGAATCTAAGCAACAAATTTTAGGGAATGTGGAAACGCAATTGAATACATTAGAAAAAGTTGCTAATTCAATTAATAACGATAGTAATGTTTATCAAACAATATTAAATGCAATACAAAATGTAAAAGAAGAAATAATATTGCAAATTAATAGCGTTGAAAGCGACCTAAATTCTGATATAAATAATTTACAAAATCAAATTAATCAAATGCTTAATGGAACAACAGTATTTACATTACTAAAAGCAAATTCTATAGATGTTATATAAAGGAGATAAAATGATTTCAGTAGTTTTGAGTGCAGTTGCGAGTGTGCTTTCTGGACTCATTCTTTATTTTCTTCAACGTTATTTTAAAAAGAAAGAAAAAATAGAAGAGGAAAGGGAAAAGCAACATCATAAAAAAGATGCCTTAATTATTAAAAGTATAGAAGCGGTTGGGAAACTTACAGAAGCGAATTCAATTGCATTAAGAGATGGGAAAACGAATGGAGAAATGCATGAAGCATTAAATAATTATAAAAATGTCGAGCAGGAAATGCTCGATTTTTTAATTGAAAAATCAATAGATAAAGGAGAATAACAATGATAGAGATTATTTGTGTACCAGTGATAGTAGCACTTGTTTTTGTAATTATGGAAATTTATAAAAAATTTATTGCAAAAGAAAATAAAATTCTAATTGCAATTATACCTATTATAGGTGCAGTGCTAGGAATAGTTTTTGGTATAGTTTGCTTTTACGCAATTCCGAGTATTATTCCTGCAACTAATGTATTAACTGCCATTTTGATTGGAGGTGCTAGTGGTTTGTCTGCGACTGGATGTAATCAAATATTTAAACAATTGAAAAAATATGGTATTGAAATAAAAGAAATTAATGAGGAATCAAAAGATGAGTAATATTGATTATTTATTTTGTAAAGGTGTAATTGATTTACTTTTAAGTAAAAATTTAATAACAATTAAAGAACATAAAGAAATTGATGCACTAAATAAAAAGAAATTAAGATGTCTAAAAAGTCTTATTTTTTAAAAATTTCGCTGGACTTTGATAAAGGTATGCGGTATTGTTTGTGATGACTAAGGGAGGTACAAATGGCAGTTAAAGTAATAGAAAAAAAGCAAGAAGAAATACCATGTTGTGCTTATGTAAGAGTTAGCACAAAGAAAGATGAGCAGGAGCATAGTATGCTTTTACAAGAATCATATTGGTTAGAAAAACTTAAAAACACACCAAACAGAAAATTTTGTGGAATTTATGTTGATCAAGGCATAAGTGGATACAAAGTTATTCAAAGAAAAGAATATTGTAAAATGATAGAGTTTGCTCTCGCAGGATTTATCAAAGAGATTTATACAAAAAGCATTTATAGATTTGGTAGGAACACTTACGAGGCTCTTGAAACAATACAAAAGTTACGAGAGGCAGGTGTCGCTGTAATCTTCGAGACAGAAGAGATAAATACATTGACTTGTTCCAGTGATTTATTATTAAAATTAAAGTCAATATTTGCAGAGCAAGAATTGAAGAATATGAGCAAGAATGTATTATTTAATATAAAAGACAGATTTCAAAAAGGCATTGTTCCAATATTCCATGTTTACGGTTATGATTTAGATGAAAATAAGAAATTCAAGATCAATCAAGAACAAGCAAAGGTTGTACAATTTATTTTCACATTTTATTTAAAGGGATATGGTTTTGATGGAATATCAAAAGAATTGAACAAATTAAAAATTCAATCACCTAAGGGAACAATGTGGAGAGGTGCCACAGTTCAAAAGATATTGACTAATCCGATTTACATTGGCAATGTGCTGTTACAAAAAAGCATAACTGTTGATGGGAAAGCAAAACCTAATAATGGTGAAGCAACAAAATATTTAGTAGAAAACAACCATGAACCTATCATAGACAAGGAAACATTTGAACATGTTCAAGAAGAAATTTCAAAGCGTAGCAAGGGGAAAGCAAACCATAGTCGCACATATTCATTAAGTAAGAAAATAATTTGCGGAAATTGTGGGAAGACCTATAGTCATGTGATAAATAGTAAAATAGTAAATTTTAATAATGAATTATGGGCATGTTCGTTAAAAAATAGATTTAATAAGAGTTATTGCTTATCAAATAATATCAGTGATACTTTAATAAAAGAAATTATTGTTGATGCTTACAATGAGTACATTGATTTGCCTTATGAGATAAAAACAGAGGATGAATTACAGAATAGGAATAAGGATATTTCTATGGTACTAGAAACATTGAAGAGATATTATTTAGATAAGTTGATAACTTATGAACTATACCAAGTAGAAACTCAAAAATTAAAAAATGAACAATACGAAATTGTTGACAAATTAAGAGATAATAAAATTATGAGTCTATACAAAAAACCAACAAAAAAAGTCTCTGCATTCTCTGATGAAATAGTATTAAATCATATAGACCATATAGAAATAGATGGCTACAAAGTTAAAATTATATTTAAAAATTCACAAGAAGTAGTTAAGGAGTTTAAATATGAACATAGAAAATACTGCAAGAACTATTAAAATAATACCTGTCCAGCAAGCAAAATCGGATAAAATTCGAACAGCAATTAAAGAAAAAGTATGTGCCTATGCGAGAGTTAGTACTGATAACGAAGATCAACTAAATAGTTATGAAACTCAATGTAAATATTATAATGAAAAATTAAGCAAAGATCCAAATATTATTTATGTTGGATTATATGCAGACCCTGGGCGAACTGGAACTAAAATGAGAATAAGAAAAGATTTTCTACGAATGATAGAAGATTGTAGAGCTGGAAAAATAACCAGGATTATAACAAAATCTGTTCAAAGATTTGCTAGGAATACTGTTGAATGTTTAAATATAGCGAGAGAATTAAGCAATAGAGGGATAACAATATATTTTGAAACTAATGGTATAGATACAGCAGATCCTGGCTCATGGCTGATATTAAGTATTATGGCGTCTATTGCTGAAGAAGAAAGTAGAACAATTTCGCATAATGTTAGTTGGGCTTATCAAAAAAAGTTTCAAAAAGGTGAATATGCTGGTGGCCAAATTTATGGATATAAAATAGAAAAGAATAAATTTGAAATTGTGCAAGATCAAGCATTGGTTGTAAAACGAATTTTTAATGAATTTATGCAGGGGAAAACATTACGTGCTATACAGATTGGGCTTGAGGCAGATGGTATTTTAAGTCCTGGCGGAAAACAAAAATGGCTTCATTCTACAATAAAATCAATTCTTCAAAATGAAAAGTATAAAGGCGATTTGATACTTCAAAAGACATATAAAGTTGATGTGCTATGTGACAGAAAAGCTAATAATGGAGAAAAACCTAAATATTTAGTTTCCAACAATCATTTACCAATTATAGAAAGGTCATTGTTTGATGCCGTTCAGGTTGAATTAAAAAACAGATTTAAAAGGAAAACTGAAGAAATTGGGTTGGGTAATTTTACATGCGAGTATGCTTTTAGCACTATAGTAGAATGTGGAGAATGTGGTCATAAATTTAGAAGGCATAGTCAGTGGAGTTTAGACCATAGCAAGAAAGTTCCAATTTGGGTATGCACTAAACATCAAAAGGAACACGATAAATGTTCAATGAAACCAATTAAGGAAGAGTGCTTGGAACAAGGATTTTTAAAGGCAATAAACAAGATTGTAGATAACAAGGAAGAGTTGTTGAATATGATAGTAAATAATGCTAGAGAAGTTATAGACCAACCTAATGTTTATACAATCAATGATTTAACAGAAAATCTATCACAAAAGCAAGAGGAGTTAGTTGTATTAAGTCAAAAGTATTCTATAAGGCCTACTGAGGAGCAACAGAATCAGGTTTCTAATTTAATAGAAGAAATACGGAGTATCCAAGAACAAATGGAAATAATAAGACAAAAGAACAATTCCATATGTATACTTGATTATAGACTTAATGAAATAAAGACAGTTCTAAAAGGGGTTTATAATACCTTCCATAAAGATATATGCAAAGCTTTACTTGAAAAAGTTGTAATTAAAGACAAGCATAGTGCAACATACGTATTTAAATGTGGCATAGCAATAGAACAAGAAATTTAACCCATTAGGACTAATCCTAATGGGTAGTTTTTTATTTTGATTTAAAAAAATTATGTGGTATAACATGTATAGCATACCTTAAATTGATTTATTATTGTTGATTTGATATTCAAAAGAAATCAAAAATTAATCAAAGTTTACAAAGAAATCAAACATAGTAAATACAAAAAAATAAGACGCTTTGAAAGAAGTCTTATTTTAAATGTTATGCAAACACAATATACAGGAAAGTTTATTAACCTCAACACAATATATAGTGCTTTTTAGTCTTTTTGAAAAAAGACATTTTGGATAGGTGATTTGGTGCTGGTGGTGGGGGTCGAACCCACATGAAGTTGCCTTCGCGGGATTTTGAGTCCCGTGCGTCTGCCATTCCGCCACACCAGCACATCTACCTCTTATTTAATTTATTAAATTTGCCAATCCATTATTTTATTTAATTTTACTCAGCACTGCTCGAAACTTTATCAAAATTAAGGCAATTTAATAAAACACGTTAATCTTATCACATTTTTAATGTTTTTGCAAGTATTTTTCGATATTTTTTACCTAAAAACTTCTAATTTTCAAAAATTATCAATCACGTTAAAAAAAGACGAAGAATTTTTCTACTTCCATTTAGGATGTTTGGACATATTCTTAGGCTAATGCGAAGGGAATTTTTTTTGAAATTTGTGCGAAATAACTTGATTATTTTTTTCAATGTTTATATAATATTATTGAAAAATAGGTAAAACGGAATGATTTTTAAAAAGTTTTTTAATCAAAATTCCGCGCTTGTGAAAAGCTATGCGGAAAAGTTTAAAGTTTTACCGTCAACAATGTATTTGATTTTATCGCGCGGGCTGAAAAGCGAAAAAGAGATTGAAGAATATTTGTCTGTGGGAGCGCTCCTTGACCCATTCCTAATTAGGGGGATGAAAGAACTTTGTGACAGGGTGCGCCTTGCCAAGGAACTCGGCGATAGGGTGCTTATTTTTGGCGACTATGATGTTGACGGTATCAGCGCCACGGCGATTATGCTTAAAACGCTTAAATATTTGGGGATTGAAGCCTCTTACTATCTTCCAAATCGCTATGAAGATGGCTATGGTTTATCACGCGAAGTTATCGACAAGATTGAAAAGAAGTTCTGCCCAGACCTTATCATCACCGTCGACTGTGGAATTTCCTGCTATGACGAGGTGGAGTATTGCAAGAGTAAGGGCATTGACATCATCATCACCGACCACCACGAGATACCCGAAAAATTGCCAAACACCCTTGTTTTGAACGCGAAAATTAAGGGACAGGACTATCCATTCACCGAAATTTGCGGAACGGGAATGGCGTATAAGATAAGCGAGGCGCTTTTGGGGCAAAAAAAGGCGGAGGAATTTTTGCCGATTGCTGCGATTGCAACGATTGCCGATATTGTTTCGCTGACGGGTGAAAACCGCAACATAGTCAAGCGCGGATTTTTGACCTTTGATAAGTTGCCGATTGGGCTTAAACAACTTTTTAAAGAGAATAAGGTGTCGCTCTCGAAGCCGTCAGCAAGCGATATCGCCTTCAAAATTGCACCAAAAATCAATTCTGCGGGCAGGATGGGTAAGGCGGAGGATAGTTTGAAACTATACCTATGCGAGGATATGGTGGAGATAAGAAGTTATCTTCAAAAAATTGCGCGCCATAATCAGCGTCGGCAGGAACTTTCGGCGCTTATAATGGAGGACGCTGAGAGGGCAATTAAAAAAATGGACCTTTCAAAAACGCGCGTGATAACGCTGGCTTCTAAGAAATGGGACCAAGGTATTCTCGGCATTGCGTGCGCGCGTCTTGTGGAGGAATATAACCGCCCAGTCTTTCTCTTTTCGCAAGTGGGCGACGTTCTTCACGGCTCGGGGCGAAGCATAGATGACATCAACATACACGAACTTCTTTCCTCTATGCAGGATATTTTGGAAACATTCGGCGGGCATACAATGGCGGCGGGGCTGACGCTTAAAAGAAGTAACTATGAGGAATTTTCCAAGCGCGTCAACGCTTTTGTTTTTGAGAAGATAAACGACGATGTTTTCATACCAATTAAATATTACGATTTGGACGTGAAACTTGAAGAAATCGACGATAGGTTTTTGAAAGAACTTGCGCTTTTGGAGCCGTATGGTTGCGGGAATCCAAAACCGAGATTTCGCATAAATGCCGAAAAAATTCAACTTCAACCGATGAAATACTGCCCGCAACACGCGAATATTAAAATCGGCGACTTGGAACTTGTTTATTTCAATTTTATGAAGAATTTTAACGCGCTCTATTTTTCGAGGTATAAATCTTTCATCTTTGAATTTCAGGGCGAGGAGAAAAAGGGGAATGTCTCCTATTTCGACCCAGGTTGTTTCATAATTGAAAATGCCAATCTTTACACCGAGCCAGTTAAAATGGAAGAACTTTACTTTGATAATTCGGGCGATTTAGACTTCACTTACTATCCACAAAACGAACTTTTAAACTTCGTTGTTGGCACCGAAAAAAGCGTTTACGGCACGGCGTTTGTCACGTTTAATGCCTATGAATTTGTGGCTTTTTCGAAAAATTACTCAAAAGAAAACATCTTTCATATGGGGATTTATGACGAGAATTTGGTGGGCTATAATTCTCTCCTTTTAGCGCCACGCGGTGTGGAATGGGCAAAGAATTTCGATAAAATTATCTTCCTCTCAAAGGTGCTTGACAGCGCATATTTAAGCGCCATAAAAAAGGTTTCAAAGGCGGAAATTTACCTTCCAATCGAAGATAAGGAAGAGAAAAATAGGTTTAAAAACCTCAGTCTCTCCAGGGAGAGTTTTGGGAAAGTTTTCAAGGCGCTCACCGCAAGAAGTGGGCAAAAATTCTATTCGCCCGTTGATTTTTATGAGGCGCGCTTAAAGGGAAAAGTGACATTTGACACCTTTTATTCGGCTTATTTAACCTTTTTGGAACTAGGGCTTATTAAGAAGGACGAAGGAGGATATTTTTCTCACACGGAGGTTAAAAATCTCAAAAAATCGCTCCAATCTTCTAAATTTTACAATAAACTCCAATTACTTGTTGCAGTAGAGCGAAAAAGTTGACAAACATATCCAAATGATATATAATTTGATTGACAAAGGATGAAATGACGCTGTTTTGTTTATGAATTTTGTTTGTTCACAAAAAGCGTTGGTGTTTTAATGGAAATTTTTTTGCACTTATCACATTTCACACGTTTTCAAAAATATATATATTTTGGAGTTAAATATGAAACAAGAAGTTATCGACAATATAAAGAAAAATTTTAAGTTATCGTTGCACGAAAATAAGTTAATAAACCAAATTGTGGTGGAGGAAATTGACCTATTAAGGCTTAACCACGTCATTGATGTTATGGCGGAATACCATATGCAAAACGAGGTTTTGATGGCATATCTTCTCTTTCAATTCTATAAGGTGAGAGAGGAAGAGGCGACGGCGCTGGTTAAAGAACTCACTTCGTCACAGCAAAAACTTTACGAAACTTTCAAACTTTTAAGAAATGTCAACACCATTTCTAAAAGTGGTGAGGCGGAAGATATCAAGCGTATGTTTGTGGCAATTTGCCAAGATATGCGCGTTGTTATCATAAAGTTCGCAACAATCGACTATGACCTTGACAAAATCACACTGCCAATGAATGACGAAACCAAGAAATTCGTTAAAATGGTGGCGGAGATTTTTTCACCGCTTGCTGAAAGTTTGGGACTTAGTAGGTTTAAGTCCTCATTCGAAGAGAACACTTTTAAACTTTTGGAGCCAAAGGCGTATAACGAACTCAAAGACAATGCGCTTATGAAAACCGACGACAATATGCGACAAATGCAAATTGTGGAAAGGAAATTGCAAAAAATCTTGGCTGAACTTGGCGTTGAAGGTGAAATTCAAAAGCGACAAAAGCACTTCTATAGCGTTTATAAAAAAATCAAAATGAAAAACATCACCCTCGGCAAGGTTTATGACCTTCTTGCTATGCGTGTTTTGGTGCCGACGGTGGAAGATTGCTATTCGGTGCTTGGGAAAATTCACGCAATTTATCGGCCGATACCTGAGCGCGTGAAAGATTACATTGCGAGCCCCAAGCCGAATGGCTACCAAAGTTTGCACACCACCATTATTGCCGATAACAACAGACCGCTGGAAATTCAAATAAGAACCTTTCAAATGCACAGGCACGCTGAGTATGGTATTGCGGCGCACTGGATTTATAAAGAGCGCCGAAAAAGCAATAAGTTCGACGCCAAATTTGCGCGTTTTAAAGAGATACTTGAACATTCCGACGAACTTCCACCAGAGGAATTTTTGGAAACCTTAAAAAGCGACCTCTACGGCGAAAGTATCTTTGTGCAGACGCCGAAGGGAAAGGTTTTGGAGCTTCCTGTTCATTCCACCATCATCGACTTTGCCTATGCCATTCACAGTGAAATTGGAAATAAGTGCGTGGGCGGAAAGATTAATGGCAAACTATTTCCTATCGTAACCGAACTTAAAAACGGCGACACGGTGGAAATTATCACCAACCAAAACAGCAAGGGACCGTCGAGAGATTGGCTTAAACATATTAAAACCTCTTCGGCGCGCAGTAAGATTCGTGCATTTTTCAAAAGTGAATTTAAAGAAGAGAACACGCGAATTGGCAAAAATATCTTCGAACAAGCGCTAAAAAGCAAAAATTTGGTGGTCTCAAAGGCGGAAAAGGAAAAGTATTTAAGCGATATTGCCTCTTCGTTTATGATGGAAACGCCAGAGATGCTCTTTGCGGAAATCGGCGGAGGCACGCTTTCGGTGACATCGGTTATCGGTCGCTTTGTTAATTTGTATGTTAAAGAAAAGGCGAAAACTGTCACCGAAGAAAAGGTTATCGAGGTAAAGAAGAACAAGGACGGCGTTCTAATCGATGGCGACAGTGGGCTTCTTATTCGCTACGCTGGATGCTGTTCGCCGGTTATGGGTGATGAGATTGTGGGGTATATTTCGCGCGGGCGCGGTGTGACCATCCATCGTATGGAATGCCCAAACCTCAAATACTTAGAAAAAGAGCGCTTGATTTCGGCAAAATGGGAGCAAAATGCCGGCTCGAAGTTTTTGGCTGTTATTAAGGTTGTCTCTTCAAGCGAAAAGGCGGGCGATTACATAAACAATGTGGCAAGAAACTTAAAGTTGAACCTGAAAGGTTTTTCATATAAGAAGGTGAAGGATGAAATTGTGTTTGATATTGCGCTTGAAGTTGGCGACAAGAGCGAAATCGACAGCGCAATTCGAACCTTTGAAAGTGTGAAGGGCGTTGAGAAGGTGTTTAGGAGTGAGTGATGAGAGTTTTTTGTGAGAGTAAGGATTTTCAAAATGATATGCAGGACCTTGCCAATTTTTTCGACCCGGACGAGTCGATTGCCTTTAACATTCACCACAGCGACCGAACTCTCGACAGCACGCTGACAAGCAAAATTATGCTCGAAAACAATGGCGATGTGAAGGAATATGTTAAATTTTTCACCATACCCGTTGGGCTGAGCGCGTTGAGAGAAAAAAGCGTGAAAAAAAGTTTTTTTAAAAATCATCTTTACCTCGTTTTATCGGCGGTGCTTAAAAAATCATTGCCGTGGGGGTCGCTGACAGGCGTTCGCCCTTGCAAATTTATGCGCGAAATGGTGGAGCGCGGTGAGGTTAAAGAGCATATCGTGCCAGAAGTTTTGATGAAAGAGTTTTTTGTCAGTGAGGACAAGGCAAAGTTGGTGTATGAGATAATGAAACACCAAAAGTGCATAATAAAAAATGATAAGTTGGTCGACCTTTTCATTAATATTCCAATTTGTCCAACTAGGTGTAACTACTGCTCTTTCATCTCAAATGAGTTATGTAAAATCGCTGGCAAGGTGGATGTTTACCTCGATTGCCTTTTGAAGGAACTTAAAGCCGTGAAAAATCTTATCGCCGATAAGTCATACATTGTGCGCACGATATACATAGGCGGAGGAACGCCAACAGTCCTCACCGCAAAACAATTAGACCGACTTTTGGGCGAGATAAACTATCCCGTTTCGGAATTCACCGTTGAGTGCGGGCGCGCGGACACGATTACGCGTGAAAAGTTGGAGGTTTTAAAGAGACACAACGTCAACAGGATTTCCATAAATCCTCAAACTTTTTGCGAGTCAACACTTAAGCGCATCGGCAGAAAGCAGACGAATAAGCAAATTTTCGACGCGTATATGCTGGCAATGGAATTTGGATTTATTGTGAATATGGATATGATTGCAGGGCTTCCGGGTGAGAAGTTAGGGATATTTAAGCGCTCTATAAACACCCTTTTGGAGTTGTCGCCAGAAAATATCACCGTTCACACTCTCACCATAAAAAATGGCGCAAGTTTGAAGGAGGATAGGTCGCAAGTTGCTGAAAAGGACGTGCCGAAAATGGTGGATTATGCTGAAAAAGTCCTTCAACAAAACGGGTATAAGCCGTATTATATCTATCGCCAAAAACACCAAATTGGCGGGCTGGAAAATGTGGGATATTTCCGCGATGGGCATATTTGCATTTTCAATATCGACAGTATGGAGGATGTTTCGTCGGTTATCGGCGTCGGCGCGGGCGCGATAAGTAAGCGGGTGTTCAATTTGGAAAATCGTTTGGAACGAGAGCCAAATTGCAAGTTTATTGAAGATTATATTTCGCGTATCGACGAGATGGTGGAAAAGAAGGTGAAATTTTTTTCTTAGTTACCGTTCGCCGTTGCCTTGTTTGTCATTAAATATAATATCGATGAGTGGGCGCAGGCAAGGCGCACGTTTGTCATTCTAAGCAAGGAGGGTAGCGACGCCACCGACGAGATTCTTCGGCGTTGCCTCAGAATGACAAGCAAGCCAATCGTCCTTGAGGAATAAGTGTAGTGATGGGCTTGCCTCAGAATGACAAATAGGCTGACAGTCCTAATGGTATGGGAGGGGTGTTAAACTTTTTGATGGAATAAAAAATGCGAAAATAATCAAAAAAACGCGTTTTTTTTGCGAAAAAATCAAATTATTTCCTCTTTTAGAAGTTTTTTCTTGATTTTACTTAATATTTTCTTTTCAATGCGCGAAATGTAACTTTGGCTAATTCCCATAATGTCGGCAACTTCTTTTTGCGTTTTTTCCTCTTTGCCGTCAAGCCCAAAGCGGTATATCATAATTTTTTGCTCGCGTATGTCGAGTTTTCTTATGACGCTGAAAAGAATTTGTTTGTCGGCGCTCATCTCCACACCTTTTGAAACCACGTCCTCGTCAACAGGGATGATGTCGGCAAGTAAAAGTTCGTTGCCCTCACCGTCCGCCGAGAGCGGTTCGTCCAAACTCACCTCATTTTTGAGGCGGGTGTTTTTTCTTAATTGCATCAATATTTCATTTTCAATACAGCGACTTGCGTAGGTTGCCAGTTTAATATTTTTGTCGAGGCTGTAAGTTTTGACCGCTTTAATAAGCCCAATCGCGCCGATTGAAATTAGGTCATCAAGTTCCAACCCGCTGTTTTCAAACTTTTTTGCGATATACACCACAAGACGGATGTTATGCTCGATGAGTTTATCGCGAGCCTGACTGTTTCCTCGCGCAATTTCTTCCAAAAGCATCAACTCTTCTTGCGAGTCGAGAGGTTCTGGCAGAGATTCCTTTCCGCTTATATAGTGGATAAAATTCTTCGCTTTTTTTCGGTAAATTTTGTTGAAATGTTTATAAAAGAATAATTTGATTTTCAAAAATAATTTCATAAAAACCTCCAATTTTGTTAAAAAATACACTTTTTTTGCATTTTTTATCGAATTTTTGCTGTTTTTTTGCGTTTTTGCATTTTTTAATATTTTTCACACATAGGCGCCGTTTAAAATCATTTCGTATGAGGGGAAATTTTTGAAGGATAGCGCCAAAATTGCCTTTTCGTTTTCTTTGCCGTCGATGGATATTTTGTCGATTTCAAACGCCAAGACTTCCTCACTTTTTGCCACTGTGTCGAGTGAGATATAATGCCCAAGTTTGAAATTTTTGACGTCGACATTTTTCGTTAGAAGGTTCATAAGGCAGTTTTCGCCAAAAATTTCTTTGAAAAGTTTAAGCCCGATGATGGATACGGGGCGTTCGGTGAGCGGGTCCACAAGTAAGTTGCCGGTGTCTAAAAAACCTTTGCACGTAATCTTTTTCTCGTCCACTTCGATTGTGACATCGCAGCAAACTTTTTGCACCATTCGCCTTTTTGTTAAAAAGTTTAAAAGTTTTTTAAGGACAAAGTAAGAGAGAGTTATTGATAAAATTAAGAAGATTACTGATAGTTCGCCAAAGGTTTGGGTGAGGAAAGTGGCAACTCCGCCATAGATAAATGTTGAAAAGAGGAAGACAAAAAATATTTTTACAAATGATAGTAGGGAGGAAAATTTGAAAACGATTGAGGTTAAAAGCGCGCCAAAAAGTATCTTCACAAAAAATGAGGGGATGCTTGTTAGGTGGAATAATGGAAGTATGAGTGCGAAAATTGACGCCAAAAATGACGCAAAAATGATAAATTTTCCTTTAATTTTTAACACATTTTCGGTGGTTTTAAATATGAGAGTGTCTAAAAGTAGATTTTCAATAAGCACATATTCAACAACAATTTCCATTTTCCCTCCTTTATGAAATGTTTTTTATGTGGTTAGGAAGTGTAAAAAACGCGCACAAGGTGTTTGATAATCTTTTGAATTTTTTAGGTGACTATGAAGTGGTCTTTAAATCAATTTGAAACAATCACGCCTTTTTTGAAATATTCTTTTAAGTGGGCAATGTGAATATAGCAAGTAAATTAAATTGCGGTTTTTTATTTGCGATAAACTTTTTAAGATTCTACTTTGATGTGTTGAAGTTTTATCGCTACACACTTAATATTAAAGCAATTCGCGCTCGTATCCTAGAAGAAAAACGGTAGAAAACTGAGTTTTTGCATTCTTTTTGTCGAAGGTGTATGTCTAGCGGATTTTGGATATAAAAACATAAAATTGCGTAGATGAATAGGACGCAATCTGTTGATGTTTTAGGGAAGAACAAAAAAATAAAAAAGTTGCAAAAAAGAAGATGGGGTTAAAAAAAGCTGAAAAAATAGTTTTTTAGAGAAAAATTGTTTTTAACTCAAATGTTTGACTGACATTTTTAATTTAATGAGTTGTAACTAATTTTTACTTAGGGTAAGATAATAAATTGGTTTGACAAGTTTGTGCGAGGGTGTTATAATAGGGCGTATTTATGGAGGCAAAAATGAAGAAAAATGAGCAAAAAACTGAAAAGGTTGTGATTAATAAGGATATGACCATCGGCGAGGTGCTGGCGCTTGACGAGAATTTGGCGGATGTGTTTATGGGTTTTGGTATGCACTGCATCTCTTGCCCTGTCAGTCAAATGGAATCAGTCGAGGAGGCGTGTTTGGTGCACGGCTTAGACTGTGATTTTGTGCTTAAAAAACTCAATGAAAATGTGAAGAAAAAGTGAATGAGGTTTGGCGCCAAAAGTGATGTCGGCGTTTTTAAGCCGGGCTTAAAATAAGACATATTTTTGAGAAAAATGTAATTTTGAGAAAATAATGGTTTTTGTCATAAGATTATGGAATGATGTCGCTTTGCGACGGAAAAAGTAAGACCGTCGTCTTAATTAAAAAATATTTTGGAAAAAATTGATAAAATAGCATTATTTTAAGTAAAAAAATAAGAAAATAATAAAGATAAAGGAGTTTTTTACTAATCCGTAGGATTAAACCAAAACTCTTTTTTTTGCAAAAAGTGTCTAATTTTGTATGATTAGTCTAAACAATTTTTTGTTGCATATTTTGGTAGTGTTAGGTGAAAATTTTTAAAATATACCTATTAGATTTTCGCGTTTTTGTGAGGTGAAAGTGGAAAATATTGGCAAAAAGGTTGTGGCGCTTTTGGAGAAAAAAGTTGTTGGGTTTGTGCTTAAACCTTTCATAAATTTCAGGCTTTTAAAGAAAACGGGTTATGTTGTTGTTGATGACGAAAGCGAGCAGGAGTATTTTGTTGGTTTTGAGAACATCAAAAAAATCGATGACTGTGTGCTTATTGAAAGTTCAAACGCACTGGAATATCTTGGTGAGAGTGGCGAGTTTCGCAAAAGAGTGCTGTCAGTTGCGGGCGAAGATTTGGGCAGGGTGAGAGAGTATGCTTTTCGCTATCGCGTGCTTAAAAAAGTTGTGACCGACAAATGCGAGATAAGCGCCAAAAATATCAGCGATGTGGGCGACGATGTTTTGTTTGTCAATTTTTCAAAAAAGCGTAGAAAATTCCCGCGCTCCAAAAATGAGAATGCGAAGGTTGTGGCAATGAATGAAGTGAAATTGCCAGCCGTTGTCAATCTTTCCTCGTCCTATTATATAGGAAAGGTGGCAACCAAAATGCTTCTTGGGCTTAACCACGAACTGATTGTCAAGGACGGAACAAAAATCACCAAGCAAATTTTTGATAAGGCAAAGAAGCATAACCGCCTTAACGAACTTTTTTTCATTATAAAATAAGTTCATAAGGAAAATATTTTTATAAAAAAATAAGAAAAAACATTGATAATTAAAAATAATTTATTGAAAAATGGAAAATTAAAACATCAAAAAAAATTGCCTATTTGGGAAAATTAAAAAAACAGTTTTAGCATCAAAAAAATGTTAAATTAGCGTATTAAAAATAACGGTTTTATTTACTAAAAAATAATAAAAAAACAAAAAAATATCAAAAAAACACGTTTTTTTCAAAAAATAATTGAAATTTAGTCCATTTTTTGATGTTTTTTGTGATTAAAAATGTTTTATAAGAAACAAAGCAATGATAAAAGTGTTAGCGTAAAAGTTTTGTCATAAGTTTGTTTGGACCAAGCGCGCTTGGATGTGTGAGGTGTTCTGGGTTTAGCCGTGTTTTGCTGACGAAAGAGTGTGTGGATTAGGCATATGAAAAGTGGATATATTAGACATTCGCGGGTGGGTGCTACGACGAGATTCTTCGGCGTTGCCTCAGAATGACAAATAACCGACAGTCCTAACGGTAGGGGCTATACTGCGCGTAGAACATTATATAAAACGTGGCAGTGCCACCCCAGAATGACAAATAAACCCAGAGCCTTAACGAGATGGGCGGTATGTTGTGTTAAGCTTTTTTAAGAGGATGTATTAGACATATGCGGGCGGGTGCTACGACGAGATTCTTCGCTTCGCTCAGAATGACAAATAACCGACAGCCCTGGCGTCTAAATTTAATTAATATATTTTTTTGATTTAATTTCCAATTAAAACTATTTTTGCTAGTAATTATTTTTGATTTTTATGTTTTAATTTTTATTTTGATTTTTTTATGTTTTAATTTTTATTTTGTTTTTTTATTTTTGTGTTTTCGCTAATAAATATTTTTTTATATTTTTTAGGTTTTTTATTTTATTTATTTGTATTTTTGATTTGAAATGTAGTATCATAAAAATATATAGGTGAGAGGAGGCGTTTATGGTTCGCTTAATTCCAAGAAAAACTAAGGTCAGATTTGAGTTCTTTCGAGGTGTGACTGGGCTTGATATTCTTTTGGGCGCCATTTTTCTTGCCATTGCCATTGTGCTTTTCACGGCAAACTTTCCTTACCACATTTGGTTCGGTTTTGCGTGGACGATTGTTGCAATTTCCCTCTTTTTCAAATTTGCAGACGATGTTAGATTCTACACCACTCTTGTTTATCTTTTGAAGTTTATGGTGCAGAAGAAAAAATTTACTAACGAAAGCGAGGGTAAAAAGGGCGACATCAACAACATTTTGCCATATAGCGGAATTGTGCAGGATAGATACATAAATTTTGGAATTTACTACGGAATGGTTTTGGAGGTTCAGCCGATGTTCTTCACCCTTCTAACCGAAGCCTTCCAAGATAACGTTATTGAAAGTTTTGCAAACGCATTAAGACGATTAAATAACGACCAAACTTGTTCGATTGTTAAAATTAGGAAACCGATGGTGCTTGACAACTATATTTACAACGAGAACAAGAAATACGACACTCTTTACGATATGCAATACGACGGGCAGATAACCGAGGCGGAAATTGATGCGCGCGCTCCTATTTTCGAGGAGAGGGTTTCCTTTTTTGAATACATAAATCGTCAGCAAAAAATCTATAAGGACTACTTCTACATCGTGGTTTACGACAAGGATAGAGAACTTTTGGAGAACACGGTGAATGGTATGATGACGGCGCTGGCAACGTCGCTCAATCCAGTGAGTTCGAAGATTTTAACAGGAAGAGACCTTTACATCTTCCTTAAAGCGAATAACGGCAAGGATTTTGACCAAAGAGATTTGGACATTATGCCATTCAATAAGTATAAAGAGTGGATTAAGCCGGCAAAAATCAAATTTAATATCGCAAGGTATTTTATAGATAAAGATAGTTATAGGGTGTTTAACCTTATTGACTATCCTCTTCAAGTGGGCAACGCTTGGGCGGCGTCCTTCTTCTTGCTTGATAGAACCAAGGTGGTTATGAAGTTCAATCCTATGCCACGGCTTGAAAGTGAGCGCCAAATTGACAAAGCGATTATGGAAATGGAGTCGAAACTGAGTAAAGCGGGCAGAAGTTCGACGCAAATTGACTACCAAACGCACCTAGACACACTTAAAGAACTTTTGGTTGGCTTAAAAAATAATAACCAGCAACTTTTCAACGTCAACACCTTTGTCACTTGTGAGGACTCCGCAAAAAAAGACGTGCGTGCTATGCTTAAACAACAAGGTTTTAGATATAGCGAAATGTTCTCGCGCCAGATTGATGGGTTCATTTCCTCCAATATCTCGCGCCTAGACACAATGAAGTCGACGATGCGCGGAATCCCAACCACAACGCTTGCCGCAGCCTTTCCGTTTATTTCAAACTCGTTGCAAGACCAAAATGGGATGTATTTGGGCGATAATGAGTATCCAGTTTTCGTCGATTTCTTCAAAAGAGACCGCGAAAGAGTTAACTCCAATATGATGATTATCGGTAAATCTGGTTCG
This sequence comes from uncultured Clostridia bacterium, assembly GCA_944350265.1. GTDB lineage: Bacteria > Bacillota > Clostridia > Christensenellales > UBA1242 > Caccovivens. Next base: position 24,424 of record CALVOG010000005.1, read on the forward strand.
GGTAAAAGTTACGCAACGAAAACGCTACTGACAAACCTTGCGGCGGATAACTGCAAAATCTTCATCTTGGACCCAGAAAATGAGTATAAAACCCTCACCAAAAACTTGGGCGGGAAGTTTATTGATGTCGGTTCCTCTTTGCAAGGCATTATCAATCCTTTCCACGTGATAACTTCACTTGACGCTTCAGAGGATGACAAGGATGAATATGACGAATACGGGCAACTTATTGAGAAGAAAATTGAAGAAAATGTCGACGATTCCTTCGCACAACACCTCCAATTCTTGGAACAGTTCTTTAGGGTGATTTTGGAGGGGATAAACTCCGACGCTTTCGAGGTTTTGAACTCGCTTGTTATCGATATGTATAAGGAGAAGGGGATTGACTATAAAACCAACCTCTCCAAGTTTAAGCCGGAAGATTATCCAGTTTTCGACGACCTATATAACCTCATACTAAGACGCCTTAAAACCGCCAAGGACGATTTCTCAGTTAAGAACCTTATGACAGTGGAAACTTACGTTAAAAAGTTCGCAACGGGCGGTAGAAACAGCAAACTTTGGAACGGACCAACCTCCATTGAAACCAACGAAAACTTTGTAACCTTCAACTTCCAGTCGCTGGTTGCGGGCAATAACCCAACCGTCACGAACGCGCAAATGCTTTTGGTGTTTAGGTATTTGAACAACGAAATTATCAATAATAAGGACTTTAACGCTAAGTATCATAAAAATAGGAAGATTATTGTTGCCGTCGACGAGGCACACATCTTTATTAACCCAAAATACCCAATCGCGCTTGACTTTATGGCACAAATGGCAAAGCGTATTAGAAAGTATGGCGGTATGCAAATCGTCATCACTCAAAACCTTGCTGACTTTATCGGCACCGACGAAATCAAAAGACAGTCGACGGCGGTTATCAACGCTTGTCAGTATTCTATGATTTTCTCGCTTGCGCCGAACGACGTTAACGACCTAACAGAGCTTTACAAAAAGTCGGGCGGTATTAATGAAGAAGAACAAAATTCCATTGTGACCGCGGGCGTTGGACAGGCATTTTTGATTACCGGTCCAACCTCTCGAACGACCGTGCAAGTTGTGGCTAATGACTACGTGAAACAACTGTTTGGAGGTTAAAAAGGAGCGTTATGACCAAACTTTATCGAAGAATTTTTGTTGGCGTGTTATCTTGCATTGCTTTTGTCTTTGCAGGAGTCTTTTTTGTCGGCTGTGGGAAGGTGGATTATTCAAATATCTCCGTTTCGGCAAACACGGCAAGTGTGGACCTAGAAAGAGGAGAAAGCACAAATCTTTCCTTCTCAATAGAAAACACCTCAAAATCTTTCTATAAAGTCTTAAAATTTTCCCTAGATAAAGAGGGGGTCATCTCCATAGATGATGTGAAATATGAAAACGATACTGCCGTGGTCACCATAAGCGCGCTTGCTGGCGGAACTGCCAATATTACGGCACACGCGGAGGAGGGGTATAAGTGGACAAGTGTGCGCGTGAACGTTGTTGAACATTCCTCTTCGATGAGTTATGGCGGAAATGCCTTCTACCTCACCGCGGGCAGTGAACTTAGCGCGCCATCTAATTTAAACCTCACTGCAAGCGACTATGTTTTTAGCCCTAACGCCACTGATAAAGACGTGACCTTTTACTATGTGTATGGCGGTGCAAACTTCGCCGATTTAAAGTTTAAAGATTTTTATGGCGCGACCTTTGATTTTAATGACTTAAACAACATTGCTATGCCGGACGAGTTGTTGTTTGAAGAGGGGAGTTATCTAATTTTTACCGATTCGAACACCGTTGAACATAACGTGAGTGCGGTTAAGTTTGATGGCGCTAAGGTGGAAAATGGCGCTCTTAACCTTTATTATAACGGCGAAATTGTGGCGTCGAGTGGGTATGAGAACGACAGTCCGCTCACTCGAAGTTTGCAAACCGCGCTTTTAGAGCAGAAATTTAACCTTGTTGCTTTTTATAATTATTCGGTATACGAAAACAGCGCTTTGGAAGGTGTGAAATCCTACCTCTACACAATGCACGAGGCAAAAATCTACCAAAATTTGGACGTCAGCGTGACGAGTGGCTACATAAAAACCACCACTGGTGAAAATTTGGAAAAAGAAAAAACGCTGGAATTTTCGAGTAAATTTAATGAAAACATCAAACTTTTGCCGAACAGCAACGAGTTTAACACCATCGCTTTGAAGGTGAGTCTTGGCGTGAGCATTGGAAGCGTTGATTATGGCGTTATGAACATCGCTGAAAACCTGATGGTGGAGGTGGTTTCCGCGTCCTCGTGGGCGACGTATAAAGAGGAAAACGGCATAGTTGAAAGTAATGCGACCGACGAAGAGAATGTCTTTTATGTTATCATCAACTCCTCGGCTTTTGAGAAGGGCGAGTTTAAATTCGAACTCTTTGCAAGGTATGATGCGCTCAGCGACGTTTTAGATGACTATAACGTCAACTTCTGCCCGCAAATTGAGGTGGAAGTGGGCTTGGTGCCAACCGAAATTCTTTTCAATGGCGTTAGTGCCACTTCGTATAGTTCGGCAACTGCGCCTATCATCATCTACAACTATTACCGCTACCCTGATTTTGGCTGGAAAGACCTTGAAATATCCTTGGCAACGGGGCTTGACTCTGTGGCAGATTTTTCCTATGCTGTTGTGAATTATGAAAGTGATGATATCGATTTTAAGCAAGGCGAAAGCACACCGATTGAAAATGACGAAGAGATTTATGACTTGTCAACGCCTTTTAAGTATCGCGGAAATGAGCAGTTTAAGGAAGAGGGAATTGGTTATTTCACTATAACCATTCATCTTGAAGTAAGCGACGGAGAGACGATTTCGATTAGCGCTGAGGTTTACTACAATCTTGTTAAAGGCGCGTCGGCAATTTTAAAGGACGACATTAATTATGGCACGAGTGGCGTTTTGTTTGTGGATATGCAGGCGGAGGGCGTGATGTCGCTTGGCAACTACCTCTATGCCGACACCATTTTCAACGGTGTTTCAATTGAGCATATTTCGGGCGAGGACGTGGTGTCGTTTATAATTAACCAAGATTGCTGTAAGGAAGTGTTGAACGCCTTGAATGAGCGTATTTTTGTTGTCAATGCGGAAATTTCGGCGCGAAGAACGGGCAGGGGAACGTATCGCGTGGAATTAGACAACGGCGTTTTCACAAGTATGACTGTTGAGGTTATCGACACGTTGCAGTCCGACAACTTTGGCGTGGAACTTGTTTCGTCTGACTATGTGGGATATTATGAATATACCACCTCGCATTTTGAGGAAGATAACGAAGAAGAAAGATACGTAAACACCTTGCACCTTGAAATTTTGAATGCCACCGACAAGGACACATACGAAGTCAACTTTGGCAGTGTGGTTGGCGTGAGATTTTATGGAAATATCATCTCAATATCCGAGCCTCAAATCGACAACAACGACGTGATTTCAGTGGGCAGGAATAGTGAAGTGCGCTTCAATATAACAACCACTTCAAATGGTGAATCGCTGGTGCATTTCGTTGCTAATGGCTATGCCGTTGACAGTGAAAAACTCCAAAAAATAGATACGGAATTACATTATTATATCGATGTGAAATCCTATTCGCTTGTCGACGAATTTTACCTTCTTAACGACGGGCGCTATGCGGTTGACAATGTGGTTTATTACGGGCAAAGTTCCAACCTTCCAAGTGAGGCAACAAGCGTAACATTCGAGGTCTATGCCGAAAACAAGGAGGCGTTTGGATTCTATGAGTATAAGATTTCCGACGATTATTTTGAATACTTAAAAGAGGATATGCTCACCGAAGGCGAACAACTTAACACTTCAAACATCTTTGGCAGGCTGGTTTATGAACTTAGTTCGGCGATAAGTGCGGGCGAAGAACCAACCGACGGCGAGGAGATACTTTTAGCTGACATTGACGACGAATATATTAAAAGCGAACTTGTTTATGAGAAGTATGACAGGCGATTTATTTATTTCTATGCCGACGCAAATTCGCGCTCGCTTAGAACGGCAAGTGAGGCAACCATCACCGTTTCGCGCGAAAATGCCAAACTTTCCTACACCGTTTATTTCAACCTTCCACGTGGGATAATTTTCAATATGAAAGATAAGGAAACATCGGTGAATGTTGGCGGTGTGGAGTATATTATATCCATCGAATTTTCCAACGTTTTCAGTCTTGCTGGCACCAGTGGTATGCAAGGGCGATTCAACTTTAACACCTTCACCTATGAGCATACCGTTGCAAACCGTGGCGACTTTGTTCTTCACTCATATTTGCAACAACGAAATTACAGCGAAATGCAATACGACGCCAACATCACAACAACGCAATATGTTGAAGTGGAGAGGGTTTCCACCGCTTCAAAAATTGACGAAATCGCTTTCACAAACGGTTATTTAAGCGATATTTTCGTTGTGTTCGCCAGTCCAACAAACGCCACTAACATCGATTTGAAAGCACAATTTGCGCCGATTAATTTTGCATCCAGCGACCTTGTCACCACAAATATCATCAAGCAAAGCGCGGGCGTTTATCTTGTTGAGGTTTCGGTGGAAAAGTTCTATAATAATAACAGCAACATTAACTCCATTGAAGAGGCGCTCTCTGGCACATTATACATCTTCCCAAGCGAGTGGGGTGATAACTACACCTTGCTTGGCGAGCATACGCCGATTGAGATTGTTGTGTCTTACCGCAACGGCTCGGAGGCGAATAGGTATATCCTAGATTCGCCAGAGGACGTTCTTCAAATCGGCAATAATGAAGAAACTCTTTCAAGTCACTATGAAGTGCGCTCGAACATTGATATGTCCACTGTCCGCGGAGAGAGTATTGGTTTCTTAAACGGCGAACTTGTGGGCTTCTCAGGTTCGATTGTCGGCACAACTTCACAAGCGGGGATTTCAAATTTCAGCATTTCCTTTGCTGAAGGAAAAGGAGTTATCGCGCCGAAAGCCGACGGGACCAGTTATTATGCGGGCATCTTTGCGCAAATCAACGACGACGCTTACATTAAAAATTTAACCATAAGCGCAAAGTTTGATTTAAACACACTTGGATACACTGGGAATTATCGAATTGCTCTTCTTGCTGGCATAAATTACGGCAGGCTTTCGAACGTCAGCGCGGAGGTTTTGGAGTCTAATATCGCCGTTCGCGGTGGTGGCGACTTTGTCATCGGTGGGCTGGTTGGAGAAAACGGCGTCATAAGTTATAACGAGGACGCAACTGAAGTTTCAAAAGCGGGCGAAATCTTGCAAAACTTCTCTTCATACGCTGAAAGTGAAAATGAGATTGAGGGGTATTTCACCATCAAAGACAGGGTGGGCGAGTTTAGCGGTCAAACGCCAAAAATGCTTGCTTCCTTTGATGGAAAACTCAGCATAAATATCGACGGCACCGCGTCAAATGCAAGAGTTTACGTGGGCGGTGTTGCTGGGAAAAATAGTGGCGATATATATAGGATAGACGACGAAAGTTTGAGTATCTATGGCTACGCGTCATATTCAAGTTACGCCAACATTGAAGTGGGCGGAGGCAGTGCTGATTGCGTATATCTCGGTGGCACGGTTGGATATTTTGTGGGCAACAGCAAAGTTCTTTCGAAGATAATTAAAATCTCAAACGACGACTATGATTTTGCGGTCAACGAAAACCCTGTCAATGTCACTGCGCGTGCAACAATCTTTAACCTCCTAGTGGGTGGCGAGGTTGATTTAAGCGTTCCTGTTGAAAACAGTGCTGTTGGTGGCATTGTGGGATATGCTGGCGGAATTGAAAATAGAGAAGCTCAGCAGGTTTACCTTTTGAAAAATACCTCCCGCACCTTCGTTCGCGGAGATATGTTCACAGGCGGAATTGTGGGCGCGGAGGATTATAGCGAAAATAAGCCTTCTGTCAACTATCTTCTTCACGAAACGACCCCTAGTGGCGAATACGTTTTAGTGGAGAACGATGACGGCGCTTTGGAACGCGTGGTTTTAGAGGAAACTAAAAATAAGATTGAGGCTGTCGATGACGGAAGAGGCGTGTTCGAAAGTTCGATGATGCTTTTAAGAGGCGCCGAAGACGACAAGAAAGATATCGAAAATAAGGACGCCTTCACGCAAAATCTTGTTATTGCGATTGGAAATTCCTATAAAATTGGACGAAACTATCAGCCAAGCCTTGAGGATATCAAAATGACGCTTGCTGACTTCGATATTTGCTCCTATCTTTCAAGAGGTTTTGTTAGTAACGAGGTGCTTGACAAGAACGTCAATTCGCTCAATTCATATTATGGTGACTATCTTGTATATGACGGCACAGAGCGCGTGGAAAGTTTTAATTTTGCGAAGGCGGAGGCAAACCTTGGAATCGGCGAAAGCGATTTCAAAATGACAAGTGAAAACGGCGCCGAGAATGTCTTTTTGATGTTTAACTTCTCTGGCAATTTCACCGAGGATGCCGAAGGAATTGCCGAAGAGTATATTGAGGATGCGGGCTTAAACAAGTTCTCGCCTAACAGCAAACTCTATCCTTTCGCGCTTAACACAAGAGATGCGCAAATTCTCTCCACCTCAACGCACCTACTTAGAGTGGATGCGGACGGAAGTTTAACCACCTATTCAAACGGCGTTGCAAGTGTGAGTTTGCAATCAATTTTGAACATACAAAAATCAATAAAAATCTATCTATACATTGTTGACTACTTGGACGTTTGGTCGCAAGATTCCATCTTCTACGCTTCCAACACCATTGACTCCTCCAACATCATCTCAGGCTCGGAAATCTCCGTTTACGGCACGAGGCAAACCACCATTCACGCCGTGCCAACCTACGCTCTTAAAGAGGGCTACCTTTCTTACGAGGCGGGTGGAAGAAATGTGGATGTGGTGATTGAGCCAGACGGCACTTTCAACTTAAATAACGTCAACATAAAATTAAGCGGAAACGAAAGCGTGGTTGTGGATGCAAAGTGCGAAAATCCTCTTTACACCACCCACCAAGTTGACAACAACGCCATTCTCTTCTTCGGCAACGGCGACAACTTGCAAGGCAGAGACACCTACATTCTTTCCTCGCACCTTGAAACCGAAATTGAGGGCGAGAAATATCGCTTTGATATCGGCGCGTCGAAAAACAGTGAGGGCGTCAGCGTTGGCGTGACCTATAAAGAAACGGCAACGAGCATCAAGGTGTCATCCAATTTGATTTCAATGAGAACCAACGACGTTCAAAAAGAAAAAATCGAAGTGACGTCGCGTAACGACGAGTTCGTTTATTACGAAATCTTCTTTGAAAGTGAAAACGGCGAGAAAATGATTGCCAGCAAGATGGATATGTCCTGGGCAAACGGCGTTAGCGACGAAAATTTTGTTGAGGAATATGTGAAATATATCAAAGACTCAAATGCGCTTTTCCTTTTAAACATCGAAAAAAATGGCAACACTTTCGACCTTTCAATAAGCATTAACAAGGAAAGCGAGGCGTTCAAAAATAGGAAAAACGAAACTATTTATGGCACCTATCGCATAACTTTCTATGCTAACGAACTTTATGACGGCGTTCACACCAACTTCACCATTTTCCTTGCCGAAGCGGAAATCACCAGCGTTGAGGCTTCAAATTATTCAAATTATAAGGATATAAGCGCGCGCGATAACAAGATTGTGCCGTCGAGGTATGGGCTTTTGGAGATTGACGTAAGCCCAGTTGAGGCGGAATTTGACACTTTCAGCATAAAAAATAACGCCATAAACTACGTTGAGGGCGCGGGTGAAGTGGATTTCACTTTTGCTTATAGGAATGTCACTGAGGAGGGCGTTACACTTGTCACAGACACTCTGTTTGGCAAGGGCGTCAACGGCGAACTCACCTTCACTTATGAAGATTATGTTGACTACCTTGAAGAGCGCAACCTTTCCTATAACGGCAAGATTTACATTCGCTATCTTCTTTCCTCACTTGGAGTTGCGGGCGATATGCCAATCCGTTTTGATATCACCGTGTCAAGCCTAAACGGGCAGGTGAGCGAAGAAGTGAATTTGGTGACAGAACTTGAAAATTACGCCAAACTTTCCTTTAACGACAGAGAGGAAGCGGAGGTTTATTATGTGGCACGCGGGCTTAACTACGGAATGACGCTTGATTACTTTGGCTATGCGCTTGACGACATTGAAATCTCGCTTTCGGATAGTTCTGTTGCGCAAATCACCGGCGAAGGCAGAGAGAGAGTTTTAGAGATAACCGACAACACCATAACGCCAAACGACGATATCGGCTTCAAACTCAATATCTATGTGAATGCAAGTAGGGTCATTGACAATGTTGTGGTGCCATATTCGCAAATTCTCACCGTTTACATTATGGAATTTGTGCTGGATTATCAGTATGTCGCTGGCTTTAACGAGGATGTTGTGCGTGGGATGGAGGACGGCGTCATCTCAACGGCGGTTGGAAATGCCTATAAACTTGAGGTCGACATTTGGAACTACCTTGAATATGACGCCGAAAACAACTCGGTTGTTCAAAACGTTCGTCAGTTTATGGAATCGCTTTCGGCAAATGCTGAGTTTAGGCTCTATGACGCTGAAAATGGCAGAAACGGCGTGCTTATCACCGACAGTTTGAACATAAAGAGTGACTATTATCACATTAATGGAAAATACGTCACGGGCATCCGCCTTTACGAGCCTGAGCAAGACCTCTATCACTTCTCAATGGAAGTGAAATTTGTGCGCCGTAACGGTCTTTATGTTGTCGACAAAAACGCGGTTGACCCTGAAGTTGTTTACACCGAATTTTCCTTCTATATTCACCAGCAGTCCACCAACGAAAGCCCGATTCCTGTTGAAGATATCGAAGATTTGATGGGAATGGAAGAGGGGCAGTATTATATCCTTTTAAACGACATCGTTCTTCCAAACGATAATTCGGCGGAAAGCTTCGCACCAATAACCGAACAAGTTGCTGGGTTTGACGGCAACGGCTATGCTCTCATTTTCAGCGGAACTTACACCTTTGAAACGTCGAACATAGGCATTTTTGAGAACGTTGCCTCAGGCGCAGTCATTAAGAATATGACGGTCGAACTTGCCTCAAACACCACCTTTAAAGCGCCAAGTGCGAGCGCTTCGGTGGGGCTTATCGCGGGAAATAACGCGGGCGTCATCACCAACTCGGAGGTTTCTTCCTTGAACAACTCCGCGCTCTCCATTTCTCTTTCAAGCACCGATTCGTATGTTGCGGGCTTTGTGGGCAGGAACACAGGAATTATCACCAATTCGCGTAGCCTTGTCAGCGTTTTCTCTAATGCTAATCTTGCCGGCTTTGCAGGCACTAACTCTGGCACAATTTCCTCCTCCTATTTCTACGGCGGAAACTTGCGCAATGAAAGCACCGCCACAACTTCAGGTGGCTTCACAGCGGGCTTTGTTGTGAATAACTCAGGCAAAATCAACACGTCGTATGTTTCGGACGAGGTGACAACAAGCGAGGATGAAGTATATTCGCCTAACGCGTCAAGTTCGATTGTTTCGCGTAATGCCATCTCTGGCTTTGTGTTCACAAATTCGGGCGGGATATCTAACTGCTATTCCAACATTCATATGAACAACACAAGTTCGCTTGCTTCTGGGTTTGTGTTCAACAACGAGGCGAGTGGCGAGGTGAGTTCGTCGATTTCCACAAGCATTCTTAACAATAACAACACTCTAAGTTACGGCTTTGCGCGCGAGAATGCTGGCATAATCAGCGACGGCATCTATCTAAGCGATAACGGAATAAACGACAGCGTCGGCTCAGTGTCGAACAATGAAAGAACGTCGATTATGGCTCTTAGCAAAGAGGAATTTGACATCAATGACGAAAACTTTGCTGAGAATTTTAGGAACTTTGTTTACTCGAACACTCGTGGCTATAACGCTGTTTGGTTCTATAATAACACCAACTCGTCGGCGTATTTTAACGGGCAGAACTTCAATGTGAATAGGCTGGAACTTGTTGCGCCAAACATTATCGCCTTCTCGCAGAGGTATTTGTCGGACACCAACGAGGTTGTAGACCCTGAAACAGGCGTGACGAGTGTTGTGTATCATTACCTTAACACCGCTGAAAGTGGCGAAAGCGGAACGATAACCAACCCAATATTACTCGATAACGCGGAAAATTTTGAAAACTACATTTTAAATGAAAACAACAATAATAACTATAATCACGCTTACTATCGCGTTGTCAACAACATAGATTATTCTTCCTATGCGGGCAACAGTGAAATCTACAAAACTCGATTTATGGGCTATTTTGAGGGCAATTTCCTCACAATTAGTGGCGTGCATATGGTGACGAGTGAGAACTTGGAGCACGCAGGCTTCTTTGCCGAAGTTGGCTCCTCAACTCGTTCGGGCGCAATCGGCACCGTGATGAACTTTGACCTTGAACCAGTTGAAATGGTGTTCACTAATGCCAACGTTTCGGGCGGTATTGCGGGGCGTGTCGACAGCGGTATTGTTGCCAACGTCAACTTAATCGGTGACGAAAGCACAATGATTACAGCTAGCAACATTGCGGGTGGTGTTGTTGGGCTTGCAGTTGGCGATTACTACATTGAAAATGTTCACTCCGACGCCTCAGCAAAGGCAACCTATATCCCAGAAAACAACAACAGCAATATCTTTGAAGAAAACGGCAACTATTCGCGCAATTCCTATGCGGGCGCCGTTGTTGGTGTTGCGGGCGGACACGGAAGGGTGAACAAGATAAGCGTCGATTCGGGCGTTGCCGTGTTCGGCGGAACGGCTGGCGGACTTATTGGGCTTGTGACAAGAGACGCCTCGGCTTCCAATATGTCACTCACTGTCAATGACGATTTAATCATCAACGCTTATTACTACGGCGGTTTGGCGATTGGAGAGAGCGCAGGCAATGTTGAAAATGTGGACGTTGTTGGAACGGGCAGGTATGAAACGATATTCGGCGAAATACCAAGTAGCCCTGTTGCGGTTGGTGGCGTGGTTGGCGTCCTTTCAAGCGGTAGAGTGAACAATGCAAGCGCTAATCAAAGTTTGTCGCTTTCCTCTGAAACTTTGGAGGAGGGCGTGGACTACCTCGGCGGTTTTGCGGGTGTTGTTACGGGCAGTGTCACCCTCAGCAACATTGATGTTGAAGGGTCGTTTGTTGGCTTCAGCACCGTGGGCGGTGTGATTGGTGGCGTGACAAGTGAAAATGTTGCCATAACCATAAGCGATGTCAACTACCGTAGCGGCTACCTTTCAGTTCAGTCCTTAGGGCAGTCACGTGCGATTGTGGGCGGTCTTGTTGGTTATGCCACAGTGTCAACAAATCTCAACGTCACTGCAACTCTTTCCTATTCTCTTCAAAATGAGATTAAGAATTTTGCTGATGCCTTCATTAAAGACCAAGATGGCGACGAAAATTATATTGAATTCACCGAGGCGGTTGGCTCAGACCAAATCTATTCGCTTTCCACTGATATTTTCACCAATGACGAGCGCTCGGCAATTAATTCCGCATACCTAAGCGAGGCTAACAAGGTGGATTTTGAGGCGTATGTTCGCGTGTATGTTTACGGCACAACACTCAACATCTATCTCGGCGAGGTGGTTGGCTACACTGACAGCGCAATGATTTATGTGGAAAACACCGTGAGCGTGATGAACGCGGATGTTTACAGTTATAATATGGGCTGTGTTGTTCCAACTGAGTATACCGAGAGGGCGTATGCTTCGCAAAAAGAATACTCTTATATTCTCCACTCTGGCAATGGCGTTACGTATAACGGAAGCGGAACGATGTTTGAAAATGTGCTTGATTATAGCGCAACAAGCGGTGTCAGCCTCGACGGACATATCTACCAAGAACTAACCTCAACATACACGCCAACAAGAGCGCAGTCGGTTGCGGAAAATGTCATTGAAACCACCTATGGCTTCAGCGCAACTTTCGGGGCAAACGTCTCCGTTATGCCAATCTTCAGTCAAAACATAAGTTACACTTTCTATATGGAAAATGGCGAATCCAACCATAGCCTTTACTTAAATAACTATGGCATTTTGGTGGGCGAGGAGTTTGTTGGCTTATAAAATGCATTAAATATAGGTCAGCCAAAAAGGTTTGCGTCCATAAACCAGCCTTATATAGTTAAGTTTGCTGGGTGTAGGTGAAATTGCGTGAGTGTTGACCACATTGTTTTTGCTAATATCTTAAATAATGCGCTAGATAAAATCAATATGTAAGCATAAAATCAAGCGTAGCATTAAAGGTGATGGTTTTAGTGAATATGTGCAGTTTCGACAAAATTCGACAAAATTATTATGTTAAGTAGGCTAATCTAGGGCGAATAATTTTGTCGAAAAATGTCGAAAAAATGACATATTTTCTATTTTCACATTTGATTTCATATTATTTCATTGCGCAAATAGTCAAGTTTTACATTTAATTTCACATTAATGTGTATTAAAACGGGTAATTTGGCAATAGTTTTTTAAGAAAATTTATGAAAATCGCTTGCAATTTGTTTGCGTTCTTGCTAAAATTTTGCTAACTGAGTAGTTTTTTGCAATTTTTGTAAATTATTTTTGAAAAACTATTGACAAAGAGCGTTTATTGTTGCTATAATAAAGTGGTTATTAGCATAAATGTGGAAAAATATCGCGATTTAACTTAATACGGGAAGCATTATGGTAAGTTTTCTTGCCATAGTGTTTCCTTTTTTAGTCTAATTTTTAAGGAGTATGTTATGTCAGTTGCACTAAAAAAAGAAAAATTTGGAAAAGCCGAAAGATATACTTTTGCAAAGTTAAAAGACTATATCGACATCCCACCACTTCTTGAGATTCAAAAGAAATCCTTTAAAGATTTCCTTGAACACGGAATTAGAGAAGCATTAGACGAATTTTCGCCTATCGTTGACTATAGCGGTAAGGCAAAACTTTATCTTTTGGATATCATTATGGATAAGGAGCCTAAATACTCCACCAAAGAGTGCAAGCGCCGTAGCGCCACTTACTCCATTCCTCTCAATGTGAAGGCACGCTTTGTTGTTGAAGAAACAGGGCAGGCGGTTGAGGATGTTGTTTTCTTAGGCGACATTCCTTATATGACCGACGACTGCACCTTTATCATCAACGGCGTTGAAAGAGTTGTTGTTAATCAAATTATCAAATCACCAAACTACTATCTTCTTAGAGATAAAAACCAGGATAACTCCACGCTTGTTGGGCAGATAATTCCTAAGCGCGGTATGTATATTGAAGTTAAGCAAGGTGCGAATGAGGTTTTGAATATCGTTTTGGATAGACGTAACAGAATCACGCTCGGCTTGTTTTTGAAGTGCTTTGGTTACACCGCTGACGAAATTTCCAAACTTTTTGGCGACCACAGGCTTGTTAAGCACGTCCTTGAAAAAGAGCCACAACAAACGCAAGAAGAGGCGCTTTTGGAATTTGCAAGAAAAACGCGTCCAGCCGATGTGCCAAGCGCTGAAACCACAAGAAGTTACCTTAACCTTTGGTTCTTCTCCGACCAATACTATAACCTTTCGAGGGTGGGAAGATATAACCTCAACAAAAAACTTTCCATTGCAAAGAGAATCACAGGTCAAGTTGTTGCTGAGGACGTTGTCAGTGAGGACGGCGAACTTTTGGCTAGGGCAGGGCAAGAGATTGACGCCGAAACCGCAAACAAGATTAAGGCAAACGGCATAAATGAAGTTTGGCTTCAACTGCCAGATAAAAAATACCTTGTTAGAGGCAACAACCGCGTTAAACTTAGCGACGTTTTTCCTTGCAATGAAGAAGAACTTGGAATTTTGGAAGAGGTTTACTATCCTGTTCTTAAAGAGATTTTGAAGGAAAATAAAACTAAAGAAAAGCGCCTCGAGGCAATTAAGGCGCGCGCTAAAGACCTTATGATAACAACCCTCACAATGGACGACATTTTGGCTTCGATAAGTATGTATTTGGATGTTATTGAGGGCATTGCAAAGACTGACAAAATCGAACACCTTTCAAATAAGAGAATTGCAACTTGCGGAGAACTCTTCTTTGACCATTTCCGTTCGGGTATCACAAAACTTGTTTCGAATGTGAGAGAAACCTTGCAAGGAAAGGAACTTAGCGAAGTTACGCCAAGACAGATTGTTAACCCTAAGGCTGTGAACAGGGCGCTACGCGACTTCGTGGCAACCTCACAACTTTCGCAGTTTATGGACCAAGTCAATCCGCTTTCGGGCATCACACAAAAACGTCGTGTTTCGGCGGTTGGACCTGGCGGTATTAGAAAGGAAAGAGCGGACGCGGAAGTGAGAGATATTCACTACACGAACTATGGCCGTATCTGCCCAATCGAAACCCCAGAAGGTCAGGCAATCGGCCTTGTGAACACAATGACAAGTTACGCAAAAATCAACGAATATGGCTTCCTTGAAACGCCGTATAGAAAGGTGGATAAGGAAACAGGCAAGGTTTCGAATAAGTGCGAATACTATATGGCTGACATTGAGGACACCGCTTACATCGCTCAGGCAACCGAACCTCTTGACGAGGAGGGAAGGTTTGTTAACAAGCGCATTATTTGTAGGCACAAGGACTATGTTGTGGACGTTCCAGCAAGACAAGTTGACCTTGTGGACGCTTCTCCAAGACAGTTCATCTCCGTGGCAACCTCGCTTATTCCTTTCCTTAACTCCAACGAGGCTAACCGTGCGCTGATGGGCGCAAATATGCAACGTCAGGCTGTTCCACTTCTAAGACCAGAATCGCCAGTTGTCGGCACGGGTATGGAAAAGGTTGTGGCAAGAGATTCTGGCTACTGCACAATCGCCAAAAATTCTGGCGTGGTTGAGTATGTCAGCGCTGACGAAGTGAGAGTTAAAACTAGCGAGGGAACTGTTGATATCTATCCTCTCACAAAATTCGAAAAGACCAACGATGAAACCTGCGTCAACCAAAAACCTTGCGTAAAGAAAGGCGAAAAGGTGAAAAAGGGCGATGTGATTATCGATGGCTACTCCTGTGAAAACGGCGAACTTGCGCTTGGCAAGAATGTGCTTATTGGATATATGAACTGGGAGGGCTATAACTTCGAGGACGCTATCATCATAAGCGATAGGCTTGTTAAGGAAGATGTTTACACCTCAATTTGCCTAAAGGTTGAAGAACTTAAATGCCGAACCACCAAACTTGGTGACGAGCAGATTACCCGTGATATTCCAAACCTCGGCGAGGAAGCGCTTAAGAATTTGGACGAAAACGGTATTATTCGAATCGGTGCCGAAGTGCGACCGGGCGACATCTTGGTGGGCAAGGTTTCACCTAAGGGCGAAACAGAACTTAGCCCAGAAGAAAGACTGCTTCGCGCAATTTTCGGCGAGAAGGCAAGAGAGGTGAGAGATACTTCTCTTCGCGTGCAACACGGCAAGGGCGGAATTGTTGTTGACGTGCAGGTGTTCTCGAGAAAGAATAAAGACGAACTTGAGCCTGGCGTGAACGAACTTGTTAAGGTGTTTATCGCTCAAAAACGTAAACTTTCCGTCGGCGACAAGATGAGTGGTCGTTACGGCAACAAGGGCGTTGTTTCCATCGTGCTTCCAGAGGCTGATATGCCATTTATGGCAAACGGCAAGCCACTTGATATCGTTCTTAACCCACTCGGCGTTCCAGCGCGTATGAATTTGGGGCAGGTTTTGGAGGTGCATCTCGGGCTTGTTGCGGGCAGTCTTGGTTGGAAAGTGGCAACTCCAGCGTTTGACGGCGCCGACGTTGCGTCAATCAAACAACTTTTGAAAGAAAACAACTTCCCAGAGGATGGCAAAGTGCAACTCTATGACGGACGCACTGGTGAACCTTTTGAAAATAAGACCACAATCGGTATTAAATATATGCTTAAACTTAACCATATGGTTGACAGCAAAGTGCACGCTCGTTCGATTGGTCCATACTCACTTATCACTCAACAACCACTCGGCGGAAAAGCGCTGTTTGGTGGGCAGAGATTCGGTGAAATGGAAGTTTGGGCGCTTGAAGCATACGGCGCAAGTCACGTTTTGCAAGAGATGCTCACGGTTAAGAGTGATGATGTTGTTGGCAGGGTGAAAACTTTTGAGGCGATTGTGAAAGGCGAACCAATTTCAGAGCCGGGAATACCTGAATCGTTTAAGGTTTTGGTTAAAGAATTGCAAGCACTCGCGCTTGATGTGAAGATTCTCACCGAAAACGACGAAGAAATTGATTTACCAGAACTATCGCAAGACGAACACGACAGACCTGTGCTTGAAAAGGAAGTGGAAAACGACCTTAAAAATGTGACCCTTGACCTTGACGAACTTATCAACGACCAAGGCGAAGAGGAAAAGAAAACTGACATTGAAGAGGCAATCGACGAGCAAACATCTACGCAGGGCATTGACGATATCGACCTATTCGACGATTTTGGTGATTTTGACGAATAATTTAGTTTGAATTATAAAATTAAATGTTTTGAAAAATGGGCAAAAGGTTTCCCTTAGTTTTGGGCAAAAGGTTAAAATAGGAGGAAGTGTGGCAGAAAAAGTTTTCATTGATGTTTATGATGTGGAGAATAACTCGATTTCAAATTTTTACTTTTCGAAGGATAAGTTCTTCTCCTACGGCGAAAACGACAAAACTTTTGAAGAATTTCCTGTTGACTATGAAAAAAATTTCCTTCCAGCAAAAACTATGGGCAAAAAATCGCATATCACAACCGTTTACTGCTCGCCAAAAGTGGAAAAATATTTTAAAGACCACTTTCAAACCTTCCTCATTCAAATCGGCAAGCGTGGCGAGCGGTGTGCGAGAGATATGAAAGAAAGAGTGCCGATATTTGGTAAGCATTACACAAAATCACAACTTAATTTGTTTTGCACCTTTTGGGAGTGTCGAAGATATTACCAAAATGAGGAAAGCAATTTAAATAAAAAAATTTTTAATGTAACATTTACAAGATGAAAAGAATTTAATTTTAGGGGATTGTTATGTTTGAACTTAATAACTTTGAAAAAATCAAAATTGGACTTGCTTCGCCAGAGAAGATTAGAGAATGGTCGCACGGCGAGGTGACTAAGCCTGAAACCATCAACTATAGAACCCAAAAGCCTGAAAAGGACGGCTTGTTCTGCGAGAGGATTTTTGGACCTAAAAAGGACTGGGAATGTCACTGCGGTAAATACAAGAAAATCCGCTATCGTGGCGTAATTTGCGATAAGTGCGGTGTTGAAGTGACAAGAAGCAAGGTGCGCCGTGAAAGAATGGGGCATATTGAACTTGCTTGCCCTGTCACGCACCTATGGTATTTTAGAACCGTTCCTTCACGCATTGGAATGCTACTTGACCTTACTCCAAAAACTTTGGAGCAAGTGGTTTATTATATCAATTACATCGTAACAAACCCTAAAAACACAGACCTTGCTTATAAGCAAATTTTGACCGACAAGGAATACCGTGACGCGATTGAACTTTATGGCGCTGGCAGTTTTGAGGCTGGTATGGGCGCTGAGGCAATTAAGAAACTTCTTGGCGACATCGACCTTGAGAAGGAGGCAAAAGAACTCAAAGAGGAACTTAAAAACTCCAAAGGTCAAAGAAAAATTAAGGCAGCAAAGAAACTCGACATCGTTGAGTCGTTTAGAAAGAGCGGGAACAGCCCAACTTGGATGGTTTTGGATGTTATCCCTGTTCTTCCACCAGACCTTCGTCCTATGGTGCCACTTGATGGCGGAAGATATGCAACAAGCGACTTAAACGACCTTTATAGACGCGTCATAAACCGCAACAATCGCTTGAAAAAACTCATCGAACTTGGCGCGCCTGACGTTATTTGCCGTAACGAAAAGAGAATGCTTCAAGAGGCAGTTGATAACCTTATTGATAACGGCAAGCGTGGCAAGGCAGTGCAAGGCTCAAAACAAAGAGATTTGAAGTCGCTTTCCGCAATGCTCAGCGGTAAGCAAGGTAGATTTAGACAAAACCTCCTCGGTAAGCGTGTGGACTACTCTGGCCGTTCGGTTATCGTTGTGGGACCTGAACTTAAAATCTACCAGTGCGGACTTCCTAAGGAAATGGCGCTTGAACTCTTTAAGCCTTTCATTATGAACCGCTTGGTTGAAATGAACCTCACAAACAATATTAAAACAGCAAAACGTATGATTGAAAGAGAAAAGCCAGTGGTTTGGGATATCCTCGCTGACGTCATAAAAGACCACCCAGTGCTTTTGAACCGCGCTCCAACACTTCACCGTCTTTCCGTGCAAGCGTTCGAGCCTGTGCTTGTTGAAGGCAAGGCAATCAAGTTGCATCCGTCAGCCTGCGCCGCATTCAACGCGGACTTCGACGGCGACCAAATGCCTGTTCACATCCCTCTTTCCATCGATGCAAGAACAGAAGCAAGAACTTTGATGCTTGCATCCAACAACATTTTGAAACTTTCCGATGGCGAGCCAATCGTTTCTCCATCACAGGATATCGTGCTTGGTTGCTATTATTTGACGCTTGTTAGACCTGGCGCAAAGGGCGAGGGGAGCATCTTTGCTTCGCGTAACGAAATGATTTACGCATACCAAACCAAAAACCTCGATTTGCAAGCGGAATGCACTGTGCGTTTAACCAAGGAAGTGAACGGAAAAACTTACACAAAGCGTATCACCACAACCGTTGGGCGTGTGCTTTTCAATAATATCATTCCACAAAACTTGGGTTATGTTGATAGAACTATCGAGGATAACATTTGCGAACTTGAAATCAACAAGCCAATTATGAAGGCGGGGCTTAAAGACCTTATCGGCGATGTGTATGACAAATTCGGCACAACTGCAACCGCTGAACTTGTTGATAAACTTAAGGAAATCGGCTATAAATATTCCACCCTTGCTTCCATCTCGGTGAACATTTACGACATTGAAGAGCCAAAAGAGAAGAAAGAGATTATGAAAGAGGCTGAGGACCAAGTTTTGGAAAACGAGAAACTCCTCAACCGCGGTCTTATCACCATCAACGAGAAGTTGGACGCAAATATTGACATTTGGAACCACGCTGTGAGCAAAGTGCAAGATGCGGTTGTTAAGTCGCTTGACCCATTCAACCCATTCTCACTTATGGTGCTTTCGGGCGCGCGCGGAAATAAAGTGCAGTTAAATAGTGACTGCGGTATGATTGGTATTAAAACAACGGCGTCGGGAACGAAAATCGACACGCCTATTAAGTCGTCGTTTAGAACGGGCTTGACACCAATTGAATACTTCGTCAACTCGCGTGGTTCGCGTAAAGGTTTGTCTGACACCGCGCTTAAAACCGCTGACTCTGGTTACCTCACAAGACGTTTGGTGGATGTTGCGCAAGACGTTGTGATAACCGCCGACGATTGCTTCGCTGAAACAGGCGAAAAGATTAAGGGCGTTGTGGTTAGCGACCTCGTTGCTGACGGTGTTGTGCAAGAAAGTTTGGCAGAAAGAATTTACGGACGTGTGGCAGTTGAAGATATCGTAAATCCTAAGACCAAAGAGGTGATTGTTAAGTCGAATGAAATGATTACGAAAGAACAAGCGGACGAAATCACCAAGGCGGGAATTAAGGAAGTTCAAATCCGCTCGCTCATCACTTGCCGTTGCAAGCACGGCGTTTGCGCAAAGTGCTATGGCAGAAATATGGCTGGCAAAGATATGGTTCCTCTTGGCGAGGCTGTGGGCATTATCGCCGCTCAATCAATCGGCGAGCCTGGCACTCAGTTGACAATGAGAACCTTCCACACTGGTGGTTCGGCGGTTGCTGCGGATATCACACAAGGTCTGCCGAGAGTTGAGGAAATCTTCGAGGCAAGAAAACCTAAGGGCGAGTGCATCCTTTCGGAGGTTGCTGGTAAGGTGCATATTCGTGAGGACGCTAAAAATTACACCATCACCATTTTGACTGGCGAGGGCGACATTGATTACGAAGTGAGAAAACCAGCCGTGTTGAAAGTTAAAGAGGGTGAGTCGGTTGAGCCTGGTTCGCAACTCACTGGCGGTGCAATCAACCCAACCGACCTTTTGAGAACAAAAGGTTTGAAAGGACTTGAACAATATCTTCTCAGTGAAGTTATCAAAGTTTATCGTGGGCAAGATGTTAAGGTTAATGACAAGCATATCGAAATCATCATCCGTCAAATGCTTAAAAAGGTTAAGATTGAGGACGCTGGCGACACAAATCTTTTAACTGGCGAAATCGTTGATATCTCGCGTTGCGACGAAGAAAACGAAAGAACTTTGAGAGAGGGTGGTCGTCCTGCCATTGCAAGAAGAATGCTTCTTGGCATCACAAGGGCGGCGCTTATGACGGAATCTTTCCTCTCATCTTCCTCCTTCCAAGAGACCTCAAGAGTTTTGACCGATGCTGCGCTTAAAGGCAAAGTGGACAACCTTATTGGTATTAAGGAAAACGTTATCATTGGAAAACTCATCCCAGCGGGAACAGGGCTTAAAAAGTATCGAGCAGTTGTGCCTGTTAAGGTTGAAGACACTGCAATGTAATTACAAATTTAGCCGTGTTTTACTGGCGCAAGAGTGGCGAAAAGTGTTTGAGGATATAAAATATGGTGTAGTATGCAATGCATACTACACCATATTTAGTATATAGCCTAATCTTATCAAGTAATTTTGTCAAACTCCAAATTTATAAATTAACCAATTTGCTTAGCCAAATCTTACTTTGCCACTTTAACTTAACCAAATCTACTTTACTAAATCAATTAAGATTTACATTACTAAGTAAACAAGATTTACCTCACTAAAAAAACATTTACTTAACTTAATCAGGTTTATTTAACTAAATTTATCTTGCATCCCTTTATGGGTGGAGTTAAGACAGGGCGCTGTTAAGATTTTTTATATGAAAATTATATTTCTTTTTGTGGCTCGGCGGTTTTAGTGTAACTGCTGTCGGCGATTAGCACTTCTTTACTTTGCACCATATTTTTATCAGTGTTTTTGCTGACCCTGTAGGTGAAAGTGGTTGAGCCTTTTGACGAAAATGACATAATTTGAAATTTTGTTCTATCTGTTAAATCGTCCTTAATTTTAAGGTCGATTTTTTCAAAGCCGTCGTCGAAAGAGAAGGAAAGTATGCGAACATCGCTGTTGACCTGCTCGCTTTCTTCGCTTAGCGCATTGTGCTTGCGTGCATAATCCAGCAAACTGCGTGCGGTGTTGCCTGTGAGGTAAATTTTGCAATCAAGGTTTTCTACGACCGCCTTTTTGATGTAATCTAAGACGTTTGCTTTTTTAGGTATTGCAATATAGTCATCCATAAACTTTCCTCCTTTTCTCTACGTGGTTTCGCTTATGTTATATCATTAAACTTTTCATTTTGTGGCTTTTATATTTACACTATTACCTCAAATTTTATGTGAAGTTTTATTTCAATTTAAAGCGTAAACTTAACTTTTCTCTCCAACACCTTGAAGTTCACGGTTTTTATTAAAAATAGCAAAATTGTTAATTTTAATGCGTATCAAACTGATAAGTATTTAGTTAGTTAATAGGCGTTATTACTTTTTTTCCGCCCATATACTTCTGAAGAACTTCCGGCACCAACACACTGCCGTCCTCTTGCAAGTTGTTTTCTAAGAGCGCAATGAGTGCGCGGGTGGAGGCAAGCACGGTGTTGTTGAGGGTGTGAAGATAATAGTTGCCCTTTTCACCTTTTGCGCGGATGCCAAGCCTGCGCGCCTGCGCGTCGCCAAGTGTGGAGCAAGAGCCGACTTCAAAATATTTCTTTTGGCGCGGACTCCAAGCCTCAACATCACAACTTTTCACTTTAAGGTCGGCAAGGTCACCACTGCAACATTCAAGCGTGCGCACAGGTATGTTCATATTGCGGAAAATCTCCACAGTGTAATTCCACATTTTGTTATACCAGTCCATACTTTCCTCTGGGCGACACAAAACAATCATCTCTTGCTTTTCGAATTGATGGACGCGATAAATTCCGCGCTCCTCAATGCCGTGCGCGCCAACTTCTTTGCGAAAGCAAGGACTATACGAGGTCATTGTGATTGGAAGTTCTTTCTCGTTTATGATTTGACCTTTGAATCTGCCTATCATACTATGCTCGCTTGTGCCGATAAGGTAGAGGTCCTCTCCTTCAATTTTATACATCATTGCGTCCATTTCGGCAAAACTCATAACACCGTTCACAACGTCGCTTCTTATCATAAATGGAGGTATGCAGTAGATAAAACCTTTTTCAATCATATAGTCGCGGGCGTAGTTTATCATTGCGCTGACAAGCCTTGCTGGGTCGCCGATAAGATAATAAAAACCATTTCCGCTCGTTCTGCCTGCGCTTTCTTTGTCTAAGCCGTTAAATCTCTTTAAAATGTCGGCGTGATATGGCACTTCAAACGCTGGCACCTTAGGTTCGCCAAAACGCTCGATTTCCACATTTTCGCTGTCGTCCTTGCCGAGTGGGACGCTGGCGTCGATTATGTTTGGAATTGTCATCATATTTTTTTTGATTTGCTCATTGAGCGCATCTTCTTCCTTTTCAATCTCGGCAATTCGTTCGTTATTCTTTTTGACGGTTTCCTTAATTTTGTTTGCCTCGTCCACATTTTTCTCGCGCATAAGTTTGCCAATTTGCTCGCTTAAACTGTTGCGGGAGGCGCGGAGTGCATCTGCCTCTTGTTTAAGGGCACGGTTTTTCTTATCTAATTCAAAAACCTCGTCAACAAGAGGGAGTTTTTCGTCCTGGAATTTCTTTTTGATATTTTCCTTCACAAGTTCTCTATTTGTTCTAATTAAATTGATGTCAATCATTTTTATCTCCTTACTCTATTATTTTAGTTCAATTTGGCGTAAAAAGCAAGTTATTTCGGTGAAAAAATTTGTTTTGATGGGGCGCTGGGAGCGCGCGAAACGCGCGCTCGGCGAGAGGCGCAAAAGGTTTAAAAAAAATGCGTAAGGGCTAGGCGCGCCTCTCGCCACCGATTTTTCGCCGAAAAATCGGTTCCAGCGCCCGCCTTGTGACTATCTTGCCCACCAAAATTCAAAGCAAAATAAGCATTATTTTAAGAACCTATCAACTGCAAAACTTAAACCTAGTCTTGTCAACGCTTTTTTAATTTCTTTTAAAGTGATATAAGTTTAGCGCAATCAAAAAAAGCGCGTGCAAAGAGAAAACAACAAGAAAATTGCATAAATATTAAAAAAAATTAATTTTTATAAATAATTTGAGTATTTTGTTTGACAATTTTTTCATAAATAGATAAAATATAGTTATAAAGAGGGGTTATGGCGGAAAATTGCGTAACGGTTATTGAAATCGGTTCGTCCAAACTTTCGTGTATGATTGCCGAGAGGGGGCTTAACAACACTTTCTGCATCAAAGCGAAGGCGTCGGTTGATTACGCTGGCTTTTTGGAGGGCGATTTTGTGGAAAAGGCGTATTTAGACGACGCTGTGATGACTCTTTTTTCGCAAATCACGTCGGTATACAAAAAGAAAATCAAAAAAGTTTTTGTAGGTGTGCCTGCCGAATTTTCGAAGGTTATCACCGAAAACTGTCAACTGAACTTCAAAAATCGTCACGCGATAAGCGAGAAGGACATTGATAACATCATTGCCAGCGCATCCAGCGCGAACTATGCTGATGATATGGACATAATTTCGGTCAACCCAATTTCCTACACGCTCGACGAGGCGAAGAACATACAAAATCCGTTAAAACAAAAGTGCTATTTCATCTCAGCCGACCTATCGGTGGTGCTATGCAAGGCGGATTTCATTAAACAATTCAACAAAATTTTCTCAAAGATGAACATCGAACAGGTGGAATACATAAGCGAACCGCTTGCCGAAGGGCTGTTTATTTTGGCAGAGGAGGAACGCGAGCGCACTTGCATTGTGATTGATGTTGGCGCGCGCTCCACAAGTGTGGCGTTCATTAAAAACAATGCGATGACAAACCTCACCTCTTTCTCAATGGGAGGGTCCTACATAACAAGCGACCTCGCCGAGGCCTGCGGAATTGATTACCAAGAAGCGCGTCGGCTGAAAAAGCAAATTGTGCTTTCTCTTAAGGGCGCGGATGACACCTACGAACTCTCCACACTTGGCGGAAAAATTTTGAAGTTGCCGTTGAATTTTGTCAATGAGGCTGTGTGCTATCGAATAGGGCTGATTGCCTCCACGGTCAACGAGTGCATCCGTGTTTTCGCCAAGGAGTATGTGCCGTTCTATCCAATCTATCTTTGCGGGGCGGGCATAAGCAAGTTGCGAGGCGGAAAGGACTATCTTGCAAAGTGCCTTAATCGAAACGTTAGTTATGGCACACCTCCAATTCCGGGGATGGACAAGCCGGAACTTGCCTCAATCTTGGGGCTTGTGTCGACCGCGCTGAATAGTTAAAAAATATTCGTCAAAAAGTTGCATTTAGTTTCCAAAAAAGTTAAAATAAAATAAAAGGAGAAAATTATGGAACAACAAGACTTAAACTCAACTTCCGTGGTAAAAATCAAGGTGCTGGGCGTCGGCGGGGGCGGAAATAACGCCGTGAACCGTATGATTGACGCCAACGTTTCAAGCGCGGAGTTCGTTGCTATCAACACTGATAAGCAGGCGCTTTTAATCTCAAAAGCACCAAAGCGCCTTCAAATCGGCGAAAGATTGACGGGCGGTAAGGGTGCGGGTGGCATCCCAGAAGTGGGAAGAAAATCCGCTGAAGAAAGCAAAACCTCCATCACAGAGGTGCTTAAAGGCGCGGACCTCGTGTTTATCACCGCTGGTATGGGTGGCGGAACGGGAACGGGCGCGGCTCCAGTTATCGCACAAATCGCCAAAGAACTTGGCATACTCACGGTTGGTATTGTCACCAAACCTTTTGCGTTTGAAAATAGACGAAGAATGGAAAATGCGGAAAAGGGCATCAATGAACTCAAAAAATATGTCGACACCATTGTTATCATTCCAAACGAACGCCTTGCAACGATTTTGCCTGAAAAAATCACTCTTGTTGACGCGTTTAGGTATGCGGACGACGTTCTTCGCCAAGGTATTCAAGGAATAAGCGACCTCATCGTTTTCCCTGGTATGATTAACTTGGATTTCGCGGATGTGGAAACTGTTATGAAAAACCGTGGACTTGCGCATATGGGTATCGGCAGAGGTAAGGGCGAAAATAAAACCTTGGAGGCAGTGCGTCAGGCAGTGGCTTCTCCTCTTATCGAAACCACAATTGAGGGCGCGACTGGCGTTGTTTTGAACATTAAGGGCGGAAGCGATATCACTTTGCGCGAGGTTACTGAAGCGGCTAATATGGTTAAGGAGGTTATCGACCCAAGTTGTAACCTTATCTTCGGTTCGAGTATCGACCCAGAAATGCACGACGAGGTGGAAATCACCATCATCGCAACTGGCTTTAGAGGCAAGGACGACGAGGAAGAGGAAAAAGAAGAGGCTGAGCCTGAGAATTTGGCAGAAGATAAGAAGGATGACGACGAGTTTAAGAGTTTCAATCCTTTTGGCTACACCGCTCCTAAGGAAGAGGTTAAGTTGGAGCAAAACGACCAAACGTCACGCGTTGATGTTAACCCATCTTCTTCCATTCCACCTTGGATTGAAAAAATTAGAAGTAAATGGAAAAAATAAGACTTAAATTGATAATGCTTCTTTAAAGTATTTTAAATAAAAGACTGTTTATGAATCGAATGAAAGTTCGTCCATAAACAGCCTTTTTTATTGCACAAAAAATCGCATTGCGCGAAATGCAATACTATTTGATTGCAATTTAGCCTATATCGAAGAATAGCGCTAAATGACATTCTAAGGCAACGCCGAAGAATTTTGGTGGCGTTTTCGAATTTTGAAAGCCGTTCTACGACGAGATTCTTCGCTAACGCTCAGAATGACAAGCGAGCCAATAGTCCTAACGGAATAAGTCGCATTGCGCGAAATGTTATTTGATTGCAATCTAGCTCATACCAAGAATAGTGCTAAATGACATTCTAAGGCAACGCCGAAGAATTTTGGTGGCATTTTCGAATTTTGAAAGCCGTTCTACGACGAGATTCTTCGCTCCGCTCAGAATGACAAGCGAGTCAATAGTCCTAACGGAATAAGTCGCATAGCGCGAAATGCAATACTATTTGATTGCAATTTAGCCTATATCGAAGAATAGTGCTAAATGACATTCTAAGGCAACGCCAAAGAATGGTCGTAGGTGACGTTGCCACTTTTTAATGTATTGCTTAACACCACGGTATTGTATACCGTTAGGCGGGGTAGTTATTTGTCATTCTGAGCAAGGAGCAAGGCGACGCCAGCGAAGAATCTCGTCGTAGCCACTGCCCGCGTATGTCTAATTTTTTCCACTTATTAAAAATTGTTTTACTTAAACTGTAACACATCAAAAAGCAGTATCGCTGAGATTCTTTTTTTTGCTCTATGTAAGCAAAAGGTTACATCTCGGTGATAAGTTTAATAAAGTTTGTGACATCTTTAAATTGTCGGTAAACGGAGGCGAAACGCACATACGCAATTTCGTCCACTTTTTTGAGGCGCTCCATAATCATTTCGCCTATCTCTTGGCTGGAAACCTCTTGGCGAAGAGAGTTTTGGATGTTTTTTTCAATATCCTCAGCCATTTCGTCGATTTGTGCCATACTCACTGGGCGTTTTTCGCACGCTTTAATCATTCCGCATTTGATTTTTTCGATATTGAACGGTTGGCGAGAGCCATCTTTTTTCACCACCAAAATTGGCACGGTTTCAACTGTTTCATATGTAGTGAAGCGCTTTCCGCAGTTAAGGCATTCACGGCGCCTGCGAATTGAGTTTGATTCATCCGTCGAGCGACTGTCAAGCACCTTGCTTTCTTCACAACCACAATAAATACATTTCATATTCTTCTCCTTTTGTTAATGATAACACAAAATATGGTATGAATGCAACTTAATAACACCATATTTTTTGATTTCCGCTTATTTTTAGATTATCTAAGGCGAAGGCAAGCGTTCGCGCGAAATTATGTAAGCGGTGTCGTAATATGTGAAAAATTATTTTTTAATGTTGCAAAGCGTTGGTTGAAATTATTTAATTTGTTTTAATGCTAAGATTTTATTATTGTTGCCAAGCGATTGCCTCCGCGGAGTTATTTAACTCACAAGAAAACATAAAACAGGGCGCATTTGCATAGGATTTTATATGATTTCACTTATAAATGGTGTGGTGGGGCGAAAATATAAAATCCTGTCGGTGGGTGGCGAAGAGAAAGTGGCTAGGCGCTTTCTCGAACTTGGAATAATCGCGGGACAAGTTGTCACAATTTTAAATATCTCTCCACTTAAAAAGGTGTTTTTGGTGGAAATTCGCGGGTATGTGCTTAGCGTGCGAAGTGCACTACTTGTGGATGTGGCGGTGCAATGACGGAAGAAATACTTTTGGTTGGCAATCCCAACGCTGGCAAAACCACCTTTTTCAATTCGCTTGTGCGCGCGAATGAGCACGTTGGAAATTGGCACGGAGTGACGGTTGAGGAAAAGAAAAAAGAGTTCTCGCTCGGCGGGAAAAAATATATGCTTGTTGACACGCCAGGGATATATTCTCTCACGCCTCTCTCATTTGAGGAGGAGGTTTCCACAAAGTTGATTCTTGGGTCAAACTCAAAAATAATTAACATTTGCGACCTCAACAATCTTCAGCGAAATCTATACCTCACACTGTGTCTAATTGAGGCGGGCAAGGAGATTTGCGTTGTTTTAAACGAAATTGATAGGCGCACCAAATTTAAAGTTTCACAAAAAAAATTGGAAGAGATTTTGGGTGTGAAAGTGATAGAAGTTAATGCTGAAAAAAATATAACCGAAATCAAAAAACTTCAATTTTTTAATAAAAAAACGCCAAAATACTTAAAAAAAGTTGATTTTTCTTGCATTTCGCACTATTTTTCTGAAAATAACAATAAAACGCTCTGCCTCATTAAGGCATTTGAGAGAGATAGGAATTTCCTTTTAGGTGAGGGTTTTAAGGAAAGCGAGATTGATGAAATCTTCAAAAATCTTCCCTCCTCTTCAATGGAAACTTTGGCAAAGGCGCGCTATCAATTTTTGGACGAGGTGATAAGTGAGTGCTGTCAAAGTGCTGATTTTGTTTATGGAAAAAGCAAGTTTGACAAAATTTTATTGAATAAATTTTTGGCGTTCCCGTGCTTTTTTCTCATCCTTGGTGCAATTTTCTATCTCACTTTTTTCTCGCTTGGCGCCTTTATGTCTAGCGCACTTTCCTCGCTTTTGGGGCTTATAACTGAGCCGATTTCTCAATTCTTAATCTCAAAATTAGGTGATGGTTTTTGGTGTTCGCTATTTAACGACGCGCTCTTTGGCGGGCTAAACACCGTGCTTTCTTTTTTGCCACAAGTGGTCCTTTTATTCTTCTTTTTGAGCCTTTTGGAGGACAGTGGCTATCTAAGTCGCGTGGCGTTCATCTTTGAGGATATCTTAGGTAAAGTTGGCTTGTCAGGCAAAAGTGTCTACACTCTTCTTATGGGTTTCGGCTGTTCGACCACCGCCATTATGACCGCGCGCAATATGGACAACAAAAACAGCAAGATAAAGACCGCGCTTGTTTGCCCATATATGAGTTGTTCGGCAAAAATTCCCATCTATGCAGTGGTGGGCGGGGCATTTTTTGGCGCGTCCAACATTTTTGTCATTCTCGGACTATACCTTCTTGGCGTTATTGTGGCAATCACCGTTTCAAAAATCTTTGATATGACGTTTCTAAAGAGCGATAACACCACTTTCATTTTGGAATTTCCGCCTTATCGTCATATGTCACTGAGGCGAACAATGAAAGTGCTTCTTGCAAATTCAAAGCAATTCCTAGTAAAAATTGGCTCGGTGATGATTGCGATGAATGTTATTGTGTTTTTGCTGTCGTCGTTCAGTTTTTCGTTTAGGTATTGCGCGAACGGCGAGGGGAGCATTTTGCAATCGCTGGGCAAGTTCTTGGCGCCTTGCTTCGCTCCGCTTGGCTTTGATAATTGGGCGGTGGTGTCGGCACTTCTTGCGGGGCTTATTGCAAAGGAGGTTGTGGTGTCGTCGATTGCTATGTTTAACGGCATCGACGCAGGCTCGACGCAACTAATAAAAGAATCCATCCTTCTTCCAACAAGTGTGGTATATTTCGCATCATATGCCTCGGTTTTGTCCTTTTTGGTGTTTTCGCTCTTATATGTTCCGTGCCTTGCCTCGATTTCAACCCTCCTTGACGAAGTTGGTAAAAAGTGGACGCTAATTGGT
This sequence comes from uncultured Clostridia bacterium, assembly GCA_944350265.1. Lineage (GTDB taxonomy): Bacteria > Bacillota > Clostridia > Christensenellales > UBA1242 > Caccovivens. The sequence continues at coordinate 53,755 of CALVOG010000005.1, forward strand.
GTTATTGTAGAACTTTTCACCGCGTATGTTGTCAGTTTCATTGTCTTTAACATCGCATTTGCCATTGAAATTTATGGTTGGGCTTTTGTTCTAATTTTGCTTGCTTTCGTCTTTATTTTGCTTTCACTAATTTTCATTTATAGATTTATAAAAAGAAAAAAATGCCCATTTAATTGCAAAAACTGTCAAAAAAAGTGCCTTAAAAAGTAGTTTTTTCTTTAAGAGAGGAGTATTGACATTTTGTTAAATCTATTGTATACTACACGCATATAAGGAGTGTGCGTTATGCTTAAAAATAGAAACAAAATATTTAGGATTGCCTTGATTTCTGGTACTATTTTATCTATTGGGGCTTGGGTAACAGCGGTTTCAATTGAAGCAATAAGCAGTGGGAAAAGAGAAAACATTGAAAAAGGTTATGACGATAATGATAAGTTTATTGAGGCTTGCTTAAATGATAACTATTTGAGACGTTTATATGTAGAAAAGGTTTACCCTGCGGAGTTACAATATGAAAATGGAGAGATATCTAAAAAAGATTTAGAAAACATTGAAAGCGAGTATGTTGAAGAAGTAAAAATAAATTACAATCTTGAAGAGTATATCGACTTATCTGGGCAAAGAGAACCTTATGAAAAGGCGAAGGACCTTGAGGAAACGTCTGGAGCTATTATATGTTTTTACACACCAATCTTATTTTCTGTTGAAGGTCTTGCGTTATTTTCTTATTATGTGAGTGCAGATAAAAGAGAAGAACGTGAATTATAAAACCTGACCGACCAAGAAATTACAATTTAAAAGAGTGAATTGTAACTGCACTAAACCTCTCTGAAACTAAAAAGCAAAATTTATTTAGTAAAACGCTTTACAATTTACTAGGTTTTTTTTATTTTAATTGTATATGGAGATAAATATGAAAGAAAAATTACCAAAAATTTATTTAGTTTTAAAAATATTAGGAATAATTTTGTTTCTTGCAGGACTTGCTCTTTTAATCACCTCTTTTTGTGTAGATGATTCTTTTAGCGAAATGGAAAAAAGTGTAGGCTTTATGTTTGGTGGGATGGTCGGTCTTATGATTGGCATCATTATGATGAGTATTGGTTTTACGCCTAATATGCAAAAACTTATGATAAAGACGCAGAAACATATAATTAATGAAAATAGGGAAGATTTGAAAGACATTGCTAATACGCAGGCTGATGTTTCAAAAGGTGCAGTAAAAACCGTGGCTGGTGCCGTTAAAGAAGGAATGACCGAAGAGGTTGTGGAAGAAAAGATGTTTTGTAAGTACTGCGGAAAAGAAATTGATAAAGACTCTAAATTTTGTTCCTATTGCGGAAAAGAGCAGTAAAATTTGGTTATGCTTGTTAATTGTAGTTTAAATGGTCTATGTTTATTCTTAGACAAATCTATTATAAAAATGTTTATTATTAAATGCCTAAGTATTCGTTACTTAGGTGTTTTATTTAAAACTTTTTAACTGATTATTTCAACATAATTTAATTTAAAAAATTTTAAGTGATTTTATTTTGCTAATTTATTTTACTTATTTTTCCTAGTGTGATATATTTTATATATGAGTAAACCTATTGTTGCCATTGTTGGGCGCGCAAATGTTGGAAAATCCACACTTTTCAACAAACTTTGCGGAAAAAGGATTTCGATTGTTGACGATGTTGCGGGGGTAACGCGCGACAGAATTTATGCCGACGCTGAATGGTGTGGTAAGGAATTTAGTTTGGTTGATACGGGCGGGCTGGAAGAGAAAAGCGACGATGCTTTTCAGCCAGAAATTAAAGAGCAGGTCAATCTTGCACTTGACACTGCCGATGTTATCATTTTTTTGGTGGATGGCAAGGTTGGCGTCACAAACGGCGATATGGCGGTGGCGCGATTGATAAGAAAAACCAAAACGCCAGTGGTGCTTGTTGCGAATAAACTTGACAATTTTGACCTATCGAACCTCTATGATTTCTACTCGCTCGGGCTTGGCGAGCCAATGCCTATCTCTTGCACGCAAGGGCGAGGAATTGGTGATGTTTTAGACAAGGTTACTTCATATTTTCCAAACGACCAAAGCAAAGAGGAATTGGGTGGCATAAAGATAGCGCTTGTGGGGCGTCCAAACGTTGGCAAAAGTTCGATAATCAATCGCCTTCTTGGCAAGAAACGCGTGGTTGTGAGTGAGGTTGAGGGAACGACGCGAGATGCGGTCACAATCCCATTTAAGTGTAATAAAAAAGACTACTTTTTGGTCGATACCGCGGGGCTTAGGCGTCAGCGTTCGGTTGAAAAGGAAAGCGTTGAGGGGTATTCCGTGCTTCGCAGTATGATGGCAATTGACGACGCGGACGTTGTTTTGATTGTGCTTGATGCGTCCAAGGAGATTACTGAGCAGGATGTTAGAATTGCAGGCTATGTGCATGAGGCGGGCAAGCCAAGCGTGGTGGCTGTCAATAAGTGGGACCTTAAAACTATGGATAAAAATAAGTATGGCGAAATTTTGAAAGACAAACTCTCGTTTATGTCATACTTTGTTCCTATCTACGTTTCGGCGCTTCTTGGCAAGGGTCTCTCAGAAATTATGGAAAAGGTGGATTATGTCTACGAGAACGCCTCGCGCCGAATCACAACGGGAGTTTTAAATGATATTTTGCAAGACGCCATCCTCAATTTCGAGCCTCCTGCAAAGAATGGGCAGAGGGCGAAAATTTTGTATGCGACCGAGCCTTCCACCAATCCGCCTAAGTTTGTTTTCTTTTGCAAGGAGCCAAAACTTATCAACTTTTCGTATGAGAGATATTTGGAAAATAGGCTCCGCGAGAAGGTTGACTTTTCTGGCACGCCTATCACGCTAACTTTTAAAGGGAAGGAGGAAGATTAGATGGCTTGGTGGATTTATCCGATAATCGTGGTGATTTCGTATCTTGTGGGCAGTGTAAGTTTTGCAAGAATTTTCTCTTGGGCTTTTGCCAAAAAAGATATCACAAAGGTTGGGAGTCACAATCCTGGCACGATGAATATGCTTCGCACGCGCGGTTTCGGCGAGGCAATTTTGACGCTTGTTATGGACGCAATTAAGTGCGGTTTGCCAGCGCTTGTGTCTTACTTTATTGTGGAACATTTCTATGACGGCTATGGCGATTTAGCGTATTTTGTTGCCGGAATTTCCGCCATTGTGGGGCACTGCTTTCCAATTTATTATAAATTCAAGGGCGGAAAGGGCGTGGCAAGCACATTCGGGCTTTTCACTTTCAATCCTCATTTTTACTGGATGAGCCTTGTGGCGTTCGTTGTTTGCTTCTTGCTTATGCTGTTTGTCATCAAATACGGCTCGGTGATTTCGTTTATCTACATCCTCTCAATGGCAATCACATCAACCACGCTTTTTTCGGTGTGGAATATTGTGCACCTTGTGCCTGTTTTGGTGCTTATATGGTGCATTGTGGCACTTGTTTTCGCGCTTCATCATAAGAACATCGCACGCCTAGTGGTGGGCAAGGAAAATAAAATCGACCTTATGAGTAAAATTCGCAGGAAAAAGACGGAGGTTTCCGCCGAAGAGGGTGAAGAAAAGGGCGAGGAAATTATTGTTGAGGAAAGTGCGGAAAGCGAGAACGAGAAAAAGTAGAATTTAATTGCGCTGGGAAGAGTTTTGTGCTTTTAGATAAAAAATATTGTGAAAAATATGAATTTTTTGGATGGAAAGTTGAGGCTCCATTATGACAAAGGAAGAATTTGTTAGGTTTGTCAGCGAAAATTATGGCGTGTCGGCGGATAATCCGTTTAGTGATATCGACGCGCTCGTCTTTCGCCATACCGAAAACAGAAAGTGGTTCGCTATCATTATGCGTGCTGAAAGGGGCAAGATTGCCAAGGACGGCGGGGAAAGGTTGGTTGATATCTTGGATGTGAAAACCGACCCTCTTATTCGCGCGGACCTGCTGAACAAAAAGGGCGTTTACACGGCTTATCATATGAATAAGGTCCATTGGCTGACCGTGGTTTTGGAGGAGGTTGCAAAAGACGACCTCGAGTTTTTGCTTGATTTAAGTTTCAGCCTCACCAAAGCCCGCCCGCGTAAAGCCAAGCGTTCTAACGTTCCAAATTGACACTTAACACGCAATATCTCTTCTACCGCAAGGACTGTTGGCTTGTTGTCATTCCAAAGGTAACGCCTTTATAATGTAATGCTTTAACACGTTACACCATATATTCCGTTAGGACTATTGGCTCATTTGTCATTCTGAGCGTCAGCGAAGAATCTCGTCGAAGAACAGCTTTCAAAAACAAGAGCGACACAGCGTGGTTATAACCTAACCCTTACCGCAAGGCGATACCGTTAAATGTCATTCTTCGGCTTCGCCTCAGAATGACAAATAACTGCCTTGCCTAACGGTAGAAGCTATACTTTGCGCTAGGCGTTTTTTATGTGGTATGATTGATATATTGATGGAAAGAGGATGTATTCGCGCGGTGAGAGGAGGGCGTGTAGTGAAAAGAGGATAGATTAGACATTCGCGGTCGGGTGCTACGACGAGATTCTTCGGCGTTGCCTCAGAATGACAGATAAGCCGATAGTCCTAATGGTATAAATTGTAGTGTGTGTTAGGCAATAAATACTTGGAATGACAAATAACTGCCTTGCCTAATGGTAGAAGTTATCTTGCGCGTTGAACGTAATATAAAAGCAAAATAGGCTAACACGTGAAATTGCTAGCTCTTACTTTTTTCATTAATATGGCTTAATGCTTAAATGGCTTAATGCTTAAAGGGCTTAATGCTTAAAGGGTTTAATGCTTAATGGCTTAATGCTTAAATGCTATTTACAAACTTTTTAAAATGTGCTAGAATGAGAGAAAGGGGTGAGTATGGAAAATCTCGTTTATGCGCTTATCGCTGTTATGGTTGTGGACGCTGGGCTACTCGTCTTTTTCGTTGTCCGAACAATTTTAAAGAGCAAGGCGGAAAAAGAGAAGGATAGGGTGCATAAAAACAAGAATGGCACCCATTTTGAGACCGCCAAAAATTCAGCTGGCGAAGCGTTAAAAGAAGAGGGGAGTTCGGATTTTGACAAAAATTCAGCAAACGAAACAGCAAAATCGGCGCAAAAAACGCCAAAATTAGCGGATAAATTCTCAAAAAAAGAAGAAAAAACTGAGAAAGTGGAGAAAACTAAAAAGGCAAAGCAAAAACTGACAAAGCGCAGTTCTTTCGGCAAAATTAAGGTTAATGAGGAGGCGCTTAAAAAGATTTTGGCGGGTTATGACGAAAAGGAAAACGCGAAGAAAGCGGACGTCGCAGAAGATGGTGCGAGCGAGAAGGATGAGACCGCTCAAAATTTGCAACCTTCCACGGAAGAAAATTTGGACGCCGTTTTTGAAGATTTCAAGGTGGAAGAGCCAGCAACAAAAGAAAAGTTTTCTTCACCATTTAGGCGCGCAAGTGGGCATCGAGCATTCGCACCTAAGCCACCAAAGGAGGAGGATGACTATGACGATTTTGGCGACGATGACGACTTTGAGGACGATATCGAAAAGGCATACCAAGACTTTTTGACGCGCAAGAAACAAGAGTATCTCAAAAAATACGAATCCAATTTTGACGACGAAATAAATGACAACATTGGTGAAATAAGTGACGAAGCTGACGACGAATTGGACTTTGACGAAGATGAGCCTTCAAATTCACCTCTTGAAAAACAACCGAAATTTAACGAATTGCAAGATAATAAAAAGTTGCCAAAAGGTGCTTCTCAAGCCTACACCATTGAGGATTTTAAAGACGATTACTTTAACAAAAAAGAGGACATTTCGCTTATTTTAAGCAAACTTTCCGAGGTGGATAAGAACAAAATTCTCTCCATCCTCCTCTCAAAAGAAAGCATTGATGAAAGCGATTTTGATTAATTTCTTTGAAAATATCATTACGCAAAGGAGATTTCTCGGCGATTCGAAGTATGTTTTTGTTATATTTAAAAGTTATTTGACTAAATAAAAAGTCGAATTTAATAAGTTTAAACATATTCAATCGATTTTAATAATCTCATTCAATAAGTTTAAAATAACATTTATTAGATTTAAGCAATTTTTGGTGATTTGGCTGGCAATTAATGGTTAAAAATGGATTTTAACTAATTTAGAGAGAATTTTTAGTATTTTTAAAGTGAATATCTTAAAAGAAAGAACTTGCTTCGACAAGTTTCTTTAAAAAATTATTATTTTCTATAAAAATTGTTTGACACATCCTTTCTTTTATTGTTACTATATAAATAGGTTAAATAAAAGGAGGATTTATGAAAAAAATTTTAACTGGACTTGCTGGGCTTGCCGTTGTTGCAGTGGGCGGGCTGGCACTTGCTTCTTGCGGAGGCGGAAGTATTGTTAACACCGCGGGTAACTACAAAGAGCAGCCTATTATGAGGAGGTTGTGCCGGTAACCACAGACTACACTCCGTCGGCGGGCGGATACGAGTTTAGAATTGTCATCGATGCGTCGCTTAATGAGGATGTTGACATCACAGGCATTGGGCTTGAAGAAGGTACGGCAAGATTTAACTACTCTGGAACTATTGATAGCGCTGGCAATATCTACCTCACTGGAAGCGCGTTCTTTAAAGGAGGATTTCAGGGGCTGAAAATTTCTTATAACGCGAAGGGCAGTGTTTATTTTGACGGCACAACCAACACGGCTTATAGCAATGTGAACGGAGAAAAGATAAAATACAATGATGCTTCAGATTTGACATTCACATCAATTTTTACAAAATTTGCTGAAGCCATTGATTCGAATAGTGTTGTTAGCGCTTATTTTAACGACGCGGATGCAACCTATAAAATGGCAACTAGCGATAGTTACGTTAAGTTAAATGTGTCTTTGGCAGACCCTGATGCTGAAGTGAAAAACGAAGGAAATGTGTATTTAATTTTGGACGCTGACAAGAATTTCAAAGAATTTAGAATGGACGCCAATGTTCAAGGAATGAGCCAAATCATCGAATTTGTTGCAAGCGAAAAGACGGTTGAAATGCCAGAAGATTTGGAAAGTTACCAAGATTACGCTTCTATTGGTGGCTAAAATTTGCTGAAAATTATTAAAAATCGAAAAAAAAGTTTAGGAAGAAATTTTTATGTTTCTTCCTTTTTTATTGCGAATAAGCAAAATTAATGTAAAAGGTTCATATTTCATATATAACATAATCCATTTACAAAATACTTTTTTTTGATGGTAAGAACAAAGTCTAAGGTCTTTCATATATAGCATAACCCGCTCATATAATACCATTTTGCCTTGCAAGAACAAAGTCTAAGGTCTTTCATATATAATAAAATTCGCTCCTATAATACTGGCTTGCCACAATGTTGTATTCCATATATGTCTTTCATATATAATAAAATTTTCTCATATAATACCTTGAATGTTCAATTTTTTCGGCGAAATTAAAAAAGATTTGAAGGTGGATGAGTTTCATATCATCAATATTTCCAATCGCATTTTGTATGTTGAGGGGCATAGGGGAATAAAAACGCTCACCAAATCGCTGGTGGTTTTTAGGGTGAAAAACGGCAGTGTTGAGGTGGAAGGCGAGGGCTTAAATTTGAGCGAACTCACCGAAAACACACTGAAAATCTCGGGCGAAATTAAGAGGATTAACCTTTGAAAAGATTGAAAAGTGGCGTTTTGTTTAAGATTAAAGGGCTTAACATCGAAAAAAACTTGAACATTCTTTCTAAGCAAGTAGAAATTTTCGACATTTTTCGACATTCTAAAAACCTCACATCCTTTAGGGTGGGCGCGACGAAGGCTAAAAGCGTGAGAAAATTTTTGCAAACACATAACTATGAAATTTTAGAAGAGCGAAGGGTCGGTGGCGCCATTTTTTTAAGGGTGCTTAGTATAAATGTGCTTTTACCAGTTGTGTTTGGGGCGCTTTTAATTTTTTTGCAATCGCCATTCATTTTGCAGTATGAAATTTTGGGCGGAGAGAACATTTTGGAAAAGGAAGTTGTTGAATATATTAGAACCAATTTTCCAAAAAATAAATATAAGTTAAACACAAAAAAGGTGGAGGGTGCGCTTTACGACCACTTTGACGAGATAAGTTTTGTGTCGGTGATTGTGCGCGGACAAACCCTTGTTGTCAACATAAAAGAAAAACTCTTGCCTGAGGAAATTTATGGCGAGTTCGCGCCGATTGTGAGCGACTACGACGGAAAAATAACCGATTTTGAGTTGGTTTCGGGAACGATGGCGGTGAAAATCGGCGACTATGTGCGTGCGGGCGATGTTTTGGTTTATCCATTTTATATCGACGGTGGCGTTCGGCACAGGGTGCTTGCAAAAGCGCAAATCACAATGGAAATCTACCACACCGCAAGCGTTCAGCATCAAAACGAGCGAACCGAAAAAGTGCGAACGGGCAGGACGAGCGAAAGGTTGGTGGTGACGCTTTTTAACCTTCCAATTTACCGCAACGAGGCGAAGGAAACCTTTTCTCTTTATGAGGAGGAGGTGGAAATAAAACCGCTTATTTTAAACAATCTTCTTCCTCTTAAACTGGAAAGAACAACATATTTCGAACTCGAATTTGTTAAAATTAAAGAAACTTTTGCCGAGGCGGAAGAACGGCTAAAAAAAGAGGCGCGCGAAAAAGCGTTGAAAAATTTGACGAAGTGTGGTATAATAAAAGATGAATTCGTGCAATCGAGCGAAACCGACGGAGGTATGCTGGTTTCATACACTATTGTTGAAGAAATTGAGGTGGGTAGAGATGAAAATTGACGGAAAAATCGGGCTATACAAAAGAAAAATCGGCAAAATTTTTAAGATTGCCGAGAAGGTTTTGGGCGAGGACTTTGAAAACGTCTATCTTTCGGTGAATTTCGTCAGTGATGAAAAAATTAGAGGGCTGAACAGAGAGTTTCGTAAGATTGACAAGGTGACCGACGTGCTTTCTTTCCCAAATCTACAAAAAAAAGCGGAGGAAAGTTTGAAAAATTTTCAAAGTGACGCCGATTTTGACACTAATATGCTCTTTTTGGGCGATGTGGTTATCTCCAAAAATGTGGCAAAGACGCAAGCAAGGGAGTTTGGGCATTCAATGAAAAGAGAGGTTTGCTTTTTGGCGCTTCACGGACTTTTGCACCTTTTGGGCTATGACCATATTGAAAAAGATGATGAAAAAATTATGAATAAATTGCAAGACGAAATCTTGCTCCGCGCGGGAGTTTAGTGAATTGCGCGATATGACCAAGCGTGCTTGGATGTGTGAAGTGTTTTGGGTTTAGCCGAACCTACGACGAGATTCTTCATAAATCAACTATTTATATTTTCGCAAAATTGGGTTGGCGCAAATTACCACTCTATTTTTTTAAAAAGGTTATGCAGTAAGGGTGGTTTTTTAGGTCGTTTAATGTTATGCCGTTTGCCTCGCACACGCCGTTATCATTGAAAAGGCAGTTTGCTTGGCATTCAATTTTTATCGTTTTACTATCTCTTTGCGGGGCGTATCTTGGCGTGTTTGAAAACATTTTTTTGCTTTTATCCACCTCTTTATTGCCCTTAACGAAAGCCCTGCAAACGCACGCCTTACTCACATCAATTTTGCGGGCTTTACAGGTGTAGCGGTCATTAAACTCGCAACCAGTTTTTCTGCAACGAATATCCATTTTTCCTCCTTGCGCTTTTTAGACGATAATATTGTTGCCAAATGTTGACAAATCAAACTTAAATGCGATAAAATATTCGAAAAGGAGAAAAGATGAAAGTTGTTTTACTTAAAGATGTTAAAGGCACGGGAAAGAAGGGCGAAATAAAGGAGGTTGCCGACGGCTATGCAAGCAATTATCTATTTAAAAACAATCTTGCAAAGCGCGCTGACAACTCGGCTCTTAACGAAAATATGGGGCAGAAGAGTGCGCAAAATTTTCATAAGCAAGAGGAGATTAAGTCTGCCAAAGCCCTTGCTGGCGAAATTGAGGGCAAGGTTGTTTCCCTCAAAATTAAGTGCGGAGCAAATGGCAAAATGTTTGGCTCGGTGACAAGTAAGGAAATTGCTGATGCGCTTAATGAAATCGGCATAACAATCGACAAAAAGAAAATCGAACTTAAAGAACCAATCAAAATGCTGGGCGTTTACAAGGTCACAGCAAAAATTTACCCGGAAATTTCCGCCACTTTTTCGGTGGATGTTCTTCCGCTTTTGGATTAAAATTTTTGCAGTTTATTTTCACTTTGAAAATCTAATCAAAAACAATTTGTGCAAAGTTTACTTTGGGCGCTCTTTTTTAGTCAATTTATGGCATTTTGTGGAGGAAAAACTAAGAGGAGGCGAGTCGCGAGCGGGAAAAACGCGCAAAGGAAATTAACCTAACTTCTATGCGTGGAATATAGAAGAGTATGGACGAAAAAGAAAGCACGCTCCTTCTTGCCACATATCTTGCAATGGAACTTGCCTGCGGTAAGGATGATGACGAAATTCGATATATTAGAGATTTAATAAACCAAATTTCTTGCTCGCTTTCGAACCTATTGAATTGTAGGATGTTTCGAAAGTGATTTTTTGTGCTTAAAAGACCACGCGCGTATACTGCAATATTGCGTGCTGGTTGTTTTATTAAGTATTTGCTTTAAAAGTGGTGATTATTTTTTTTGCGTCATTTGACTATTGACAGAATGTGCCTCATTATGATATACTCTTAATAGAAAATGTTGCGTTAATTGTGACTAATATTCTCTTACTTATCAAAATTTTTGCAATTTACCTCAATCTGCAACATTATTTTGGTCAAAAAAGTGAGGACTTGATGAGGTTTACCAAAGGAAAAAATTTTAAAAATAAGCGCGAAGAGCAAAAATGCTTAGATATGGTTAAAAAAGATATCATTAATAAAAAGCGCGAAAAAGAGAAAAATAGAGTGGAAGATTTTTTGGAAATCGTTCTTCCTCTCATTAAAGAAAATTTGGAAAATATTAGAGAGGATGTTGAGGGCATACAAAGCGCGCTTGAAATGGCATCGTATTATACCAAAGAGCACAGTTCGAAAAACTATGCAAAGGTGCAAAAGTCGTTCGGCAAGGTTTTGTGCGCGATTGATGAATTTTTAAACGTCAACACTTCCAAAATTCAGTCATATGATGCACTTGCCGACAAGATTGTCTTTCCATTCATCGACATACACTCGGAGGTTGAAAGTTTCCTTTTTCTCAACCGTAGGGCGTTTTTAAATGAAAATATTTATGGCGACACGGCTGATGATATGTATTATATCTGCGAAGAACTTGAAAAAATGGCAGGTGACTGGCTTTCGGTGAACTTTTTAACGATGACAAACGACACTCGTTTTTCGTCAACCTATCAAACTCCATATTACGACGCCAAAGAACTCGACCTCAACGGGCTTAAAACCGACAAAAATGGCAATAAAATTTTGCCGAAAGGTTACATAACATACAGCGTCCACAAGGGAATTGTGCTTGTGAATGATGAAAATGACTACACACTGCTTGATAAGGAAGTGGTGTTAATTCAAAAAGACGAACTTTTATACGAGCAAAATATGAATAATTCCACCGAATTTAATAGGTAAATAAAGAAAAAACAAAGATAGTGAAAATTTGTTGACAATATTTTTAAATCGTGCTAAAATTTTAGCGTAAACGTTGAAGAAAGAGAGTATCTTCGTTTGTGACACACAGAGAGGCGCTGGCTGGTGAGAAGCGTCCGTAAGAGGAAGAGAAGAACACTTTTGGAGTTTAAAAATTTAATAAGAGTGGTCAAATTTTTTGACAAATTAGGTGGCACCGCGGAAGATTTTTCGTCCTAATGCAAGTTTTTTGCGTTAGGATTTTTTGTTGGTGCAAAAAGGAGAGAGTATGACAGAGCAAATTTCAAAATTAGTGCCAGGACGGGTGAGATTTCAGGGTATGGTCGACACCGTCCGCGACAAAAAGAACATCCAATTCGTCATCCTTAAAGATTTTTCTGGGAAAATTCAGGTGACGGTCGATAAGGTTGCGCACGCCGATGTTGGCGAGGTTTTTTCACACCTTCTTGTTGGTTCAACGGTTATCGTGGAAGGGGAACTTGTGAAGAGCGAATACGTGAAAATGGGTGGGCAGGAAGTGCTTGCCGAAAGCGTTACCGTCACAAGCACGGCGGAGGTCTATCCAATCGGGCCAGAGAGCAATATCGACCAAAGGATTGACTACCGCTGGTTAGATTTGCGCCAAGAAAAAAATTTATTACTTTTTAAGGTTCAAACTCTTTTCACAAACGCAATGCGTGAGTTTTTGATTGAAAGAGATTTCATCGAAATTCACTCGCCAAAACTTATCGGCACGGCGTCGGAATCGGGCGCGGAGGTGTTTAAGGTGAAGTATTTTGACACATACGCATACCTCGCGCAAAGCCCGCAGTTTTATAAGCAAATGGCAATGAGTGGCGGATTTGGGCGAATTTTTGAGTGCGGGCCTGTGTTTAGGGCGGAAAAATCGCATTCCAAAAAACACGCCACTGAGTTCACTGGTTTCGACCTTGAATTTTCGAACATAGACTCGTTCGAGGATGTGATGAAACTTGAAGAAGAACTTTTGACGGACGCGCTTAAAAAAGTTAAGGAAAAATATGGCGAGGAAATTAAGAACACCTTTGGCGTGGAGGTTGTGGTGCCAAAAATGCCTTTCCCTCGCATCAAACTTTGCGACCTTTATGCCGAACTTGAAAAGAGGTATGGCTACACCTGTGCGGACGCTGAGAAGGACGATTTGACCACGGAAGCGGAAAGGCTTTGTGCGCAATTTTCGAAGGATGCATACAGCAGTGAGTTCTTGTTCGTCACCGACTATGGCGCAAGAAAGCGGGCGTTCTATCATATGCGCAAGGACGGCGTCCCACAAGGATATGACCTCATTTGGAAGGGCGTTGAGATAACAACAGGCGCGCAAAGAGAACATAGGTATGACATTTTGAAAAAGCAAGCCGAAGAAAAGGGGCTTTCAAAAGATGTGGAATTCTATCTCCAATTTTTTAGGTATGGTTGTCCTCCACACGGCGGTTTTGGGCTTGGGCTTGACCGCATAACAATGAATTTACTTGAACTATCGAATGTGAAAGAAGCGATGTTCATATTTAGAGGTCCAGAGAGAATAACGCCATAAAATCTGCGAACGGATTGAAAATTTTGAATTTAATTGGTAACAAAAATTGAAAAATTTAAGTTAAATATCATAAAATTTTAACTAAGAATGAGCGCAGTGGCTAAATAAATTTAGCAAAGTGATATATAAATAACAAAATAACTATGAAGTGGATATCATTGCTAAGAAATTGCAAATTACGGCGAGATGTCAGTAATTGGTTATGAGATTATTCAAAACGAAAAATAAGCAAAAAATAAGTTGAGGTGGAAAATGAAAAGAACTGAGATAAGAGATTTAAACAAAACTTTTGAAAAATTCGGCGGAAAATCGGTGACAATTTGCGGTTGGGCGCGAACGGTGAGAGACAGCAAAAACATCGCCTTCATCGAACTAAATGACGGCGCTTTCAAGAGCGTGCAAGTTGTTGTTGAACGCGGAAAAATCTCAAATTATGACGAAATTGTGAAACAAAATGTTGGCTCGTCCTTTAAGATTGAGGGCAAGGTGATTTTAACGCCAGAAGCACAGCAACCTTTTGAGATTAACGCTGAAAAAGTGGAGGTTTTGGGAGAGTGCGAACTTGACTATCCTCTTCAAAAGAAGCGCCACACGGTGGAATTTTTGCGAACCATTCCAACTATACGTCCGCGCGGAAACTTGTTTAATGCGGTGTTTCGTATTCGTTCGGTGGCGTCGTTTGCCATTCACAAATTTTTCCACGAACGCAACTTTGTTTATGTTCACACGCCAATCATAACCGCAAACGACTGCGAGGGTGCGGGTGAGATGTTTCAAGTCACAACTTTGGACCTTGAAAATTTGCCAAAAAAAGACGGAAAAGTGGATTACAGCAAGGACTTTTTCGGTAAAAAAGTTTCGCTCACGGTGTCTGGGCAACTGCACGAAGAGGCAATCACTCACGCCTTTGGCAAAACTTACACATTTGGTCCAACCTTCCGCGCGGAAAACTCCAACACTTCGCGCCACGTTGCCGAATTTTGGATGATGGAGCCAGAAATGTGTTTTTGCGACCTTGAAGAACTTATGGATAACGAAGAAGAAATGGTGAAATATGTTATCGCCTTCGTTATGGAAGAGTGCGCTGACGAACTTGCTTTTTTGAATAAGTTTGTCGACACGGGGCTTATTGAAAGGCTGAGAAACATTGTTGAAAACAAATTCGTCCGCCTGGATTACACCGACGCCATCACCACACTTGAAAAGGTGAAGGATAGGTTTGTTTTCCCTGTTAAGTGGGGGATGGATTTGCAGTCCGAGCACGAGAGGTATTTGACCGAAGAGGTCTATAAAAAGCCGGTGTTTTTGAAAAACTATCCAAAGGAGATAAAGGCGTTCTATATGCGCCAAAATGACGACGGCAAGACGGTTGCGGCGGTGGATATGCTTGTGCCAGGCATTGGCGAACTTTGCGGGGGTAGCCAAAGAGAAGAACGCCTCGACAAACTCCGCGCGCGTATTAACGAACTTGGGCTTAAAGAGGAAGACTATTCGTGGTATATCGACACGCGTCGCTACGGCACTAATATCCACTCTGGCTACGGGCTGGGGTTCGAGCGGTTTGTTATGTATTTAACAGGTATTTCGAACATTAGAGATGTGGAGTTCTTCCCAAGAGCGGTGGGCAGTATTCAAGGCTAAATTAAGGCTGTAATTGAAAAAAAATGCAGAAAATAGGCTAAAAAATCGATAAAAAAGCGAAAAAACGTGTTTTTTTTGAAAAAATGCCACATATTTCATAATTTTAATAAGTATAGCCTAACAAAGCGCGCTTGGACGTTGAGGGTGTTTAAGGTTTAGTCATAATTTGCTAACAAAAAGAGGTGTGTGTTAAGCTTTTTCAAGAGAATAGGTCAAATTTCGTAAAAAAAAGAGGATGATTTAGACATTCGCGGGCGGTGATTAGAGTAACCAGCATTTGGTTTGGGCAATATGGTACCTAACACGCGACACATAAAAAAGTGGCTTTGCCACCGACGAGATTCTTCGGCGTTGCCTCAGAATGACAAATGAGGTGGTAGTCCTTTCGGTAGAAGCAATGTAGCCTAGCACACAACACCATAAAAAGTGGCATTGCCACTTTTTATGTATCACGTGTTAGGCTTTTTGAGAGGATGTATTAGACATAGCGGGCAAGGCTAGAGCGACCTTTTGTCAACAATGTTCAGCGCGCGATACCTTAGAATGTAACAGCGTCACTGACGAATTTTTTTCTATTTCCTTTGACTTATTTTTTTATATTTGTTATTATATTTTTGCAAGGAATTGCAAAATCTTTTATTTTGGAGTTTGATATGAAAGTTGTTGTGGACGCATTCGGTGGAGACAACGCGCCTTTGGAGGTGGTTGAGGGCGCGGTGCAGGCGGTTAGGGCGAATAAAGAGCTAACCGTCATCCTCACCGGCGATGAAAATAAGATTAGAGAAATTTTAAACGGAAGAGAGGAGCGAATTGAAATTGTGAACGCCACTGAGGTTATCACAAATGATGACACGCCGACCGTTGCGATTAGGCAGAAAAAAGATTCTTCTCTCGTTCGCGCCTTCGACCTTCTTAAGGAGGATGAAAGCGTTGTTGGTATGGTTTCGGCTGGAAGCACGGGCGCCATTCTTTCGGGCGCGATTATGAAAATTGGGCGGATTAAAGGAATTTCTCGCCCTGCACTTGCTCCTATTTTGCCAACCAAAACGGGTAGAGACGTTATCATTATCGACAGCGGTGCGAATGTGGACTGCAAGAGCATTAACCTTCTTCATTTTGCCATTATGGGAAGCGCGTATTACTCGATTGTTGAGGGGGAAGAAAATCCGCGCGTGGCACTTTTAAATAACGGCACCGAGGAGCATAAGGGGAACGAACTTGTTAAGGAAACCTATCCACTTATGTTAAACTTGCCCGTTAATTTTGTTGGAAATGTGGAAGGAAAAGAGGTGATGAGCGGAAATGTGGACGTCATCGTCACCGACGGTTTTGCTGGAAACGCGCTCTTAAAAGGCGTGGAAGGCACGGCAAGCGCCATTCTTTCGGTTTTAAAAAGCGAGATTAAAAGTCACCCGATGTCGATGTTTGGCGCGCTCTTTATGAAAAAAACTTTCAAGGCGCTAAAAACAAAACTAAGCGCCGACAAGCACGGCGGTGCACCATTTTTGGGGGTTAAGAAATTGATTGTTAAAAACCACGGTTCGTGCAAGCGCGACAATATCACAGCGTCGATAAATCAAGTTGTTAAGTTATATAAAAATAACCTCATTGAAAAGATTGAAAAGTTGATAACGGAGATGAAAGTTGAAGAAGATTGAAGAAAAATTAGGTGTTGAATTTAAGAATAAAAAGTATATCAATGAGGCGCTGACGCATCCATCAAAATCGAAAGAAAACTATCAACGATTGGAATTTTTGGGCGATAGTATTTTGGATTTTTTGGTTGGAGAATACCTCTTTTTAAATTGCAATAAAAACGAGGGCGATTTGACCGTTCTTCGCGCCCATTTTGTGTCGGAGGAATACCTTGCGGAGTGTTTCGACAGGCTGAATATTGAAAGCGAACTATTTTTAGGCAAAAGTTTGCACGGCAAGGTGACGCGCGCGATTAAGGGTGATATCTTTGAGGCGATTATTGGTGCAATTTACCTTGAAAAAGGGATTGATTTTGTGCGAGATTTTATCATTGAAAAACTCAACCTTTCCACTTTTGAAAATGTGGAAAATAATAACTATAAGTCACAACTACAAGAACTTATTCAAGCGAATTTCAAATGCACAATGAAATACGAAACCGAAAAAGAGGGCGACATTTTTGTGGCAAAATTCTTTATGGATGAGGATGAGATTTCCACAGGTTACGGCAAGGATAAAACAAGCGCTGAGCAAAATTCCGCTTATGTTGCCATAAAAAAACTTTTTATGGACTGAAAAATTGCGTAAATCTTTTTGTAAATTTTTAATTTTGTGATAGAATTTATTTAAGTTATTAAGGATAAAGTTATGTATTTTAAGAAAATTGAAATGATTGGGTTTAAATCCTTTGCGGACAAGACCACCATTGAGTTTAATGGTGGATTTACCGCTATTGTTGGACCGAACGGGTGCGGAAAAAGTAACGTTTCCGACGCCATCCGTTGGGTGCTTGGTGAACAGAGCGCAAAATCTCTTCGCGGTGATAATATGCAAGACGTCATCTTTAAAGGCACGGAAAAAAGAAGGAGTCTTTCTTATTGCGAGGTGACGCTGACATTCGATAACACCGACCGATTTTTCAATATCTCTTATGACGAACTTAGTATCACAAGAAAACTTTATCGCTCTGGCGAAAGTGAGTATCAAATAAACAAAAACACTTGCAGGCTTAAAGATATCACCGACCTTCTCTTCGACAGCGGTATCGGCAAGAACGGCTATTCGGTTATCGGGCAGGGTAAGGTCAGCGAGATTGTCGACGAAAAGCCAGAAGAGCGCCGTGCAATGTTTGAAGAGGCGGCGGGAATTGCAAAGTTTAAAAGCAGAAAGGACGAGGCGGAAAGAAAGCTTCAGCGCACGCGGGAAAATTTGGTGCGTATCGATGATATTGTGGCGGAGATTGAGAGGCAGATGGGTCCGCTTAAGAAACAGGCGGAAGATGCGAAAAAATATTTGGAATATAAAGGGCAACTCAAAGATTTGGAGGTGAATGCCTATGTCTATTCCTACGAAAACGCAAACAATGTCAAGGCGGAAATCAACGAGAAACTGAAAGGGCTTATGGAGGAACTTTCGCTCCGCCAAAGTGAACTTGACGACACCTCTTCAAAGTATGACGAAACTTTGAAAAAAATGGGCGAGTTCGACAGGGAAATTTCCGCTCTTAACGAGGATTTACTTCGCGTGACAGTGGAAATTGAAAAGCAAGAGGGTGAGGTGAGAGTTATCCGCGAAAAAATCAACTTCACTCAGCGCGAAAATGACCGACTCCACCTTGACCTATCCAACGCCAATGTCATTTTGGAGGGCGCAAAGGAGGCGTTTAAAGAGAAGGAGGGCGAGTTAAATGCTCTTTCCGCGCGCCTTGAAACTCTTAAAAAGACGTATGCAGGGCTTTCGAATAAGCACCTTGAGATTGTTGACGAGATGACCGCCAGCGAAAACGAGGCGGGGCTTTCCCAGCAGAAGTTTATCGACACCTTAGGCTCACTTGCCGATGTTAAGAGCAATGCTTCGCGCTATGAGGCGGAAAGAAACATTTTAATAGAGAATTTGAAGAATTTGGAGAAGAGTTTTGCTGAGGCTGAGGAGAAAGTGGGTGCGCTTAAAAAGCAATTAGGCGACGCCGAAAAAAATGTTCAACTTCTTTCAAGCGCGTTTGAAGAAATTAAGGAAAATTTGAAAGACGTCACCAGCAAGAACTTCATTTCCTCCAAAAAACTTCGTGATTTGGAGCTTGAAAAAGCAAATTTGGCAACGCAAATTAAGGTGTTTGAAAACAGGCATAAACTTCTAAGCGAAATGCAAGCGGAGTTCGAGGGTTATGCCTATGCCGTGAAGCGCATTTTGAAGGATAGCGAGCGAAATTCCGCTTTAAAAAGCAAAATGGTGGGCGTTTTGGCGTCGCTTATTAAGGTGCCAGCGCAGTTTGAAACGGCGATTGAGGTTGCGCTTGGCTCGGCGGTTCAAAACATCGTAACCTTCAATGAAAATGGCGCAAAGGATTTGATTGCGTATTTAAAGGAAAATAAGTTCGGCAGGGCAACATTTTTGCCAATCAACTCGATGAAGCGCCGAGATTTGGACGCGCGTCTTGTTCAAAATCGAAATGGAGTTTTTGGAATTGCCAGCAAACTCATCTCTTTCAATCCGCAAATTGACAATGTGATAAGCAATTTGCTGGGCGCGACGGTTATTGTTGACACGCTCGCAACGGCGGTCAATCTTGCGCAAGAAAATCGGTTCTCGTTTAGGATTGTCACGCTGGACGGCGATATTGTCAGCACGCAAGGTTCGCTCACAGGCGGAAGCAAAAAGAGCGAAGCGGTTAATCTTATCTCTCGTCAGCGCGAGATTGAAACGCTGTCCGCTGAGATTGTTAAACTTAAAAAGCAAGATGAAGAGATGAGCGTTGAAATTGAGCAACTTAAAGAGGAAACCTCCTCTCTTGCAAGAAAAGAGGAAGATTTTGGCGCGAAAAAGAGTGATTTTGAAATTAGGCTTGTTAAGGAACAAGAAAAGTTAGATTCGCTCAAAAAGGATATCGACGAGGTGGAGGAAGAGGCGAAGGTCTACTCTATGGAAAAAACCACCGTCGAAAACAAGATTAAACTCATTGACGGCGAACTTAGTGAGATTAGTTTGGTGCAGAACGCGCTTTCTGGCAACAAGGAGGACGCCGACCTTCTCATTAAGCAAAAACAAGAGAGGTCGAACGCGCTTCGAGCAGAAAGAGATAACCTGGTGAACAATATGACCACAACCAAGGTGGAAATTGCTTCGTGTGAGGAAAAGGTTAAAAGTTTGGGCGATGAGTTAGAGCGCTTGCAGGCGGAAATCGACAAGCAAAATCATAACACCGCCACTTACCAAAAATCGATTGAAGAAAACGAATTGTTTATCTCAAATGCCGAGCAGATGATAAAAGAAAAAATCGAAAATGCAGGTCCTTCAACGGCGAAGGATAATATGAACGCCATTCGTGCTAAGCGCGAGCAGTTGGAGAACGAAAAGGGCGACATTTCGGTCACACTTAAAAAATACGACGAAACAAAAACGAGAATACTTGAAGATATCTCGCGTATAAACGACAGAAAATACCGCGAAGAAATGAACCTCTCAAAGGTTGACAGCGAGTTGGAGGCGATGCAAGAACGCATCTATGAGGAATATAACCTCACCTACAACACGTGCTTAGAGCATAGGCGACCAGACTTCGACATAAAAGAGGCGAGCATTGAAATCAATCGCCTTAAAAAGGATATCTCGGCGCTTGGTTACGTCAACGTCCACGCGATTGAGGACGTGGCAACTTTGCTTGATAGGTATAACGATATGTCCACGCAGTCGGCTGACCTCAAAAAGGCAGAAGAGGACACAATGGCCATCATAAAAGACCTCTCCAGCGAAATGCTCACAAAATTTAATGAGGAATTTGATAAAATCAACAGCAGTTTTAAGGTGGTGTTTAGAGAACTCTTCGGCGGTGGCAATGCAAGGCTGGAACTCACCGAGAGTGAGGACCCTCTTCTTGCGGGCGTGGAGATTATGGTGCAACTGCCGGGTAAAGCCGCAAACAAACTTTCACTTCTTTCGGGCGGTGAGAAAACATTGACCGCGATTGCGCTTCTCTTCTCCATACTTCGTTTGAAACCTCTTCCATTCTCGCTTCTAGACGAAATTGAGGCGGCGCTTGACGATGCTAACATTGAACGTTTTGCGCTTTACCTCAAAAAACTTTCGGAGTCGACGCAATTTATCGTCATCACTCACAGAAAGCCGACAATGGAACTTGCCGACAGTCTTTATGGCGTGACGATGGAAGAAAAGGGCGTGTCGAAGATTGTTTCTGTTAAACTTGCCGACGCAATTAAGCAAGCCGAGCAAGATAATTAATTTTGAAAAAAATGGGTCGGCAGTTTCACAATCGAGGCATTAGGCAAGATAATTAATTTGGAGAGATAAAATGGGACTTTTTAAAAAAATTAAAAATGCGCTGAAAAAAACTAAGGACGCCATCACAAGAAAAATTGACGAACTTTTGTCGCACGGGGAACTTAACGACGAATTTTTCGACGATTTGACGGATGTTTTGATTTCCGCAGACGTTGGCGTCAATTCGGCGATGGAAATTGTTGAGGAACTGAGAGAGATAGTCCATAAGAAAAAAATTCGCAAGGGTGACGATGTGAAAGTGGAACTTAAAAATATTTTGAAGCAATACTTTTTCGACGCGCCAAAAATCGAAATCAAATTCCCGTGCATTATCACCATTGTTGGTGTCAACGGAGTGGGTAAAACCACAACAATTGGCAAACTAGCGTCGTATTTTAAAAATATGAAGAAAGAGGTGACTCTTGTTGCAGGCGACACCTTCCGCGCCGCTGCCTCGTCGCAACTAACCGAGTGGGCAGAACGCACCAAAACAAGAATAATTAAGCACGCCGAGGGGGCTGACTCCGCTGCGGTGGTGTTTGACGGCATTCAAAGCGCGAAGGCAAAAAAGACTGACGTGCTGATTGTTGACACCGCTGGCAGGCTTCACACAAAAACCAATTTAATGGAAGAATTGAAAAAAATCGATAAGATTATCAACAGAGAGTATGAGTCGGCAAATAGATACACCTTCATCGTGCTTGATTCCACCACGGGGCAAAACGCGCTTTCGCAGATAAAGGCGTTTGACGAGTTTGTGAAAATCGACGGTATAATTTTGACCAAACTGGACGGCACGGCAAAGGGCGGGGTGATTGTTGCGATTGAGAAAGAGTATAAATTGCCCGTTGTTTTTGTCGGCGTTGGCGAGGGAGTGGGCGACCTTGAACTCTTTGACGCCGAAGATTTTGTGGAAGGGTTGTTTTAGCCTTGTTTTGTTTTAATTGCCCGTGCCTAGGTTTTGCTTTATTATGGCGAGGGCTTTATTTTCAATGCGCGAAATATATGAACGCGAGATGCCGAGGTGCTTTGCCACCTCTTTTTGTGTTAGGGCGCGCTTGCCGTTGAGTCCATAGCGTAAAACGATAATCTCCCTTTCGCGCGCATCCAAATTGTTTTTTATGATGTTCATAACCTTCTGTACAACAAGATTGTTGTCGACCTCTTCGAAAAGTTCGTTTTCGTCGCAAGAAAGCACATCTTCTAACTCTAAGTCATTATCCTCCTCGCTTGTTGAGGTGAGGCTGTTCAACGAAACCACATTCTTGTGCTTTTTGTTGGCGCGGATAAGCATTAGAATTTCGTTGTTGATACAGCGCGCTGCGTATGTGGAAAGTTGCACCTTTTTGTCGTAGTCGAAGGTGTCGATTGCCTTAATAAGCCCAATCGTGCCAACTGAAAGAAGGTCATCCACTTCAAGCGAGTTTGTGTAACGCTTAACAACGTGCGCAACCAGCCTAAGGTTGTGGCTTATAAGTTTGTCACGCGCTTTCATATCGCCATTTTTCATCTTTGCAAATTCCGCTTTTTCCTCTTCCAGCGTCAGTGGTTTTGGGAAGCCCTGCACAGTGTTGATAAAGTTTGTGAAAAGACTTATGCGACTGAAAAAATAGACAAAACTTTCAAAAATCATACACACCTCTATGCAAGGAATATATGCGGTATTTTGTCGAATTTTGCTTGACCAATAAAAATGAAGGGTGGGATGGTTGTTATATTTTTTGGTTATTATGATGATTTTATATGGATAAAAATTTAGTGACTATATGGTTATCTAAGAAATTTCCTTGCAAAGAAAAAGTAAACAAATTTTCGAATTAAACCACAAAAAGAAGAAAACAAAATTTGTATTTAATTATAAAAAAATCAATCAAATTTTTGATTTGAATTATAAAAATGGATTAAATGAATTTTCGATTTGAATCATAAAACCTTACAATCATTTTGTAATACAAAACAAAATATGGTGTATTATGCAATGCATACTACACCACATTTTGATATAGCGTGAATCACTTTGTTAAAAATTCCCACAACATTGAATCTGCTGGCACGAGGTCTTTTTCGATAGTCGCAAGTGCTTCTAGTGGCTTTAATAGGTCGAAAAGTTTTTCGCTGTTTTCTTCGCGAAGTAGTATTGGTTTAAGATACTTGGCATACAGCAAAAGCTCGTATTTGAGGGTGGAGTTGATGATGTAATCAACCGTGGTTTTGTAAGGTTTTATATACAAATTTTCGCTTTCAACAGTGTGATTCCACGTTTTGAAGGTTTGCTCAATGTTGGCGCCACGTTTATAATAATCACGCAAACTTCGACGCATAAGGCGAAGAGTTTTCGCGTTTAAAACCAATTTGTCGTTCAAATAGAAATCAACATTCGGCGCAATATAAATTTTGTAACTTAGATTTTTGTTTTCAGTGGTCGTAAAAAGGTCGGGGTTAAGTGCGTGCAAACCTTCAATAATGAGAATGGAGTGGCTAGAAATTTCCACTGTTTCTTTGAAGTCCTCTGGGCGATTTTTAACGAAGTTATAGATTGGCATTTCGGCTTTTTGATAGCGGAAAAGGTCCTTAATGAAACTGTTAAAAAGTTCGACATTTATTGTGGAAAAACTGTCGTAGTCCAGCGCGCCGTCACTTAAAATCTTCCTCTCGGCAAGCGGAACCAAAAAGTTGTCGAGCGAAATTGTTTTGGAGGAATATCCAAACTTCTCAAGGCGCTCGGTGATAATTTTCGATGTGGTGGTTTTGCCTGCGGAAGTTGGACCACAAAGCAAAATCATTTTTTTATTTGAATCTAAAAAATCTTCAACAAGTTCTCTAACTTGTGCGTGGTATTTTTCTTCTTCGCTTGCAATAAAATTTTCGATGTCGTTTTCTACGTGTTTGTTTAAATTTTCAAGGCTCTCCTTTTCTTTAAGAAGGAGGTTTGGGTTGTTGATAAAATCCTGTCTTTTCATTTTTTCTCCTAAACTACCTAATAAGGATATCATAAATGCACACCTAAAGGCAAACGCTTAAACAAATTAATTTTGGAAAGTTTACCTTAAATGCAACTCGTTTTTGTAAATAAGAAATCAAATTTTCGTAAAATGTATTTTAATTCAAATTTTTTGACAAAATTCATTAAAAAATCACGTTTTTATAAGTTTTTGAGATTTTTTCTTTGTCAATCAATTCATTTTTTAAAGAAGATTTTGTTGAAAAAAATCTATTTTTGTCTTTCAACACTTTTTTTAGATTTAGGGTATTAAAATGTAGGTAAAGGAGTGGGTATGATTTCAAAAAGAGATAGTCGGCTTGTTGAAAAAGGGGATGTTTTCTATGACCTATCAAATAATTTTGAGGAAGGGCTTGCTCGCTCGAAGGAGGCGATTAGCCGAGGTGCTGTTAAGGTTGTGAGCGAAAGAGATTATCAATTACCTCACCTTCAAAAGGTTGAGGATGTCCGTTTGGAATTTGCGCTTGCGTGCGCGAAGGAATTTGGCAATCCCGCGAGCAACCTAAAACTTATTGGCATTACCGGCACAAATGGAAAAACCACCTGCGCACATATCCTTTATGAAACGCTGAGAGCGCTCGGGAAAAAGGTGGCGCGCATTGGCACGCTTGGCGTTGTGTATGGCGACGTTGTTAAGGATTACGATATGACCACGCCCGATGCCGACATCCTTCAAAGCGAATTTTTTGAGATGGAAAAGAGGGGCGTTGAGTATGTTGTTATGGAAGTTTCAGCGCACGCCATAAGCCAAAAGCGGATTGCTGGGCTTAAATTTGAGGTCGGCGTTTTAACAAATGTCACGCAGGACCATTTAGACTATTTCGGCACAATGGAAGATTACGCAAGCACCAAACTTTCACTCTTTACGCCAGAAAAGGTCAAGTCTGCAGTTGTGAACATTGACGACTTTTATGGCAGAAAACTTTATCAATCTTCAAGCGTGCCAACAATTTTTTACGGCGTCGAAAACCCTGCCGATGTTTTTGCTGTGAAGAAGAAAAGCGACATTTCGGGCAGTGAATTTCTTTGCAATTTTTTCGATAATGTGTGTGGCATAAAAACAAAGTTGGTGGGAGATTATAACATTATGAATATGCTTGCGTGCCTTGCGTGCTTGGGCTGTCTTGGGTTTGATTTATCGAAGATAAGTGAGGTGTTTTCCAAAATTCCGCCAGTGGAAGGACGTTTTAATGTTATAAATGTGAAAAATCGACACCTAGTGATTGACTTCGCGCACACGCCTGACGGACTGGAAAAAGTTTTACAAACCGCTCGCGCGCTGTCGCCGAACCGCCTTTTTTGCGTGTTTGGTTGTGGTGGAAATAGGGATAGGGATAAGCGACACAAAATGGGTGCGGTTGCCGAAAGATATGCCGATGCTGTTTGCCTCACGAACGACAATCCGCGCGAAGAGGACGAAAAGGCGATTGTTAGCGACATTGAAAGTGGTATGAAAAAAGCGCATTTTGTGGAATTTGACAGGTGCAGGGCGATTGAAAAGGTTTTCTCGCTGATGCGCGCGGGCGATATTGCGGTCATTGCGGGCAAGGGCGCGGAAAAATATCAAATTATTGGGAAAAATAAGGTGCCGTATAGCGATTTTGATGTGGTTTATGGACTTCTAAAAAGCGAAAAATTGAAGGAGGAGTATGGCAATTAAGTTTATTTTGTGCGGACTTGTCAGCCTCGCTTTTTCGCTACTACTAGCGCCGATGGTTGTTCGCGCCTGTAAGAAATTGAAGGCGGGGCAAAATATTTTACACTATGTGGACAAGCATATGAAGAAGCAAGGCACGCCCACAATGGGTGGCTTCATCTTCCTTTTTCCGCTTATTGTTGGGCTACTTTTTCTCACGCGAGAGCAACGCTTCCCCGCACTTTTTCTGTTGGTGGTGACCTATTCATATGCGCTTTTAGGCTTTTTGGATGATTTTATAAAAATTCACTACCACCGCAACGAAGGGCTAAAGCCTTATCAAAAAGTTATTGGGCAACTTGGCATTGCAATCATTGTGGGCGTTTATGCTTATTTCTCAGGCGGAAGTGTTTTGAACTTTTTTGGACTTAAGTTTGACATTGGGCTTTTCGTTATCCCGCTTGTTGTTTTGGTGCTTGTTGCCACCACCAACAGTGTGAATTTAACTGACGGGTTGGACGGGCTTGCGGGCGGAGTAAGTTTTTCGTATGTTACAATTTTTGGTGCGATTTTGGCGCTTTTAACTTATGAAAATTTGGCACTTATGTGCTTTTCGCTTGCTGGCGCGCTTGTTGGCTTTCTCGCTTACAACGCATATCCTGCGAAAATTTTTATGGGCGACACTGGCTCACTTGCGCTTGGCGGATTTATTGGAACGGTTGCCGTGCTTGCGGGACTTGAGTTTATTTTGCCGATTATGGGGATAATGTTTGTGCTGAGCGCGGTTTCCGACATCATCCAAGTGCTTCACTATAAGCGCACGAAAAAGCGCGTGTTTCTAATGGCGCCTCTTCATCACCATTTCGAACAAAAAGGCGTGAATGAAAATCGAATTGTCGTCGTATACATTATTATAACAACGGCAGTGTCGCTTGGGGTGCTTGCGGGGTATTTTGCCGTGATTTAGAGGCGGGATATGAAGTTTAAAGCAACGGTAAAAGCAAAAGAACGCGAATATACATCACTCAAATCAGTTAGTTTAGGGGCGAGGTATGAAATTTAAGAACAAAAAGGTTTTAGTGTTTGGGCTTGGTGATAGTGGCAGAAGTGCCGTTAAACTTCTCTCAAAACTGGGCGCAAAAGTTTTTTTCTATGACGACGACGTGCAGTATGCTAATTATGTCGGCTATGTGCGAAGGGTGGAGGAGGAAAAGTTTGACTACTGCATTTTAAGCCCTGGTGTTACGGTAAGAGAAAATAAAACGCTTGAAATGCTAATAGGAAACGGCACGAAAATTTTAAGTGAGTTAGACCTTGGCTATCTCTTTTTGAAAGGGAGAGTTGTGGCAGTAACTGGCACGAATGGCAAAACGACAACGGCGTCACTTATTTATAAGATTTTGAAGGATAACGGTTACGATGCAAGACTGTGCGGAAACATTGGCAATCCAATCTCATCGGTGAGTGGCACGACCAAAAAGACGGTCACGGTTGTGGAGGTTTCGAGTTTTCAACTTGAAACGTCGAAACTTTTTCGGGCTGATGTTGGGGTTATTTTAAACATTAAACCAGACCACTTAGACCGCCACGGCACAATGCAAAATTACATTGATTGCAAGGCAAAATTATGTGAATTTACTCGTAAGTTTTTGGTGCTTAATTATGACGACAAAATTGTGCGGAATTTAAAAAACGAGAAAAAATGCCTATTTTTTTCAAAAAAAACTTTAAAAAAGGGTGTTTTTTTGAGAAATAATCAAATTTACATTAACAAAACGCCAGTTTGTGGCACGGAAAATTTAAAACTTTTAGGTGAAAAAAACTTAGAAAATGTGCTGGGCGCGGTGGGTGCGTTGTCGAAATTTAGAAACATAAAATTCAATGATAGCGTTAAAAATTTCACACCGTCACCCCATCGTGTTGAAGTGGTTGGAGAACAAGGTGGAGTTGTTTTTGTTGATGACAGTAAGGCGACAAATGTTGCTTCGACAGTGAATGCGTTGTCGGCTTTTGCAAATAAAAATATCATTCTTTTGGCGGGAGGTAGAGGAAAAGAAGCGCCGTATGATGAGATTTTTCAGCGACATTTAAAACTTGTTGTTGGGTTCGGCGAAGAGGGCGAAAAAATTTGTGCAGTGGCAAACGCCTATAAAACTCCGTCGGTTTATGTTGGGCGCTTTGATAATGCGGTGCGGTATGCTTGCGAAAAAAGTGAAAGTGGAGATGTGGTGCTTTTGTCGCCAGCGTGCTCAAGTTTTGATGAGTTTTCGTCCTATAAAGAGCGAGGGGAAAGGTTTAAGGAAATTGTGTTGGAGTTTTTAAGTGGAAAAAATTAAAAAACTTTTTATAATCAAAAAATGTAAAAAAATCGATAAAATTTCACTTTTTATTGTGATTTTAACGCTTTTTTTGGTGATTTTTGGTTGTGTTATGGTTTTTAGCGCAAGTTGTTACTCCGCCGAAATTCGCTATGGCAACAAATATTTCTTTCTTATTAAGCAAATTTGCGGTGCTATATTGGGAGTTTTTGCGCTAATTTTTTTTGCGTTTTTTGATTACCACATATTAAAAAAATTTCGCTATGTCGTGCTTGCAGTTTGCATAATTCTGCTTGTTTTGGTTTTTGTTCCGGGGTTTGGAGTGCAAAGTTATGGCGCAAATCGCTGGGTCAGTATTCTCGGCATCTCTGTTCAGCCGTCCGAAATTGCTAAGTTTGCGCTCATCCTTTTCCTATCAAGTTATCTTGCAGAAAACCACGAAAAAATCAAGTCATTTAAGGGGTTGTTGCCGGCACTTTTGGTCGCCTTTGTTTTATGCTTACTTGTCATCATTGAGCCGAGTATGAGCGTGACGATGTGTTTACTTTTTCTCACTTTCTTTATGCTTATTGTGGGTGGAATTAACAAAAAACACACCCTCATTTTCTCTGGGCTTGCTTCGCTTTGTGTTCCGCTTTTAATAATTGCAGAGCCATACCGAATGAAGCGCCTCTTCGCGTTTTTGGACCCTTGGATTTCGCCTCAGGGTGAGGGCTTTCAACTTATCGAGTCGCTTTACAGCCTTGGGAACGGCGGGCTTTTTGGAGTTGGGCTTTTCAACTCGCGCCAAAAATACCTCTTTTTGCCTTTTGCCGAAAGCGATTTCATTTTTTCGATTATTGGTGAGGAATTTGGTTTGGTTGGGGCGCTTTTACTAATCGGCATGTTTATGTTGCTTTGTTTTTTGCTTTTCAAGGTGGGGCTTTCGGCGAAAGATAGGTTTGGATGCTTGCTTGCGCTTGGTGTTGGAATTTTAATTGCCGTGCAAACGCTTTTAAATATCGCGGTGGTGACAGGTTCCATCCCGCCGACAGGGCTTCCACTCCCATTTATTTCAAGTGGCGGAACATCGGTTGCCGTTTTTATGGCGGGCGTGGGCGTATGTTTAAATGTGCGTAGGCAATCTGTTTGATTTTCTTTGTTTAAATTTTTAGAGAATTATGTGTTTCTTAGGAAATTTTTTTAAATAAAAAACTTATTATTTTTATGGGTTAATCTAAAAAATCGTAGAAAAATGCGAAAAAATCGTTAAAAAACGCAAAAAAACATAAAAAAATACGAAAAAACGTTAAAAAATGTTAATAAATATGAAAAAATAATAAAAAAATGTTAATAAATATAAAAAAATAATAAATGTAAAAACATTAAAAAATGAAAAATCAATTTTTTATATTTTAATCAAAATGTTAAGATTGTTTTTTTGTAAATAGAAGTGATTTATACAAAAAATTATCACATAATCAAAGCAACTTATATTTTTCTTTTCCATATAATTTTATTATGAAAGAAAAGTTTTTGATTAATGGCGGACGGCAACTTTCGGGCGAGATTGTGGTTGAGGCTTCAAAAAATGCCTATTTGCCAATTCTTGCGGGGTGCGTGTTGTGTGATGAAAAGGTGACTTTTTTGAATGCGCCAGAGTTTTTGGATATTGAAAATATGTGCGCAATACTTAAACTTCTTGGCGCTAGGGTTAGGCGAGTTGGTGCTATTTTGGAACTTGATATGGGTGGGCTTAAAAATCAAAAAATTTCTTTTGAATACACCAACAAACTTCGCGCGTCAATATTTTTGCTTGGTGCCCTTCTTGGAAAATTTCGGCAGGCTGTAATTTCCTATCCAGGAGGATGCAACATCGGCACGCGACCAATCGACATACATATCTCGGCGTTCAAAAGTTTGGGTGTGAAAGTGGTGGAGAGGCACGGATATATCTTTTGCAACGCGCAAAATATGCGGGCGGGCAAGGTGGTTTTTCCGTCGGTCAGCGTTGGAGCAACGGAAAGCCTTGTTATGTCGGCGGTGCTTTTAAAAGGAAAAACCACTCTTTATAACTCGGCGCGCGAACCTGAGGTTGTGGAGCTATGCAAATTTTTGAACGCGATGGGAGCAAAAATTTATGGCGCCGGCACGGACGTCATTGAAATATACGGCGTGAAAAAACTAAGAGGCGTTGAGTTCTCGGTGCAAAGCGACAGGATAATCGCGGGAACACACCTCCTTTTGGGCGCCCTTGCTGGGAAAAACTTAAAAATTGTCGGTGCTAAACGGGCGGAAAATGAAAGGCTTTTTGATATCTTGGACGGGTGCGCGTGCGATATTTTTGAGGATGACGAGGGTGTTGTGATTTCCGCAGTTGGCAGAAGTGACGCGCTGAAATTTGTGGAAACTTTGCCATATCCAAACTTTCCAACCGACCTCCAGCCTCAACTTATGGCGTTTGCAACTTTGGCGAAAGGCACGAGCGTGATTAGGGAAAATTTGTTTGAAAATCGCTTCAATCACGTTATGGAATACACCAAAATGGGCGCGGATATTTTGGTTAAAGATAGGATAGCGATTGTGCGAGGCGTTGAAAAATTGTTCGGCGCGGATGTGTTTGCCACCGATTTGCGTGCGGGTGCGGGACTTGTGATTGCGGGGCTACTTGCGGAGGGCTACACAACCGTTCACAACGTGGAGTTTATTGATAGAGGGTATGAGAGACTGGAAGAGAAGTATGCGAAACTCGGCGCGGACATCAAGCGCGTGAAAGACTGAAAAAGCGTGTTAAAAATTTAAACAAAAATTAAACGCGTTTGAAATGGAAATCTAGCGCATTAAAGATTGAAATAAAAAAGATTGAAATGAAGAAAAAGATTGAAGCGAGGATATTTAACGAGGATATTTAGGCGAGGATATTTAGGCGAGGATATTTAGGCGAGTTCTTTTTTCGGTGCGGGGCGCATATGATGATTTGGGGGCGAAAATATGGTCGAGTTTTTTGCGGATAACTTTTCGAATTGTGTGTTTTTAGCAGTGATTCTTATGGCGCTAATTCCAACCGTTGAAAGCAAAATTGCCATACCGTTTGGGCTTAGTTACGCGATTTGGGGCGAGGCGACGCTTTCGCCGGTTGTTGCATTTGTGTGCGCGTATATTGGCTCGATGCTCCCTTGTTTACCTATTATATATATTGTGCGAAAACTCAAAAATCGCACAAGCGGTTTCGTATGTGACAAATTTTTTGCCTTGGCTCAAAATAAATACCACAAAAAGTTGGAGGCATTTTCGTCAAAAACAAAAACCTTTTATAAACTTTCTTCGCTTGCGCTTTTTGTTGCAGTGCCATTGCCACTGACAGGCGTTTACAGTGGCAGTTTGATTGCAGGATTAAGCAACTTTAAAATTTGGCAAGCGTTTGTTGCCATTGCTGTTGGCGAATTTATTTCTTGCCTTGCGGTGACACTTTTGTGCCTTCTTTTTGAAGATTCCGCCTTTGTTATTTTTGTGGCTTCGCTTATTATTCTTGCGTTATTTCTTGCTTTCGACCTTCTTTTTGCACTTATTAAAAGAAAAAAGGTTAAGAAAGTGGGTGAGATGTCCGTAAAACCTTAACCTTTAAAATAGTCCACATTTTCGGCGGGCGCGAGTGGAGGAGTGTTGGTGTTTTGAGTTTCTCGTGATTTGTTATGAGTAAAACGAATGATAGTCCTTGTGGTATATACTAAATATCGTGCTAGGCGTTTAAGTGGAATGATTAGACATACGCGGGCGGTGACGGGTGATTAGTTTTTGGTATAAGCGATACAGCCTAACACGCGGAACATCAAAAAGTGGCATTGCCACCTTCGCTCCGCTCAGAATGAC
>CALVOG010000006.1 GCA_944350265.1 uncultured Clostridia bacterium
TAAAAGGACAATTAAACTATGAATTTAAACAATACAAATCTAAATTTAAACAACTTAATACAATCGGAAGTTGACCGAATTTCAACTAAATATAACAAAGATTTTCTTGATTGCGAAGACCTTATCAAAATCACTGGACTTGGCAGAGATAATGTTAGAAATCTTCTTCGTAGCAAATCTTTTCCAACAACCAAAGTTGGCAAGCGTCAAGTTGTGAGTGTGCTAAACTTTGTTACTTGGCTCACTTTAAACAATGTTCAAAGCGAGGTGCAAAATGGCTAAAAAAATACAACACAGAATAAGACGAAGCAATAACGAAGGAAGTATCTTCCAGAGGAAAAGTGATGGTAAATGGGTCGGCAGTATAACTGTTGGACACGATGAAAAAGGCCAACAAAAAAAGAAAACTGTTTATGGGAATAGTCAAGCAGAAGTTGCCAAAAAACTTATGGACATAAGTGGCAGAATGAAAAGTTACACATACGAAACGCTTGAAAAACATACTTTCGGCGAGCTGATGAACGAGTGGCTTATGGTGTTTAAAAAGTCAGCAGTAACGCCCCGAACTTTTGAAGGAATTATTCGTAATTTTAAATTACATATAGAGCCACAAATTGGAAATATGAAAGTTTATGAAGTTGATACATTTATTGTTCAAAAGGTTCTCAACAACCTAATTGACCAAGATTACAGCGTAAACACAATTAAGAAGAACAAGCACTTGATTTCACAATTTTTTGAGTATGCGATAGATAATAAATGGGTTTTGCAAAATCCAACAAACCGGGTTCAAGTTAGAGCAAAAGACAAAGCGCAAAGCAAAAAAGAAAAATATAAAGCATTGCCACCAGAGGTGAGAATTAAATTTTTGGAAGCGTTAAATAGAGATGAAGCAAACTTTATTAAGCCGCTTTGTATTTGCTTGATGTTTTCTGGGCTTCGTATTGGCGAAGCCCTTGCTATAACTTGGGGAAATGTGGATTTTGAAAACAAAACACTAAAAGTTGAACAAGCAATAACACAAGAGCCAAAGTTTGATAGCAACGGCAAAGTTAAAAGCCGAACAACTATTATAGGAACCACAAAAACCACTTGTAGTGTCCGAGAAATACCGATTGCTGATATTGTTGTGCAAACGCTTCAAGATTGGCGAGAAAAGCAAATTTCAAGAGAGAAAAACAATAAAAATGTTACAGGCGATTTGACATCAAGAAACGCCTTTATTTTCGCTAACGACGACGGAACAATTAGAACTTATTCGGGCACAAAACAAATTTTTGAAAGATTTAAGAAAAGAAATGATTTGAAAAAATTTCATATCGGTTTTCACGGACTTCGCCATACATTTTCAAATATGTTGTTTGAAATGAATGAAAACCCAAAAGTAATTCAACAACTTTTGGGACATCGTGATGTGAAAACGACAATCACTGTCTACAACAGTGTTGATAGCGAATATGTTAGACAAACAACCGAAAAGTTTAATGAAAAAGTTCGAGAAGACCAAATGCTATTAGATAAAAACTTGCGAAACGAAGTGATTGAAGAACGCAAAGACAAACTTGTTAAAGATATGACCGATGACGAATTTGATGATATGCTTGAACAACTTATGCGAGAGCGTAAAGAAAGAAGACACAAAAAAGAAAAAGATATGGAAATGTAAAAATTTTAATAAAAAAACAGCGAAATTCTAATAAATATGTTATACTATATTTACTTAAGGAGTAAATATGAGAGATATTGAAATTGCTAGTAGTAATAAAATAGCAAAGAACAAAGGCGACTTGTTAGAAAATCTAACTCAAATTATTTTTGAGAAGAAAGGCTATAAAGTTGTTAAAGAATTAAGACGAACAGGCGTAGAAATTGATATTCAAGCTAAAGATAATAAGACTAATGAAAAAATTTATGTTGAATGTAAAGCGCATAAAGAAAATTTGTCTTCAGATGTTATTTCAAAAATTATAGGGAACAAATCGATTTATAATTATGATTTGGGTGTATTAGTTACTACTGGTCCATTAAGTAAAGATGCTTTAGGGGTGGTTGAGAAACTTGATGAAGATAGTCGTGGTAGTAAAAAAGAATTTTGTGTTTATGATAGCGAAGACATTATAAATTTGCTAATAACAAATAATGTTATTAAGAATAATATTTCTTTGAATGGATTGGATAGATTAAACAATATTGTGGGCTATACTTTGTTAATAACTGAAATATCATACTATTGGATTGTAAAATTACATCCAAATAATATTAATATCGCAAATGTTGCAATATTATTTGAT
Organism: uncultured Clostridia bacterium; assembly: GCA_944350265.1. Taxonomy (GTDB): domain Bacteria; phylum Bacillota; class Clostridia; order Christensenellales; family UBA1242; genus Caccovivens. The sequence goes on from CALVOG010000006.1 coordinate 2,292, forward strand.
GCAAAAACTGGAGAACCCATTAATAATAAAGAGTTATTAAATAAAATATACGAAACTGAAAATTCCTTTAAGGATTATGATTGGCAAACACAAGATAGTATCTTATTAGACAATTGCAAACTATCAATGGAATATGATAACATAATACCCATAGCAATTGGAGATGATTGGTTTGATACTCGACCTGCAAGGCCAATTGATTTTGTTGGTCACGAAAAAGAAATAAAGAAAGTCTTAAAATTATATAATGATGTCTTACGTCTGAAAACTAATACAAGGGTTTATTCTTTATTATCACCATCAGGTATGGGGAAAAGTTCTTTAGTAATAAAATTAAAACAGGAATCAGAATTAAAATTTAAAAATAAAATTTTTAATTTTAATGTTGATGTGCGAAGCGCAACATCTGAAATGTATGTCGAAACTGTTGTATTAAAAGCATTAAATAGTATGAATGATTGTGGTTTTATTAATATTGATTTCAATAAAATAAAATTTTCAAATTTAAATGAACTATTCCAAAATAATGAAGTAAAAAGCGCATTGCAACAAGTAAAAGATGATAATAAACTAATAGTCTTATTTTTTGATCAGTTTGAAGAAATTATATCTAAAAAGCAATTTGCTACAATTTTTAACAATGCTAAAAATTTAAGTTTAATAATAGAATCACTGCAAACTAATATTATTATAGGATTTGCGTGGAAAACAGATTTTAATATAGCATCAGATCATCCTGCATACTCAATTTGGAATCAACTAAAAGATCATAGATTAGAGATCAATTTGTCAAGATTTAGCAATCAAGACTCTAAATTATGTTTAGGAAATTATTTAAAGTGTTCTAAATTTAAAAATTTGGGAGAGCTAATATCTAAATATATAATTGATGAATCTAATGGCTTTCCATGGCTATTAAAAAAGTTTTGTATTCATCTTGAAAATAGTTACGAAAATTTAGATAACCAGATAGCTATTCTTACAGAAGGCTTAAAAATTGAGAAAATTTTTGAACAAGATATGTCCGGATTGAGTGAAGATGAAATTAAATGTATACATGCGATTGGGAAACAATCGCCAGCCGACTATTACGAGATGCTAGAAAATTACAATGACAATGTAATAAAAAATTTAATAGATTCTAGGTTGGTAATAAAAAAAGGAAGCAAAATTGTATTATATTGGGATATTTTTAAAGATTATATAAACACCGGAAAAGTTCCAGAGTTTGAAATGGATTTAATACCGATAACACCTTATACAAGTTTTATTAAAGCTATAGAAGTATTATCAAACAATCAGAATTTAACAATAGCTGAATTTTCAGAAAAATTATGCGTAAAAGAAACCTCTGCAATGAATGTTGTTGTAGATTTAGCCAAATTTGATTTAATTGTAAAGGATGGAATGTCTTTGAGATTAAAACAAGTAGATTTAAGAAAGAATATTGAACAAATTTCAAGTTATATGAGCAAACATGTATTGATTAAACAGCTTAAGCAATCCACTGAAAAGAGTTATTCCGTATTAAAAGTTTTATTCCAAAATTATTATCCTTATACAGGAAAAACGTTGGAAGGATATTTGAATAAATTATTTGTTTGGTTTAAAAGTTGTGGATTAATAGATTTTGATAAACCCAATTCGATTAGAACTTCTAATAGCGAACTTTATTATTACATTGAATCAACTTATAAAAATGTTAAAAACACTTTGGCAAATATTATTATTAACAAAACAAGGGTAAGTGAGTTTACTGATAAAAAGAAACGACAAATTATAAAATTTTTAGAAAAATTAAAAGCAATTAAAGTAGACAAAGATATTATAATAAATAAAGAAAAAATGAATTATGTAGTAGAAAAATTTCAAACTTTACCACCATATCAGCTAGTAGAAAAATTTATGTTAATACCAGGCGTCAAGCATGATATTAAAAATTTGGCAGAATATTTACGAAGTGAATTAAATCCTTCATGGACGTTAGATAATGCAAGGAGATATTCAAATTGGTTGCATTCATGGTATTCGCAAATTTTGAAATTAAAACAACAAAGCATGTTTGATGAATATTAAAATTATAAAAAATTTATTTCAATTTTAAATTGTTATAACTAAGAACTATTTGCTTTGGGTAAAATTGTTGCTTCCTAAAAGGCAAATTCTATGTACCTAAATGTACCTAAATGTACCTAATATAGCAGCTTTAGGTACATTTAGAAAGAATTAGACCGACTTTTGAGAAATTCAAAGGTCGGTCTTTTTTTGTGCTAAAATTTTGAAAAATTGCCAAAATTTGTAGGTACATTGTAGGTACATTTTTATTTTTAATTGAAATTTTAAGAAAATTTTTGCAAAAGAAAAACCCTTGAAAGTGCCTATTTTACTAGGATTTCAAGGGTTTTTAATAATGGAGCTGGTGACGGGAATCGGACCCGTGACCCCCACCTTACCAAGGTGGTGCTCTACCGCTGAGCCACACCAGCAGAGTGTGTTTTTATTAGTGTTTTTGCGGTGAATTTAAGTGATGAAAATGTGCTGTTTTTGTTTTACCAAGGCGGTGCACTACCGACTGTGCTACATTAGCATATTGAAATTTGAAAATGTTTTTTGTTGTTTTTCGGGTGGTAAAATTTGCCATTTTTTATCTTACCAAGTTGAGAGTTTTTGTTTGTAAGCGTGCAGGGGCTGCAAAGGTGTTTATTTTACAAGAGAAGAGTTTTTTTTGTTTGTGTGCCGAGGTGTATATGTTATATAATTTTTTAGGTGTAAATTGTGCACTTTTAGCTAAGGAAGTGACATTGGGGGTTTTGTTCTAAAAAACTAATGCCATATAATTGTTTTGTTAGGTAGCCTAGGGGCGAAAAGCGTTTTTAGAATAATCGAATGTGTTATTTGACTATTTTTTGAATCTGCATTATAATAGCGATGGCTACTATTTAAGTTATGTGTTTTGTAGGCTTAGTATGTAGCATTTTTGCTGTTGGTAAATAAAGGTTTTCAAACGTTGCAAAAAGGCGTAAATTAAATAATTTTATCAAAAAAAGTCAGGTGTTGGATGGATTTTAGTAAGAATTATTTTGAAAATGTTTACGATTTAGTTAGAAAAGTGCCGAAGGGCAAGGTGGTTACATATGGAGAAATTGCGCGGGCGCTTGGCAATCCGAGAATGGCACGGCAAGTGGGCTGGGCGCTTCACGTCAATCCTAAGCCATTGGTAATTCCTTGCCATAGGGTGGTGAACAGGTTTGGTGAGTTGTCGCACGCCTTTGCTTTTGGTGGAAAAAATCGGCAGGCGGAATTGCTACGCGAAGAAGGCGTTGTGGTTTTGGACGGCAAAGTTGACTTAAAAAAATATCATTTTGAATTTTAGCGCGCCCTAGATTTTTTTGACACACAAATTTTTGCGATTGAATGTGAGAGAACTAGGTGGGCGCTCATAAAAACGGTAAACACGAAACATATAAGCGCAAAACGAAGAAAAAAACAAAATAATTAAAAGTAAAACTGAAATAGATAAGTGAAAATAATTTAAAATCGAAATGGTTATACAAAATAAACCATAACCAAATAAAATCAAAATTAAATAAGATATAAGTTATATTAAATTAAATAAGATATAAGTTATATTAAATTAAATAAGATATAAGTTGTATTAAATTAAATAAGATATAATCAGCATTGAATTAAATAAGATATAAGTTGTGTTAAATAATAAGATATAAGTAGTATTAAATAAAATAAGATATAATCGATATGGAATAAAATAGTGGTATTAAATAAAATCATAAGCAAGCAAAATGAAAACAATAATGTAAAATAAAGGCTAAGTGAAAAATAATCAAATAAGGAACGGAGAAAATGGTGGAAAAGAGGGTTAAGATTGAGGATGTGACTTACCGCGGAAGTGGTGTTGCGCGGGCTGATGGCAAGGTGGTTTTTGTGCGAGGCGCCGATGTTGGTGAGGAGGTTGTGGTGGATATTCAAAAGTCCACCTCAAAATTCGACGTGGGGCGAGTGGTGGAAGTTATAGAGGAATCGCCATATCGCACCTGTCCGCACTGTGCGTATTTTAACGCTTGCGAAGGCTGTGCGTTTTGGCACGTTACATACGGGCGCGAGTTGGAGATAAAGAAAAGCATCTTGCAAAGCGAACTTAAAAAGGCAGGGTATTTTGGCAAGATTGACGTTGAGCCTTCTCAAAATGAAATATTTTATCGCAACAAATTAAAACTCACTTATTTTGACAGTGAATTGGGCTATATTTCCACGCTAACGCACAAAAGAATTCCTATTAAAAAGTGCAAACTTGCCGACGAAAGTATAATAACCGCGCTAAAAAAGGTGACAACATACCTAAATTCTCACCGTTTTTCGCACTTAAAAAATATCACATTCCGCTCGTTTGACGGCGGAGTTATGGCGACGTTTTTGTTCGATAAAAAGGAAGAGTTCGTGCTGGACGACGTCCTAGACTTCCCCGTTTTTCTTGCCATAGGCGAGGTTTTAGAGAGCGACAAAACGAAAATATTTAAAGCCTTCAACCAAAAAGATATGTGTTACACTTTGCTTGGCGAAAAGTTTCCAATCGACGCCAAATCTTTTTTACAGGTGAATAAAAATGTTGCCGAAAAACTTTACGAACACGTCATAACGAACGTGAATGGCGAGAAGGTTGTGAATGCCTATTCTGGGCAAGGCGTTTTAACGAAACTGTTGGCGAAAAATGCGAAAAGCGTGGTGGGAATTGAGATTCAGCGCTCTTCTTGTGAGATTGCTGAGAAGATAAAAGCGCCGAATATGAAAAATATAAACGCACGAGTCGAGGATGTTTTAGGTGATTATTTAGATGCCGATGTTGTGGTTTTAGACCCAGCGCGCGAGGGCTGTGACGAAAAGGTTTTGTGTGAAATTTTAGGTTCAAACATCAAAAAAGTTATCTATATTTCCTGCAATTTTGCCACATTGACGCGAGATTTGAAGGTGCTTTCAAAAAATTACAAAATAGAAAATGTGAAATTATTTGATATGTTTCCGCGCACAGCAAGCATAGAAACCTGTGTCATTTTAGAAAAAATTTGAAAAATAATGAAATAAATAAAAGTATTTTCCATAAACAAAATTCGAAAATAGGCGAATTAATTAAAAAAATTTAAATATTTTATTTGACAAATTTCATAATCTATGTTATACTACTCATAGATTAAGTTTTTTAGTCTTTTCGCGCTTTTTGGCGCTTTAACATATGAAACGCATCAAGGCATTTTTTAGTGCTAGGGTAAGGCAAAATATTAAAAAAGCAAATTTTGCGCTAAAGTTGCGTTATTAGGAGTTTAATTTGACAAAAACAAAAAGTTTGATTTTTTATACCATTCTTGCGCTGGTTGCCATCGTCACAGGTGTGGCGATTGGTAGCATTTATCTCAACACTCTTCCAAAGGGAACGAGTGGCTTCGGTTTAACTGAGGCAATGTTTAGAGATGACGACAAAACGGTTGAAACGCTCTATAACGAAGCGATAAACGGCAAAAAAAACTCCTTTTCGGCCGTGGAACTTTATCAAATCGGCGAATATAAACTTAAAAACGGCGGTGTGTCATATGTAAAGGTGCTAAGTGGTGATGTGTCGGCGGGCGTTGGCTTTATCAAAGTCCCTCAGCAGATGAAATCAATTAAAATTTCCACGAGTGACGGCGTTTACTATCTCAAAATGAGCAAGGCGGAGTCTTCAATGGCGCCGTCGATGGCGGTTAAGCAAAAATATGAATACAACAATCCAAATATGGTTTACCTCAACGAAACGCGCGATAGCAATGATATTGACGGCGACACGAGCGAGGATTTCAAATTGGTCATTGGCGAGGACACGGCGCGCAACATAACGGTGGATGAATATAAACTTATCTTCAACACAAGCCCTGCAACACCGCTGACCTACATCATCTCCTCCAAAACAACAGCAGAGGGGAATTTTGACCAAAATGTCACATTAAATTCCAGCGGACAGTATGTTTTTAAGATAAAGATGACGGGCGAATACGCAACCAACGCTGCAACCTATTATAGTTATGAGATTGCGCACTTCAGCAACAAGGAAATTGTGTTGCCACCAAGCGATGTCGCAAATGAAGCGGAAATGCAAAAATATTACAACAAGGTTTCAAGCGCACTTCCAAAATGGCAAAGCGTGGAGATTGAGGGCGTTATGGATGAAAACTTCAACCTTGTTTCGCTTAAATATAAGGAAGTTTACACCGTGAAACAAATGGGGCTTAACGCAACTGTCACCGATAATTTTACCGATGTTTTTTACTACGACCAAAAGACGATTGACGAGTCTTTGGCTTTACTTTAAAGGTGGTGGGCTATGCGAAATTTAGAGCGAAAAGAACGGAATTTCCTATCAAAATTGTTTAGAGCAATATCATTATATATGATAATTGTTCTTTGTGCTTTTTTCACGTATATCACCTTCTTTGGTGTGAGTGATTCGAGTTCGAACGAGCAAGCGCAAGGTTCGGCACCGCAACAGGCAACGCCAACCGAAATGCTTTTGAACGCCTTTATGAACTCTTCAAACGTTTCCGCGAACGCCTCTCTTTCAGTCAGCGGGGAGGACTTAAGTTTAGGCGCCACAATTGACGCGATTGTGGATATGAAAACCTTTGATTTTGATGTTTCAGTTCTTCTCACAGTTGGCGAAGAAGTGTTTGAAATCTCCGCACTTAAAAACAGCAAAGAGGATGATTTTCTTCATTTTTCCGTCAACGATTTAAAGGTGAAACTTGATTTGGCGGACGCAAATTTCAGTGACCTTATTGAAAATTTTGACTTTTCCGCGGTTTTTGGCGACCTTGTTAGTGCGGAGGATATTTCCAAAATTTTAGAGGACATCGGCAGAGTGCTTGGGCTGAACCTCAACGCTTCGTCGCTTGACGACCTTTTAAGCGAGATAACAGACAAGGTTAGCATCAAAGAAAACACCCTTGAAAACGGCTACCGCTTTGTTATCTATCTTGGCAATTTAAGAGTCACACTTGACGCATCCACCGACTTTAAAACGCTTTCGGCGTCAGTTGATATGCCGAAAATTGCCGGCTACACCACCAAACTTGAGATTGGCTCAATTAAATTAGATTTGCCGGAATCAGACGTGTCAACTCCAACGGGCGACGAAATTGATATCTCTTCGCTTATGAAAATTTTGGAGAACGCGAAGATTGCCGAAAACGTCTATGCGCTTTCCTCGCGTATTAACGTGACGGTTGACGAAACCGAATTTGAGGGCGAGGTGAGCGCGAAGATTGTTGACAATCTTCCAATATTAAGAGCAAAGGTGACGGCGTTTGGCACGGAGGCGTATGTTTACTATATCAATAATCGCCTATATTTAAGCGTTGAGAACCTCAATCTTTTCCTTGATATTAACAACTTTGATTATGACGCGATAACCGAAATTTTAAATAGGTTCGATGTCGAACTTGACAAAGAGAATTTCGAGGCAATTTCCGTCACCCTTCCAGCGCTTAGTGCGATTTCAGTGGAGATTTTGGAAAACGAGTTTAACGTTGACATTAGCGACGTAATAAGGGTTGGCGACGTTGAGATTTCTGGCGTTTCGGCAAGTTTCGAAACGGTAACTGAGGGCGATAACATTTTGCCAAATTCTCTCAATCTTACCTTTAATATGGCAACAAGTGACTGGCAAAATAATGTGCAGTTAACTTTAAACAACATTAAAATCGGCAAGAGTGCTGAGGGTCTTAACGACACAGTTTTTGGCGAAGAACCGCTTTCACTTATGACGAAGAACGGCTTGGTGTCAGTTGAAGATTTTGTCGACTTAAACAACCTTTTAAAAGTGACAAAAACTGCTGTGCAAGCCGAGAATATCACGTTCAACATAGATGCAAAAATGGGGCAGATTGCTCTTTCTGGCACAGGTAAGTTTGATATCCCGTCAATGAGTTTTAATTTAGATTTAGAGTTAAATATTAAAGGAAATAATGACAAATTAAGCCTTAAATTCTTCCTTTATGGTGAAGATATCGTCAACACGAAAACCATATATATGACCATCGGCGAAAGGAGTTTCAAAGTTGACATCACCCAAATGAACCTTGAGAGTTTGCTTGCCGAGTTCGGCGTCAGCGTGGATACGACTGGGCTTATCGAAAAAATTGAAAGCGAACTTAAAATTGATTTTGAAAATATAGATTTGCTGGATATTTTGAAAAACCTCGAACTCACGGAAACCAAAACGGACATTCTCTCCTACGCCATTTCTTTAAACGGCAACAGCGTTATTGTTAAGTTTAACGAAGAGACGGGCGCGTTTGCGGTTGATTTTTCAAAAATGATTGACGGCGACGAGGTGAAAATAAGCCTTTCAAATATTCTCACAAACGCGCCAGACTTCACGCTTTTCACCCCAACAGGCGACGAGACGGACATTTCGAAGATTTTTGACATTGTTGAGGACGCAAAGATTGCCAAGGATACTTATGCGCTTTCTGCTGACCTATACGTTCGTTACAGCGCCAGCACTTTTGAGGGCGACATTCTTGCGATGCTTTTAAAAGACGGCAACAATCTCGTGCCGTATGTCAGGGTGAAAACGAGCGCAATGAGCCTTGAAACTTACATCTATCTCATTGACGAAACCGTGTATGTCGATTTGCAAGGGCTGAGAATTTCGGCTGACTTAAATGAAGGTTCAGTTGACACCATTATGAATTTTATCACCGACCTAGGGCTTGATGTGGGCGGGCTTGACGGCTTAACCACGGCGTTTAACGTGACTTTGCCAGCGCTCAGCACCATAAGCGCGAACTGGATAGACGGCGGAGTGAGAATATACGCTGGTGACATTGCTTACACCGAAACCGAGCGTTTTGAGGATATTGTTATCGACGCTTTTGGCGCACTATCTAACGGCAAGGTTCTCCTAGATAAGTTAGTTGTTGGCGCCAATATTATGAACCTAACTGACGGTGACGCTAATGCTACAAATGTGGCTAGTTTATCTAAGCCTTTCAGCACAAGTGGCGAACGAAACGGAGAATTTAAAGAGGACGCAATCACAAGCGATAAAAATTTTGCGGTCTACCTCACCGGACTTAGAATCGGGCAAAGCGTGTTGTTTAAAGAGGATATTGTTTTCGACGAAAATGGGAATGTTGTCAGCCTTTGTGGAAACGGCGGTGTTTACGAAGTTGGCGATTTCACAAACTATCAAACCTTACTTCCGCTTGTTGAAAAGGTTTACAACTATGTGACAAAATCAAATAACTTCCAAGTGGGCTTAACGGCGAATATTGGTGGCAATGCGCTTTCGGGCGACGTGGTTATGAGCCTAACTGACGACGTGAATTCGCCACTGTTTGGTGGCAGGGGGCTTAAAGTGCAAGGCGATTTAACCCTCGAAAGTGGTGCCGAAAGCAAACACGCCTTTTCAATCTACTATAACAGCGACCGCGACGCATACGACAATAGCGGAAATGCACTCAGCGGTCTGTTCTTCACCTATGCGCACAACGAATTTATTGAAGGCGACACGAAGTTTAGAGGGCGAATTGAAGACGGAAATATGAGCGACCTCATCTCAATGATTTTGGGCATTGCGAATGTGGATATTGACGAGGATAACGCGTGGAATTTGAAAAACTCGACCACCGACTTCTCCTTCTTGCATCAACTTCTTGGCATAGGCGAAAATGATATCGGCGAGGACATCGGCAAGGTTGACGGCATTCTTAAAGACGTGTCAGGCGTTTTGAAAATGCTTAAAAAGATATCGTTTGAAGCAACTGATTCAAATTACAGTTTAATTGTAGATTTTGACTTGGGCGCCGCAAACGCTGACGCAAGGAATAGCACAACAGCCAGCGAAAATATTGGAAAGATTGTAATATTGTTTGATAATTCAGGCAATCTCACAAACATTTCCTTCTCGCTTGGTGACGACCTATCGGCAAATGTAGAAATTCTTGCATATGACGAAGAGAGTTTCAATTATTTTGACAATAACTCTTTCGATAGCCACCACAACCTAAGCAGTTTGCCGGAGTTTATGGATATCGCGGTGAACACTATGAACAAGTTAGAAAACGGCGAGATAAGATTTAGCGGAAATGCTTTGGTAAATTTAGTTATTGAAATCAATGTTGGTGTTGATGTTGCGATTTCGTTAGATGAAAATAAGAATATGAAAGTTGTTGTTGAACTTCGCCCAGATGCAAAATGGTTTTTGTTAGGTGGTTTTGGCACCTATGTAGTAACAAAAGCGGAAGGTCATCAATATACAACTGTAGGGAAATTTTCAAATCGAGTGTCAACTTTGACATTTGCGAAAAATGAAACTGGCGAATATAGATTAAGCATAGTTCAAAACACAGACGGCACTATTAAGAGTGCTGAATATGGTATAAATGAAATAGGACAAAATATCATACCTATCATTGCGCTTTCTTTAGGACTGACTGATAGCACTGTTGACATGATAGATTTTGCTATGGGAATGATAAATCCAAAAATCTCATTAGAAGAAACGCTAACAAACTTTAAACGAAATGTGGATAATAGTGAAAATCTTACTGGCTACACGCTTGGCATAAAAGGTGAAACTCTTACAGGCTCCAACCTTATAGGTGATTTTGACCTCAATGTCGAGGTTGTTGAAAATGAAAAAAAATACGCTATTAGGAAGGTTAAAACAGAATTAGACATTTTAAGTTTTATAGGTCATATTCAACTAGAACTTGACGTAGCCTAAAAAATAAAAACTTTATCTTTGTTAAGATAAAGTTTTTATTTTTTTAACCTTATTTCCCTTCCAATTCTTTTTTATATCTCTCGATTGTTTCGTCGTCTAGGCGCATAAAGAGTGGTTTTGGCAAGCCTGTTTTATGGCTTTTTGCAATGTTAATTTTGCTTGCTTCACTCCAAAGCCCATTTGCGTCAGGTTTGCCAATAAACCCAAGTTGTTCCCAAATTTCCGCCGTCTTTGTTGGCATAATCGGGCTTGCCACAATCGCCAAAGATTTTGCCATATTAAGGCAAAGGTAAAGCACTTTTTTCGCGCCTTCAATGTCGCCATTTTTAATAAGTGACCACGGCGCCGTTTTTTCAAGGTAGGTGTTGCCAATCGACGCAAAGCGCATAATCTCCTTGTAACTTGCCCTAAATTCGGTGTCGGCGAATAGTTTTGCAATTGTGCTTGGCAGGGTGGTTATAGCGTCCACCATTTCCTTGTCGAAATCGCTCAAATTGTCCTTAATATCGTCATAACCAACCCCAAGTTCGCCCGCAAAATTTTTGTTAATCATATTGAGCGTTCGGTTAAAGAAGTTGCCGTATTTGCCCACAAGTTCGGCGTTGGTGTTAAGTTTGAAACCCTCATACGAAAAATCGCTGTCCTTATTTTCTGGGAAGATAGAGAGCATATAAGCCCGAAGTGCATCGATATCGACGTCGCTATTTAACAAACTTTCGCAAAAAATTCCCACTTTCTTCGACTTTGAAAATTTTTGCCCTTCAAAATTAAGGAAGTTAAAACCAACAACGTTGTGCGCGAGGTTGTATTTCTTACTGCCAAGTTCCACGCAAGGGAAGAAAACGGCGTGAAAATCGATGTTGTCCTTGCCGATAAAGTTATAGATTTCAGCGTCTTTTTTCTGCCAAAAATCTTTCACCATTTGTTCGCCACCGAGTTCTTTTGTGATGGAGATATAGCCAATCGGCGCGTCGAACCAAACATAGAACACCTTGTCCTCAAAGCCACTTAGTGGCACCTTAATTCCCCACTGAATGTCGCGGGTGATACAGCGAGGATTTAAGCCCTCATTAATCCACTTCATCGCCATATTGTGAACGTAAGGACGGAAAATTTCCTTCTTTGAATCCAGCCACTTTTTGAGTTCGCCTTGAAGTTTGTCTAGGCGGATATAGAGGTGCTTGGTGTTTTTGAAAACGGCGTCCTCACCGCAAAAGGCGCATTTTGGGTTTTTTAATTCTTCTATGTCATAGGTTGCACCACAGTTGTCGCACTGGTCGCCATACGCTTTTTCATATCCACACTGTGGGCAAGTGCCATAAACAAAGCGGTCAGCGAGCGCAATCTTGTCCTTTTCGCAAAAGCACATCTTGCTTTCCTTTTCCGAGATGTAGCCATTTTTATATAGTTCGTTGAAAATCTCGCAGGTGATTTCGGTGTGCGTGTCGGTGTTCGTTCCGCTGAAAATATCAAAACTTATGTTGAGTTTTTCGGCAATCGCTTTCATCTTTGCGTTCATCATTTTGATGTAATCTTCTGGTTTCATCCCGCGTTCTTTCGCGCTCATATAACTTGTTGTGCCGTAGTCGTCAGTTCCGCTGACATAGACCGTTTCGTTGCCAAAAGTGCGGTTAAAGCGCGCAAAAATATCGCCAGGAAGCCAACAGCCAGCAACGTGGCCAAGGTGCGGAAGCCCGTTGATATAAAGAAGCGCCGAAGTTACCAAAATTTTTTTCTTTTCCATTTTTTCTCCTCTTAATTTGCTTTCTATTTTGTTATATTTTAAAAATTTAGTTATGTTTGAGTATATTTCTTTTTAAAGAATTGACGTTATGTTTGGGTATATATTACTTTCTTTTAAAATTTGATGATAAGTATATGATTTTTTTCTTCTATCGTAATATTTTATAAACCTGTGTTAGGATATATATTACTTTCTTTTTTAAGAATTTGGTTGTGCTAAAAATCTGATGCTATGCTTAGAAATAGACTCTTCTAACTTAATTTTTCAACAATACCCTCTAAATTCAGTTTTTCTTGTTCGCCTGTTGTCATATTTTTAAGGGTGAAGAGTTGTTCTCTCATCTCATCCTCGCCTAATATCAGCACAAACTCAATTTGCCTTTTGTTGGCTTCTTTCATCTTTGCCTTAAAAGATTTTGTTTCGTTCAAAACTTCTGCTCGTATTCCCTTTTCGCGTAGCGACGCCATAATTTTAAGCCCATAGTTAAGCGTTTCCTCAAAGGTTATAATGCCGATTGTCACAAAAGATTGCCCTTCGTTTTTAAGCAAATTTTCGCTTTTTAAAATGTCAAAAAGGCGAGTTATTCCAATGCTCATCCCAACGCCTTGCAATTTTTTATCTAAAAAGTTTTTGCAAAGGTTGTCGTATCGTCCGCCACCACCAATCGCGCCAAGGTTGCGTTTTCCAAGAAGATAGCATTCAAACACGGTGCCGGTGTAATAATTATGTCCGCGCACAATCGAAAGATTGAAGATGCGATTTTCAACGCCCAGCGCTTTCAAAAGTTCGTCGAGGCAGGCTAGGTCGTCAATTCCCTTTAAATATGTGGCGTTTTCGCATTCGGTTTTAAGGCTCAAAACCTTTTCAATGTCGCCAGAGGTGCCAGCGATTTTCAAAGTTTTTTCAATTTGCTCGCTGTTTAAACCTTTTTCGGTCAGCAAGTTGACAATCTCGTCTCTATCCAATTTGTCGAGTTTGTCGATTATCACCATCAGCGGTTCAATATCTTTTCCAAAACTCTCGAAAAGCCCCGCAAGAATGTTTCGATTCGAAATTTCCACCACAACTTCAAGGTTAAGCGCTTTAGAGGCAGGCTTATATAGGTAGATGCACTCGGCGTCGTAAGAGAGAGGAAGCTCCTCGCCAATTACGTCCGCATCGCACTGATAGAACTCTCTAAATCGCCCCTTTTGCGGACGCTCGCCACGATAAACCTTTCCAATTTGATAGCGTTTGAATGGAAAGTCAAGTTCGTTAAAGTTTCCAGCCACAAAGCGCGCAAGAGGCACTGTGAGGTCGTATCTTAGGCAAATATCAGCGTGCCCTTTTGTGAAGCGATAGATTTCCTTGTCAACATCGCCACCGCTTTTTGCAAGCAACACCTCAGCAAATTCGGCGACAGGCGTGTCAAGCGGGAGGAAGCAGTTTGTTTCAAAAACCTTTTTAAGGCGACCAAGCATATCCTCAAACAAAACCTCATCTTTTGGCATAAGTTCCCAAAATCCCTGTATTTTTTTTGGCGAAACAAGTTTGTTATTCAAATTCCACTCCTTAAACTGCCCAAGCGGGCAAATTTGACTTTATAAGTATAGCGCGAAAGGGGGAAAAAGTCAATTAGTATCGCACATAAATAACTTTTAATATTGTAAAATTTGCAAAAATTTATCCACATTTTATTTTTATACACAACCGCTTATCTTTATGCAATGTATAAAAAATGCGGATAAGTGGGAGTAATCCACAAAAGTTATCCACATTTCCACATTAAAAATATACTTTTATGACAGTTTTCGCGCTTTTTGCCACTTTTTGTTCCAAAAATTTGCAGGCGATTTGTGCATAAAGATTAAAAATCTTGCATAAAATTTTGTCGCCACAAATTTTTACCTATTAAATTGGTGAAAAGTTTGCATAAAAATTAACTCTTTGCAACGTCGAATTAATGACGAAATCATTTTAGCACTCGCCTTGTCAGTCGAATTAGGATTTATAGCCAAGCAAGTTTGCTTTATATAGACGAACGCCTACCATATGTTAGAAGGTTTTGTTACATTTTACAATGTCAAATTTTTTGTTTTACCAAAAAGCGACTTGGTTTTTTGTCGGCGATGAAATATAGGTTGTGTAGTGCGCGCGTGGAGGCAACATAAAGGAGGTTGCGGTCAAGTTCGGTTTTATAGTTTTTGTCGTTGGCAAAAGGAACGATAACAACATCAAACTCCACGCCTTTCGAGTTGATTATTGTGCTTAAAAGGGTTTTGCTGTCAGTCATTGATTTTTCATCGTCAAGCACTTCAAAGGTCTTTAAAAATTTATTATTTTTTCGAAGCGCTCGAATTTCGCGCATATCTTTGCAAACGACGCAAACGGTTTTGTCGCTATGCTTCTTCACAATTTCTTCAATTTTTTGTGCAGTGTCGGTGGTGTTATAAAACTTAACACTTTCGCCCGAGCGATTGACATTGTTTGCCACCTTTTTGCCCAAAATTTTTTGCGAGAATTTGGAAATTTGAATGGTGCTTCGATAACTCTTATTCAAGTGGTAGATTTTTGCCTTGTTCTCTTTTGCAAGAAGCGTGAGGTATTCTTTCGTCAAGTTTTTGTCTATGCTTTGGTTGACATCGCCTAAATACATCTTCGGGCAGTGCCAAATCTTTTCAAAGAGGTAGAAATGGCACGGCGAATAGTCTTGCATCTCGTCCACCACCACATATTTTGCGTCGTAATTGCGGTCGAAGCCGAAGAGGTTTTCTTTGATTAAAAGAATTTGCGCAATATCGTAGGCAGTGACTTCGCTAATCTCGTCAAGCTCCATTTGCCTCAAAAAGATGTTGTAAATTCGAACGCAGTCGGTGGTTATCATCTTGTTATACAAAATCTTTTTGGCGCGCTCAAAGAAGTCAGGGTTTTTCCTTCGAGGCACGTTGAAAAGGTCAACAATATGCTCGGCAATCGCTTCAATTCGCTTGTGAATAGGCAAATTTTTCAGTTTGTTATAGTAAATATCTCTTATCTCGCCCTCTTCAATGGTAAGCGTGCCGAAGGTGAGCGTTTTAGGCATAAAGAGGTTGCAAATATCGTAGTTCAAAAAATTCTTAAACGCTTCCAAAAACTCAAAACTGTGCTTAATTGCGATGTTTTCAAAGTCCTTTTGTTTGCCTTGGGTGATGAGTTTGTCAAGCATCTTCTCACGCGAAATGAAGTCTTTTCCGTAAAGTTTGCGCGCCATCGTTGCGAATGTGGTTGTGAATGGCTTATCGTCACCAAGCGACGGCAACACCTCATCGATATAATCGGCAAAAAGTTGGCTCGGCGAGAGGATAAGAACATCCTCATTTTTCAGCGTTTTTCGGTATTTATATAGTAGGTAACTGACGCGGTGCATAGCAACCGAGGTTTTTCCACTTCCCGCCACGCCTTGCACGATAACATTCTTCATTTCGTTGCTTCTTATCAGCGAGTTTTGCTCTTTTTGGATGGTTGAAACGATGTCGTGCATCTTCGCGGAGGAGTTTTTGGAGAGTTCCTCCATTAAAATATTGTCGTCAATCACAAGGTTGCTGTCGATATAATAACGAAGCACGCCTTGCTCGATTTTAAATTGGCGTTTAAGTGACAAGTTGCCTTCAATTTCGCCGTCGTTGCAAGCATAAGAGGTTTTGCCCACCACATCGGCATAGTAAAGAGAGGAGATGTCGGCGCGCCAGTCATAGACCAAATTGTCGAAGTTTTCGTTTTGAAGATGCCCTATGCCGATATAATAACTTTTCGCATTTTTCTCGCCATTTGCTTTAAAATCAAATCTTCCAAAATAAGGCGATTTCTTTTGTTTTTCTAGGCGCCTTAGGTGCTTCTCAAGGGTGAGGTTATTTTGCTCCAAACTTTCAATTTGAATGTTGATGTTGGCAATCTCATCGTTTGAATCTTCAGGCGAATAAATTTCATTAAAGGTGTCGGCAAAATACTCTTTAAACTCTTTTATGCGTTTTTTATTCTCTTCAATTTGCCCACTATTTTTAAAGATAATGTTGCTGATTGTCTTTTCAACATTGCCCAAATATTTCTTTTCTTTTTCAAATGTTTTATCGTCCATACCCTCTCCAAAATTTTCGTAAAATATTATAGCATACTTGTTAGGAAAAATTATAGCGATTTGAGCAAATTTTTTAAAAAAATTAATTATCAACGCAATTTTTTGCATTTTTTATGGATTTTTTATGGATTTTTTAGTATTTTTGCTAATTCTTCACTTTTTTTATTATGTTTTGATATTTTATTTATTTTTATTATGTAAAAAAAGCCTAGCGAAAAATAAGTGCTAAGCTTTTTATGAGGAGTGATTAATGCGTTTGTAAATATGAAAAGAGGATAGTTTAGACATACGCGGGCAGTGGTAGGTGATTATATTTTGTGTAAATAATACAGTCTAACACGCGAAACAACAAAAAGTGACAGCGTCACCTACGACGAGATTCTTCGCTGGCTTCACTACCGCTCTTTGTTCAGAATGACAAACGAACCAACAGTCCTTGCGGATTAAGCCACCTCGTGCTAATGTTGCATCTTTTGCCAAAAAACATTTTCGTTTATTTAAAGTTTTCGTCATTCTCGTCTAGGGCGAGGTTGCCATTCTCTTCATTTAAAGAATTTTCATTGTTTTCTTCGTTTTCGTCATTTTCATTTAAAGCGATATTTTCTTTGACTGAAGAGGAATCCGCGTTGTTTTCAATTTCGTCGGTCTGTGCGCTCTCTTCGTCCAAAGCGTCCTCTTCCTCTCTTGCTGTGACTGCCACGCTGACGATATGCGAGCCATTTCTAAGTTTCATAACCTTCACACCTTGGCTTACGCGCGAGATGGTGCTAATATCTGCAACGTGCGTGCGGATGATAACGCCATTATCAGCAATCACCACGATGTCGTCGTTATCGTCCACCTCTTTAAGCGCCACAAGTTTGCCGGTTTTCTCATTAAACGCACCCGCTTTGATACCCATACCGCCACGTTGTTGCAAGCGGAATTCGTCGGCGTAGGTTTGCTTCCCGTAGCCGTTTTCGGTGATGGTGAGAACCTTTTTATCGTCGCGCACGATTGCCATATCAATCACGCTGTCGTCGTCAGCAAGGCGCATACTCTTCACGCCGATACTATCTCTTCCAACGGTGCGCACATCGGTTTCGTTAAAGCGGATACATTTTCCCTCGTGGGTGGCAAGAAGGATATCATCTCTACCCGAGGTTATATCCACACCAATAAGTTCGTCGCCCTCCAAAAGTTTTATGGCGATTTTTCCGCCCTTTCGAATGTTTTCATATTCTTTAAGCGCGGTTTTCTTAATAAGTCCGTTTTTGGTTGCCATAATGAGGTTGCCTTTTGAGTCTTTTTTAACAGGTATTATGGTTGTCACTTTTTCGCCTAAGGAAAGTTCCAAAAGGTTAATCATTGCCCTACCTTTAGCCTGGCGCTGTGCCTCTGGAATTTCGTAGGCTTTAAGCGAGTAAACCCGTCCTAAATTTGTGAAGAAGAAGAGGTTGTCGTGGGTGGAGGTGACAAAAATCTTTTCCACAAAATCCTCATCCTTCGTTTTGTGGGCGGTCACACCCACGCCTCCGCGGTGCTGAGCCTTGTATTCGTCCATTGCCATACGCTTAATGTAGCCCATATGCGTCATTGAAACAATGACGTCCTCTTCGGCAATCAGGTCCTCAATGTCGATTCCGCCCATCTCCATACTGATTTCCGTTCGGCGTTCATCACCAAAGGTGTTTTTGATTTGTTCCAGGTTGTCGCGGATGATATGAAGAACGCGCGACGGCGTGTCGAGGATATTTTGAAGGTCGGCGATAAGTCTTTCAAGTTCTGCAAGTTCTTCCTTAAGTTTTTCAACTTCCAAACTTGTGAGTTTGCTTAGGCGCATATCCAAAATGGCATTTGCCTGAATTTCGTCGAGTTCAAAGTTAGTGGTGAGGTTGACAAGCGCTTCGTTGCGGTCTTTGGAAGATTTAATAACCTTAATAACCTCGTCAATCGAAGCAAGTGCAATCACAAGTCCTTTAACGATATGTTCGCGCTCCTTTGCCTTTTTAAGGTCGAAACGCGTCTTTCTAATCAAAACCTCCTTTTGGTGTTCGAGGTAATAATAGAGCATCTCTTTGAGGTTTAAAACTTTTGGCGTGCCGTTGACAAGAGCGAGCATAATAATTCCGCTTGATTGTTGGAGCATTGTGTGCTTATAAAGTGAATTTAGAACAACCTGCGCGTTGGCATCCTTTTTAACGTCCACAACAACTCTAAGTCCGTCGCGGTCACTTTCTTCCTTGATGTCGCTTATGCCGTCGAGCTTCTTGTTTTTAACGAAATCGGCAATTTGCGTGATAAAGCGCGCTTTGTTCACCTGGTAAGGTAATTCCGTGATAACAATGCGTTGCCTGCCTGAGTTTGTTTCTTCAATTTCAGCACGTCCACGCACTAAAATTCCGCCACGACCGGTCTTGTATGCGTGTTTCACAGCGGTTCTGCCCATAATTATGCCACCAGTTGGGTAGTCAGGGGCAGGGATGATTTTGATAAGTTCGTCAATGTCGATATCTGGGTTGTCAATAAGCGCTTGCACGCCACTAATGACCTCTCTTAGGTTGTGAGGAGGAATGTTGGTTGCCATACCAACGGCAATGCCGTCCGCGCCGTTGACAAGTAGGTTTGGGAATTTACACGGCAAAACGGTTGGTTGCATAAGGGTGTCGTCGAAGTTAGGGTAAAAATCCACCGTTTCCTTGTCGATATCCTCAAGCATAAGCGAGGCGATTTTGCTCAGCCTTGCCTCGGTGTAACGTTGGGCGGCTGGAGGGTCGCCATCGACTGAACCGAAGTTTCCGTGCCCGTCCACAAGCGGGTAACGAATGGAAAAGTCTTGCGCAAGGCGAACGAGGGCGTCATAGATGGAACTGTCGCCGTGAGGGTGATATTTACCCATAACCTCGCCGACAATACGCGCACTTTTCTTGTGTGGCTTGTCATAAAAGTTGTTGAGTTCTCCCATACTGAAAAGTATTCTTCTATGCACAGGCTTTAAACCGTCTCTAACATCAGGTATGGCACGCGAAACATTCACCGCCATAGCGTAGGAAATGAAGGATTTTTTAAGTTCTCCAATCACTTCCACCTTTTCGACTTTTTCGTTTTCCATTAATTCTTTTAAACTTTTCTTGTCTTCGTCTTTCCTATTCATCTTATCCTCATTTTTAAATATAGTTTTAGTTTTTCAATTAAAATATCTTTTCAATTAAATTATCTTTTTTAAACAAGATATCTTTTCAATTAAAATATCTTTTTTAAACAAGATATCTTTTCAATTAAATTATCTTTTTTAAAATTAAAATATCTTTTTTAAACAAGATATCTTTTCAATTAAAATATCTTTCCAATTAAAACATTTTTTTAGTTACATCTTTATTTTTTGATTAATATATCATAGAATTAAACTTCTGCGTTCATTGATAATCACTTTTTAAAGCGACCTTTCGCTTCTTTGGCAACTCGCGCGCCTTGGAGATGGTGCGCCAGATTCACTCACTTCAATTTCAACGGCGAACTTTTCTGCGCCATTGCGCAAATTCTCCAAAATATGCTTTTTATTAGGGTATCTTAAAAGTAATTCGTAATACTCTTTAAAATTCTCTTTCATATCTTGCAAAAATTCGCGTTGCCTAACAAGCGTGTTTGCGATGAGGTATTTTTCCATAGTGTGGAGGTTTTGTATATCTCCCAGCGTCAAGTGCGAAAAAAATTTCTTTTTATCGGGGAAGTAGAGGGCGTATACCTTTCGGATTTCACACCTTCCGTTGTTTTCCACCATAGTTCTTTTGCTATATTTTAAATATTCTTCGAAACTCATTTTTCCTCCGTATCTTTTTCTTTACATTTTTTAAGAATTTAACCATATAGTTTTGATTTTTCAGTAAACGTTTTACTTCTTCAAGTTGCCTATTTTTACCTTACTTAACCTTCCACCTATCCATCCCCTTCGCTCTCAATCTTTTAGGTTCTTTTGGCAAGGTGTAGTTTTCATCAATCACTTTTGCGAAGCGTTCGGCGCCACCAGAGAGGTCGGTGATAATGAAATTTTTATGCGGATATCGCGCCAAAAGGTCGTAATATTTTTTCAACTTTTTGTTTTTTAATTCATTTAAAAAGTCGCTTTGTTCAATTTGAGGATACCTCAAAAGATATCTTTCCATCACCCTCAGCCGTTGCATATCTTCGTTTGTGATGTTGTTATAGAAGGTTTGAGGCTTGCTTGCAAACGACAGTGCGTAAGGTTCCGCCTTCTTGCACTTTCCCTTGTCGGGCTTAATTTTAGTTTTTGTTTTTTCAAGGTATTCTTCAAAGGAGATGGGTCTAGTCATATCGTCAAACGTCCTCCTTAAACATCAAGGTCGGTGACAAGCGTGGCGTTTTCTTCAATAAACTGACGCCTAAGTTCAGGGTCCTCGCCCATAAGTTGATTGAAAAGTTTATCCGCCTCGATTGCGTCCTCCATAGTGATTTGAAGAAGCACACGATGTTCAGGGTTCATTGTGGTTTCCCAAAGTTGTTCAGGGTTCATCTCACCAAGACCTTTATATCTTTGAAGAGTGGTGCCTTTTCTGCCGTTTTCGTCGAACCAAGCATTGAGTTCGTCGTCGCTGTAGAAATAGAACTCGTCCTTTCCGCGCGCGACCTTATATAGCGGTGGCTGTGCGGCGTATACGTGCCCATTTTCAATAAGTGGGCGCATAAAGCGGAAGAAGAAGGTGAGAAGAAGAATTCTAATATGCGAGCCGTCCACGTCCGCATCGGACATACAGATAATCTTATTGTAACGGAGTTTTGTTTCGTCGTAGTCATTTCCCGTCCCTGCGCCAAATGCGGTTATCATAGCGCGTATTTCCGCGTTTTCCAAAATTCGATTTAATCTTGCCTTTTCAACGTTCAAAATCTTACCTCTAAGAGGAAGAATGGCTTGGAAACGTCGGTCTCTGCCTTGCTTCGCGCTTCCGCCAGCGGAGTCACCTTCGACGAGGTAAATTTCGCAAAGCGAACTGTCTCTTTCTGTGCAATCGGCAAGTTTGCCAGGGAGGGTGGTGTTTTCCAAAACGCTCTTTCGGCGGGTCAATTCTCTTGCATTACGGGCAGCATCGCGCGCACGCTGAGCGGTGATGCTTTTCATAATAAGTTCGCGCGCCTCAGCAGGATGTTCTTCAAGGTAATCGCCAAAGTTCTCTTGCATTGCCTTATAAACAATGGTGCGCATTTCGCTGTTGCCGAGTTTTGTTTTTGTTTGCCCCTCAAATTGAGGCTCGCGCAGTTTAACGGAAATCACCGCGGTTATGCCCTCACGGCAATCTTCGCCGGAAAGTTTTTCATTTTCTTTGATGATGCGGTTCTTAACGGCGTAGTCATTGATAACCTTTGTGAGCGCGTTCTTAAAGCCGTCAAGGTGAGTTCCGCCCTCTTCGGTGTTGATGTTGTTGGCGTAAGAGTTTATAATTTCGCTGTAACTGTCGTTATATTGAAAGCAGACTTCAATTTCGTTTATAACTTCGCCCTTTTCGTTGTGGTTAAACTTGTTGAAGTAAACTGGCGCTGGGAGGAGGGTGGTTTTATTAATATTAAGATAGTCAACAAACTCAATAATTCCGCCCTTAAACTCAAACCTATCCGTTTTTTCCCTGCCTTCGCGCCTATCCTCAAGGGTGATAACAAGCCCTTTATTTAAGAACGCGATTTCGCGGAAGCGGTTTTTAAGGGTGTCATAGTTAAACTCAACGGTTTCAAAAATTTCAGGGTCAGGGTAAAAGGTTATGGTTGTGCCACGCTTGTCGGTGGAGCCGATAACCTTAAGAGGCATAAGTGCTTTTCCGCGCGAAAATTCAATATAGTGATGTTTGCCGTTTTGATAGACATCCGCCACAAGTTTTGTGGAAAGCGCGTTTACGCAAGAAACGCCCACGCCGTGAAGTCCGCCAGAAATTTTATAGCCTTGCCCGCCGAACTTTCCGCCCGCGTGGAGTTTGGTTAAAACAACTTCAACCGCGCTTTTTCCCTCTTTTTCAATTATTCCAGTTGGAATACCGCGCCCGTTGTCAACAACCGTGCAGGAGCCGTCGGCGTTGATGATAACATTAATTTCGGTGCAGTAGCCTGCAAGCGCCTCGTCGATAGAGTTATCCACAACCTCTGTCACAAGGTGGTGAAGCCCGTGCTCGTCGGTGGAGCCGATATACATACCAGGACGCTTTCGCACAGGGTCCAACCCTTCAAGCACCTGAATTTCGCCTGCGTCATATTTTTCGCTTTTTGAAAGCGCTTCTCTTTCATCCACAAATTCAGCGTTAAGATTATTCGTTTCGGTTTGGTTAGAATTTTCCATATTTTCACTATTTCCTTTATATATATTAAATATACTTTATTATAACATAATATTTATCTCAATGTAAAGAAAAAAGAGGAAAATAATTTTGTTTTTTATCGATTTCATTAAATGTCATTCTGAGACAACGCCGAAGAATCTCGTCGTAGAACGGCTTACAAAATTCTAAATAATAACCACTTGAAATGGTTGTTTAAGCCAAGTGCGCGCGAATATAAAAAAATCGCTTTTCTTCAAAGCGAAATTTTTCCATAGGCGCCAAAGCGAAATTATTTTTAAGAGCAAAGCGAAATTATTTTTAAGAGCAAAGCGAAATTATTTTTAAGAGCAAAGCGAAATCATTTCATAAGTGGGAAGAGGACGACGTCGCGTATGTTTGGTCTATCAAACGCGAATTGCAAAAACCTGTCAATTCCAAAGCCCAGCCCAGAAATTGGAGGCATTCCGTGCTCCATTGCCAGCAAAAAGTCCTCGTCAACATCCATTGTTTCCTCGTCGCCAGCCTCTTTTTCTTTAAGTTGCGCTTCCAAATTTTTGCGCTGAATGATTGGGTCCACAAGTTCGCTGTAAGCCTTAACAAGTTCCGCGCCACCCGCAACCACTTGGAAAACATCGATTATGCGCTCATCCTTATCGTTTCGGCGGGCGAGTGGGATGAGTGAGGCAGGATAGTTATAAAGTATGGTTGGGTTGACGATTTCGGCGCGGATTTTTCGCTTGTAAACATAGTCAATGAGCGTGCGCACCGACTTACACTCGTCAAGTTCACCATAGGTGAAAAGTTTTCGTTCGACAATTATCTTTTTCAGCGCATCCACATCGTCGATGTCCAAAAAATCACAGCCCAAAAGTTCGCGCATTCTTTCCACGTAATTAATTCTTGGCCACTGCCCGTCAAATTCGATTTCTTGCCCTTGATAGGTTATTTTTGTGGTGCCAAAACACTCCTTCATCAGGCGGACAAGCATAGTTTGGAAGAATTTTATGTTGTCCTCGAAATTCCAGTAGGAAGCATACCACTCAACTTGCGTAAACTCTTGCAGGTGTGACGGGTCCATACCCTCATTACGAAAATCTTTGCCAAGTTCAAAAACGCGGTCAATTCCCGCACCTATGCACTCTTTAAGATAGCACTCCGTGGCAATTCGAAGGTTACATTCAATATCCAGCGCATTGTGGTGTGTGAAGAAAGGTTTTGCGCTGGCACCAGAAACGCTGGTTTGCAAGATTGGCGTTTCCACTTCGATAAAGCCGTTGTCCTCCAAATATCTTCGAATAAAGGAAACCACCTTACTTCTTGTTAAAAAGATTTTTCGCGCGTCCTCATTTGTGATAAGGTCAAGGTAGCGCTGGCGGTATTTAATTTCCGTGTCCACAACGCCGTGGAATTTTTCTGGAAGCGGACGAAGGGTCTTTGAAAGGAGGGTGATTTTCTCTGCCTTAACAGTGATTTCGCCGGTTTGGGTGGCATAAACTTCGCCTTCAACGCCAATAAAATCGCCGATATCAATCATCTTTTTATAAAAATTATATTCCTCTTCGCTAAATTCATTTCTGCCCACCGAGATTTGAATTTTATCGTAAATATCTCTTATTTGGCAAAAGCCGAATTTGCCCATTATGCGACGAAAAACAATACGCCCAGCAATCTTCACGCGCTCACCAAGTTTCTCTCGTGCTTCGGCGATTGTGCAACTTCTTTCGAACTTCTCTTTGAAAGGAATTTCGCCCATTTTTTTAAGGTCGTCAATTTTTTGCCTACGAATTTCAATTTCGCTACTAAGATTTTCTTCCATTTTTCCTCCGCTATTAATTAACGCTTATTTATATCATAATTTTCAAATTAAGTCAAGCAAAATTGGCAGGCGCGCTTACTTTCAGTGGCGTTTGGAAATTAATTAACAAATAAATCAAATATTTTTTGATTTTATTTGTGTTTTTTGTCGAATTTGTGGTAAACTTTTTCTATGGTTGAGTGGACGAAAAGTGAGGGCGTGGTTTTACCGATAGCGCTTGCCGTATGCTTGGTGCTTGCGGTGGTTATTTCCGTTCTTACCGCCAAGAAAAGCGAAAAAATACGTCGCATTCCTCTTATGATTTTGGCGATTGTTGTGTGGGGGCTGGAAATTGCCAAACAAACTCTTTCGGCAAGGGGAGGATATAACCTTTGGTCGATTCCGCTTCATTTTTGCAGTTTGTTTTTGTATTTTTTCCCGCTCGCCGGTTTCTTTGGAGGAAAGGTTGGGCAGTTTGGGCGGACGATGACCTTTACGTGCGGAAGTTTTTTCCTCCTATTATTTTACTTCAACCCAAGCACGGTGATAGGCTCGTCGTGCGACAACATTTTTGGAAGTTTTTCCGTTTTTCACACCTTCATCTACCACCACATCATCATCTTGTTTTACCTAATTATGGTTATGTCACGGCTTTACCACCCGTCGAAAAAAGACTTTCTTTACGTCTTTGTTGGCATTTCAGTTTATGCTGTTGTGGCAATCTCAATGGCACACATTTTAAATGTCAACTTCTGCAACATTCTAAGAAGCAACATTTCCTTTATGGAAGCGTTGCGCCAAAGCCGAGGGCAGGTTGTTTATACCCTTGTGATGATTTTAATCGGGCTTGCGGGTGGCGAAGTTATCGTGCTTGTTCCAAACCTATGCCGAAAAAAGAAGAAAGAAGATTCCTTTTCGAAGATTATGAAAATATTAAAAAGTGAGGTTTAATTATGAACGCGTTTGAAAAATTTGTTGCCTTTTTTAAGGGAGAAATGCCAACGCCGTCGCTCTATGGCTGGTATCACCTTATGTGGTGGGGGATTGTTTTCCTTTTAACCGCATTTTTGGTCACTTTGGCGCTCAAAAACAAGAAAGAGGGAAAAAGTAACGCTGGTCTTATCCGCGGTGTTGTTTTAACCTATGCCATTCTCAGTATAATTTTGGAAATATTCAAACAACTCACCTATTCCTACGATGTTAACACCGACACGTGGCGCTATCAGTGGTATATTTTCCCATTTCAATTTTGCTCCACGCCAATGTATGTTGCGCTGATTGCGGGATGCCTTAAAAAGTGCGAGTTTCAAAATTATCTTCTTTCCTACCTCGGCACCTTTGCACTCTTTGGCGGGCTTGTTGTGATGTGCTATCCGGGCGATGTGTTCAATGGATATATTTTAATCAACATTCAAACAATGGTTTGCCACGCGGGGATGCTTATTATGGGCGTCTTTCTCCTCTCGTGCGCGGTGGAGTTAAAGTGGAAGAGTTTACTTAAAGCAATGGCGGTTTTCGGAGGACTTGTTTTAATCGCGCTCATGATGAATCTCATCTTCCACGCAACGGGCAACGACGCAACTTTCAATATGTTCTTCATAAGCCCATACCTCCCTTGCACACTCGCGCTCCTTGACACTATTTACGCAAATACGCCATATTTTGTCTTTCTCATCATCTATCTCATAGGTTTTTCACTGGCGGGCGGAATTATGCTTTCGTTTGCGATTGCGATAAATAATATCATAAAGAGTAACAACGAAAAGAAAAATAGTTTTGGCGATAAGCACGTTATGGATATCATCTTCAAAAACCTTAAAGACCTCGCTTAACTTCGTTCGGCGCTATTGAAATATTGCTTTAATTACTCAATAAGCGCTTAGATTATAAACAATAAAAACTTTTAAGATATTAAAAACCCTTCTAAGTTCACGAAATTTGTCGAATTTAGAAGGGCTTTTTTATCAAATATATAAGATTTGTGTTTATTTAGAACTTGTTTGTTTAGAGTTATCTCATTTTGTTGTGGCAAGGTTAAACCTCATTAACTTTAACGCCGTTTACTGTCTAAATTTTATTTAGAGTTTTGTTGTGGCAAGGTTAAACCTTTAAATTTTTTGTTTTCTTTTGGAACTTTCCGTCCTTTTTATGCACAATCACCTTGGCGTTTTGGTTTTTACAAAGGTCACTAACTCTCAAAAGCGCCTGCTCTTTGGTTTTATAGGAGGCAATGGTGCGTTTTGCGCCATCACGCTTAATAAGCCAAAGTTTTTCTTCCTTGCTGTATAAGACGCGATAGGCGCCTAGTTTGGTCTCCTCTTCCTCTTTCGTCTTATCTTCCTTTTCATTTTTAGGCGTGTTTTTAGCGTCGCTCTTTTGCGACTTGTCGTTCTTTTTAGGCGTGTTTTTCAAATTATTTTGCGCCTTGTTTTTCTCACTCTTTTTCGTTTCCACTGCGCTTTTATCTTCAACCACTGCGCTTTCTTTTTCTTCCACCTTTTCCTCTTTCATATCCTCTTTCATCTCTTCTTTTTTCTTTTTCTTAAAGAACCACATAAAAAACCTCCTTTGTTTCTTTAATTATAGCGCAAAAGGAAAGAATTTTCAAGTGGAATTTTGCTAATTTTTGCTCTTATTATAAAGTTTTGCCATAAAATATTTCCACTTAGGACCTATTCCTTTTGTAGCGCTTTTTTTGAGACTTCTCATTAAGTTATAATAAAAGATAAAATTCTTCTATTTAATAAATGGTAAAGGCAACAATCAAAAAAAACGTCATTGAATTATATTTGTTTAAACAACCATAAAAGTTAAAGATAAATTTCTTCTTAAATTATTGACTTATTTTAATAAAAGGAGTAAACTTTCACTATACATAGGAGGGAATATGGATTGGGCGAAATTATGGAATGATATTGTCACATATTTTGAAACTAATGTGTGGAATATTGTTTTCTTCTTTGTCATTTTGCTTTTGGGTGTGATTGTCATCAAAATCATTATGACAGTTTTAAGAAAAGTGCTTTCAAAAACAAAAATGGAGCGCATTGCACAGCAATTTATTTGCACGGCGATAAAGTTTTGCTTGTGGTTGGTTTTGATTTTACTTTTGTTGTCGCAAATCGGCATTCAAATTTCGGGCATACTCACGGCAATCAGCGCGCTTATTCTTGCTGTTGGTATGGCGCTCGAATCGAATATGGCGAACCTTGCAAACGGCATTGTCATCGTGTCGAACCATATGTTCAAAAAGGGTGATTACATAATGGTGGACGGCGTGGAGGGCAACATCACCGACATCAACTTTCTCTTCACCACCCTTATGACCAACGACAACAAAAAGATAACCTTGCCGAACTCGACGATTGTCAATTCCAGCGTCACAAACCTCGGCGCCAACGCCAAGAGGCGGGTGGACTTCACTTTTTCGGTGGCGTATGAGAGCGATGTGGAACTTGTGAAAAAGATTGTGGCGGAGGTTATGCAAAGCGACGGCAGGGTTTACCTTGACCCAGCACCTTTTTGTCGCCTTAAAACAATGAATGCGTCAAGTTTGGATTTCGTTGCCAACTGCTGGTGCGATAATGAGGATTATTGGGATGTTTACTACTATGTCACCGAGTGGGTGTATAACGAATTCAAGCGCCACAAGATTTCCGTGCCATATAATCAACTTGAAGTGAGAGAGCGAAAGGACAAAGTCAGCGTTCCTGTCATCGGCAAAAAATTGCCAGAGCGCGTTGAAAAAGTGCGCGTTGATAAAAAGGAAAAGGATGTTTTCAACTTAATCAAAAAAGGCCTGTCGCATAAGGACAAAAAGAAAGATAAAAAGGAAAAGAAAAATAAGAAAGAAAAGAACTTAAATGCGCAAAACGTGGCGGAAGTCGCGCAAGAAAAAGCGACTGAAGATAATAAAGATAAGAATGCGCAAACAAAAGTCCAAAATGCTGAAAAAAGTGACGCGCAAGAAAACGAAAAAAAGAGTAAAAGAAAGAAAAAGTGAGAGCAATACTGCACTGCGATTTAAACAATTTTTACGCCAGTTGTGAGGTGCTTCAAAATCCCTCTTTGCGCGGGAAACCCGTCGCTGTTGGCGGAAAGGAAGAGGATAGGCACGGCGTTGTTGTTGCGGCGAACTATGAAGCGAAAAAATTTGGCGTTAAATGTGGGGTGACCACGCACGAGGCAAAAAAACTTTGCAAGGACCTTGTGATATGCTCACCTCACTTTTCTCTATACAACAAGTGTTCGCGTATGGTGCGAAAGATATATGAAAGTTACACCGACAAGGTGGAGGTTTTTTCGATTGACGAATGCTTTTTGGACGTAACGCACAGCAAAATCTTTGGCTCGCCCGTTGAGATTGCCAACGAAATAAGAGAGCGCGTGAAGAAAGAGGTGGGGCTGACAATCTCGGTGGGCGTAAGCTATAACAAGACCTTTGCGAAAATCGGCAGTGACTACAAAAAACCCGACGCCACCACCGTTATCACAGAAGAAAATTTTAAGAGCATTGTTTGGCCATTGCCTGTTGGCGACCTCTTCGGTGTGGGCAGAAAACTCAAAGAAAAACTAATGCGATTTGGCGTTTTGACGATTGGCGACCTTGCGCATATGGACAGAAATTTTTTAACTAGCGAATTTGGAAAGGTGGGCGACGATTTATATAAAAAGGCAAACGGGCTTGACGACGAGGAGGTTAGCGCGGAGGAAGAATCTCCCAAAAGCATAGGCAACAGTGCCACGTTCTATAAGGACCTGACCGACTTAAAGGACATCTCCTTGGCGTTCACAACGATTGCCGAAAGCGTGGCAGAGAGGATGATTAAGAAAAACATCAAAGTTGCGCACACACTTTCAATAACCATTCGAGACGCCGACCTAAAATTCTATCAAAAACAGTGCCAAATTCCGCCGTGCCGAAGTAGTGAACTGTTTTCCAAAACCGCCTTCAAACTCTTCACCGAAAATTTCACCTTTTTGAAAAGAGTGCGCCTTTTGGGGATAAGCGTCAGTGGATTCGACGAGCGCGCGCAAATTTCACTCTTCGACGAGAAAACTGATAAGTTTGACGATATTATGAGTAAGATTAGGCAAAAGTATGGGCATAACAAAATTGTGCGCGCAAACGCACTCTTAGACAGCAAAATTTCCTCCGCCCTCGCGCGCGAACAACTCGACAAAAAAAGCGACGACTAATTTTTAAACTAAAAAAAGCGACGACTAATTTTTGAACCAAGGTGTTAGGATAAAGTCAATGCAGTTGCAACGACGGTTAAAGACGGTTATATTAAGCCTTATAAGAGAAAAAAATTTGAATTTCAAAAAAATCAAAAAAAATTTTTGAAAAACTATTGACACCCCCTCCCGCTTATGTTATGCTAACAGCGTTAGGAGGGAATATGAAAAAATTAGAGACAAAAGAGGAACTTTTGACATATATCGCCACATGTTATATGTATGCCGGCGATAAAGTAATGAGGGTCAATGTAGACTCCAATCCTTACAAAGATTTTGATGGGGCTATACAAGGAACATTTAAGAAGTTTGCTCGCGTTAGCGCAAAACAAGCAGGTGCGGAAAGAGTTGGTCAACCTCTATCCACAATAATGAGTGACGGGCATATCGAGGTCAAAGACGCAATAATTCAAAATGCGGAAGACTGGATAGTTATAAATCCTAATGGTGAGGCTTATATTATTAAGGATGAAAAATTTAGAAAAAGATACGAAACTTCGGTTGGCGCTGATGGGAAGCACGCACCTATTGCTGACCCGCAAGATTTTTTGCTAGTCCCAGAAGATATTGAATTTATGGTTCCTTGGGGAAAAAATGGGGCGCCAATCCCATTCACTTTAAAGGCGGGAGGATATTTAAACGTGACCGACCTTCAAAACCTAGATAAAAAACCTATATCCGAAATTGAAATCTATGGCGTTCAAAAAGAGGAATTTGAACAAACATATGCGCCATGTAGCAGAGAAGGCATTTTCGAAGATGAAGAATTAAGAGAACTTTCCAATCAGGCTGATAGAGGCGAAAAGCAATAAGATTAAAAATCAAACTTTGCGAATGAACAAAAACGCAGTGTTGGCAAGAAAGAGGATGGAATAATCTGTAGGGTCGAAGCATCCTCTTTTTTTTGTATAAAAATTTATTTGCATATATTTGTTTGTATATATTTCGTATATATTTCGTGTATATTTGCCTACATATATTTATTCGTATATATTTATTCGTATTTGTATAAAAATTGTTTACATTACAAAAATTGTTTACATAAAGACTCATTATATAAAGAATATCTGGCATAATTTATGTTCGCTTTATAATTTCGCCTTTTATTTTGTTTATCAATTATTTTTCTTTTTTATTTCTCTTTTCTTTTTGGAGGAATTATGATATAATCTTGTTAGACGATTGTTGGAGGGAGTTTGAAAACTTTAGAGGGGCGACTTGCAAAAAAAATAGCGCAGTGTTATGTGGTTTCTGGCGAGGATATTCTTTTGTATGACCGCGCGCTTTCGCTCATTAAAACTGCGTGCAAGTTGGAATTAGAGGAGTTTAATTTTTTAAAGTTTGACGACGATAATTTTAAGGCGGACGCGGTTATTGACGCGCTTGAAACCTTGCCTATCGGCAGTGAAAAAAAACTTATTCTTCTCAAAAACCTAACAAAGGTGAGCGAGGATTTTAAGAAGAAATTGACCGCCTATTTAAAATCGCCCGAGCCGTCATCGGTGCTTGTGATTTTCGATTTTCACAACATTTTCAACTTCGTTATCGGCGAAAAGGTGAGTGCGAAACGGCTGGATGAAACCACCCTTTATGGACTCATAAAAAGTGAAGTGGAAGAGGCGGGCAAAGTGATAGACAACGATGCGCTCAAACTTTTAATGGAGTATTGTTGCGATTACTACTCACTCATCGAAAACGAACTTGAAAAACTAAAAAACGCGGGCGGGGTGGCAATAACCAAAAAGGACGTGGAAAATTTAGCGATTAAAGAAACGGAGTTTTCGGTTTTTGAACTCACCGAGGCGCTTTCCAAAAGAGATGTCAATCGCGCGGTGGAACTTTTAAGTTTAATGGAGAAAGACACCAAAACATTCACGCTTATCTTAAACCATTTTCGACGGATGTTCTTCATTGCAATTTCAAAGGAGAGCGATGCTGAACTTTCCAAACTTTTATCAGTGAAAGAATTCGCGGTGACAAAAGCGCGGGCGCTAGCGAGAAACTTCTCAAAAATACAACTCAAAAACATATATGAACTTCTCGCCGATGTGGATTTTTACATTAAAAACGGACAGATGCAAATTGAAAACGCGCTTTATTATCTTGTTTTTGGAATAATTTTTTGCTAGGTTTATTATTATACAACAAAAAAAAGAAACAAAAAAATATAAAACAAAAGAATAATTAAAAAATACAACAAGAACGTGGAAAAATAGCAAAAAATCATATAAAAAATTCAATTACATAAGAATGAAAAAATAGTAAAAAACACTAAAAATCATATAAAAAATCCAATTATAAAAAATGTAGAATATAGCGAAAAACACAAAAAATTAGAAAAAAAACGCAAAAAACAAATTTTTTATTAAAAAATCAAAAATTATGTGAATTTGTGGATAAAAATAGTGCGAAAGAAATTATCAAGGAGGAAAAATGGAAGAACGAGATTTAGAGGAAATTAAAGAGGAATTTAAGGAGATATATTTTGACAATATCGAGCGTGACGGCGCCGAGGAGTTGCTGGAATTTTTAGAGCGCTCTGATTTCTTTCGCGCGCCAGCAAGCACCAAAAACCACTCCGCATTTGAGGGTGGACTATGTCAGCACAGCATAAATGTTTACAAGCGCTTTGTGAAACTTTTGGAGGGCGAATATGGCGATTATGAGGAAAAAATCTCAAAAGAGAGCGTGGCGATAATTGCCCTTCTGCACGACATTTGCAAAGTGAATTTTTATGTGAAGGACCTCAAAAATGTCAAGCGTGACGGGCAGTGGGTGCAAGAGCCTTACTATCGAATTGAGGACAGTTTGCCATACGGTCACGGCGAAAAGTCGGTGTATATGATTTCCGGCTTTATGCGCTTGACGCGAGAAGAGGCGATGGCAATTAACTGGCATATGGGTGGATTTGACGCGCGGGTAAGAGAGGGCAGTGTGCGCCTCACCGATGTTTATTATCGCTATCCAATCGCCTTCCTCTTCCACATTGCGGACAATATGGCAACCTACCTAGACGAACTTCCGCAGTGAACATAGGACTATTAGTTTGTTTGTCATTCTTCGGCGTTGCCTCAGAATGACAAATAACCGAAAGTCCTAACGGTATAATCTTAGGTTGCAAGCGATAATAGGAAAAATATCACAAAAATATTCTCAAAAATGGGAAATTTTCTTGCGTTCGCTTTTAATTTTATGATATTTTAAAAATGCAATGAAAATGTCGAAAATTGTCAATCCTCGACCGTTTTTCTACTGCTTTCTCGCGCTACTTTTCTCCATCGCAGTGACGCGGTATATTTTTGTGCTTACCGTGGAATATGTTTGCCTTTTTGTGGCGCTACTCGTGGGCATTATTGCAACACTTCTTGCTTACAAAAAGTTTTTCTTTCTCTTTTTAATTTTATCCACAATGCTTCTTGGCGGATGTTTGTATTTTGCTGGAATTAACACCTTTAGCCCGCCAGAGTTTTCAGGTGAAGTTTTGGTTACCGGCAGGCTTAGCGACGACGTCTCCTATGAAGAAGAGGAAACCTCCTACTTACTGAAAGATGTCACCATAAACGGCGAAAACGCCAAAAATATCGAACTGACAATCACCGGCACCAAGCAAAATTTGGATGTGGGCGACGTGGTGATGTTTAAGGGCGAGGTGAAGAAAATTCCGCTTTTCAGCCTCAATCGCTTTAACCTCTCATACTATCGAAATAATGTTGGCTACACGTCAAGCGTTGAAATCGCAAACTTGTCGGTTGTTGGCAATGACATAAAACTTGTGGAGAGATTTCGCCTCCGCGTGAAGGAGGTTTTATATGAAAATATGACCGCGGATGATGGCGCCACCGCTTACGCCGTGCTGTTCGGCTACACGAACGATATCGAGGACGAAACCTACTCTGCTTACCAAAACGCTGGCATACTTCACCTTCTTGCCGTTTCGGGGCTTAATGTCACCTTTCTCATTCAACTTATCGGCTTTCTTTTAAAATTATTCAAGGTGAACCGCCACGCCAACTTCGTGACCTGTTTTGTTGTGCTTGTGATTTATTCCTATCTTTGCTCGTTTGCGCCGTCGATTGTGAGGGCGGGGATAATGGGCATAATTTTCTTGGCGTGCTCTCTTTCAGGGCGCGCCTACGACAGTTTAAACACGCTGGGTTTTGCTGGCATTCTTATGCTTTTAACAAGTCCGCTTCTTGCCTTTGATGTTGGCTTTTTGATGAGTTACTTCTGCGTTATCGGCATCGTTATTTTCTGCCCAATCCTCACAAACTTATTAAGCCACGTGTTCCCAAAAGTTATCGCAAGTTCCTTCGCTGTTTCAATAAGCGCCACCATTGCAATTTTGCCGTTTATGGCGATTATGTATTCCAAACTTAACCTTCTATCCTTCTTCACCAACATCATCGCCGTTCCGCTCTTTGGGATTGCTTATCCATATTTGTGCGTGGCAACAATGCTCACGGTTATCTTTCCATTTTTAGGCTTTTCGCTCACCTTGTGCGGATATATTTTCACTCTTGTTAATCTTATCGCAAAATTTTTCGCAAACACGCCACTTTTCATTCAACTTACGCCAATGAACATCATCATTTCGGCACTTTTATATCTAATTTTGTTTGTGATAAGTTATTTCTTTATGGCAAAGTTAAAAACCAAAATTCTCACATTTTCCGCACTCGCGCTTCTTATAACGATAAACGCCACCGTCTTTGCGCTGGTGCCGATGTGCGAGGTGGGCATATATTACACCTACACCGACGAAAATTCCTTCGTGCTTTTAACAAATGAAAAGAACGAAACGTTAATTGTGGACGCCACGTGGAAGTTTTCCACCATTCACAGCGCGCTTCTTGTTGTGGACGCTTTCAATGTGCTTGCCAACGTGCAGGTGAATAATGTTTTCACAAGCGAGTCACAAGATTTTTTGAAGATAAACAATCTTTCGCACAGCGATATCACAAACATTGAAGGCACGGAAATCTTGCCGTATAACACCAACTTTCATATCGGCGATTTTCGGCTGAAATATGTGCTTGTGGACGATGTGTTTGTGGGGCTGGAAATTGAGTTTGATAATGTTTTAACTCTTCGCGCAAACGCCGATTTGCCAGAAGAAATTCTCTCTTCACTTTCAAATCATTACGACCTCATTCTTGCTGTAAACACGTCTAGTGAGGGCAATATTGTTTCGCCAAACAGGAGCGCCTTTTTCGCGGTGGAGGACAATCGCCTTGTCTATAAGGAGAAGTTTTTTGTTTAACATTAAATTTTTGACTTTTTTAATCTTCTCAACAAGTTTTTTACTACTTCTATTATTTTTTCGTTTTTTGCCGTTTATGTGAGAGGGAGGTTACACAAGGATTTGCTGGAGAATTAAAAAAATTATAATATTTTCAAACAATATCATTGATTAATAAAAAATCTTTCTTTTTAATGCGGTTATAAATTTTAGTTGACCCGCTGGATATCTTTTGGTAAAATATATCTATGGAAACAATTTTGAAACTCAAAAAAATATTTAGGCAGGGCTATTTGCCAAACCGTGGCAAGGAGCAGTATTCCTTTGTTTCAAACACAGCGAACGTCACAAATTGCTTCGAGCACGCTTGTTTTAATTTAACCAACGAGCAACTCAAAGACTTTAATGAAAACGACCTTAAAAACTTTTTCGCACTGCCCGTGCTTGCGAATTTGGACTTATCTAGGGAGGAAATGTTTGACGCTGTGAAAAAGGAGATTTCAAAAACAGGGCTTAAAGTGAAGAAAACGGCGGAAAATTTGAAGGAAAACGAGTGGAATGTGGCGATGTATTTTTCAAATTACGACATTGATGTGCATTTTCTTTTGCAAGAGAAAAACGGTGGCTGGTCGGGCAAGTTTGGGCAATCACAAAAAACTGACCACTACTCCTTTTTACCCTTAAAACTTGTGGGCGCGCTCACTGACTATAAACTCTATAAGGTTTTCACCATTGAAAATCCCTATCTTTCCAAGGAAAACAAAGAGGAAAAAACAAGATAAACAGACAAAATCAATTTAAGATAAAGTGATAAATCGGCATAGGTTTTAAGCATTTTTGTATCTCTTAAGCAATTAAACCGCGCTATTTTTAACATATTTATTAAAAATGAAACGCGAAGAAAACATAAGAGAAGCAAAAACGCAAGATGAAATAAAACAAGAGATATTTAGGGAGCAAAGATTTTGGCAAGGATTATTTTTAATACCACTTGAAAAGTTTTGCCAATTTTTTTGATATTTCCTTGAAAAATATTTAATTTTATGATATAATCGGTTGGTTAAAAAATGTGAGGCAAAGTATGGAAAACAAAAAGATAAGAAATGTGGCGATAATTGCGCACGTCGACCACGGCAAAACTTCGCTTGTGAACGAAATGTTGAAGCAAGGCAATGTTTTTAGAGAAAATCAGGTGGTTGCTGACCGCGTTATGGACAGCAATGCGCTTGAAAGAGAAAGAGGAATCACAATTTTGTCGAAAAACACCTCTTGCTTTTATGACGGCGTGAAAATTAACGTTGTGGACACGCCAGGACACGCCGATTTTGGCGGAGAAGTGGAGCGCGTCCTTAAAATGGTTGATGGCGTGCTTTTGGTTGTGGACGCCTATGAGGGACCTATGCCACAAACGCGCTTTGTGCTTGAAAAGGCGCTCGCACTGGGGCTTAAAGTTATTGTGGTCATAAACAAAATCGACAGACCTGACGCGCGCGTTGGAGAGGTCATTGATGAGGTTTTGGAACTCTTTTTGGAACTAGATGCAAACGAAGAGCAACTCAATTCGCCGTTCGTGTTTGCTTCGGCGCGCCAAGGAATTGCCTCCACCGACAAAAACACCTTAGGCACCGACCTCAAACCACTTTTTGAAACGATTATTGACTACATTCCAGCGCCAACGGGCGACGAAAACGGCTCGCTTAGAATGCTTGTTTCCTCTTGCGAACAAAACGACTATGTGGGGAAACTTGCAGTTGGCAAAGTGGAAAATGGCGAGATAAAGGTGGGGCAGAATGTTGTTGTTTGCAACTACCACGACGAAGCAAAGCGCTTAAAAGGTAAGATTGTCAGCTTGTTTGTGTATGAGGGCTTAAAAAGGGTGAATGTTGAGAAGGCGTCCTATGGCGAAATTGTTTGCGTGGCGGGGCTTGCCGATGTCACCATTGGCGACACGATATGTGACGAGGCGGACGTCCGTCCAATCGAGTTTGTGAAGATTGCTGAGCCGTCGGTTGAGATGACCTTTATGGTGAACGACAGTCCTTTTGCGGGCAAAGAGGGCAAGTTTGTCACCTCGCGCCATTTAAGAGATAGGCTCTATAAAGAGGCGGTGAAAGACTTGTCGCTGAAAGTGGAGGATGGCGAAACGGCAGAAAAGTTCAAAGTTTGCGGGCGTGGCGAGATGCATCTTTCCATACTTATTGAGAATATGCGCCGAGATGGCTATGAATTTCAGGTATCTCAGCCAAAGGTTTTAATCAAGGAAATTGACGGCGTGAAGTGCGAACCGATTGACAGGCTATACTTAGATGTGCCAGAGGATGCGGTTGGCACGGTTATGAATAAAATGGGCGTTCGTAAGGCGGAACTTCAAGGTATGACGCCTCACGGGTCACGTATGAGAATGGAGTTTTTGATTCCGTCACGCGGGCTTTTCGGCTTTAAGAGTGAGTTTTTAACCGACACGCGAGGAGAAGGCATAATCAACTCAATTTTCTATGACTACGAGCCGTATAAGGGCGAGATTAACCGCCGAGATTTTGGCTCACTTGTGGCGCACGAAGAGGGCGAGGCGATTGTTTACGGACTTTTCAACGCGCAGGAGAGAGGGGAACTTTTCATCGGTCCTGGCACTCCGGTGTATGCTGGAATGGTGGTTGGCTCCAACCCAAAGGGTGGCGATATTGTTGTGAACGTTTGCAAGCGCAAGCACCTTTCAAATATGCGCGCTTCGGGCAGTGACGACGCACTTCGCTTGACGCCTCCTCGCATTATGAGCCTTGAAGATTGCATCGAATTTTTGGGCGATGACGAGTATTTGGAGGTGACACCAAAATCGATTCGCATAAGAAAAATCATTTTGGACCACAATATGCGCCTTAGAGAGCGTGGAAAAATGCTTCGCGGTGAAATTTAGCGAGATTTATAGATAATTTTATAAAAACAAATTGCCTAAAAATTTAAAGGTAAGAACATCAAAACAACCAAGTTTTAATTTGAACGAGTGCTTAGTTTGAGATTGGAAGAAAGAGAAAAAGGAGTTTTATAGACTCCTTTTTTATATATTTATAATGGATTTTTTATCACCTTATAAATTGTTTTTAATCTATCTTTTGTATTTTGCAATTTTTATCTTTCGTGTTTTGAAATTATGCTTGCAATTTTTATCTTTTGTGTTTAGCAATTATGCTTGCAATTTTTATTTTTTGTATTTAGCAATTATGCTTGCAATTTTTATCTTTTGTGTTTTCGTTTAATTTTAATTTTTCAACACTCTTACTTTTGTGAAATAGTATGAGTTTTTGACGTTTTTATCTAAACATTTAAGTTTATCTTTTGTGTTGTTTAGATATTATTAATATCTCACTTATTTTATTATTTGCGCTTTATAAAATGTTCTTTCTAAATTGACTTTCATTTAAACATTTTTTGCGCGCTCAATTTTTGTCAACCTTAACAAATTTGCTTGCAAAAATTACTTGCAACCACCACAGCCACAGTTACTTAAAAGCAAAAGGAACAAAATGGTGCCACAGTCAACATTGATGCCCTTCATTCCACATCCGCCACAGCATTGAAGAAGCAGAATGAGGAAAAGGAGCGAGCAACTGTCATTACCACAGCCACCGCAATCTCTGTTCATAGTGTCGCCACAAGAGCCTCCAAAAAAGTTCATATGTACCTCCTAATTTTTTTTCATATGTTTTGTGCTTAGCACATTATCATTCTATTAAAAGGCGCAAAAAGTGTGAAAAATTATTAAAATATGATAAAAACAAGCGCGTGTCGACAAACCTAAGAAGGAGCAATGTCATTTTACGAAAAGTGACAATGTCACCTTGAATGGCAAATAAATGCTTTGCCTTAAAGTGAAAATGTTGTGCAATAAGAAGAGTTGTAAAATAATTTTATGGCGCAAGAAGAAAGATATGAAGTGTTTGATAAGAACTCAGCACAAAAATTTTTGTGAAAGAATGAATGAATAATTTTCCTCTTATTGCAAACAATAAAAGCGTTAAAAGGAGGAAAAATGAAAAGAAGTCTTAAAAGCGTGATTTCACTTTTTGCCGTTGTTGCCATACTTTTGGTGGGCGGTTTAACTCTCACGGCGTGCGGAACGAACACCTACATAACACCATCAAGCGGAGCGTCGTTTTCTGGCAGTGATGTGAAGTTCACAAACGCCAGCGATTTTGCTCTTAGATATGTTGGCGACAACAAGTATGAGGCAACAGGAAGCGCCAATGCAATGACCAAGGACCAAGCAACCGCGTGGGGAACAGTGGAAGGCTCAAAATTCGTTGTTTTAAACGTAAAGATGGGCAAAGACGCCAATGCCATCATCGGCTGGAGAAACAAAGAGACCGAAGATAAGGCGTTTGCGGAAAGCGAAATCGACGGCACGCTCATCAAACGTTCAACGTCAAGTAACGACACCAAAAACTACATTTTGGCACTCACCGACGGCGACACGTTAAGGCACGAAGACCTTAAAGTTTGGCGAATTGAGATAACCGAGAACGGCGCGAAAGAAAGCGTTGCTTACACAGTTGATTTCACCAAACTTTACGAAAACCTAGCGAAAAAATAACGCCAAGGCGGAATTTTAGGCAAGCAAAAAGAAATTTTCTCTTTTGCTTGTCTTTTTTTTAAAATATTTGTTATAATAACTTTGAGACAAAGGGCTTCAATGGAACTAATCAAATTCAACGGAACGAACGAAAAATTGTTTTCGCGCGTGGTGGTGGGAAACTGCACGCCGAAAACCACGCTTATTGTGCCAGAAACTCACAGCGCACTTGTCTTTTTTAATGGCGAGATGCTTCAAACCCTTTCAAAAGGACGCTACAAACTTGCCGACATTGTCAATATATCTAGCGACGCGCTTTTGGAAATCATCTTCGTTTCAAAAACGGCAAAACTAAAACTTTTGTGGGGAACGCCAAACAAATTCACTCTCTTCGACCCGGCACCATACAAAGTTGGGCTAAGCGGTGAGTTTGAGGTGCAGGTTGCCGACCCAAGAAAATGCTTTCTCTATCTTGTTGGTGCAGAAGAGGACCTAACGGCAGACGCACTGCAAGAAAGGTTAACCTCACGGCTCGTTTCGGAGATTTCGCTTGCTCTTTCAAAGTATGTCAAAGAAAACTCGTTAAAGCGTGATCAAATTTTCATTGAAAGGCAAAAGATTGCCGATTCCGCTCTCAAAAGTGTTTCAACGATTTTTAATAATGAGTATGGAATCAAGGTTTTTTCGCTCAGCATTTTAAATGTAATCTTTGACGAAAACATAAGCGCAAGCGAAAAGGTTTGTCCAAATTGTCACACCGCCCTTCTTGCCGACGCCAAATTTTGCTTTAATTGTGGCGAAAAATTAAGTGGCAAGGTCTGCTTGAAATGCCATTTTGAAAATGTCAATGGTGCGAAATTCTGCGCGAATTGCGGAGAAAAATTTTAGGAGGTAATTATGTTGTATGTTTATATTGCGCTTGCAGTTGTCATTGTTGGGCTTGCCATATTTTTCCTTATCAAAGAGTTGAAAAGCCCGAAAAAGCAGGTGACTGAGGGCGATGTTGTGGTGGAAAGTAAGCGTCGAATAGAAAAGGCGGTTTCAAACCTCGATTCGATGATTGAGCTTGTGCAAAATAACGACAAGTTAAAAACGAAACTCTCGTCGCTGAGAGAAATCATCCGCTTTTTAAATCCAGTTAAAAGCGAAAAGGTGAAGGTGGTGGATGAGAAGATTTTATCACGCCTTGACGACCTTAAAATTGAGATAAGTAAGGACGAAAATGCTGAAACCATTTGGCGTATGATTGAAGAGGTTGAGGGATATATCGCGCAAAGGACGAAAGAAGTATGACGCGAACACTTTCGGTGAGCGTTAGTGCGAAGGACCCTGAAAACGCACTAAGAGAGTTAAAACTGGGCTACATAAATTTAGAGGACGGGCTTTTCAAAAACGCCGAGGTCGATTTTGATATGGTGCTTTTATTAGACCCTGAGTGCGCGGACGCCTTTTGGGGGCTTATGCTTGCAAAGAAAAAAATTAGGCGCGAAGAAGCACTTAAAACCAACGCGGTGCTATATAAAGACATCGTAAAACTAAAAGAATACGACAAAGCAATGGAGTTTGCGGACGAGACAAAAAAGGCGCTTTATAAAAACCTTTTAAGCGAAATCTACAAACTTAACGACGGCGATAATTATTAAAAGGAGGCTGTATGTGGTGGCCATTTAAACGGAATAAATTTAAAAACATTGTGCGAGAAGATTTGGTGAACTCCATTTGCGAACTCGAAAGGCAAGAACGCACGGCGGAAGCGGAAATAATGCAAAAGCAAAAGGAAATTGACGCGCTTTTAGAGAAAGGTAAGAAGGAAAAAACGGAGGATTTGAGGCTTTTCTATGCAAAAAAAATCAGCCACCTCAAAGAAGAAAAAGCGTCGATTGTGGAAAGGGGGATGTATCTTCTTTATAACATTCGCCTTATGAACAAACTTAAAGATGCGTATGACGCAAACGCCTTCTTTAAAACCAAAACAAAGGTGCCTCTTTCAGAACTACTTGCCGACCAAAGAGGACTTGCAAAATTCTTAAACAAGGCGCTTGAAACGCGCATTGCAAGCGAGGATGTTTTAACAAGTGCTGACGATTTGTTCAGTGAAATCCAGGGCGCATACGACAAAAACGAAAGTATTTACGGGCTTAAAAAAGAGGATGAAGAGCTCTTGTCCTCGTTCGAAAAAGAGGGCGCACTAAAAGACGAAGAGATGATTGGTGAAAGTGAAAAAGTCAAGGATAAAAAAATAAAAATGGAGGAGTAAAAATGGGACTTTTTAGAACAAAACAGCAAAAGGAAATTCAAAAAAAGATGCTTGTTAAGCGCACGGTGAACTCGATGAACAAGCAAATTGCAAGGCTGGAGGAGCAGAAAAAGGTGTTTATTGACGCCGCAAAGCGCGCAAAAGAGAAGAATTTGGATGCGCAATTTAATCTGGCGTTGTCGGGCTACCGAATGACCACTCAGCAACAAAAACGCGCACAAGAAATGCTTTTGAACTTTGAAATAACCGCGCAAATGCGCGATGTCACAATGATGACCACCGAATTTTTGAGAGGGATGAGCGTTATCAGCAAGGAGATGAGCAAACTTGCCGACGCCAAGGAATTTGAGAAGATTCAAGCGCAGTTTGAAGAGGCAATCACTGCTGTTGAAACTCAAACCGAGCAGATTGACAGTTTTATGGAACTAAGCCAAGAGAGTTTTGCTTCGGCTGGCAAGGCTAAGGACGGAAAGGATATCACCGCTGACGATTTTGAAAAATTCATCACCGAGGCATCCTCAAAAGACGAGGCGTCAAATGACGATATCGACAAGGAAATTGAAGAATTAAAAAAGAAAATTGACAGCGAAGCATAGGAGAAAATGTGGAAGATATTGAACTTCTAAACGACACTTTTAACCTCTATATGCAAAAGGGGAAAGAGGCGAAAGAAAAGGGAAATTTTGCGCTGGCGAAGCGTAATTTTATGCTCGCGGGCGAAACAATGATGAAAATGGCAAAGGCGAGTAAGGGCGCTCTTCGCGAGGCACGCCTGACGCGCGCAAGGCGGATTGTGGAGTTGTCGAGCGATTTAAAAGAGAAGAAAAAAGAAGAAAATGCCGATGACGACGTTAAAAAATGGCAGTCCGCAGAGGTTCCTAACATCGGTTTTAAGGACGTCGCTGGGCTTGATGACGTTAAAAAAGCGATAAAAATTAGAATGATAAATCCTTATCTTCACCCTGATAAATATAAACTCTACAACAAAAAAACAGGCGGAGGCGTGCTTTTGTATGGTCCTCCTGGCACTGGCAAAACGATGATTGCCAAGGCGATTGCAAACGAGGTTGGTGCCAAATTTTATGCTGTCAAAGGTTCTGACATCGTTTCAAAATGGGTGGGCGAAAGTGAGAAGAACATAAATTCGCTCTTTGAGGAGGCGAATAAGCAACAGCGTGCGATAATCTTTATCGACGAAATGGACAGCCTTTTGGGGAAGCGTGGCGTTGACACTCATAACGACAAAAGAGTGAACGAATTTTTGCAACAAATGGACGGGTTCAGCGGGAAAAATCCCAACCTTCTTCTGCTT
Source organism: uncultured Clostridia bacterium (assembly GCA_944350265.1). Taxonomy (GTDB): domain Bacteria; phylum Bacillota; class Clostridia; order Christensenellales; family UBA1242; genus Caccovivens. Next base: position 45,607 of record CALVOG010000006.1, read on the forward strand.
GGCGCCACAAATAGACCGTGGGATATCGACAGTGCGGTTTTGCGCTCGGGGCGTTTTTCGCAAAAGATTTACATTCCTTTGCCAGACGCTGATGCAAGGCGGTTTATGATTGAAAAAAGTATGAAAAACGTGCCAACCAGCAAGGATTTCAGCGTCGATAAAATAGTTCAAAAAACCGAACTTTTCAGTGGTGCCGACATCGACGAACTATGCGACCGCGCGAAAGACGAGCCTCTTTTAAAAGCGATTGCCACTAACAGCGTTGTGGAGGTCACAAACAAAGATTTCGACGAGGTTTTGAAGGTTTTTCCGCCAAGCGTGACGGAAGGCGACTTAAAAATGTTCGATAAATTTAATGAGGATATCAACAGTTTGATTTCAAAAAAGAAGAAATGAGAGAAAGAGTTTGTTCAAATTGCGGAGGCAAGAGATATGTTGAAGTTGCGCAGAACACCTATAAATGCTTGTTCTGCGGAACTATCTATGTCGACGAAAAGGGCGCGACCGAAGAGGACGTCCTCTTAGTTGGCGCTAACGAAAAACTAAGGGCGCTTCAATTTGGCGAGGCGGAGAAGGAATTTGACAAAATAATTTCGCTCTATCCAAAGTCATACGAGGCGTTTTTTGGGCGGGTGCTTTCTAAAAACAAGGCGAATGTTGTGGATGGCAGGACGCTCGCATTTTTTGGTGATGAAATTCACTCGTTCTTTGGCGATGAGGACTTTGAAAAGGCGACCTCTTTCGCGCCAAGAGAAATAAAGGAAAACTACGAAGCGCTTGCAAAATTCGCCGATGTGGTTCGAAAAAATCTTAAAAATACCACTTTTGATGTCATTTTAAATGGCAATTTTCGCTCACCTCACTTCAAAAAAATGAAAGAGGCGCTTAATGAGCATTCTCTTTTTACGCGTGAAGATGCGAAGAAAAATAACGCCAATTTAGAGGCGCAAGTTTTCGAAGCCACAAAAAGCGCCAAGTGCGAGGTGCTTCTTTTGGAGCGCGAAAGCGATTTGGATGACGCAAAAATCAAAAATCTTTTCCAGCGATTTGTCTATCGCATAACAAACAAACAGCGCTTTCCGTCCTCCTTTATTGTTGCGTATGACGATAAGGTTGTGGATATTGAAAGCATAAAGGGTGCCTTCCCTTTCTTGCAGGTTTTGTTGTCCGTCAACGAAATTTCCTTTTTATATGATTTAAAAAATTATGTCAAAAAGGCGGTGGAGAAGGAATTTAACCAAACCGTGACGCTTGAAAAGAGGGAGGTTGAGAGGGTGAGTCCAACGCTCACAAATCCAACTGTCATAGAGCCGAAGGAACTTGGCACATACAAAATCGAAAACGCCACGCTTTCCGACCAAAATAAGACCAAGTGGATTTTCTATTCTTTAAAAAACGGCGATTTTCAAACGGCGGAGAAATTAATCGCAGAGCAAACCACAAAAACGGGCGAGATTGCGTTTGCTTCGCTCTTACTTGCCGAAAATTTGCGGACGCCTGAGGAGTTTTTCTCCAGCCTCGACAACTTCAAAAACAAGGAACTATTGGAAGACATTTTGAAATATTCAAGCAAAGAGTTTGCCGAAAAATTCATCAATCGCTGGGAGGAACTTGTTGTCAATGAGAACGACGCCGACACTTACATCAAATACCTGCCGTTTTTGGTGCCGTATGAAAATTCTTACCGCGAAACATTCTTAAAAAATGCGGAAAACTTAGCACTCGACACGCAAAACAAGGCGCTTGTTGAGTGTGTTGAAAAGGCAATTTCAAACGGCGACGAACTTGTCAATTTTTACTTTCAACTCGCGCAAAAAACGGGCGATGAGGGATATTATCAAAAGGTGCTTTCGCTCAATTCTGGGCACGCGCCAAGTTTGTTTGCGCTTTTTATGAAAAATTTTTCATCTCCGCAAGAAAAACTCTCTTTCCGCGATGATGAAAAGGTGAAAAATGTCTTAAAATTTTGCACCTCTTCGCAAAAGGACGCCTTTTTAACCAGCCTTATAAGTCAAATTCTCGACGTTGCGTTTTTTGATTTGAAAAGTGCCGAAAAGCAGTTTGACTACTATCTTTCCTATTTTGACCACCCGCAGGAAGCGCTTAAAAAAATTGGAAGCACGCTGAAAAGTTGTGGTTTTTTCACTCTTGCGGAAAAATATATCACCTTGGCAATCGGCAACGCCAAAACGGACGCGTCGCTCTATTTTGAACTCCTAGAAATCAAAGCGCACGCCAGAAGTGAAGCGGAATTATTGACCACCAGCGTGAAACTGGCGGAGATGGACGATTTTAAAAACGTTCTTTCCTATGCCAGCGAGCGCGACGCCGAACACTACGCGCAAATTGTGGCTAATGCCAACATAAACTCGGCGCAGAAGGTGTTTCGCGCGGAGGTTTTAGACAAGATTTCTCTCAAAGAAAAACTTAAAGAATTTATCCTTCGTAACGACAAAATATTAAACGAGGTCGACGACGAGGCAACGGCAAAATATTATCGCGCCGAAATTTTTGCCTTTGAAAATTATTTCGAAAAAATCGACGACGCCACGAATTTTGAAGTGTATATGGAAATTGTCGACAGGGTGGACGCGCGATTGGAGGCACTTAATCTCACCCTCGACTCGTCAATTAGCCTTGCTGATATCGCCGTGAAAAGCGAGCGGTATGGGCGGGTATTGCGCGAGGAAAAGAATAGGGCGGAGCGGTATCTCACCGATGAGGAGCGCGCCTCTCGCAAGAAAAAACGAGACATCATTCTCTTCTTAACCCTTCTTATTTTGCCAACAGTTTTGTGCAGTTTGCTTTTTGTGTTTGTGCTTATTTTTCCAAAGAGTATGTATATGTCAATCTCGCAAGAGGCGGTGATTGCGGTTGCGCTTTTCTCGCTTGCACTTGGAATTGGCGCATTCATTTTCAACCTTTTCAAAAAAAACACAAAAGAGTTTTATCGCGTTTCCAGGCTTTGTATTTTTGCAGTTTCGATTGTCAACTTGTTTTTGATGCTAATCGGGCTGTATGTTGCCCCGCCAAGTCTGGAGGTGACAAGTGCGAAGGAGTTTACGAAACTTGTCCACAACGCCAAATATGCCAACATTTTGGTTATGGACGACCTCGATTTTGAGGGAGAAACTTTCAAACCGCAAAACTTTTACGGCACCGTTAAGGGTGGTGACCATAAGATTTACAACTTTTCCGCATCGGCACTCTTTTCCTCTTTAAGTGGCGAAGTTGTAAACCTCAATATTGAATTTGTCGAAACTGAGGAATTTTACGGACTAACCAAAACTCTCAGCGGAAAGTTGGAAAACTGCAATGTCAGAGCCACTTTTTCGGCAACTAGCGACGGTGCTTATGGCGGACTTGCGGGCACGGTCGATGGCGGAGAGATTACATCTTGCACCACAAACTTAAGTTTAAACATTAGTGGCGAGATTGTTTTCGGTGGGCTTGTTGGCAATTTCGAGGACGGAAAAATCACAAAATCGCGGGCAAATATAAACGGTGATATCAGTGGGAACGGAATCTACGGCGGGCTTGTGGGCTATGCTGGCAGTGGCGAGATTAGCGAAAGTTATGCTGAGGTTGACCTGTCGCTTGTCGCTGACAACGCCATTTTCGGTGGGCTCGTTGGGCGTAACCGTGGCAACATTTCAAACTCTTATTCGCAAGGGATGGTGCAGGTGGAAGGCGAAAATAACCTTCTTGGTGGAATTGCGGGCGAATTTTTTAGGCGCAATAAAGTGATTGAAAAATCCTATTCAAACCTCTCATTCAGTTTAAACGATTTTGGCGGAATTGTGGGCGCTTTTAAAGAGGGAAAGATTGAAAATTCCTTTGCTTTCACCGGCGAAAAAATCTATCTCACCAAAGGCACAGAGCGTTTGGCGCCTGAGCCAGAAAACACCACTATTCTTTCGGTTGAAGAATTTGAAAACTCCTTCAATTTAAGTGAGGATATTTGGGAAATTGAAAATGGTAAAGCGCCAAAACTCAAAGCGTTTTCAAATTAAAAATTTAAAATTTATAAAAAATTAATGAAAAACACATAAAAAACGCATAAAAAACCATTAAAAATGTGAAAAAAATAGAAAAACTAAATTACACCGAATAGAAAAGTAAATTAAAATATAAAAAAACGATGTTGATTTAATAAAAACATATTGAAATGAGTTTTCCTCAAATCAATATGCTTTTTTATTGGGAGTTTGCAATTATATCATAAATTAGCCAGCGATTGACAATATCACATTTGTATATAGCGATTTGTCGCGCAAATATCGTAGTCAACGCACCCTAATATGCTAGCGATTTGGCGCGTCAAATATTATAACTCACACGCCTAAATTATTACTTGCCATTTGTTTGTTAATCTTGTTTTCTTAGATTAATTATGACGGCAAATTTTTCAAATCTCCTTTACCAAAACATTGGCGTTAAGGTAAGTGAAATCGCTTGCGGTTGTGTTTTGCAAACTTAATGTTGAGGTTGAAAGCACGGTTAAGACAACCGTTTTCGTTAGTGCCACATTATTCCCGGCGGTGCCAGAAACGGTGGTTGTGGAGTTTGGCAAGAGCGCGCCATTATCATAAAGTGCCACGCTTGCCGTGCCACCAGCAGGTATTGTGCTGTTGACGGAATAGGTGATTTCATATTCGCCCGGCGTTAAAGTTATGGCGCCCAACGTGGTGCTTTGCGTGATTTTACTTCCGCGTGACGATGCTAACGTGAGCGGAATGATTGAGTTTGCGGTAGCAGTTCCGCCAGTGCTCACAAAATAGCCAAACGAGGTTGGTAAAACCGGGTTTATAATGCTGTTCCCCTCGTCGCAGTCGCCAAATATGAAGATTGGGCGAGGAGTGGTGGGATAACAAAAACCTCCACATCGTGTGAAACAAGTCATTTTTTTCTCCTTTTGACGAATTGCTCGTCATTACAATCTATTATCGTTTGCGAAAAAAAGTGTGTTGAACTTCGCTTTGAATAACTCCCGTCGCATTTCAACATCCCCCCTCTCGTTAGCATCACAAAATAAAAAATACGGAGAAATCCGTATTTTTTTGTATTTAGGCTTAATTTTTAACTAACTATTTATCAATTTAATTAACTATAAATTAGTTTTAATATTAAGTGAACTCTTAATATTTTCATTATTTTTCTTAATATTTTTATTATTTTGTATTAATATTTGATAAAAATTCATTATTTTTATTAACAAATTGATATTTTTAATAAAAATTATATTATTTTTGATTAATTTATCTAACAATTTTAAATTTTAATCAGTTTTTTTGTCAGTAATTAACTAACTTTCGTTAATTTCATTGATATTTAATTAATTTTTAAGTTTTTTAATTAAATTTTGGCAAAATTAATTATTTTTTTGATTTTTAATTAATTTTAAACCATTTTTTTGTATTTTTTACTAGTTTTTTTAGATTTTTTGATTTTTTTAACAATTAATCAATTTTTATTTAATTTCAATGTGATTTCTGGTTGGCACTTTCTTGTCCTTAGGTAAAAGAATAGAAAGCACTCCGTTTTCAAGGCGAGCGTCAATTTCGTTTTCTTTAACATCGCCAACATAAAATTTTCTTGTCAATTCGCCATAACTTCGCTCCCTTCGAATGAAATTGCCCTTTTTATCTTTCTCATCTGCGTGGTGTTCCCTTTTTGCTGAGATTGTCAAGTAGCCATCCTCAAGGTCCAAATGAACATCCTTCTTGTCAACGCCAGGCAACTCCATTTGAAGTTCATAGCCATCCTCGGTTTCTTTCACGTCAGTTAGCATACGTGCCTTTTTGTTGTAACCTCCAAAGTCGAAAAATGGGAACAAAAAGTCCTCAAAATCATCTCTTAAACTCAAATCAAATTTGTCTTTCATAACATACCTCCTTTAAATTTGTATTATTTCGATTTGGGAAAATTTTAAACCTAACTGCGCATTTAGGTCCCTTCATCTCTTAATACATTCACAATTATACAACCATAGTGCTAGCAATGTCAACTAAATAGTGCTAATTTTTTAAAAATTTTTTTAACAAACTAACCAAGCGCGCTTGAAGTGTGTTTTTGGTTATTATATGAAAAGCGGAAACGAGCTGACAAAGCACGCAAAGAGTTTTTAAGAGGATAGAATAGACATTCGCGGGCGGTGGCTACGACGAGATTCTTCGCCGTTGGCTCAGAATGACAAATAACTACCCTGCCGTTGGTTTATGTAATACTGCGCGTTAAACGATAGAAGAAAACATAATACGTAACATCAAAACGTCACAGTGTGGTTATAATAAAGCGTATACCGCAAGGCGATACCATTAAATGTCATTCTGAGGCAACGCCGAAGAATGGTCGTAGGACGGCTTTCAAAAATTAGAGATAATACCACTTATAAGATTACGCTTATCTTATAAGATTACGCTTATAAAATTGCAACAATGTTTTTCTTTGCGCCCATTTTGCGCGAAATATTGACAGTGTCAGCGCTTTATGGTATAATGAAAGGGATTTGGAGGAATTTTATGAAAATTAAGGCTGGTTTTTTAGGTAAGGAAGATTTTAAAGCATTGAAAAGGGAATGCACGGTGGAGGAACTTCAAGAGTATTTCGACACGTGGCTTTCGAATAAAACCTATAAATATATGAAAACTTTTCCGCTATTAGAAGATAAAGAGGAAAACTTTGAAAACCTCTATAATTGCCTAATTTCGGGCAGGATGAGTTCGCCAACACAAATTGCTGACTACATTTTTAAAGCGTATGTCGACAGTGACAAGGACGAGGTTTTAAAGTATGTCAGCATTGTTGACAATAAGGTTAAAAGGCCATATGAGCTTGTTGCCGATTACATTGAAAACTACCTTTTGAGAGAGGAAGAAAAGGAAGAGTTTGAGAGCGCGTGTGGCGATAAAAGAGGCACGAAGGCGACGGTGGACTATCTTGGCAGAATTGTCACTGATAGGCTCAGCGAAAGATTTTCGAATTTGGTATATTTCGACGATTCAAACTTCAACGGACCAAACAAAAAGGTCAAGGATATTTTCTATGAATGGTTTAACGCCAACGGTTTCGAGAGGCAAAAATATGGCGAAAATATGCCAGTTGTCTTTGCATATGGCGATAAAAAAGTGCCTAAAAGACAAAATTTTCTTTTAGACAGTTATCTTTCCGTGGTGAAAAGGTATGTTGATGGCTTCACCAGCAAATTTCAATTCAGCCCTTCCTATCCACTTCGTAGCCAAGCGGTGGAGCGCGACTGGATGGCTATGAGAGATATTTTGTCGAATCTATACGACGCAATGACCGACGAAACGAAAAATGACAAGCGAATTGTGGATGCAAAATTAAAAACCGATTATCTTTTCGACGACAACTTCTATGAGCGATTTATAAAGACGAACACCGACAAAAAGTATGGCGACGATTTCAACAGGTTATCCTCCGCGATTTCCGCTCTTGCCGACGGCAGAGCTCACAAAGGCTCAAAGGAAGAGATAAACCGATTTTTGGCGCAAATGGACGTTGTTAAAAAGGCGCTGACCGAAACCACCACCGACAAAAATGGGAGAACTTACACGCAACCAGCCAACTTTTTCAAGGTGACGGATATGCGACCGAAAAGTTATTTCACAAGCATCGTTAAGTTGCAAAAAATTTTCACAGAGAACGAGGAACTTAAAAACAAGTTAGAGGAAATGCGCGTTCTATTAAGGGACAATTTCGCGTGGTCTTGGAGCGTGTCAGCAACTTCGCGTCAAAAACTTGAAAACACCGACGAACTTTCGCCAGAGAGGGTGTTGTCATACACCTCAAACATAGGTGTTTTGAATTTGTCCAGCAAAGATGGCGTTATCGACAACAAGAAAATGAAGGAGATTGCCACCGACACCGTGAAATACATCGAGGAAAATAACTTGCCAAAATATCCAGTTTGTGCACAAACAATTTTTAAGGCACTTGCGAAGGATATGGAACCTATTGCGAAAAAATACCTTATTAATGAAGAGAATAAGTCGGTTGAGAGATAATAAAAGGTCGAAAATCGCCAAATATGTTCTAAAAACAAAACAAAAATGTCCAAATTTAGGACATTTTTTCTAAAATATTTAGGAAAATTTCTGTTGATGTGGTATAATAAGGTTAAATTGTTGTTTTTTAGGAGAGCACCTTGCAATTCTTTTCAGCCGATTGGTTACAAGAACTTAAAAGAAAGTGTGATTTGGTCAGCATTGCTTCAAACTATTTGCGCCTCGAACAAAAGGGGAGGCGGTTTTGGGCGTGCTGTCCTTTTCACAACGAAAAAACGCCCTCTTTTTCGATATCGGAGGACGGAGTTTATTACTGCTTCGGCTGTAAGGAGAGCGGTGATGTCATAAAGTTCATTGAAAAAATGGAAAATGTTGACTTCTATGACGCCGTCAAACTTTTGGCGGAAAAGGCGGGAATGCCATTGCCAGAAGTGGAGGCGAGCGAGGAAGTAACAAAAAAACAAAAACTTAAAGAACGAATTTTGCAGGCGCTGGACCTAGCGCAAAAGCACTACGAAGAAAATCTATACTCAAAGGAAGCGGTGAAAGCGCAAGAATACATAAAAAAGCGCAAGTTCACAAGGCGAGAGTTAATCGACTTTAAAATCGGTTACAGCAAGGACTGGACGGACGTTGTCACTTACCTTAAAGGCAAGGGTTTTACCGATGAGGAACTTGTCACGGCGGGGATTTGCGGAAGAAAGAATGGCAGGCTGTTTGATGTGCTTGCCGAGAGGTTGGTGTTTCCAATATTTAACGCATTCAATGAATGCATAGGTTTCAGTGCGCGTGCGCTGGAAAAAACCGATTTTGCAAAATATAAAAACACGGCAGAAACGCCAGTTTTCCAAAAGGGAAGAGTGGTGTTTGGCATAAACCTTCTTAAAAAACTCAAACAGCAAGAGGGGATTAACAGGATTATTTTGGTTGAAGGGCAAATGGATGTCATCGCAATGCACAAGGGCGGATTTAAAAATACGGTTGCGTGTATGGGCACGGCACTCACCAAAGACCACATTTTGGAACTAAAACGTTACAGCAAGAACTTTGTCCTTTGTTTTGATAATGACGGCGCGGGCGAGAAAGCAACCTTGCGTGCAATCGAACTCTTCCGTGGCGAAGGGGTGGATTTAAGAGTGGCAACGCTCACGGGCGGAAAGGACGCCGACGAGGTTTTGAATAATTTAGGAAGCGCGGAACTTGAAAAAATGATTGACAGTGCGGTGCCGTATATGACTTACCTAATTTCGCACCATCAAAAACAGTTCGACCTGTCAAAGCCAGAAGAAAAAGGACGCTTTGTGAAGGCGGTGCTTGGCGAGATTAAGAAGTTAGAGTTCGACGTTGAAAGAGAGCCGTATTTGGAGATTGTGCGAGATTTAACCAACATTCCGCTGGAGGTTTTACGGCGAGATTTGGGCGGAAAAATCACCGTGGACAAGCATCAAAAAATGGAAAAGGAAGAGGGAGGCGTGGAAAGCGGTAACGAAAAGGCGGTGGTATTTATTTTAGCGTCAATGTTACATCACAAGGATTTTGTCAATAATCAAATCGACTATCGGCGCCTTTTGGATGGATATGAGCGCTATCTTAGCGTGATTGAAAAAAACATTCCGCTTTCATCGCTGTTTGATATCGACGGCGTGCGGGATGATAAAACAATGCTGAATATCATAAATTACAACTTTGCGCTATACGAAAATGTGGAAAAGAAATATTTTGACGAGTGCGTGTGGATTTTGGCGGAAGAAAAACTCAAAAAGGAACAAGCGAAACTTAGCGCTGAGTTTAAATCGTGCGAGGACTTACAACTTCGCGCGGATATTGCAAAAAGGCTGGGCAAGATTGCCAGCGATTTGAAGAACAAGAATTTGGAGGTTTTTTATGTTAGATGAAAAAGCAGAAGAGAAAGCAAAAGTGGTTTATGACAAACTTATGGCGCTTGCGATGAAGAAAGGCTCGCTGAATGCCGACGATGTTTATTTTTCTATGCTTAAAGTGGGCGAAAATGCCGAAAGTATTGAAAAATTTTTGCAGAGTTTAGAGAAAAAGGGAATTAAAATCATTAAAAGCAACGACGAAGATTTATTGAAAGACAACTTCGCCGACATCACAATGTTTCCCAATGTCGATGACCCTGTTAAAATGTATTTAAAAGATATCGGCAAGGTGCCTCTTCTTTCAATGGAGGAGGAAAAAGATTTTGCCGAGCGCGCTATGCAGGGCGACGAGTATGCCAAAAGTAAACTTTGCGAATCCAACCTCCGCCTTGTTGTCAGCGTGGCAAAGAGGTATGTTGGCAAAACCTCGATGTCGTTTTTGGACCTCATCCAAGAGGGCAATTTGGGGCTACTAAAAGCGGTGGAAAAGTTTGACTACACCAAGGGCTTCAAATTCTCCACTTACGCCACTTGGTGGATTAGGCAGGCAATAACCCGCGCAATGGCAGACCAGTCGCGCACGATAAGAATTCCGGTGCATATGGTGGAAACCATCAATAAATACGTCAAAGTGACAAGAATGTTGATGCAAAAATTAGGCAGAGAGCCGTCGGTTGAAGAGATTGCTGGCGAAATGGGAATCTCCGTCAACAAAGTGCTGGAAATTAGGCGCACGTCGCAGGACCCAATCTCGCTGGAAACGCCAATGGGCGAGGAAGATGACGGCAAAATGGCGGATATTATCGAGGATGAAACCTCTAAATCGCCACTTGAGAGCGCGTCGCAAAGCCTTTTAAGAGAGCAACTTTTGGCGGTTATCGACACCCTCACTCCGCGTGAGCAAGAGGTGATTCGCCAGCGTTATGGGCTTATGGACGGCAGGCAAAAGACCCTTGAAGAAGTGGGCAGAGAGTTCTCGGTGACCCGTGAAAGAATAAGGCAAATTGAAGCGAAGGCGCTTAGAAAATTAAAACATCCAAACAGAAGTAAAAAGTTACAAGATTTTGTGGAATAGGAGGAAATATGGACTTAACAAATTTATTGAAATACCAAGAGGTGGACGCAAAACTTTTCGATGTTGAAAGCAAATTGACGGCAAGCCCAGCAAGAAAGAAGATGAGTGAACTTTCCAAGGTGGCAAAAACGGCGCAAGTGAAATCTAACGAACTTGAGGCGGAGGCAAACAAGGTGCTTGCCGAAATCGACGATGTGAAAGTGAAGTTTGAAGAAAACAAGAAGAGTTTGCAAAGCCTTTTAAACAAGGACCTAGAAAAACTTTCGGCGGAAGATTTGGATAAAATTTCCGTCCTCAAAGGGAAGATTTTGAATAATTTAAACTACTTAGAAAAGGCTCTTCAAAAACACGCGGAGCAAATTAACCACATTTTAATGGAGTATAATAAAACCAAGAAGATGTATGACGGAGCGCGCGTGCAGTTTATTGAATGCAAGAAAAAAGTGGAAGAGGAAACCAAAATTTTGGAACCGGAAAAGGAGCGCTTAAAGAAAGAACTTGAAACGCTTTCGAAGAGTGTTGAGAAAAATCTTATGGCGGAATACCAAAAGCGCCGAAACGACCACATTTTCCCTGTTGTTGTTCCGCTTGAAGGCACAAATTTTTGCGGACGTTGCCGAATGGAATTGCCAATGGTGGCGATTTCGCGTATAAAGGATGTTGGCGTGATAACCTGCGAACATTGCAAGCGCTTGGTTTATAAAAAATAGGCTAAAATAATATGGATAAAGCGCGCAAAAATGCAAGTCGGTATCTCGCAATAATATCATTTTAGTCAAATCAAGCGTGCTTAATCATCAAAAAAGGATATTTGGGCTTAAAGAGTTTTAAGCGTTTCAAATATCCTTTTATTATTATCTTCAATTTTTTATATATTATACCTTTAAGTTTTTTTGGTATTTATTTTATATTTTTTTAGTATTTAACTAAATAATTTTAGATTTTTTTATATATTTCGGCTTTAATTTTTTTTGCTAATTAGTGTTTTTTTTATTATTTCTATTAACAATTTGCGAGTGGTTTGGTTTTAAGAATTTGCTTAATTGCAAAGATAAGTTTTTCCACCTCTTGCAAAGTGTTGAAAAGCGAGAAGGAAACTCTCACAAGACCAGTGTCAATTGTGCCAAGGGCCTCGTGCTTTTTGGGAGCGCAGTGGTAACCGCCTCGAACGCATATTCCGTATTTTTCGCTTAAAATATTTGCTAAATCTGCCGAGTGAATCCCGTCAATATTAAAAGCAAGCACGCCGTTTGTGTTCTCAGTTGATGTGTAGATTTTCACGGGCAGTTTGGAAAGTTCATAGTGTAGAAATGTTGTTAAATCATCAAGTTTCTCCTTGATTGCATAAAAATTTTCCTCCACAAAACTGACGCCAGCGCCAAAAGCGAGAATGTTAGGTGTGCAAATTGTGCCACTTTCCAACCGCTCGGGAAGAGAATCGGGTTGGTGTAATTCCAGCGAGTTTGTGCCAGTTCCGCCAAAGAGGATGGGGCTGAGTTTTATATCTCCGCAAATCGCCAAACAACCGACGCCTTGGGGAGAATAGAAGCCCTTGTGCGGGGCAAGAGCAAGCATTGAAATCCCCATTTTTTTCATATCATAGCGAAAATGTCCACCACTTTGCGCTCCGTCCACGAGAAGAGGAATGTTTAACTCTTTCAGCTTTTCGCCAATCTCTTCAATGTCCGCCACATCGCCATTGACGTTTGAGATATGGTTGATAATCACAAGTTTTGTATCCTTCGTAAGATGCGATTCAAGGTCTAAAAATGTCAAGCGCCCCTTTTGTGCTTGGGTGGCAATTTTGAAGCGCACGTTTTTTTCGTCGGCAAGATGTTGTAGCGGTCGAAGAACGGAATTATGCTCGCTTTCTGTGCAAACAACTTCGCCGTCATAGGCAGTGCCAAGGATGGCAAGATTGAGCGCGTGAGTGCATCCGCCTGTGAAAATAATGTTGTCGGCACCAAGATATTTCGCAAGTTTTTCGCGCACTTTTTCCACCTCCAGCGCGGTTTTGATGGCCTCTCTATGACCACTTCTGCCAGGGTTAGAAGAGTAAAATTCCAAGGCGTCCAGCATCGCCTTTTGCACCTGTTTTGGCTTTATTAAAGTCGAAGCGGAATTATCAAAATAAATCATAATCTTCCTCCAAAAGTTGAAAAAATCAATTTTTTTCGCATTTTTTTAACGTTTTTTTGATATTTTTTAACAATTTTCTGTTTTTTACTATTTTTAGTTTTAGGATTTTGTTTTCACTTTTTTAAGCACAAAGAATTTTCATTTTAAATATTTTTTTGGTTTTATTATTTCTTTAGCATAAAAGAGTTTTTAGTATTTTTAGCGTGAAGAATTTTTATTTTAAACATTTTTAGAAATTAAAGATTTTCTATTTTTATAACGATATCAAATTAATATTTAAAATTTTTAGTCTTTTTTAATTATTTTTTAAGATTTTTTGTATATTTTTCGTCATTTTTTTGCAATTTACTTTCAATTCCTTTTGATAATTTTTAGTGCAACAACTTATTGCAATATTAATATAATATAAGTAGGGAAATTTTGTGCATAGAGGGAAATATGAACTATTATGTTGCGGTTTTCAATTCTCGCTCAGCAACTCTCGCTTTTGCACGTAAACTGAAGTCGAAAAACATACCTTGCGCCATAATAAACACGCCAAGCGGAATAGCAAAAGCGTGTGGCATCTCGGTGAAATTTTTTAGTGAAGATTACCTTAAGGTTGAGCCTCTTGTAGGCAAAAATCCTTCCTTTTTCGGCTTTTACAGTTATTTCGACAATGTGAGGTTTTGATGCGAGAAATTAGCAAGACTTTTTGTTTTGCTAATACATATAAATCAAGGTTTTTCATAAAATACCTCTATGAAATATGCGATGTCGATTTTTTTAATTTGCTCATTCTTATTTTTGGCACTTTTTGGCGCAAGCGCCATCTATGGCTATATTTTTCCTCTTAGATACCAAACCGAAATCGCCGTGGCATCGGAAACATTCGAGGTTGACCCTGTGCTTGTTGCAAGCGTTATTAAAAGTGAAAGCAATTTTCAAAAGGACGTGGTTTCAGTGAAAGGTGCCGAGGGGCTTATGCAAATTCTTCCATCGACTGCGGAATATTTGGCAAAGAAATTGAAGTATGGCGAATATGATTTAAAAAAGCCAGAGGATAACATTATGCTTGGCACGTATTATCTATCCCTTTTGTTCGACGATTTTGCTGATGAAAAGCTCGTGCTGTGCGCATATAATGCGGGGCCTACAAATGTTAAAAAGTGGCTTAATGATGAAAAGAATTTAGATGAAAATGGCGCCTTAAAAAACATTCCATTTTCGGAGACTGCAACTTATTACAAAAAATGTATGCAGGCAAAAAAATACTATAATCTCAAAAGAAATTATTTAAAAACCGCATAAAAACCTAATAAAATAATCTTCCATAGAATTGCTTGAAATTGAATAAGAATTAAAACGCCTAAGCCGGATTAGGACCTTGTGCGAAAAATCTTATTTGGGATATGTTGTGGAAAAAGGAATTAGACGCCTGCGAGTGACCGGCGAAACCTTTGATGAAGAGCTTAGTACGATTTTAATAGAAATAACGTTATAACACTGTGCGCTAAGCTTCTTTTAAGTGGAAAAATTCTACATACGCGGGCAGTGATGGGCTGACTAGCCTGCAGGCGATACAACACGTAATAGAGTGTGCCGGGGCGGTGTTTAAGAATAATTCCGTAAATATTTTCTCGCCAGTGCTTGACTTTTTTATTATTTTATGATATCTTATCTATTGCAGTAAGATACTGTCCTTGTTTTTGGCGTTTTAGACCAAAAACCATTTTGTCCAAAAGGAGGTAGAGAGATGAATAAGTATGAACTTATGTTTATCATCGCATCAAGTGCTAGCGACGAGAAAAAGGAAGAACTTATCTCAAAGTTTAAGTCCTATGTTGAAGCGCACAAAGGCACTGTTGAAGGCGTTGAGAAAATTGGTATGAAAAAGTTTGCTTATCCAATCAACTTCTCAAACGAGGGTTATTATGTTATCTTTAACATTTTGATGGACCCTGCTGAAGTTGACGCTATGAACAAACTTATGACCATCACTGATGGCATCGTTCGTCAAATGTTTGTAAAGAAATAGGAGAAAATTATGAACAAGGTTATTTTAATTGGAAATTTAACAAGAGACCCAGAACTTTCCACCACAAACGGCGGTGTTTCGGTGTGCCGTTTCTCGCTTGCAGTGACAAGACGCTTTGCAAATGCTGACGGCGAGCGCGAGGCAGACTTTTTGAATATCGTGGTTTGGAGAGCGCAAGCGGAAAACTGCGCGAAGTTTTTGAAGAAAGGCTCTAAGTGTGCGGTTGCGGGAAGAATCCAAACTTCAAGTTACGAGGCGCAGGATGGTAGTAAGCGTTACACCACCGACATCGTTGCTGACGAAGTGGAATTCATCACTTCTGGCGCGCGTGGCGGTGACGGGGACTACGCTCCAACTGAGCCAAAAAGAGAACAAAACACAAAGCAAACCGCTGAACTTCAAGAGATTGAGGACGACAGTTTGCCATTCTAAAATTTTTTAAAAGGAGTTTATTATGAGCGAAACTAAAACCGAGGTTAAGACCGAAGAAAAGGTTCAAGTTAAAAAATATCGCAAGCCATCGAAGAAGAAAGTGTGCGCTTTCTGTGTGGCTGGCGAAAAGACGATTGACTATAAAGACATTGCAAAAATAAGAAAATATGTCACCGAAAAAGGTAAGATTTTGCCAAGACGCCAAACTGGTGTTTGCTCTTATCACCAACGTGAACTTGCTAACGCCATCAAGCGTGCAAGAAATATGGCACTTCTTCCATATCTTGGGGACTAAAAGGAGAAGAATATGAAAGAGAAAATCCATCCAGATTACCACGAAGTCACCGTTGTTTGTGCGTGCGGAAACACTTTCAAAACTGGTTCTTGTGTGAAGGGCGACACTCTTAAAATTGACATCTGCAACAAGTGCCACCCATTCTTCACTGGCAAGAAAAAGGTTGTTGATGCAAGCGGTAACGTTGAAAAGTTCAACAAAAAATATAACAGAAACTAAGTTTTTGTGTGAAATTTGTGGATAAATTAAAAAACATATTGATTTTTTGTGGTCAATATGTTTTTTTTATGTTTTAAAATGCAACAAAAAGATATGGAAAAACAAGTTTTTAGGCGTGTGGAGTTGTTGAAATGTGGACAAATTCATCCTTATATGCGCTGTTTTTGAGGATTGTTTTTGGTTTTCCGCCCATAGATTTTCTTATTTATGCGCGGGTTATTGATGAAGATTGCCCCGCTGGCCTACCTCTCTTTGCGCCTTTTAATTTTGCAAAATCGCCAAAGCAAGGGGAGTAGGACACTTTCATTGGGAACTGCTCGATAAACTTTTTAGAAAAGGTTTTGCACGCATTTGTGATTGCCCGCGTCATTGCCTTTTGATTTTCCTCGTCGGTGCGCGTATTTTTTTCTTGGAACTTCCAGCAGGTTTTGTCGCAATACGGAAGTGGCAAAAACGCATATTCACCGTTCACCTTCGCCAAAAGATGTTGTCCGTCAGTTGCGATAAGGTCGAAAGTGGCGCCCTCTGGGAATTGCTTTGCAAACTTAAAACGCTTACTGCGAAAATCACCACTCATAAAGCGTTTAAATTTTTCGGACGGCACAAATTTCGCGGAATTCATAATTGGTTTTGCCTTCGCGCGGAAGTCGTCAACGCTGTAAAATTCCCTTAAAATTAAACTTCTCGGCAACGCCTCGCGCAGTTGGTCGTTTTGGTTGCGGAAGGCTTCAAGTTCAACAAAAAACTGCGTCCCTGTTTCTCCGCCGAGACAAAGTAAGTTGAAATCGCTGATTATCCCACTGCGTCGCACGCCATTTGGCGGATAAGCAAGCACCACATCGGCGCAATATTTTGCATCGTAAACGGGGTTTGTTCCAACCATAACCGGAAGTTGACGACGTAAAAGTAAATTATTAAATTCAGACATAAAAACCTCCAAATATTTAATGATAATAACACACTTCACTCTCATTGTCAACATATTTATATGTGACATCACTTTCTTAGATAATTTTGTCACATTGAAGTCTCGCGTTAGGACGTATCATTCAAGCCGAAGTGCCTTAAGTAGCCTGCGAAGGTAGCTTCTTAAGTAACGCCAGCACTGTCATCATCCTTACCGTTAGGCAATTAGCCTGCTTGCCATTTTAAGCGGAGCGAGGAATTTTGTCGTGGCATCATAAGCACATATCTAATTTTCCTCTTTTTTGAAACGGTTAAAACACTATAAATATGCACTTATTAAAAAAAGTTTGAAAATCGTTTGGCAAATTTCTTTATTTTGTTTATAATAAAGATATGTTAATGGCGTCGGTTATCATTTTGTTTGTTGCAAGCGGAATTTTAATTGCCGTTTCTTCTTTCACAAAAAAGAGGGGGCTTTTTTATTTCATATTCTCCTCGCTCGCCATTGTTTCGCTTGCTGTCACAATGATTTTAAGCGCTAACTATAACAACAACTTTTTTGGCTTTTCGATAATTTCAATGGTGTCGCTCGCTCCACTTTTTGTGATTTTGTTCGATTTTAAGAAAAATGAAGAGGTGAACAGCGCGGACGTCACAACAGCCGAAAACACAAAAACCAAAAAGAGTTTTGCAGAAAAATTTTACGAAAGTGATGCAAGGATTTTTGAAAGTGTGGCGCTCTTTCTTTCCGCTTTTTTCGTGGCGTTTGCAGGGCTATATCTTGGGAAAGTGACGCCGTTTGGTATGCTTGCGGGCGTGCCAGCGTGGCTCGTTGGTTTTTCGGTTAAATATCTTCAAAACAGGAAGGCAAACTTGTTCGATGCGCTTTCAACAGCGTTTAAATATGCTGGCTCGGGAATGCTTTTAGGGCAAATTTTTAGCGTGTTCGCAAGTGGTTTTTCCACCGCCTCAATTTTGTATGTTGTCGCTTCGCTTATGATTGCGTCCTATCTTATAGCCAGCGCGCACACAAAAGAAAGACGGATAAATGTCATCCTCTATTGCGCATATCTTATCCTTTCAGTTGCAATAATTTTGTATTAATCGACTGGTTTGTGTTTTATTTCTAAAATTTTGAGGTAATTGTCGATTGACCAAATCCTCTATAATTGCCAAGGGGGAATGATTTCGAATGTTGTCATTTTATCAATTTCGATAGAAAATTAATGCTAATGTTTTTGTGGCGAGCGCCCTATAAATTTTAAATCATTTTTTTGCACCAGACAATTTTTTCAGTTTTTGCCATTTTGTGGATTTTTTTTGCATTATCACTTGACAACAAGCATATGATAGGTGTATAATGTGAGTGTTTTATGACGCGAGGTAGAGCAGCTCGGAAGCTCGTCGGGCTCATAACCCGAAGGTCGTTGGTTCAAATCCAACCCTCGCAACCAAAGTATGCTAGGGCGACAGCCCTAGTTTTTTTGTGCGAGGACGACCTTTGGGATATATCGAAACAGTAAACGCTTAAATCTAAATAAAATTAAACGGGCAGACACAATTAGCGTGAGATAGGATGGATGGGAGATATAACCACGTATTCGGTCGTTGGTTCAACGCTGAGGTTGACGAGATTGTTTTGAAAGCTGGAGAATTATATCTACTACGACTTTACAATTTTTAATTGGCTTTTTAAAGGAACTTAAAGTGGAACAAAGGGCTATAGGGCGGTGACTTTGGAGAGTTCGTCTTTGCAGATTTTGTCGAGGACACGGTAGTTGTTGGTTGGGGCGTGCCTAATCACGGTCATTTTCTTTGGGAGGGCGCCATAATCGGCGTCGAAGGCGTTCGAGATGGCGTATTTCACCCCTTCGCCCCTATGATGCGCGTGCCCCGTGATGAAATCGACAACGCCCTTTTCGGCGGAGTAAGGGTCGGTGAGGTGGGAGCGCGCCTCTTTAATCAAAGTTTTAAGGTTTTTTCCAGCCTTCACAGCGTTATACATATTTTCCGAAATTTCGTAGAAGTAACCCATACCAAAGCGCACGCCGTGTTTATCTTTCACACCGCAAACGTCGGCGAGGAAGAAACCGCACCTATTCTTAAAAAACGCGCCCTCAATGGAGAGAGCAATGTCAGAGCCATCGACCTCTTTTTTTGCCAAATTTTCGGCGATTTCGTTGAAAACCTCCTTATTAAAAAGTGCGCGTTCGTCTTTTAGTAAATGCACGAATTTAACGTAATTATCGGGGAAAAACCGAATTGTCATACGTTCTTTTGCGGAATTTTTTCTGTTTTCAACCAAATAAATTTTCATTTTCACCTTCTTTATGAAATATTATCACAAAACACGGCGAAAGTCAATATGCGGTGCAAATGTGGATAAAATGTGGATAACTTATGTGGAAATGTGGATAACTCAATATTTTTGTGGAAAAATTGCCAAAATGTTTGGAATTTTTTTTCAAAATGATTAAAATATGATTAGGAGTTTGTATGGATTATAAGAAATTTATCGAAAAAGACAAGGCGTATGACGGTTTTGTGAAGTATAGAAAGAAGATTATTTCGGCAAGCGAAAAGGGAAATTTTGAGGACGCGTTCACCGACATCGGCACCAAGGCGCTTGAGGGCAACGCGATTGCGCAGGATGTGATGGCGTATTTTTATAACAAGGGCTTGCCGGGCTTTTTGAAGCCGAACTATGAACTTTACCTCTCGTGGCAGATTCTCGCCTCGGCGAATGGCAACTGTTTTGCAATGGAAAAGACGGAATTTTTGATTAAGTTCGCGCTGGACGCCATCTTCGACTCGGACGCCGTGCTTAAACAGGCAATTTTGCGGGGAAATATCGACAAGCATAACGCGCTTTATGTCATTTCCAACTTGATTTGCGAAAGTATGGTCGACACGCTTAAAATCGACGCGAAGGACCTTATCAGCGTGCAGGGCGAGATGAAATACTCCACCGCGGTGAATAGGCGTTTCACCGTTGCAATGGAAATGGCAGTGCCGGTTGTGGTTAACTATTTGGTAAGTTAGGGTGTTAAAAAAGTTTAGGCTTGTTTTGCTAACAATAAGAGGAAAGATTAGACATTCGCGGGCGGGTGCTACGACGAGATTCTTCGGCTTCGCCTCAGAATGACCAAGCGCGCTTGGATGTGTGAGGAGCTTAAAGTTTAGCTGTGTTTTTCTAGCAACAAGAGGATGATTTATACATTCGCGGGTGGCGATAGACTGCTTTACTATGCGCTAAACGTGCCACAACACATCTACCGCAAGGAGATACCGTTAAATGTCATTCTAAGCAAGGAAGCGATAGCGACGCCAGCGAAGAATCTCGTCGTAGAACGGCTTACAAAAACAAGAGTGACACAGCGTGGTTATAATATAGCCTTAAACCGAAGGCTACACCATTAAATGTCACTTCCACAGATTCAAAACTAACAACTTAACGTATACATAAAATATTTTTTAATTTTTCGATAAAATTTTGTTTTTATTTGACAAAAAATTATTTTTTTAGTTAAAATATAGTTATGAAAAGGAATATATTTAATAAGAAAATGATTTTGAGCATAGTGTGTTTGCTTTTCGTGGCAATAATTCCACTATGCTCTCTTAATTTAATCAACTACTCCGCCCTTTTGGCATCCACAAGCGAGGAGGTGGTTGATGACGAAACCGAAAACTTCGTGGAGGACGTCGACGCCGACACTGACACCGACGGCGAGGATGATGATGTGGAAATCAGCGGAAATTGGGCGGACTATGCAGTGACGCCACGAAGCGCGATAAGCACCGCATCGCAACTTGCGGGGCTTAGCGGTGCTTCTGGGTCATACACTCTTTCAAATAACATTGACCTTTCGGGCAGAAGTTGGACTCCTATTTCAAACTTTTCAGGCACGCTTGACGGGAATGGTTACACAATCAGCGGGCTGAGTATTACGGGTGATTATGGCAGTAGTGTTGGTCTTTTTGGCGAGGTTGGGTCAGCAACTATAAGAAATCTAATAGTGGCTGGCTCAATAAATGTTTATATGGTTAATTCTCGCATTGGCATTGCAGGAATAGTAGGTTCAGTTGCTGAAGGTAACAGTGTTAGTATCAGTAATTGCGTGTCAAAAGTAAATATAACGGTATCTGCAAGCAATAAAGCCAATATTTTAGGCGGTGTTAGTGATATTCTTAGTGTTGGCGGAATCTTAGGATATGGCGAACGTGTGAGCAGTGGCACTGTCGCTAGATGTATGAACCTGGGAAGGATAAATTTTAATCTTGGTAACCTTAACCTGTTTTCAAATAAGGAATTTCACACAGGTGGCATTGTTGGGATAGCGTCAAAGATAGCAATTCAAGATTGTGTGAACTATGGCAATGTAAGCACTGACGGTAAATATAGTGGCGGAATTTGTGGATTAATGAAGGGCGAAGGCGGTGATACAATTAGTAGGTGTATAAATTTTGGCGATGTAAGTGGGAGAGAGAACGCAAATAATTGTTTGGTTGGAGGTATTGTTGGGCAAGCGTGCCACGCGATATTTCTCGAAACTAGGTATGTAACGATACAGGATTGCGCAAATGTTGGAAATCTTAGAGGAACACAATACTCAACAACCATTTTTGGCAATTGGTTTGCGAGTAGTGGTATGGGACAAATGGTCGGCTGGGTAGGCGCAGGCGGTAGCTCAATGTGCACGATAAAAAATTGCTATTTTGTGTCAAATGGTTATTATGTAACAGTGGGGCATGTTACAGCCGTTTCTAGTGTGATAGAAGATGTTAATGATGTATCTTACAGCAATTTAACTATGACAAATTTAACTAGTATGTTAGCGAGTTACTATAGTTTTTCAAATACGGACCGAACGTGGACGGCAATTACATTTTATTCCAACGATGTGACATCTTCAATCTGCACCGGCGCAACCGTGCCAACAACGTTATCTCACTATATTGACGAGATGTCCGTGACAATCAAATTGCAAGACTCAAGTGGGTTGAAAACGGTCTCGTCCGCGAAAGGATTTAATATTTCGGGGAAAACTGGTTATAATAGTGGCAACAAAACCTTCTATGCCACGAAAACAACAAGCACCATTTCCTCCGCGCTGACTTTCACTAACTCCTATGGGTATAATATGGAAATCTACCACGCAAATGGAAACAATTTGGGCTCGCTTATTGTTGATTGCGGAGAGGTGTCAAGGTATAATTATTCGATAACTGGCGGAACGTATGGTAGTATGTTCGACGACATCATTATTGTGCTGACGGAGCCGGTGAAGATTGAGCCGATTCCTGTGCCGGGCGTGGATGTTTACACAAGTCCAGCCCTATATGAGGGCGGAAACACGATAAGCAATCTCTTCTCAAGCTCCGAGGGCGGAAGTGTTTCGGTTTCGGGCGCAAGTGGCGGTTCGTTTACAAGAGACACGGTGCTCACCATCACCATCACGCCAAACGAGGGCTATGAATTTTTGGGGCTTTTTGCGGACAGCGATTTGAACGCAAGTTATCTTCCACTTTCCGAAAGGCGAATTGAAAAGTTTAACAGTCTTTCGGTGGCGGACCTAGTGAACGACCCAGAGATACCGGTTGACGAAATTGAGGGTATGCCGGAAACCTCGGGCAGTCGCGTGAGCGTGTCGACCTCTGGAGGCTACTCTTCCTACACCTATTCCTTCAAGGTTGGCGATTTAATCACGGCTATGACGGTGGAAAAAGAGGTTGTGGAGGGCGATGATGACGACGACCACGACTCAGCGGCAACTTCGCTTCAAAATGATGACGATATGTCAGTTTCAAGTAATAGAGTTGACAATCTCATTCACGTGACCATTATTGGTGGCGGAGGTGGAGGCGGTGGCTCCAGTGGCGGTGGAAACAAGCCAGGCGGGTCGATTGTGGATAAAGACCCAGACGCAGTGACAGTGCCAGACGAAGAGCCAAAAGAACCGGAATTCAAGTATGTTGTTAAGTCCATCTCCTTTGTTAGCAGTTTTGATGTTGTGTTTGTTGCATATCAGCACGATTATGACTTGGAAGTTGAATATCTTGGCGCGGGTGGCGATTTTGCAAGTTACAAGTATGGCTACGCTTCGCGCGCAAACCTTGCTGAGCGCTCCAGCTACACCAAACGTTTCTATGACGCCACAACGGGCAGTTCGACAAACTATATGTATTTAGAGGGAACGGGAAATTACTTTGTTTCGTCGCCATTTGTGGAATATGTTGCGCTTGTTGAGGGCGATGTGAGCGGTTATTGGTCGTCCACTGGTTGGTATGATATTGGAGGGGTCGAGTCAGGGCGAATTTGGCTTACCTACCTCTTTGAGGACTATGAACCGCCATATTATTCCGCGGAAATTCCGTATGCTTACGCGAAGGTGACGTATAAATACTGTGAATCGCCTCGGCACGAGTTTGATTACTATATCTACATAACCGATGCCTATGAAATCTACGAGGAAACGTCGCCAGGTAGCCCAACTCCAAGCGGGCGCTACACCGCAGGGCAACTCATCGGCGAAACCTTCTATTACGGCTCCACGCAAATAGCCAAAAGGACGATAACGGTGGGCGGGAAGTCACTTCCAGCAACCTATATTCCAACAAATGCGGTGTATCGTTCCACCTTTAACCTTGTGAAATATGATAATGTGCTGGATAGCGATTTCACAAACACGCCAGACACATCAAGTATCTTGGACTATGAAAACGTCACGGTGGGCGGGCGAAGCACGAATATCTATTCCTCACTAGGGTCGGTGGCAACGCGGACGGAAAAGGTGCCATTGACTGGCTACACCGCCGAGAACGCCTACTACTTAAGTTCGTCTTACTCCTCGCCAAGCACGCGAAACTTGAAAAGCACATCACTTAGAGATATCGTTGACTATTACGGCAACCTTGCAAGAGACGGAAGCGAGATTTATCTTTATAGTTACTTCTACGTTCGCAATCCTTACACCGTCAACTTTAGAACGGTTTTCGATGGAAGCGTGCAGGCGGGCAGTATGCCAGCAGGCGAAACCGACGACATTTTCTATGTGAATGGCGTTGGCGTTAGCAGTAGCACTTGGAGCATTTCTTGCGAGCCGTATGCCTTTGTTGACGTTGACGTGACCGACAGGTTGGTGTATACCACAAACGGCTCCACCACCACTTTCTACTCCTTCGATAACATCACGGTGGGCGACAGCGTGGTTTCGGAAAGCGGAACGTATACCTTCCAAGGTATGGCGGTGAATGAGATTTCGTCATACACCGTGAACATCAACTTCAAAAGGGAATTTTCAATCAACACCTCGCTTTTAAACAGCGACAGCACGCCGATTGACTATGACGCGAGCATTTGGGAGGTGGACAGCGCAATCGACCTTTTAAACATCGCTTACCGTGTTTACTGCCGTGGCTACTCGCTTGCAAATCGCATTGTGCAAACCGCGGACATCGACTTCTCGAACGTTAACGGCGGATATATGCTTCCAATCGGCACTGAGGCGCGTCCATTTAGCAGTGTGTATGACGGGCAGTATCACACCATCGAAAATATGACTATCGTTGGCGGAAATGCGCAGGATATCGGCTTGTTTGGCTACACCAACGGCGCAACAATCAAAAATCTCACCCTTATGCACACTAAAATTTCGGGTGCGTATAACGTTGGCTCCATTGTCGGCAACAGCAACAACACCACCTTTGAACGCGTCGGCGTGTATGACGGCTCGGTGAGCGTTATGGCAAATCAGAGCGCGGGAATTGATATCTTCCTCACTAACAACATAACCATTGCAAGCGCTAACACCGCGGGTGGCGACTACACAAGCGTCGCTCTTGGAAACTCCAGCGCGGTATACACAATTTTGAGCGAAATGGTGGCAGATGGAAGCGAAATCGATAATTACGGCGACACCTCCTCTTACGCGGGCGATTTTGTGGGCTATTCAAATAATACCACTTATGAAACCTGCTTTGTGAGAAAGTCGACAACAACGGAAAGTAACAATGCTGGCAGAATTGGCGGTTTCGCAGGCTACCTATACGGCGGAAATGTTTCTCACGCCTACACCTCTCGTTCGACCTTTGCAACTTCTCAAAGAAATGTGACGGAAAACCACGTTCACACAAGCGTGACGGATATCTCCACAGCTTGCGGAGAGTGCAAGGACCACTTTATTTGGTAAAAATAACCACAAAAACCTTCCACATTTAGTGGCAGGTTTTTTGTTTTTACAGGCTAAGCCTTTTATATTAAGCAAATTTTTCCTTTTAAACATTTAATTTAAGCAAATTTTTGTTTTAAACAGTTAAGCCTTTAATTAAGCAAAATTTTTATTTTAAACAAACTTTAACTTAAAATAAATATTCCCTTTTAAACAGACTTAACTTAATAAATTTTTCCTTTTAATCTTCATTTTAGCGTAATTCTCTTTCGTTTTTAGGCTAAAACATTTTGATTTTTGCGCATTTTGTGCTATACTACTATAGTTTAAGGAGTTATTATGATTGAAGAACAAATTAAAAAAGCAAACATTGAGGCAATTAAGAATAAGGACCACGTCGCACGCGCGTTTTACAGCGTTTTAATGAACAAAATTTTGCTTGAAACCATCGCTAAGCGTGAAAAGGGCGCGGTTTTGGTAGACGCCGATATTGCCACCATCATTCAAAAGATGATTAAGGAACTCACCGACGAAAAGGAAAACTACCAAAAGGCGGGCAACGAGGAAGAGGTGAAAAACATCGAGCGCCAAATCGAAATCGCCTCAACCTATTTGCCAAAACAAATGACGAGAGAGGAAATTCAAGTGGAAATCTCAAAACTTGCCGACAAAACGATTGGCAATGTTATGAAACATTTTAAAACCAATTTTGCTGGGCGAGTTGATATGCGCCTTGTGCAGGAAGTTTTGAAGGAATTTGTATGAAAATCTTTGCGATAAGCGACCTTCATCTTTCTGTCAACAACCCAAAGCCTATGGATATCTTCGG
The DNA here is from genome assembly GCA_944350265.1 of uncultured Clostridia bacterium. GTDB lineage: Bacteria > Bacillota > Clostridia > Christensenellales > UBA1242 > Caccovivens. The sequence goes on from CALVOG010000006.1 coordinate 71,597, forward strand.
CCCCACGTGGGATAATTACGTCGAAAAAATTTTTGAGGATTGGCGCCAAAAAGTGACAAATGACGATGTCGTCCTCTTGTGCGGAGATTTTTCGTGGGCTATGAAAATCGACGAGGTGGTCGCGGACTTCAATTTACTTAAAGATTTGCCGGGACGCAAGGTGATTATTCGAGGCAACCACGATTATTGGTGGAAGAGCATAACTGCCGTGCGTAACATTCTTCCGCCAAATTTCTACGCCATTCAAAACGACGCCGTTAAGTTCGAAAATGTTGTCATCTGTGGCACTCGTTTTTGGAATTTTGTTGATGCGAAATCCTCCAGCGACGACGTGAAAATCTATAACCGCGAACTTATTCGCCTTCGCCTCACCCTTGACAGCGCGCTTAAACTTAAAAACGACGGCGACAAACTCATCTGTATGCTTCACTATCCGCCTTACACCATAAAAGAGGAGGATAACGAGGTGACGGCAATTATGGAGGAATACGGTGTCGACGCGGTGGTTTACGGGCATATCCACGCCTTTTTAAAGCAAAATTTGGTCCTTAAAAAGGGCTATGCAACCTACTATCTCACCTCCTGCGACCTTGTGAAAAACGCTCTTGTGGAGATTGAGGTCTAAAAAAGTCGCATTTTGACCTATTTTGGTGGGCGTAAATTAATTAAATATTATTGACAATTCTAACTAATATAGTGTAAAATAAGCAAATACGGAGTTACTATGAAAAAGTTTTTAATGGTTTTATGTTGCGTTTTATCCTTCGGATTCGTCCTTGCGGGATGCTCCACGGTGAGTATGATTAAAAACGAAAACAACGAGGTTATCTATAACGGCTCTGCCAGCGTTTCGGTTGGCGATTATCTTTATTACGGCAACGCCTTTAACGAGGTGTCGTCGCTCACATCAAAAAGCGAGTTGAATGCGCTTAAAAGTTCTTCCTACCTCGCGCGCCTTGACACATCAAACATCTCGGCGAAGGGGCAAAATTTCACGCCAAACGAGGTTAAAAAGGTGACAAGCGAGGTTGTTGGGCAGGAAAATCAATTCATCTTCGTTCTCGGTGATTATCTTTACTTCTTAAAGCCAGACACGCACGTGTATGTCACTGACGGCACCGGAAGCAACCAATTCGGCTATTCCGTGCTGACGTCGGTTAAACTTAACGGCGATAAAGTGAGAGAAATTTGCACCTATGAGGGTGCAATTAGCCAAATTGAAGTTCTTAAAAATGGCGATAATTACTACGTTATTGCCTTTGCGGGCGATAAGTTATTCTCCACAAGATTAAATAACGGCAAAGGTTCAACCAAAGTGCTTGGCGAGGGCGTCACAAGTGTGGCAGTGCCTGAAACTTACTCTATGGCGCTTGCTGGTTACAGCAGTGATTGGAACGGCAAGATTTACTATACTGCGACCGATGACGAGGGCGTTTCGTCCGTCAAAGAAGTGGCAGTTGATGCTAAAAGCGCTGAGGATGCGGTTAATATTGGCGACAAGAACGGCACGGTGACCTTCCTTCACCGCCAAAATGACCTTATTTTCTACACCTACTCTAACGGCACAACCACTAAAACCTACTATAACAGGGTGGATAATTTGACGGGCGAGAACTACACGAACGACATCATTTTGATTGACGCCAAAAATAAATTTTCAAACAGTGAAATTTCCAACATTTATGTGTTCGGTGAACCAAAAGCGGAAACCATTGTCTACACAATGAACAGCAAAATTTACTATAAAAACTTCGTCAATGGTGGCGGAAGTGGCAGAGTGAACATCACTGACGGCAGTGCCGATGTCAGCGCAACAATTATGACGATTGACGGCAGAATGGCATATCTTATCTCTTCCACAGCAATCTACGGCGTGGATTTTGCCAAGTTGACATATTTGGATGGCGACCAAGATTTGAACGCAGAAATTCTTGCTGAAATGACCTCAATAAGCACCACGCTCTATTCCTATGACGGCGAGTATGTTTACTTCTACGCTGGGCTTGAAGCGCTCACGGACGAGGAAAAAGAACTTATCGCTGACGAAAAGGAAGAGGCTGGCATTGAAAGCGACGACGAAGAAGAGGAGGAAGACATCACTTCGCTTGACGACGGAGTTTATCTCTATCGCGTCAGCATCAGCGGAAATGACTTGCAACTTTTGGGCGTGACGGAGTATGAAGAGCGCCACTCCAACTATGTTTATAAAAAATAACCTCTTAAAAGAAACTGAATGTTGCGAGTAATTTAAAAGAAAAACATATACAGGATAAAAGTTATGCTTAGCGTATTTTGCGCTAAGCGTTTTTTTATGCGATGTGAGTTGACATACAAAGAGAAAGTGGATGATTTAGACATACGCGGGCAGGTGCTACGACGAGATTCTTCGCTCCGCTCAGAATGACCAAGCGCGCTTGGATGGTTATGTGTCTCGTGTTTAGTCGCGTTTTACTTACGAAAGAGAGTATGGATTAGGCATATGAAAAGTGGATATATTTGACATTCGCGGGCGGGTGCTACGACGAGATTCTTCGCTCCGCTCAGAATGACCAAGCGCGCTTGGATGCGTAAGGTGTTTTGGGGTTAACTGTGTAACAAAAAAAGAGGAATTATTTGACATACGCGGGCGGGCGCTACGACGAGATTCTTCGCTCCGCTCAGAATGACAAATAACTGCCCTGCCGCTTATGCAAAACCGCGCGCTAGAGGCGATAGCCCTAGCGTTACACAAGCGTGGCGTCACTCTTCTATTTTCCATAAATTTTTTGGGAGGTTTTGAAAAAGTTTTGCCAAGCGGTTTCATTTAGATATTTTTTGTAGTTAAAAATATCAACGTCGCTTGGCTTTATTTTGTTTAAATCTTCCCACCGTATCGGCAGGGAGATTTTGGCGCCGTCGCGCGCGCGAAGAGAGTAGGGACAAACGCAGGTCGCCCCCAAGCCATTGCGCAGATAGTCCACAAACACTTTTCCCTTCCGCTCTTCTTTTCGAATGTTGGTGGTGAAGAGTTTTGGCTCTTTTTGTTCCAGCAAGAGGGCGACCTTTTTGGCAAAATTTTCAAATGTCGCAAAGTTGCAATTAGCCGAAAATGGCACAAGGATATGATAGCCCTTCCCACCACTTGTCTTTAAAAAAGTTTTTAAATTTAAACTGTCTAAAACATCTTTAAGTTTCATCACGGCGTCACGGAGTTTTGCGATATCTAACGTTTTGTCGGGGTCGAGGTCGAATGTCATAATGTCGGGCTTTTCAACGGCACTTATCGTGCTTGCCCAGATGTGAAATTCAATCGTTCCCATTTGCGCTTGAAAGACTATGTCGGCGGGCTTTGTTAAGTAGAAATACTCTTCGCCTTTCTTAAACGAATAGGTTTTAATGTGCGAGCTTTCCGTTGTTGGGTGCTTTTTGAAAAAGCATTTTTCCTCTATCCCTTGGTGGCACCTTATGACACTTAAAAGCCTTCTATCTAAATATGGCATCATAAATTTAGCCACGTCCGCATAGTAGCGCGCGACATCGAGTTTTGTTATGTTTTGCTTGGGATATAAAATCTTTTCAGGGTTTGTTATTTCAATTTCGCCAATTTTAACGCTCACACTTCCTCCAAAACGACCTCTTTCGGGTCCTTATCAGTGCGGAGGGCGACAAAACTTGCTTGGCGCAACAGTTGCGCGTTGGTTATCTCCGCATATTGCACTTCCGCCACGAACTTTGGCGCCACAAAAATTGCCTCCTTTTCTTCGCAGTTTGTGAAGGCGCTTTTTGTTTTAATTTTGCTCAATTTTTTCACCAAATCTTCCTTTAAGCTTTGCGAAAAACCAGTGCCGACTTTGCCCACACAAACAAGGACTTCGCCTTTATAGTAGCCAAGTAACAGCGACGCCAACAGCCCGTCTTTTAAAGTGTAGCCACCAATAACAAACTCTTGCCGACGGCGACATTTAATTTTCAGCCAATCGTCGTTCCGTGTTCCGCTATATTTCGAATCTATCTTCTTTGCGACAATTCCTTCAAGCCCTAATTTTTTTGCCACCTCAAAGCACTCTTTGCCGTTTCCTAAAACATATTCGCTTAGAATAATATTCGGCGTGAAAAATTTTGATAAATCTTTCAGTAGTTTCTTTCGCTCCAAAAGTGGCATACTTCTTGTGTCCTCATCGAGCGCCAAAACATCAAAAACAACATATGAGAAATTGTTTTTCCCGCTTTTTATGCTGTTTTGAAGAGAGGAAAAATCACTTCGTCCGTCTTTGTCAAAAACGACCACTTCGCCGTCTAAAATCATAGTCCTATCCTTAAACGAATTTCCTAAATCTTCGGCAATTATGGCAAATTTTTTCGTAAAATCCTTGCCGTTCCTCGATTTAAGTTTAACCTTGCCGTTTTCGATAAACGAAAGCGCCCTATAGCCGTCATATTTAATTTCAAAGAGGTAATTTTTTCCATTTGGGAGGCGGTTAGTTAAACTTGCAAGTTGCACAGAAGCATCATAAAAAGGTAATTTTCTCTTCATCTCTTTTTCCACTTCTCCACCTTCACAAATCGCAAGAAAGTTATCTTCTTTAAAGTGCACAAAAGCCCACTTTCCCTTCAATTTTTCGCCGTAAAGAGTGACTTTGAACTCGCCTCTTTCTATTCCGTCGCTTATTTTCCCGTCCGCCTCGTAGCGTCCTTTATCGAACACTTCAACCGTGCCTGCGCCATATTCGCCTCTTGGTATTCTGCCCTCAAAACTAATATATTCCAGCGGATGGTCCTCAACGTGAACCGCCAGGCGCTTGTCGTGGCAACTGCACGAGAAACCTTTTGGCATAGCAAAACTAATGAGAACGCCGTCCTCTTCCAGCCTAAAGTCATAGTGTTCACGGCGGGCACGGTGAAATTGCACCACAAAGCGGTTGTTTTTCGACTTAACTTTCTTACCCTTCGGCTCACGGGTGACGGCAAAATTCCGCTTTTTGTTATACTCACTAAGCGTCATTTTTTAATTTTCCCTGCTTCAAACTCATTTTCAGTGCCTCCATAAGGTTGATAACCTTGTTAGGCTCCTCTCTCTCGGCGCTAACAACAATCTCATTGCCGGCAATCTTCGATTTTATCGCCTTTTTTAGTTTCACATTATATTCATCCTTGAACGCTTCGGGCTTAAATTTTTCGGTCATCTCTTCTATGAGCGAAACCGCAAGCGACACCTCTTTTTCTAAAACTTTTGCCGGTTTAATGGCGGGCGCTTTCATCACTTCATCATAAAAATATAAAGTGTTCACAAGCATAACGCCGTCCTTCCCTCTAATTAAAACAAGCGCTTCCTTTGTGCCTAAAACAACTTTGGCGATTCCCGCCTTGTTCTCCTTTTCCATTGCGGACAAAAGCACCGTGAACGCTTTTTCTCCGCCCGTCGGCTTAACATAATATGCCTTGTCAAAATAGACAGGGTCCACCTCTTTCAAATCAACAAACTGCTCGATTGTGATATTTTTATCTTTCTTTGTTTTAATCTTTTCAAAATCCTTGTCGGTGAAGATGACGTATTTGTCCTTTTCGTATTGATACCCTTTCACAATGTCCTCGTTTTTAACCTCTCTATCGTCACAATCCACGCAAGTTTTCTTGTATTTAACCCTACTCATCGTCTTTTTGTCGATAAGATTAAAACCGATATCGTTGTTTTTGATGCAGGCGACAAGTTCCACTGGAATATACACAAGCCCAAAGGTTATCGCGCCTTTATATGAAAACATATTAACCTCCAAAATGATTATTGCAAAATTTATAAAAGAGTAAACATTTTTAAATATTTTGCCACAAACTATTTTGTGAGATTTATAATAGACAAAAAAACAGCACAAATAATTTTGTGACATTTAAAGTTTGGTGCACCCAGAGGAGTTCGAATCCCCAACCTAACGCTTCCGTAGCAAGCACTTTAAAATGCTATAATTTACTATTTTTACACCATTTTCTATCATATTATATCATTTAATCAAAAGCCAAATCCCTTATAAAATAAGACAAATAGGCTTTGTCTTTTAATATACAACATAAAATAAAACTAAATATATAAATACATCACAAAATGACACAATTTTTATAAACTTTGCAAAAATTGTGCACAAATTCGTAGACATACGGGTTTATTTGATAAAAAATCTAATATTCTCATAAGTTTTTCAAAGTATTCAATTTCAATAAGTTTAAAAAAATTTAATTTAACTATTGCAATTCATTTTTGTTTATGCTATACTTTGGCTAGTAAAGGAGTAATAATGAGAAATTTGACACCTATGCAAATTAAAAATCACAGCGTATCAGCGTTTGGTTGCGGATATTATTTTTGCATTGGTGCAAATATTATTGTTTAAATATATATCAAGAAATCTATTAAAAAGAAATCTACTAAATAGATAGGACAAAACATAGATTAGAAAAAATAGTAAGGATATATGAACAGATAGCAAAAATATAAGCACCAATCGCAAAAAAGATTGGTGTTTTTTTGTTAAATGTTATGTTTAAAAATAAAATTTTGATAAAATAAAAGGAGAACTATTATGAAATACACATTTAGAAATTATAATGACAATGATTACAATCTTATTTATGATTTGAAAAAGCAGGC
>CALVOG010000007.1 GCA_944350265.1 uncultured Clostridia bacterium
TAACTTTAGTATTTTTAAAAAGTTGTATGAGTTGCTCTCCTCATACAATTTTTTTATTGCTATTAAAACTTTTTGTTGTTTATGATATTTTGTGATATAATATAAGTATGAATAATGAAAGAAGTGAACATGATTTTGAACTTGTGAGTAAGTATAAACCTGCGGGTGACCAACCAAAGGCAATTGAAGAGTTGGTGGAAGGGTTAGAAGACGGGCTTAAAAACCAAGTGCTTTTGGGTGTGACCGGCTCTGGCAAAACCTTCACAATGGCGAATATCATTGCAAAAGTCAACCGCCCGACGCTTGTTATTGCGCATAATAAGACCTTGGCAGCGCAACTGTGCAACGAATTTCGAGAGTTTTTTCCAAACAATCGTGTGGAATATTTTGTTTCATATTATGACTACTATCAGCCCGAAGCATACATCGTTTCCACCGACACTTATATCGAAAAAGATATGTCCGTCAACGACGATATCGACAAACTGCGCTCCTCGGCAACCTCATCACTGCTTGAAAGAAGAGATGTTATCGTGGTGGCGTCGGTTTCGTGCATATACGGCTTAGGTATCCCAGAAGAATACCTCAAACTCCACATCTCTCTTCGTCCTCAAGACGAGATGGATAGGGATGAACTCATCACGCGCCTTATTAACATTCAGTATACGCGTAACGACGTCGATTTCAAACGCACCACCTTTCGTGTTAAGGGCGACACAGTGGATATTTTTCCTGCGAACCAGTCCGAGTCGGCGATTCGCGTCCGCTTTTTTGGCGACGAGGTGGAAAAGATTTATGAATTTGACCCAGTGACGGGCAACTTGCTTAGAGAATTAAAATATATCGCCATCTTCCCAGCAACACACTATGCGGTTGGAAAGGAGCGTATGGAGCGCGCGCTTGACGAGATTGAAAAAGACCGCGTGCTTGCCGTTGATAACTTCACCAAAGAGGGGAAACCGCTTGAGGCGGAGCGTATCGGTCAGCGTGTTGCGTATGACCTTGAAATGATGCGAGAGGTGGGATATTGCAGTGGCATCGAAAATTATTCGCGCTATTTTGACGGCCGTGCGCCTGGCGAACCACCCTACACGCTTATCGACTACTTTCCAAACGATTTTTTGACGATTATTGACGAGAGTCATATGACCATTCCGCAAATCCGTGCAATGTTTAACGGCGACCAAGCGCGAAAGAAATCGCTTGTCGAGTATGGTTTTCGCTTGGAGGCGGCAAAGGATAACAGACCTTTGAAATTTGAAGAGTTTGAACAGCGCCTTAAACAAACCATCTTCGTTTCGGCAACGCCAGCGAAATATGAACTTGAAAGGGCGGGGCAGGTTGTGGAGCAGGTCATCCGTCCAACAGGACTACTTGACCCAACGATTGAGGTTAGACCAATCAAAAACCAAATCGACGAACTTATGGTTGAGTGCCGTAAAACTATCGACAGAGGCGCGCGGGTTTTGGTGACAACTCTCACCAAAAAAATGGCAGAAAGTTTAACAACATATCTTGGCGAACATTCCTTCAAAGTGAAATATCTTCACAGTGAAATCGACACAATGGAGCGCGTGGAAATAATCAACGGATTAAGACAAGGCGAGTTCGACATACTTGTCGGCATTAACCTTTTAAGAGAAGGACTTGATATGCCTGAGGTGGAACTTGTTTGCATTTTGGACGCGGATAAGGAGGGCTTCCTTCGAAGTGAGGGCGCGCTTATTCAAACGGTGGGCAGAGTGGCACGTAACGCGAACGGCAGGGTGATTATGTTTGCCGACACCATAACCGACAGTATGAGACGGGCGATTGACGAAACGGCGCGCCGAAGAAAGTTGCAAATGGAGTATAACGAGAAGCACGGCATAACACCAAAAACCATTATTAAGGAAATTAAAAACACGCTGGATATCGGCAAAAAGGTAACCGAAAAAACCCTTCTTAAAGGCGACATCCCGCACGAGATTGACCGCCTAACTTCGATGATGAAAATCGCTTCCTCGCAACTTGATTTTGAGCGCGCGATTGAACTTAGAAATAAGATTGCACTATTAAAGAAAAGGCTGAATAAAAAGGAAGGAATTGAGTAGGTTTAACTTTTCATATAGATTTAAAGCGCCTTAAAAATTAATATCTAAAAGACTTTTCAATGTGAAGTTAAAATAAAGAGTTGACTTATCAATGTAAAGATTGTTTAAAAATTAAGTGTTGAATTTTTAGGCGGAATCTTTTAAAATAAAAAACTTTGTAAGGTTAATTATTTGAGCAGTTTTGACATCTCTGGCTAAAAAATATTCAAATATTAGGGTAGAGATTTATTCTAAATATGGTGTGTTATGCAATGCATACTACACCATATTTTGTTGCATACCACCAAAAGCGACAAATAAGGCGTCTTTTCAAAACTTCCAAATTTCCACTTGTTTTTCTTATCGTTTTGTGGTATAATATGGGTATGAAAAATCAAATCGTAATCAAAGGCGCAAGGGAAAACAACTTGAAAAACATCAGTTTAACCTTGCCAAGGGATAAGTTTATTGTGTTTACCGGCGTTTCGGGGTCGGGCAAAAGTTCGCTGGCGTTCGGCACTATTTTCGCCGAGGGGCAAAGAAAGTATATGGAGAGTTTGTCGTCGTATGCGCGTATGTTTTTGGGGCAGAGCCAAAAGCCGGATGTCGACACCATTGAGGGGCTTTCGCCAGCCATTTCCATCGACCAAAAAACCACCAACCACAATCCGCGCTCAACCGTCGGCACGGTGACGGAGATATATGATTATCTTCGTTTGCTTTTTGCCAACATCGGCACGCCATACTGCCCAAACTGCCACAAAAAAATTCTTCCGCAAACCATTGACCAAATTGTGGACAGCATAAAAAGTTACGGCGAGGGCGCGAAGGTTTCCATTTTGGCGCCCGTCGTTCGCGGGCAGAAAGGCTCGCAAGCAAAACTCTTTGAAAGTTTGAAAAAGAGTGGATACGCACGCGTTGAAGTGGATAATTTCACATATATGCTTGACGACGAGATTAATTTGGATAAGAATTTAAAGCATAATATAAGCGTGGTTGTGGACCGAATTTCCATAAAGGCGGGCAAAGACGCGCGTCTTGCGGGAAGTTTGGAAACCGCACTCAAACTCTCCGACGGACTGGTGATTGCTAAAACTGACGAAAGAGAGGATTTATATTCCATTAACTACGCCTGCCCAACCTGCGGGTGGACGCTTGGCGAATTGACACCAAGGCTTTTCTCGTTCAATGCTCCATATGGCGCTTGTCCAACCTGCTTAGGGCTTGGCACGAACAGCGATATCGACGAGAATGCGGTTTTAAAAAATTCCAATTTATCAATACGCCAGGGCGCGCTTAACATAACCGGCTGGAAATTTGAAGAGGGCTCTATGGCGCGGGCATATTTTGAGGCGCTTTCGAAAAAATACGACATCGATTTAGATTGCCCTGTGCGCGACCTATCGCGAGATAAAATCAACATCCTTCTTTACGGCACAAAAGAGGAAAAAATCGATGTGGAGTTTGCAAGCGAGCACGGAAAGCGTTTTCTCTCTACCACTTTTGAAGGTATTGTCAACAATTTGAGAAGAAGGTATAAGGAAACCACAAGCGAGTGGGCTAAGTTTGAAATCAGCAGGTTTATGCGCGAAATGCCGTGCGTGACTTGTAAGGGCAAACGTCTTAACGAAAGCGCTCTTTCGGTGAAAATTGACGGCAAGGATATCTACGACTTTTGCAACGAAAGCGTGAAAAATTTGTTGCCTATAGTTGAAAATTTGAAGTTAGATAAGACCAAACAAACGATTGCTGAGCCTATTGTTAAAGAGGTTGTGAATCGTTTGCAGTTCTTGGAGGACGTGGGGTTAAATTACCTTACTCTTTCGCGTTCGGCAGATACTCTTTCGGGCGGTGAAGCGCAAAGAATACGTCTTGCCACCCAAATTGGAAGCGGGCTTGTGGGCGTCACTTACATTTTGGACGAGCCGTCGATTGGACTGCACCAAAGAGACAACGAAAAACTTTTAAGAACGCTTAAAAATTTGAAAGATTTAGGCAACACCGTCATTGTTGTCGAACACGATGAGGACACCATTCGCTCTGCCGATTTCTTGGTGGATGTGGGACCTTATGCGGGTGTTCACGGCGGAGAGATTGTGGCATCTGGCACAGTAAGTGAGGTTATGAAGAACAAAAAATCGGTGACGGCAAAATTTCTTCGTGGTGACGAGAAGGTTGAAACGCCATCTTCGCGCCGAAAGCCAAAGGATTTCATAACCATTAAAGGCGCCAAGGAAAACAACCTTAAAAACATCACCGTTAAAATTCCAACAGGCGTGTTTACGGCGGTCACTGGCGTTTCTGGCTCTGGTAAAAGTTCGCTTATCAACCGCATTATGTTTCCATATCTTTCCAATCTTTTAAACAACAGCAAACTTCCGCTTGGTAAGTGCGAAAAGATTGAAAATGTGCAAGCGATTGACAAGGTTATCTGTATCGACCAAGCACCAATCGGCAGAACTCCAAGAAGTAACCCGGCAACTTACACCGGCGTGTTCACGGCAATACGCGACCTCTTCGCTTCCACCGTCGACGCTAAGATGAAGGGGTATAGCGCGGGGAGATTTTCCTTCAACGTTAAGGGTGGAAGATGTGAGGCGTGCGAGGGCGCGGGAGTGAAGGAAATTGAAATGTATTTCCTGCCTGACATCACTGTGCCGTGCGAAATTTGCAAGGGCAAGCGCTATAATAGGGAAACTTTGGAAGTGAAATATAAGGGGAAGTCGATTAGCGATGTTTTGGATATGACGGTTGAGGAGGCGCTTAAATTCTTTGAAAATATCCCAACCATTGCCAATAAATTGCAGTCACTTTTCGATGTTGGTTTGTCTTACATCAAACTCGGTCAGCCAGCAACGGAACTCTCTGGCGGTGAGGCGCAAAGGGTGAAACTTGCCACAGAACTAAGCAAGCGCGAAACCGGCAAAACGATGTATATTTTGGACGAACCGACAACAGGACTTCACGTTTACGACATCAAAAAACTTGTGGCAATTCTTAACCGCCTTATCGGCAACGGCAATTCGGTGGTGGTGATTGAGCATAACCTCGACGTCATAAAGTGCGCTGACTATATCATCGATATGGGACCAGAAGGTGGCGACGAGGGCGGAACGGTTGTTGTAACTGGCACGCCAGAAGAAGTTGCGAAGTGCGAAAAAAGTTACACGGGGCAATTTTTGAAAAAGATTTTAAGCGAAAGTTGATAAAATATCGATTAAATGCGGGCGCTTTTTGTTTCGAAATATTTTTAATAAATTTGCGTAATTTATTTGACTTTATTTTCATATATATGTTTAAATTTTTTTAGGAGGAATTATGAAAAGAGTTATGTCTTTTGTCGCTGGTATAATTGGAACGGTTGTCAGCGCGTTCATCACATTTTTTTATGGATACTTGGTGCTTGCTTTGATAACAATTTTGGCTGGGGAAAATATTTCGGGGGATCCCGCAATCAACTTCTTGGTTTTTGCTTACATCTTAATTGAACTTTGCGCCATTGCAAGTTTGGTTTTGTCAATCTTAACGCTTGTCAACTGCAATAAGAGTGACGAGGAGTATCGAAAGAAAAGAAAACTTTTTATCGCAACAATCGCTATAAATTTTGTTATCGTTCTTTTTATGTTTATCACAATGCTCTTAAACACAACGGCAGGAACGATTGTGATTTCGCTTCTTACCATTCTTGCCTATGTTGCTTCAAATGTCCTTTACATTTTGGACCTTAAGTCAAAGAAAAATGCAAGCGAAACAGTTGCTGTGAACACCAAACCAAGCGAAGAACCAAAACAAGAACAAAAAGAAGAACCAAAAGAAGATAAATAGGTTTTATCTAATCATCTTTTTAAGGATGGGAGGAGAATGGAATATAAATACGTTAATGGCAATACGATGAAAACTAATGAGGATAATCTTCTTGACCAATACTACACAAAAAGAGAAGTTTCTAATCAACTTTTTAAAACGACGTGCGATGTGATTAAAAAATATGAGAAAGATTTAGCAAAGTTTACGTGGTTAGAACCTAGTGTTGGAGAAGGTTGCTTTTTTGACAACTTGCCAAAGAAAAGACGTATAGGAATTGATATTGACCCAAAACGAGAAGGTGTAATTAAAGAGGATTACTTGTCATATGAATTGCCAAACAGGAGGCTTATTGTGATTGGAAATCCACCGTTTGGGCACAGGGGTGTTTCGGCGCTGGAGTTCATTAACCATTCGCAAAAAGCGGAGTATGTGGCGTTCATTTTACCGATGTTTTTTAAGAGTCTTGGAAAAGGTTCCATAAGATACAGAGTGAAAGGTTTTAATCTGATACACGAAGAAAATTTACCAAAAAATTCTTTTTATTTGGCGAATGGAAAGGATGTGGATGTTAATTGTTGTTTCCAAATATGGAGCAAAAATCACAAAATTGAAAATGAAGAATTTAGTTGGTATAACAATAAAAAAGCAGAACCCTTTGGAAATTATCTAAAAGTTGTGACTGTTTCTCTTGCTAAAAACAGAGAGTGTGGAAAAGAGTGGATTTTTGATAAGAGGGCGAATTGGTATTTATCTTCAACTTTTTATAATGAAAATAGGGTGGTTGACTCTTTTGACGGGGTAAAGTATAAGAGCGGAATTGCTATTATTTACACAACTAAGGATAGGCAACAGATTAGAATGCTTGATAGAATTTTTCAAAATGCAGATTGGTTACAATATTCCAGCCTTGCCACAAATTCGTGTCACCACATTGGAAAATCGCACATTTTCAAATTATTACAAGACTTTTTAGGAGATTAATTATGGGTAATATTGATGTTAATGATATAATGGAAAAAATAATTGATGAGAAGTATGAAGAACTCAATATTTCCGCGGAACAAGCTCATAGATTTGTGAAGATTAAATCGTTTGAGGGCAATGCCATTGGGCAGATAGGAGAAAACTTTGTGAAAAATGTGTTCAGGGCTTATAATATTCCTATGGAGAAACTTGAACGAGAAATCGTGCACGATGAGTATGATTTGATTTCGAACGGAAAGAAGGTGGAAGTTAAAACCGCAAGGAAAGGGATAAAGGCCAACACATTTCAATTTAATGGGATAAATCCCATCTATAACCACGATTACATAATTCTAATAGGCTTGACCACGAACCAACTTTATTATAGAATTTTGGATGGACATAGTGTTTATGACCATTCAAATAGAAAGCACTATTTAATGGTTGGTGATAAAAAGAAACAGTTGGTGGCTATGAATCCAGGCAATTCTGTTAACTATAAACTCACATTGCCTCTAAGCGACCTTAAGGATATTTCGGGTTTTGTGGATGAATTAAAGAAACTTTTTTGTGCGGATTAGCATAATTACAACTAAACTAATTAAATAAGAATGCCTTATTTTAAAGTGCGCTCCAAAAGACGATGGGTGCATTTTTTTATACAAAATCTTCGTATTAAAAGATTCATTAAAGATTCATTAATGTTTAGTTAATTTTTTATCTATTTTATACAATATATGACATATGTAAGGATTGCTTAAAATGATGTGGTTAAAAACTTATGATTTTTTAGAGGGTTTGAGGTTGAATAAGTAAGATTGCAAGGGTGTTTGCGGTTATTTGGTGGATTTTTGGCGATTTATAGAATAAAATTGTGTAATTTTATTATTTTATTTTGATTTTTTGGTGAAAATAAGTTATAATGGAATTGACTATTAAAAGTAGAGGAGTTTTTTATGGCAACGTATTTTTTGTGGGGTAGCATTGGGCTTATCGTTTTTGCGATGCTTATCGCCTTTTTGGTGGGAATGTATCGCGGGCTAAAACGTTCAGCAACACACGTCATCTTTGTGCTTGTCAGCGTTGTGGTTGCGTTCTTTGTGACGCGTCCAATCACCAACGCCATTTTGGGCGTGAATATCAATTTTGAAGGCACGCTGATGACGATAAGTGACTACATTGTGAAGATGATTTCCGACAACTTTGTGGACCTATCGAATTTCGACAGCGCCTCGGCGTTTGTGAAGCAACTTCCTGGCGCGATTGCCAGCCCAATCGTGTTCATTGTGGTTATGCTTTTGATGCTTCTTCTTTTTGAAATATTCTATCTCATCACGGCGCGCATAAGTTTTGGCACAAAGAAGAAAGATTTTTCTGCAAACAAACCGCATAGGCTTCCAGGCGGATTTATCGCAATGGCAGAAACTTTTATGTTCCTTTTGGTGCTATTTGCGCCGATAACTTCACTTGCGCACACATATGAGGAACTTGCCGTTGCAAGCACCACGGTGTCGACGCAGGCGGAAAATGAAAACACGATGCCAACAATAAGCGAGCAACTTTCGAGTATGCTTCCTAAGGAAGTTACTGAGGCAGTGGTTGCCTTTAACGACAGCGCCTTTGGTGTGATATGTTCGGCAGGCGGTTTCGATGATGCGCTTTTCGACGGGCTTTCGAATGTTAAGATAGACGGCGAAAAAATTAATGTTAGAAAAGAGATTGTCACCTTGGCGTCCACTTACGACGAGGTTGCGGTTTTTGTTAATGAAGTCAATGCCAACAATTTTGAAGACCTCAATTTCAAGCCCCTTAAAGAGAGTTTGGTTAAAGTGCTTAAAAATAACCTCTTTAAAACGGTTGTCACCGACACTTTGGGCGATTTCATAGTTAAATTCGACGATGTTTCGGCGCAACTCAATCTATCGGTGCCAGAAGAGGTCAAAGGGCTTATCTATGATTTGCAAGCAAAATTTGTGGAGGGCTTTGACTTCTACACATACCTCACTGAGGACCTACTTGACGTTTTGGATATTGTTGACAACGTGATAACAAGCGGAACGCTGAAAGATTATATGGCAATCGAAAATGTGGAAATCGAAAGCGTTTTGAGCCTTGTTGTGAATAAAGAGGAAACGGTTTCGTCGTCGCTTAAATCGGCGCTCACACTCAATGTTATCACCGACACTCTTCCAAGAATTGTGGATATTTTATCGGCAGAACTTAAAAAGGCGTTTGAAAATAACGAGAATATCGGGCTTAACAATTCGCTTTCCAAAGAGGATATGGAAGCGATGGTTGACAGCCTTATGAATGTTGCAAAAGAGGTGAAAGCGCTTAATGACGAGAACGACCTCTTTGCGCTTGTTGAAAGCGAAGATATTGTCAGCGAATTACTTCAAATTGAAAATATTGGAACGGTTTTAGATGACCTTGGCGGAGTTTTGGATGAGGCGCATTCGCTTAAAATTCTTAACTTCACAAAGGATGATGTGGCACGCAACACCCTCGACGGAATTTTGGAAACAATGGGGCTTGTGTTACTTGGAGATGATGTTCATAACGCCGAGGGCGAAATGGGCACAATCGACTCATATAGCGACCTCTTTGCGCACATAAAAACTCCTGTTGAACTCATCGTCAATGCGAAATTGACTGACATTTTGCAGGAGGGCACCGATTTTGACGCAGTCCTAGACGTCATCAAAGCCGAAGTTCAAAAGGACAACGAATTTTTGGCGAAAGTTATGATGCCATTCTATGACTTAGAGGCGACAACCTTCAACGGCGAAAGTTTGAAAACTATGGTGTTTGATAACATAATTGATTCGCTAAGTGAAAGTTTGGATGGCTTTATCGCACTTAAGGCTGGCGAGGACATCTACGAAAATTATTACGCAAAACTTTCTTCAATCGGTGAACTTTTGGATGAATTTTCCTCAAATACCATTGAGGTTGTTGAGGGCGAGGAAACAAAAACTTATGACTATTTAGAGTATGTTATGACGAATAACGCTGACTACATCGCTCTCATCACCGATATGCAAGCAAACTCGAACGAAGGCAACGATGTTATCGGCAACA
The DNA here is from genome assembly GCA_944350265.1 of uncultured Clostridia bacterium. Taxonomy (GTDB): domain Bacteria; phylum Bacillota; class Clostridia; order Christensenellales; family UBA1242; genus Caccovivens. Next base: position 9,924 of record CALVOG010000007.1, read on the forward strand.
TTTTAACCATTCTCTTTGAAAATGAGATGTATAAACCGTTATACGACTCCGTTTTCCCATCGATTGACTCGGCGCTTGGTGAGGTGACTGGCGTGGCGCCGGTAACTGATTACTCCAACATTAACGCTGACGGAATGGGCGAAAAGTATATCACCGTCATTAAAGCGCTTTTAAATCTTATCAACGACGAAAGCGCGGAAGGTGACGACATTGTGGCTAAACTTCCAGCGATTGGCAAGGTTTTGGACGCACTTAAAGTAAGCGCACAAGACGAGGTTTTCAAAGATGTTTTTGTCAACATCATTTGGTATCTCACGGGTGACGTTATCGACAAAGACCTTGAAAGTCTTTACGCTGGCAAGACGCCAGACAGCGTTGGCGCAATTTCAAACGGCGAGTATCAAAGAGTGAAGAAGTATTTTGGCGTTACGGACGTTGAAAATGGCTATTACACAATTTCCTATGAGGCGGTTATGGCAGACCTTGCGTCGGTTATTGACCTAGCAAAAGAACTTAGCACAAACTTAGAAAATATGACCATTGAAAGCGTGGAGGATGTTGCAAACTTTGCTAATGCCGTAAAAGAGACCGTTGAAACGCTTTACTCTAACGGGGACGGAACGATTGATGTTGCGAAGGCGGTTGAGGTTGTTGAAAGCGCTGTTAAACTTGCTGAATCCTTTGTGGATGAAGAAACGCTCACTCAGTATGCAAGCGAAATCACCACAGCGCTTGACACCGCATTTAACGATATCGACGAAACCGAACGAGAAGAACTCACAAGTGCCATTGAGGCGCTTTTGGGAATTAAAGGTGAAGAAAGTGGAATTTAAGCATATCCCAGTGCTAAAAGACGAAGTTATCGAGGCGCTTAACATTAAGAAGGATGGAAGATACATAGACTGCACAGTGGGCGGTGGCGGACATTCCTATGAGATTGCAAGGCGCCTTGACAACGGCAAACTCTTTTGCTTCGACAGAGACAGCGAGGCGCTTTCGGCAAGCAAAGAAAGGCTTAAAGAGTTCGCTGACAAGGTGACATTTATCAAGGCAAATTTTAAAGATGCGCCTAAGTTTATTGCCGAAAAAGTGGACGGAATTCTCATTGATTTGGGGGTGAGTTCGCATCAAATCGACGAGGGCGAAAGAGGTTTCAGTTTTCTTCACAACGGTAGGCTTGATATGCGAATGGGCAAGGATGAGAACATTAAAACCGCCTTCGATATCGTCAACCATTCAACGGAAGAGGAACTAAGAGAGATTTTCTTTAAGTATGGCGAAGAGGAATTTTCGAAAATCATTGCCAAGAATATCGTCAAATCGCGCGCAAAGAAAATGATTGAAACCACTTTTGAACTTAGAGATATAATCGAAAACAGTTTGCCAAAAAAGGTGGTGTATTCTCGCGGTGGCGCTTCAAAAAAGGTTTTTCAGGCGCTTCGTATTGCGGTGAATGGCGAACTTGATGGGCTTGGTGAGGCGCTTGAAAGTTTTATCGATATGCTAAACGTCGGCGGGCGTTTGGTTGTTTTGACCTTCCATAGTTTGGAAGATAGGATTGTGAAAAATGTCTTTAAAAAAGAGGCGACCGACTGCCTTTGCCCGCCAAAAACGCCAGTTTGCATTTGTGGGCACAAGAAGAAGGTGATGCTTGTGAATCGCAAGCCGATTGTTGCCAGCACGCGCGAACTTAGTGAGAACAGCCGAAGTTCAAGCGCCAAGTTGCGCGCGGTTGAAAGAGTTTAACCATTTCATTTTTAAGTTTGGTTATCTTTTAAAAGGGAGGTGAATAGGATAGTTATGGATAAGGAAGTCTTAGAAAAAGTGGACACCAAAACCACACCAAAGGAAGAGGTGGCGCCAAAAACATCGCCTCAAACTGTGGAAAAAGCGCAAGTTGCGCCAGAGGTTAAGGAAAAAGAGCCTCAAAAAGAAACTTTAAAAAGCAAAATTCTTGCAAAAAAAGAGGATGTTGTAGAGCCAGATTGTGCTTTGCCTCCAGTTAAAGAGGAAAAAGAAAAAAAAGAGGAACTTTCAAACTACCTCAAAGAATTCAAAGACCTAACGCTCAAAGACGTCAAAAAAGAAAAGGTTGAAGAAAAAATTGTTGTGGCGCCAGTTGTTGAGCCAAAGGTTGCTGAGGTAAAAGAGCCGAAGATTGAATACAAAAAAGTGGAAAAGGTTAAAAAGACCACCCTTATCATTGAAAAACCCAACTATGATTTGATGCCTCAAAAAAAAGGCAATGTCAAAAAAAAGAAGAACCTAAAAACTGCCTTGCTTGCGTGTGCGCTTGCCGTTTGCTCGATTGGATGTGTTGCGGGTGCGGTTGCGCTTGACAATATGAACGCGCACTATATGCAACTTGAGGATTCTTACAGTTTAAACCTAATCGACTACCTTAACAAAATCAACAATTTAAACGCCACAAACAAGGGCTTCGAATTCATCGAAACCTACCCCGAAGAAAAACAAGAGATTTCTTCGATTGGCGAAAGCACGAATTGGTTTGACAATTTGACAAACTTCATAACGGGGGTCTTTGGAGGTTAAAATTGCGAAAGCCGTTCACCCTATTTTCGATGCAAAAGAGAATTTTAGCAGTAGGACTTGTTTTAATTCTTCTTGCAGTCGCGCTGGGCGTTCGGCTTTTTTTCGTGCAAGTGATAAATGGAAGAGAAATGCAGGTGCGTGCGCTCGACCAGTGGACGCGAGATTTAAAATTAGTTGCCGAGCGGGGCGAGATTTTGGATGCAACGGGCGACACGCTGGCGGTTTCTTACACCACATATAATGTTTACGTTCGCGGAAGAGAGGTTGTGGATGCGGAAGATACAGCGCAAAAACTCTCTCAAATTTTAGAGTTAAATTACGAAAACACCTTAAAAAAGGTGAAGAACAAAAACATCAGCGAAAGTCTTTTAAAAATGCAAGTCGACGGCGATGTGGCGGAAAAAATCTATCGCCTCTCGCTTGACGGAGTGTATCTTGCCGAGAATGTGGGCAGGCATTATGTTTATGGCGACTTGATGACGCAGGTTTTGGGCTTCACAAGTTTAGACGGCGACGGACAGAGCGGAGTTGAGGCGTATTTTAACAACTATCTCAAAGGCGACGACGGATATAGTTACGTTCAAAGCGATTTGCAGGGCAAGGAAATCGGCGGAAAACTGCGTTACTATGTTTCCGGCACGGCGGGCGACAATCTCACCTTAACGCTTGACAGCAAAATTCAAATCATCCTTGAAGATATTTTGGAAAAAGCGTTCGAAGAGCAAAAGGCAAAGTCGGTCACTGGAATTGTGATGCGACCAAAAACGGGCGAGGTTGTTGCGCTTTCAACAAAGCCTAGTTTCGACCTCAATGAGGTTCCGCGAGATGATTTATCGGCGCTATTTTCAATGTCGCGCCTTTCCGCCGTCACCGACACCTATGAGCCAGGCTCCACTTTCAAAATTTTAACTGTGGCAATGGCGCTTGAAGCGGGTGTGACTGACCTAAACGACACTTTTTACTGTCCGGGCTATCGAATTGTGGATGGTCAACGCATAAAATGCTGGAAAACAACGGGGCACGGCAACCAAACATTAATGGAGGCGTTTGCCAATTCTTGCAACTGCTGTTTTATGGATTTGGCGCTACGGCTGGGCGTTGACAGGTTCTATTCCTACGCCGAAAAGTTCGGGCTTGGGCAAAAAACCAACATCACCATCTCTGGCGAAAGCGCAGGCATACTTATGAAAAAAGAAAGCGTCAAAACCGTGGATTTGGCGCGTATGGGGTTTGGGCACGCTGTTGCCGTCACGCCTATTCAACTTTTGACGATTGTGGCAGGAATTTGTAATGGCGGGATTTATAACACGCCAACCATAGTTAGTTGTGCCACTGATATCTATAAGAACACCACTTATTCGCCAAAGATTGAGAGTCGTCGCATAGTCTCTAAAAAGACCAGTGAAACCGTGAACGCGCTCTTACGGCATACCACCAACAAAACGGGCGATTTCACGTTTGTGGAGGGGTATGATATCGGCGGGAAAACGGGAACGGCGCAAAAATATGGCGAAAATGGGCAGATTGCAGTGGGAAAATATATTTCAAGTTTCATCGGCACCTATCCTGCGGGCGAGCCAGAATACCTCATTATGATTATGGTCGATGAGCCGTCCGCGGGCGCCTACTATGGTTCGGTGGTGGCGTCGCCGTATGGAAGAGAGTTCTTTGAAAGGTTGTTCGAGTATAAAAATCTTCCAAAAGATGACCCGTCGGCAAAGCGTCAAAAGGTGATAATGCCGAGCGTGGTGGGCGAAGGTATCGCAAGCGCCCTTGCAAAACTTAAAGGGCTCAATCTTTACGCGGAGGTGGAAGGCGACGGGCTTATCGTCACAAAACAACTTCCGCCTGCTGGCACAGAGTGCTATGAAGGCGAAACGGTGCTGATTTCCACCGCTTAGAAATTTAGATAAAATTTGGCAAAAATTAAGTGATAAAAGCAAGATAAATATTAAATTTATTCAAATTTAATATTTATCCTCTTACGAGTTTTAAATTTATTTAGAAAACTCAATTATCTTTATAAAAAGGGTTTTAAATTTATTTAGGTTAAAAATACTCAATTATGTTAAAAAAGTTTTAAATTTAGAGTTGTTTTAGTAAATAATAAAAACATTTTGTAGGTTATAAAAAACATTTAATTACCGGTTGCACATTATTAATCGCATTAGAAAACACGCTATGTTCACAGTATTTAAAAATGCTGATTTAGCAGTCGTATCGTGTAAATACACCCATTTGGTATATTATAAAAGTTGGTAGTTTACAGCAAAAAAGACGAATTTATTTGGATTTAAAATACTCAATTATCTTTAAAAAGTTTTAAATTTAGAGTTCTTTTAGTAAATAATAAAAACATTTTGTAGGTTATAAAAACATTTAATTATTGGTTGCAAATTCTAAAGATTAATTTTATTAGAAAAATTAATAGCCACAAACTAGGTCAGCATTTTAGGAAAAGGATGGTTTTAGTGTGTGGTTAAAAAAGCGAGTTAATATATTTTAAATTCTATAAAATTAAAATGTCACTCCACAACAACATCGCCACAAAGGACGTCAAAATAGGAAAATGTTTGCAATTTTTCATCAATTTTTATGGTGAAAACGCTTGGATAGACATCGCTTATCGTTGCGCGCACGATGTCTATCTTTTTTCGCCCGCGGTTTATGCTTAGGGTGACATCTTGCCCCTTAAGCGCTCTTATTTTTTCCTTAATTTCGTTTAGTCCATAAACTGCTTTTCTCATAAAATCCCCAAAGGAATTTTTGCCATATTTAAGAAATTTAAACATTTTGTTCTAACTCTTTCCTCTTCTAAATATATTATCATATCGAGCCAAGGAAAGAGAATTTGCAACTATAACTTGGAAATGTAAAGGTTGGGAGGTGTTATGGAAAAAAATACTTTTCGGGTGGTGAAAAAGAAGAGAGTGGAGAGAAGCGATTTTAATGTTGAGTGCAATATCGCTGTTGACGGCGAGGTGGGCAAGATTTTTTCAGTGTGCCACTCAGCGTGCGTGGAGAATGTGGAGGTCACGGAAGGCGCGGTGAACGTCACGGGCAACATCGACCTTTGCGTTGTTTACGAAAGCGTGAATGGTGAGGTGTTGTCCACAAATCAGGCGTGCGCATTTTCATCTAAAATCGAAAGCGACCAAATTTCTGCTGGCGACAAGGTGTGCGTTTTTGTGGATATTGTTGAGTGCACGATTGATAACGTTTCGGGGCAAAATATCAAACTTTCGCTTGTGCTTGGGCAAAGGGCGACCGTCATTTCTTGCTATGATGTGCCAAGCGTGGATGCGTCGGGCGAAAATATCTGCGCGAAGAGAGAGAATATTTCCGTTTCCACATACGTCGGCGAGGCAAGCGAGGTGTTCGCCGTGGAAAGTGAGGCGTCAATAAAAGAACCTATTAGGAAGGTTATTCTTTGCGACAGTGCGGTTTCGGTTAAAAACACGGAGTGCAAAACGGACTACGTTGTGGTCACTGGCGAAGTTGTGGAGCGCATTCTTTATCTCACCGAAAACGACCGCTACGAAACAATATATCTCACCGAAAACTTTAAGGAGGAGGTGGAACTTGCGGGCGTCACGTCCAATGCCACTCTCGAGGCGTATTTAGATGTCAAAAGACAGGAAGTGAAGTGCGAGGTTGTCAATGAAGAAAAGGGTGTGAAGATTCTAATCACCGCGCCAATCGCTCTTAGAGTTTGCGCGTTTAAAGAGGAAGAGGTGAGTGTTGTTAAGGACCTTTACAGTTGCAAAGAGAGGCTGGATGTGACCACCGAGTCCTTCGATATGACCAAGGAACTTAACGCCGACCATTTCGAGGCAAAGTTTGACGGCGTCCTTAGTTTGGACGAAAATGCACCGCGTATTGACAAACTTTTGTTTGTTGCGGGTGCCAACTTGTTCGTTTCTAATTCCTATATTCAAAACGGCGAAGTTTTTGTGGAGGGTGTTGCCAAAGCCAATGTGGTATATCTTAACGATGAGGAAAACTCGCTTCACTCGGTGACAATGGAGGTGCCGTTTGTGGTGAGCGACAGGGCGCGCGATGAGGTTGAAGACGCTAAAATTTTCGTGGACGCTGTGCTTTACGATGTGGACGTTATCGCAAAAAAAGGCAGAGACCTTTTCTTTGATGGAAAACTCAAAGTTAGTGTTTACTATGACATCGACGAGGTTTGCGCGGTGATAACAAACGCTTCTCAAACGAGCGAGGTGTTTGAAAGAGATTGCGATATGGAACTTGTTTTTGCGAAGGCGGGCGAAGAGGCTTGGGATATTGCCAAAAAATTCAGCGTCCAAGAGGAAACCTTATTGCTTCAAAACCCAGATATCACCTTCCCACTTAGTGACGACGCAAATTTAATTTTGTATTACCAAAAATTAAAATAGGCATAGGCTAATAATTAAACTTCTACGCAAATTTGCGTGGAGTTTTTTTAAGGCTATTTTTATTAAAACTAAAAAAATCAAAGCGATTCCCAGCGCCCATTGCAGTTTTTTTATAAGGCTATTTTTATTAAAACTAAAAATTGCATAAAAATGGCTTAAAAAACCACTTTTTTCTTAAAAAAATCGCATTTTTCGTTAAATTTTCACTAATTTTTAAATTTTTTACGGCAAAAGTTAATATGCGGAGATGTGAAAAATGAAGTATTTGTTCTCTTTAATTTTAGTTGTTAGCATAACCTTGATTTTGGTTTTTTGTGGTAACTTTGGCGAAAAAGAAGAGTATTTTCGTATTCATATTCGCGCCAACTCCAACTCCACAGCCGACCAAAATGTGAAGTATAAAGTGAAAGATGAGGTGGTTGATTTTCTTATTCCGCTTTTAACAAACGCCACAACCAAGGATGAGGCGGAAGCAATCTTAAATCAAAATCTAAGCGAAATTGAAAGTGTTGCAAATAAGGTTTTAAGCGAAAATGGTTTCTCATATAAGTCAAAAGCATACCTCTCGTTCGAGGAATTTCCAGCGCGCTCATATGGCGATTTGGTGCTTGATGAAGGGTTTTATGATGCTCTCATTTTGGCGCTAGGCTCGGGCAGTGGTGATAACTGGTGGTGTGTTGTCTATCCTCCTTTTTGCTTTTTAGAAACAAAAAAAAGTGAAAATTATGTGTATATTTCAAAAATTTGGGAAATTATAAATAGTGTTATCGGCAATACTTAAAAAAAGTTTTAAGTCGAAAATAAAAAAAGAGGAGGAGAAATGAGAAAAAGAATTTTGGCGCTTGCATTCGCATTTATCTTTGCGGTTTTAGGTGTGGGCGCGCTTACAACGGCGATGATTACATATCAAAAGCCACTTATGGCAGTGGCGGAAATCACAACAAGCGAAACTCGACTTGTGCAACAAAGGTTGAAAAATTGGGGTTATTACACTGGGAGCGTTGACGGAATTTATGGCAGTAAAACACGCTCGGCGGTCACAAAATTTCAGCGAGTTAATGGCTTGAAGGTTGACGGAATTGTGGGGCCAGAAACGGCGGCGGCGATTGGTTTTTCCATACAAAACGACAGTGCTTCGGCGTCCAACAATGACCTATATCTTCTTGCAAAGTGCGTTTATGCTGAGGCGCGCGGAGAGAGTTATGTTGGGCAGGTTGCGGTTGCAGCGGTGATTTTGAACCGAGTGGAAAGTGAGAAATTCCCAAACACCATTGCGGGAGTTATCTATCAGCCATATGCTTTCACAGCGGTTAGCGACGGGCAAATAAATTTGGAGCCTGACCAAACGGCATATAACGCGGCGCGTGATGCGCTCAACGGCTGGGACCCTACATATGGAAGTCTATATTACTATAACCCTGCAACAGCCACAAGTTCGTGGATATGGTCGAGAAAGACGGTTGTGACAATCGGCAAGCACGTGTTTGCAATTTAAGGAGGCTAAATATGAACGAAAATATGAAAAACGAAAATATTGATGAAAGATTTAAAATTGAGGACTATAATAGTGGCGAAAACCTAACGAGCAAAAATCTTAAAAACCGCAAAAATTCAAAAAACTATGAAAATTTGCAAGAAAACCTAGAAAAAACGCAAAAAAAGTTAAAAAAATCGCAAAAAACCAACGAAAAGTGCGAAATTGAAAATAATCAAAAATCTGGCAAAATAAGAAATTTTAAAAGTGCGGTTGTTGGTTTAACGCTTGCGGTTGCCATTTTAGGCGCATCGACGCTTGGGCTTGGCGTCCTATACGGCATTCGAAATGACACGGCAAATCTCTATGGAACGCAACTTGAAAGTGTGTATCAAAAGAACTATTACGAACTTGTTGACAATGTGAACAATGCGGATATGGATATAAGTAAACTTTTAAATTCCACAAGCCCGACCTATCAAAAAAAGATGCTCACCTCTCTTTCGAGCGCGTCGAAAAATATGCAAAACAACATCGCTCTTCTTCCGCTTGAGGGTGAGGATGTTTTGGAAAGTGTTAGGTTTGTCAATCAACTTTCGGGCTATACCACCGTCTTAGAAGAAAAACTTGCCAACGGCGAAAGTTTGACGAGTGAGGAACTTAAAACTTTGCAAGAGCTTCACAAGGCGCTTATCAGTATGAAGGATAACCTCAACCGAATTTCGGTGAGTATGAGAAATGGTTACAGCATTTTGCGCGCCAGCAATGAGGCGTCGGGCGACCTCAACTCCTTCACCATTGAGTTCAATAAGATTAAGGCGAACGATGTGGAATATCCAACGATGATTTACGACGGACCATTCTCGGATTCGGTTGTTAACGCTGAGGTTAAGGGGCTTACTGGCACTGAGGTTACGGACGTTGAGGCTGGCAAGACAATCGAAAAGGTGTTCAAGGACCTTTCAACCTATCGCTTCATGGGCAAAACGGAAGGAAAATTCACCACCTATAACTTCGACGTGACCACCACCGACAATCAAAATCTCTTTGCGCAAGTAACCGAAAAGGGTGCGCATCTTCTCACTGTCAGCGGGCAAAACGCCAGCGATATTAAAAATGTGGAAATGAAAACAGGCGAGAAAATTGCGCTGGAATTTGCCAAACTTAACGGAATCGAAAATGCCGAAGTTGTGTGGAGTGAGGAACTTAACAATCAGGCGTATTTCAACATCGCGCCAAAAGAAAATGGCGTTGTGCTTTACCCAGACCTTGTGAAGGTGAAGGTGGATTTGGAGTTTGGTAATGTGATTGGCTATGACGCAATCTCCTATTGGACGAATCACACGGACCGAAAGTTGGCGTCGGCGGGCGAAGTTAAGGTGGCAATTCCAAGCGGATTTAAAACGAAAGCGAAGCGCTTGGTGCTTGCTCCATTAGACTATAATCGCGAGGTTTTGTGCTTTGAATATGAATGCGAAAAGGAAGGAATCACCTACTACTTCTATTTCAACGCGCAAACAGGCGAAGAGGAAAACATCCTAAAAGTGATTGAAACAACTGACTCTTCAAAACTTATGTAATAATATCTTATTAAAAACAATAACCTTTGTTAAAAAGACACAAAAATAGAATAAAAAATACAAAATGGTCGCCAAATAAAATTTTGAATGTTGTGTTTGGGTGAAAGATTTATATGAGTTCGGTGTTATTTCGGACTCATTTTAAATTAAATAATTATAAACAATTAATATGATTATTTCTTAGATGAATAACATTATATTTTACAGGGTCATGTCAACTAGGAACGCTAATTTTTCAAAAAATTTTTTATAAATTTTGATTAAGACGATAAGTTTTATAGATAGAATATTTTTCGGTAGAAAAAATTTTTTAAAATTAATGCAAAAAAAAGTTGACATTGGGGGGGGATATTTGGTAAAATAAGAGTGAAACCAATAAGGAGGGGTAAAATGGGATTAATAAAATCAAAAAAATTCTGGGCAGTGTCAATTATCGCAGTTCTTCTTGTTTCCTTTATGTTTTTGGCAACTGCGTGCTGTGGCACAAGCACAACAAATGTTTCCACTTATGCCGAATTTGTGGACGCACTTAAAGGAACAAGTGAAGTGATTAAACTTGAAAAGGACATCTTGGTTGAAGCGCCAATTGTTGTCACAAGAGAAGTTGTGCTTGACATGAACGGAAAAACACTTTCCAATGAAGTTGACATTTGGGATGAAGGTGCTAACGCTTGGGCAATCATTTCTGTTCGCGAAGGCGGAGTTTTAACCGTTGAAGGCAATGGTAAGATTCAAACAAAAGAAAATGATTGCTATGCCATAGATGTTATGGATGGCGGACACCTTGTTGTTAACGACGGAGAATTTGTGGGAAACATTTCTGCCGTATATGTTTATGAAGGTTCAGCACAAATTAATGGTGGAACCTATTCCATTCAACAAAAATCTGAAGTTCAAGGAAAGCCTAATGAATTTGTTTTGAATTTGGAAGACGCACATCGTAAAGAAGACACAGCAAGCATTGTTGTGACAGGCGGAACATTTGTGGAATTTAACCCACAAAACTGCAAAGCAGAGGGAGATAACACAAACTTTGTGAAAGACGGATACGTTGCCACATTAGACAAAACAGCAAGCGTTCCAACCTATGTTGTTTCAGCAGAATAAAAATATAAACAAAAGGTCTTGCATAAATTAAAGCAAGACTTTTTTATTTTTATAAAAAGTTTACGATAAACTTACAATTATATAAAAGGAGTTTTTAAATGAAACTCCTTTTTGTTGTTTCTAGCCATAAAACTTCTTGTATTTTAGTAGTTTTCGCTTCGCATTCTCTCTTGTCTTTCAATCGCGCTTTTGGCATACAAACCAACTATGTTGGTACTTTGATAGGCGGAGGTTCGCATTGTTGAAGAAAGGTCGTAGGTCTCACCTTTGAGAGTAGCCATATTTTCATCAACTGCCTTATAATACTCTTTCCTTTCGTTGGCGATATCAAATAGCATCTCAGGGTCGAACTTTGCACATTCTTTTTCAAATGCTGTTTTCATATCAGCAAGTCTATCTTCTGCTCTATCAAGTTCTGCATCTTGTAAATTTTTTGTTTTAGCCTTTGAAGATGCCATCTCTTCAGCCATTTTAAATATGTTCTCATAGGGTGAAAAATCTTTTGAAAGGTCTTCGGCGTTTCTAAGGAGGCGTTCGGTTTCCATAATATCTTGAGGTCTATACATACTCTCTTTTCCTCTACTTTTTAAGTCAGCGGTTTGTTCGTTGAGTATTTTTGCTAAATGCATTTTTAGCACCTCGACATCGGCGCCATTTTTAACTGCCATTGTGAGCGCGTCACGGACTTTTTGTTGCGCGCGATAAGAGCCTTCATATTTTGTGTCATACGCTGTGGCAAATCCAGTAAAGAGGCTGTCTATATCGTATGCACAATTGTTTGCAAATGCTTGAGTATTGACATTCTCGGCAAAATCGTCATCATATAAAATTGAATAGTAGTTGAAATTTATTGTGTTAGAAAGTGCATTCTCTCGTTTCTCTTTCATATAAGCTTTAATCTTTTCATCGGAAACATTTCTAATCGTTAGTTTATCTTCTCCGTCTAATAAGTTACGAAATACTCCACTATCAAACGAATCGAAAAATTTATTAAATTCCTCTTCGTTTATAAATTTCATTTTTTTAGGGTTTTTTGTGTAATAGCCAATCATAGCAATCTCCTTTTTTCTTTATCCTCATTATATCAATGGGGGGGGAGTTGTCAAATGAATTTTTAAAATTTAATAGAAAAACTAAATAAATTTTCGAAAAAACATAAAAAACTAAGAAAATCTTTGGCAAAAAACATAAAAAACTAAGTAAATCGTTAAAAAAACATAAAAAAACTAATAAATTTTCGAAAAAAAAGCGCAAATAAGCGAATAAATCTTAGAAAAATGCAATAAAGGTAAATAAATTTAAAAAAAAGTAGGTCAATAAGTGTTAGAAAAAAGTAGGCAAATTAGTTTTAGAAAAAAAGTAAACAATCTCTAAAAGACAAAAAAAGTATGCCTCTAAGGCACACTTTTTCCAAAACACTCTTATTCCTGTTCGCTTGCAAGTGCTTGTTCGTAAGCAGAGACGATTTGGTCTTTCAAACTTTCTCTAACGTCGGTTTTGATTGGATGAACGATATCCTTGAATTTTCCGTCGCCAGATTTTCTGTTTGGCATTGAAAGGAAATAGCCGTCTTTGCCGTTGATGAGTTTGATGTCGTGAACAACAAGTTCGTCGTCGATTGTGATGGATGCAACCGCTTTGAGTTTGTCATTGTCGTTTACAAGTCTAACTCTGATGTCTGTGATTTTCAAATGCTTATACCTTCCTTTTTTAGATTAACCTTTGTAGGTCAATATCATTATAACATATTTTCAAAATATTCCAAACGATTTTAACATATTTACAAAAAATTTTGGTTGCAACGGGAAAAATTTTCTCATATATATGCTTATGCGGTATTATTTTTTGGGGATATGCGGAATTTCAATGCGGTCGCTGGCGGTTTTCTTGCGTCATAATGGGGATGAGGTGGCGGGCTGTGACGTGTCGCCAACCGATTTAGAGTTTTTTAAGGAGCGCCAAATTGAGGTGGAACAAAAATTTTCGAAAAAGAGAATTGAAAGCGCGGATGTTGTTGTGTATTCGTCGGCGATAGGCGAAAATGACCGAGGGCTACGCTACGCTAAAAGTTTGGGAAAGAAAATGATTGTCCGTGGTGCACTCTTGGGCGAGATTGCGTCGGGCTATCAAAAGGTGGTGGCAGTGGCGGGCGCGCACGGCAAAACCACAACAACGGCGCTAATTTATAACATCTTAAAACCTTATAACCCCACCTTGCATCTTGGAGGGGTGCTGGTGGAAGAAAAAAAGCCCTATGTTTTGGGCGATAAGGAATATTTTGTGACCGAGGCGTGTGAATATCACAACAACTTCCTTTACCTTAAGCCGTATGTTGCCGTTGTGACGAACATTGAAAAAGAGCATATGGATTTTTTCAAAACCTTTGAAAATGAGAAAAATGCCTTTCAAAAATTTAAGGACGGCGCGCAGTTCGTGGTGGAGGGAGATGGTGGGTATGAGGCAAAAAACATTCGCCACGTAAACCAAAAACTTTGCTTTGATGTGTGGTTAGAAAAAGAAAAAATTATCTCCTTGAAAATGAAAATCGTTGAGGAGGTAAATGCGCAAAACGCACTTTTTGCACTGAGAACTTGTAAACTTTTGGGGCTTAGCGATGAGGAAATTAAGAATGGGTTGGAAAGTTTTGAGGGTGTGCAAAAAAGGTTTGAAAGTGTTGTGTCGCCGATTTTTGAAAAGGTGATTGTTGATTATGCGCACCACCCAACTGAAATAAGAAACACAATAATGACGGCAAAGAAACTTTATAAAAAGGTGTTTTTTATCTTTCAGCCTCACACATTTTCGCGCACAAAAGGGCTTTTTTGTGAGTTTGTTGAGGTCTTTAAGGAGGAAAAAAATCTTGCAATTTTCAAAACTTTTCCAGCGCGAGAAAAACGAAAAGCGGGAGTTTCTGGAAAGAGTCTTGCGAAGATTTTGGGTTGTAACTATTTTAACAATGTCAACAAATTAGTTAAATTTTTAATAGAAAATTTAAAAGGATACGCGTTGGTTTTTATGGGTGCGGGCAATCTCCCAAAAATTTTAGAAAGCAAAAATATAATAAAAAACTCATAAAAAATCACTTTTTTTTCACTTTTTTATTGATTTTCTCAGCATTTTCTCGCATTTTTTGTTTTGTTAGATTTTTAATAACAAAAGTCTTATGTGGATTAAAGCATCTTAGCCACTATTACTTGGTAACGAAAATATGTGAGATTCATAGAATGAGAATATGAAATTTATTTACAAAAATAGTCCTATTTTTTATAGGTATGTAAAGCGCAAAGGTGAGGTGGTCAATGTTTACTTGCACGGGTGGGGTGCGAATTATAAATCACTCTTCTTTTGTGCGGATGAGATTAAGGCGCCGTCACTTTTTGTGGACTTTCCGCCATTTGGGCAAAGTGATAAAAATATTTCGGGCTGGACGATTTTTTCGTATGCAACAATGGTGGTGTCGCTATGCGAGAGGCTGGGGATAAAAAAGGTAAACCTTGTCGGGCATTCGTTTGGAGGGCGCGTCGCCATTCTTGTTTCCGTGTTTTGTCCAACGCGAGTCAACAAACTTGTGCTTGTGGATAGTGCGGGAATGAAGCCGAGGCGGGGCGTTCGATATCACTACAAGATTTGGAGGTATAGGTGGCGGAAGCGTTTGGGGCTTGATGTGAGTGGGTGTGGCAGTGTGGATTATCTAGCGCTAAATGACGCGATGAAGAAGACCTTTAAAAACATTGTAAGCACGCACCTTGATGAATTTTTGGAAGGTGTTAAGGCGCAAACGCTTATAATTTTCGGCAGGGATGATGTTGAAACACCGCCTTATATGGCAAAGCGATTAAATAAGAAAATAAAGAACAGCAAACTTGTGTTTTTGGAAGGAGCGGGACATTTTTGTTTTAACGACAACAGGTATTTGTTTTTGAAATATTTAAGAGAATTTTTGTGGGAGGGGTGATGAATTTTTTGTATGCGCTTTTGGTGAGTTTGGCGCTTTTTGGGCTTTCGTTTCCGCTTATAAAAGTTTACCAATTAGAAAATTACAGGGTGAAAAATTTTCTTAAAAATGTTTTTCAATTCAATCTTTCATTTGGTGATAAAAACAGGTTAGTTTTCACAAAACGCTTAAAAAGAATGCTTTTTTGCCATTTTTTCTTAATTTTTGTGCTATTTTTGTTGATTTTTTATCTTATTAAGAATGTTTACATAGAATTGGGCTTGATTTTCTCGGGCGTTATTTTACTGCCTTTGCTTATACTTTTATCCCATTTTTTGATACTTCCTTTTGAAGAATTTTTGAAGAAAAGATATATCAAAAAAGCGAAAAAGAAACTCGAAAATATGCCTTGTAAAACGATTGCGATAACGGGTAGTTTTGGAAAGACGTCGACCAAGAACATACTTTTGGAAATTTTGGCGCGAAAGTTTAAGGTGTGCGCAACGCCGAAGAGTTACAACACGCCTATGGGAATTTGTCGAACTATTTTAACTGATTTAAGCCCGCTTGACGACTTTTTTGTGGTGGAGATGGGTGCTAGGCATCGGGGCGACATCGCCTTTCTTTGTGACCTAGTTGGCGTGGATTACGGAATTTTGACACCTGTTGGGCTTTGTCACATTGAAACTTTTAAAAATCTTAGTAATGTTGAAAAAACGAAGTTTGAACTTTGCGAAAATGTTAAAAATTTTGTGGTTATAAATGGAAAAAGCGCTTCGTCTATGAAACTTTTTGAGAAGTGCGACAAGAAAAAATACCTCATCGGCAAGGAAAATTCTTTCGCTTATGCAACACGCGAGAGGTGTGTGGGTGGGCGAAGCACATTTCAGTTAAACATTGACGGGAAGAACGTTTCGGTGTCCACGAATTTGCTTGGCAGGGCGAACATCGACAACATTGTGCTGGCGTCGAGCGTCGCGTATCTTTTGGGCGTGAACCTAATGGATATTAAGAGCGGAATTGAAAAACTGACACCTGTTCCGCATCGTTTGGAACTCATAAAAGGCTTCGCAACCGTTATTGATGACTCGTATAACAGCAATTTCGACGGATTCTATGAGGCGCTTTCGGTGCTAAATTCGTTTGCTGGTGAGAAAATTTTGGTAACGCCCGGTATGGTGGAACTTGGGGAGGAGCAAGAAAAACTAAATAGGCTGGTCGCAAAGGAAATTGCGAAGGTGTGTGACGTTGTTGTTGTGATGAATAAGGTCAATAAAAAGGCGCTGCGTGAAGGCTTACAAGAGGCGGGGTTTAATATGAAAAATGTTTTCTATGCGAACTCGCGCAAGGAGCAGAAGGAAATTTTAAAGAAAATTGTCAACAAAAACAGCGTCATCCTTTTCGAGAATGATTTGCCGGATAATTATAGATAAAAATATTCGCGCCAATTTCGATTATGTAGATTTCAATTATATAGAATAGTTAAAACAAATTGCAATTTTAAAAAATCAATTTTTAATGGGAATTTTCAATCTAAAACTTGATTTAAAGTCAAAATTTTCAATTTATATGCTATAAAAAACAATTTTTATCAGAATTTTTAACAAACTATGTAATTTTTGAGAAAAATTGGAATGAAACATAATTGCATCAAATTTATTGGTGGGTGTGGCGAAAACAAAATATTTGTTATATTAGCTATATTAGCAGTGTTTTAACTTAAAGTTTTTGTTTTTCATATTAAATAGTGAGGTTAGAATGAAAGTTTTTGTGTTTTTTGGTGGGGAAAGTGTTGAGCACGACATTTCTATCATAACAGCAATGCAAGTTTTGCGCGTTCGCCCTGATTTTGTGCCTGTTTACATAGCACGGGATGGCATTATGTGGATGGGTGAAAGATTGAAAAATGTTAATGTTTACACCAACTTCGAACGGCGCGCGAAAGGCGTTAAAAAAGTGAGTTTTTTGAGTGGGAGGCCGTTTCTATTTTGTGAAAGGGGGCTGAGAAAAACCGTGAAAGTGGACTTCGCGCTTCTATGCATGCACGGTCATTTTGGTGAGGACGGAGGCTTACAAAGCGTGCTGGAAAGTTGCCATATTCCTTATTCGAGTTCAAATAGTGTGTCGTGTGCGCTTTGTATGGATAAAATTTTTATGAAGAATGTCTTAGATTCTAGCGGTGTGCCAAACGTGAAAGGCTATGCGCTAAATTACGATGAATATCTTTTAAATCCCAAAAGAATTTTGAAAGATATTGAAAAAAGTGTTAAGTTTCCTTTAATCTTAAAACCTGCGCGCCTTGGAAGTTCGATTGGTATCCGTGTTGTGAAAACAAAAGAAGAATTCTGCGAGAGTGTTGAATTTTGTGCAAAGTTCGATAACCGGATTTTGGTGGAAAAATATTTAGATGATATTGTTGAGTATAACTGCGCTGGCGTGTGTGTGAACGGCGAGGTTGTAACTTCGAATGTCTATAAAGTTGAAAACAATTCAGCAATATTTTCGTTTGAAGAAAAATACTTGAAAGGCGTTAAAGAGGAAAGTGCCTTTTCTAACTTAAAACCTAATGCTGACGAGTTTACGCTGGATGTGGGTGAGCGGGAAGGTGAAAGATTGGATGTTGGCGATAAGGAAAAATTTGAAGGAAAATGTGATAAGAAAGAAGTTGTTGATAAATATGACAAGAAAGAGGTTGGCGGTTGTTTTGTTGAAAAAGGTTTAAAAAATATAGAAAATAATTATAAAAAAGACGAAAAAAGCGTAAAAAATGCATTAAAAAGTGAAAAAAGTTTAGAAAAACAGATAAAAATGCTCACAACTAAAGTTTATAAAATCTTCGATTGTTTTGGAGTGGTAAGGGCGGATTTTATTTTTGACCGCTCTCAAAATAAACTTTATGTGAATGAACTTAACACAATTCCTGGCTCGCTTGCCTTTCATCTATTTAAAAATTTAACATTTAAAGCCCTTATTTCCGCGCTTGTTGAGGAGGGGCTAGAAAGGCAAAAAAGAGAGAATTTTGTGCGCGCATATGACAGCCCTGCGCTTGACGTTTTTGAAAAAATTGACTTTGCAAAGAAGTAAAATTAATTAAGGTGTTCTTAATAAGTTATTTACTTTTAAAAATTTTTCATATGAATTTTTAGCAAAATTAAAAACCTAATTTATGAAAGCCTTTTCTATTTTTAAATATATTTGCTGTAAATTTTTATCGTTATTTTTGATTATTAGGTGATGTGTTTTTTATTTCAATTATGTTTTTGCGAGTTGTTAAGTTATAAAATTTTTTGCGATATTTTTGCAAGACTTTTGAAAGTTTTTGAAAATCAAAGAAAAAAACAGAATGGGGAAAAGAGAGGTTTATATGTGTGGTATATGTGGATATTTTGGCGCTGAGGCAGTTAAAAAAGTTTGTGACGGGCTGAAGATTTTGGAGTATCGAGGCTATGATTCTTGTGGGCTTGCGTATGTAGGCGACGGGAAAATAAATTCGATTAAAACGCTTGACGGCGTTGATGAGTTGATAAAAAAATCGGAGGGCTTATCAACTGAAATGGTCATTGGTCACACTCGCTGGGCAACACACGGTGCGGTGACTTTAAACAATGCGCATCCGCACTTTTCTGCCTCCAAAAAGCTGGTGATGGTTCATAATGGCATAGTTGAAAATTTTAAGGAACTTAAGAAAAATATTGATATTGATTTCTATTCTGCGACTGACACCGAGGTTTTTGTCAACCTTATTGAAAAGGAAAGCGGAAGTTTAATAGAGAAAGTTATTTCGGCGTCAAAAAAGGTGAAGGGCGCGTTTGCAATTATTGTTTTAAGTGAGAGAGGTGAAGTGGTTTTGGGCAAGCGAGAAACCCCGCTATACCTCTCCACGGGTGAGAAAGGCGTTTGTGTTTCAAGTGATGTTTTGGCGCTTGACGGCGAAAAAATATATGCGCTTGGCGACGATGAGTTCGCCTCCATTGAAAACTCAAAAATTTTATTTTTCAATAAAAACGGCAAAAAAATCGTTAAAAAA
The DNA here is from genome assembly GCA_944350265.1 of uncultured Clostridia bacterium. Taxonomy (GTDB): domain Bacteria; phylum Bacillota; class Clostridia; order Christensenellales; family UBA1242; genus Caccovivens. The sequence continues at coordinate 29,002 of CALVOG010000007.1, forward strand.
TGCGAAAAAATTGAAAAAAATATGAATTTTTCGCAAATTTCTTTCAAAACGCATATGGAAAGTGAAATTTTTGAAACCAAAACGGCTTTAATAAAAACGCTGAAAAAATACAAAAATGAGGATATTTTTTCTCTTATAAAATTGCCTAAAAATTTCAAATCGGTTGTGCTTGTTGCTTGCGGGACGGCGTATCATTCCTCACTTGTTGGTGCTGAATTTTTTAAGAGTATTGGGATTGATGCGAGGGCGTATGTTGCAAGTGAATTTCGATATGGCAGGGAAATTTTAAGCGAAGACACGCTCTATATCTTCGTCAGCCAAAGTGGCGAAACGGCGGATACAATCGCCTCTGCAAAACTCGTTCGCGCGAGAAAACTTTGCACACTTGCGCTGACAAACACGCCCAACTGCCTTCTTAACCGCGTTTGCAAAAGCGTTTTGCCAACCTTTGCGGGGCGCGAGGTTGCGGTTGCGTCCACGAAGGCGTATTGCTGTCAAGTTTTTTCGCTTTACCTATTTTCGGCTTATCTTGCGGGCAAAAGGTTGCCGACCGTTCAAACACTCAAAAAAATACCTCTTTTAGAGTTCCCGCGCGAACAAGTTGAGGATATTGCAAAATTTGAAAAGGTGTTTTTCGTTGGTAGAGAACTCGACCATCTCACCGCGCTTGAAGCGAGTTTGAAGTTGAAAGAAATTTCATACATCAATTCGGTTGCCATCGCGTCGGGCGAACTCAAACACGGCACACTTGCGCTGGTGGACGAAACTTCGATTGTTGTGGCAATTTCCACAGAAAAACGTGTGAAAGAAAAACTCCGCTCGAATTTGGAAGAGATTAAGGCGCGTGGCGGGAAGATTATTGTTCTTTCGTGTTTTGACGATTTTGCCGACTATGACTTGGTGAAAATTGAAAAATTTGCCGATTTTCTAATGCCAATTGTCAGCATTATTCCTCTCCAATTTTTGGCGCTACGAGTGGCAGAGCAACGCGGTTTTAACCCCGACCGTCCGCGCAATCTTGCTAAATCCGTCACGGTGGAGTGAAAAAAATAATAAGCGAGCGACAGTTGAAATGCCAAACAGTTGAAATGCCAATAAGTAAGCAAAAGACGAAATAAATTCAATAGGAAAATGGTAGTTGAAAATAGGAAAATGGCAGTTGAAAAGAAGATTCAATAAGATAAAATTACAATCCAATAAGCGTGTGATATTTAAAAAGAAGATTCAATAAGATAAAATTACAATCCCAATAAGCGGATGGTAGTTGAAAAGAAGATTTAATAAGATGAGATTAAACTTCAATAAGTGGTTGACAGTTGAAGCGGGTAGCAGTTGAAAAGAAAATCCAATAGTGACAGTGGAGTTTCCGCCGACAAAATCGTTGCAACAATAGATTATAGTTAAATATGTTTTTGATTAGTTAGAAAGTTAGCGATGGCTTGGGCAGGGTTTACGTAGGTGAATTTTTCAATGTTTTTTGTCATTTTTTCATAAAGAGCGGGGTTAGTTTTTAATAATTTCACCTTTTCGCCCGCGTCTGTGATTTTATCAAGCCCCAAACAGCAACCGTTTTCCATAAAATATTTTTTGTTGATTTTTTCGTTGTTGATGAGTTTTTCGCGCACAATAAACGGCTTTTTGAGGGCAAGAATTTCGCCTAGTCCACAGCCTCCACAGCGCGAGATTAGAGCGTCGCACGCTTTCATATATAGGTCGATATGTGTGATGAAGCCAAGGTTGACAACATTATGTAAATTATTTTTTTCGATATAATTTTCTTTGAGGGCGCAAGGCGACCAAGCGCGCTTGGGTGAGTGAGGTTTTTAAAGTTTAGCAGTGTTTTTTCTAAGAAAAAGAGGAAAGATTAGACATATTTGAGGAATGGTTGGTTAGCCAAATTAAGCAATTCCTTTTAAGTGGATAGATTGGACGTTCGCGGGTGGTGGCAAAGTGGAAAAGTTTTGGTATAAGCGATAAAGTTTAACACGCGAAACAACAAAAAGTGACAGCGTCACCTACGACGAGATTCTTCGGCTTCGCCTCAGAATGACAACTGCCCTGCCTTCGGTATAAGCGACATAGTCTAACACGCGATACATCAAAATGTGACAGTGTCACCTACGACGAGATTCTTCGCTTCGCTCAGAATGACAAATAACTGCCTTGCCTAACGGAATAAGCGACAGTGTGCGTCAGGCGTTTTTAAGTGGATAGATTGGCTCAGAATGACAAATAGGCTTTGTAGTCCTAACGGTAGAGGCTATACCGCGCGTTAAACGCAATATAAGAGGAATTATTAAATGAGAGGTGGGAGTGGCGTGTGGCGTATTTCTTTAAGAGGAATTATTAAATGAGAGGTGGGAGTGTTGTGTAGCGCATTTTTTTAAGAGGAATTATTAAATGAGAGGTAGGAGTGGCGTGTAGCGCATTTCTTTAAGATGAATTATTAGACGAGCGCAAGGAGTGTTGTATAGCGCATTTCTTTAAGAGGAATTATCAGGCGATGGTGGAAGTGGCGTGTTAAGACAAAAGTCGGGGAATTTCGGCAGGGTTCGACCTCGATTTTCTTTTTCCACCGCTCCGTTTGTTTTATAATGTTTTAGGGGTGAAAAAGTTGGCAAGGAAAATTGTGATTACAAGTGGCAAGGGTGGCGTTGGCAAAACCACCGTTTGTGCAAATCTCGGCGTGTATCTCTCTCGGCTCGGCTTTCGGGTTGCTATGCTGGATGTTGACATTGGGCTTAACAACTTGGACGTGGTGATGGGTATGGAGAAAAATGTTGTGTTCGATATCACCGACGTCGTCAGCGGAAAGTGTCGGGTTCGGCAAGCGCTTATTGAGGACTATTCTTATCCCTCGCTCTATCTCTTGCCATCCTCCCACTCGTATGCCTCCAGCAAAATCACGGGCGAACATATCAAAAACATAACCGACATCATCGACCACTCTTTTGACTACATCCTAATTGACTGCCCTGCGGGAGTTGAGGCGGGCTTTCATCGCGCCGTGTATCCAGCAAACGAGGCGATTGTGGTGGTGACTCCGCACATATCGAGTTTGCGCGATGCCGACAAAGTGCTTTCAATTTTAAGTAAGTATCAAATTGAAAACAAGTATTTGGTGATTAATAGGATGCGTGGTGACCTCTTGCTGAACGGCGAAATGCTGAGCCTTGAAAGCATTATGAAATCGATGAATATTCCGCTTGTGGGCGTGATTCCAGAGGATGACTCGGTGGGAAAAATGTCGTCGAATGGGCGTATTCTTTTGGACTTTGAAAGCGCTCGCGCCTTCACTCTTCTTGCTGAAAATATCCACAATGGCAGTAGAAAAATCTTCGATTGCACCTATAAATATCGCGGGGTTTTGGGCTTTTTTAAGCGGAATATTAAAAAGCACGTTTAACAGCAGAAAATTGATAAGTTTATGAGATTTAAGTTTATGAAATTAATAAAAAAGGTTAAATTGACCCACATTTTGATAAAAGGGAAGCATTATTCTAAATTCTTATTAAGCAAATTCAATTAAAACCACATTTTGATAAAATTTTTAAAGGAGGAAATGTGTCACTTTTAAGACTTGAAGAAATTTTGGTTAATGACAAGTTTGAAAATATCTCACAAATCGCGCACCTAATTGAAAAAGAGGTGGCGAAAGTGGCGAAAAATTATTTGGTTACGAGTGGAACCGTTGTTCGTTATAAGAAGGCAGGGGGCAAGTTTGTTTTCAACATCGAACTTACGGCGGAGCGCGTGAAACCTTTTGGGAAAATTATTGGATAAAGAGGAAAATTTTATCTTTAATTTCAACCTTAGAAGATACAAATAGTTTCCTAATTGAAGTTACAAATGGTTTTCTAATTGAAGTTATTTTCTAATTTTAATCGCTTAAAAATAGGCTGTTCGCAAGAAATAGTCAATTAGAATGTTATTCTTTTACAAAATCTACCTTATTTTCTATAAAATCAATTTTAGAAGTTGGCTAATTTTAATCGTTTGGCATAGGTTGCAAATTTGAAAACATTTTTAGTTAAATTTACTAAATTAACCCGATATCTCTTGCAAATTAGTTTTTTTATATGCTAAAATCACTCCTAAGTGAGGGAGAAATGGATAATAGAGTGCTTGAACTTAGAATAAAACAAAAGATGAGCGTTGAGGAGGTTGCGAAAATCATTGATATTCCCGCTGAAAGAATAAGGGAAATTGAAAATAATAGCGCGCCTTTAACAGAACAGGAGATTAAAAAATTTTCCATATTGTTCAATGTGCGTGCGGACGAAATTTATAGAAACGAAGATTTTAAGTTTGAAGAAATTAAGCCTGAAGAAATTGAGGCTAAAGAAAGAAAGGAAGATAAAAAAGAGAAAAAAGTTAAGGAAGGAAGAACATTTTTTAAGCGTCCTCTTCTCTTCTTCCCACCAGTTTTAATGGCACTGTTGTTTCTCTTTATGGCATTGCCTTGCTATGGCGGAGATATCGACTTTGGCATCACAACGTCGAGTTATTCATTCAGCATTTTCGACCTAATGCTGACGAATGCTGACGGGCAGTTCCTTGACGACGGGCTGGCAACTATCGGCATTATTATGATAATCTTAAACAGCCTTGCAATAATTTATTTCGTTTGCGCAATGGTTGTTGGAAAGGAAGCGCTAAAAAAATTGGAGAGATATAATGTTGCAGTTTTGGGGCTTTCGGGCGTTATTAACTTTGCCTTCGCGCTTGCCACAATCCTAATTATCGGCGGAACAGAGGCGCTCTTATTCTCCGGCGTTGCAAGTTACTTCGTTTGGTTTGCATATTCGTTCTACGCGGTGGTTGTTGCGCTGATTGGTTTATATAATGTGACAAAGTCCACCAAGGATGAGGAGAAGAGTTTTATAGACGGATTTTCAACAAAATCAAGGTTTGGGCTTCTTTTCACCTTTCTTCCACTTATCATTGAAACGATTTTGTTGGCGGTTATTTCTCTTAGTGGAGAGCAAGAAGGGAATGAAATTCTCACCTTCTTTGTGATGAATTTGGTGATTTTGTTACTTGTGGCGATTTTCTACACGGTGATTGTTTTTACAAGTGTTGCAACGCGACTAAAACTTAGAACGGCTTTTGATGTTGTGAATGGCGCGGTGGTTCTTTTCAACGTCATTTGGCTTATTTGCACAATTCCGCCAGTTTTTGAAGAGGTGATTGCGATGAGTGCCGTGAATATCCTCGTTTTTGGCTTATATTATCTTCTTCATCTTAGAAAAAAACAGGCGTAAAACGGAAAATACAAGATTGAAATAAATTTGTTAAAAATGCTTTACTTTTTGAAAAGTATGTGATATAATGGCGTTGTCGATTGATGCGATGCACAGTTTTAGGAGTCCTTCGACCTTTAACTTTGTGTCAGCAAATAGTGAAAAATGGAGGTAAAAAATGACTAATAAGGGTGAAATCATTGCAAAATTTAAGAGGTCGGAAAATGACACCGGTTCCGTTCAAGTGCAAGTTGCGCTTTTAACTGACCGCATTAATCATCTCACCGAACACCTTAAAAACAACCCGAAAGACAACCATTCAAGAAGAGGTCTTCTTCAAATGGTTGGTAAGAGAAAGGGTTTCTTGCAATATCTTAAAGACAGAGACATCGAGGCTTACAGACAACTTATTAAAGAATTGAACATAAGAGAAGTGAAGTAAATAAAAAAGAGGAGGCGTGCTTTTTTGTGCCCTCCTTTTCTTTACAATAAATTTTCTTAAAGGAGTTTTTATGCAAACAGAATTATCAAAAAAATTTAGGCTGGAAATCGGCGGAAAAGAGGTTACATTTGAAACAGGTGCGCTTTGTATGCAATCGAACGGCTCTTGCCTTGTGCGCTGTGGCGACACGGTGATTATGTGTAACGTGACAATGAGCGAAGAGCCAAAGCCGGGCATCGACTTTTTCCCTCTTTCGGTGGAATACCAAGAGAAAATGTATTCCGTTGGCAAAATTCCAGGTGGCTTTAAAAAGCGTGAGGGGCGTCCGTCCGACAAGGCGATTTTGGTTTCCCGCCTTATAGATAGACCTCTTCGTCCGCTTTTCCCAAAGGGATTTTTTAACGATGTTGTGGTGGTTGCAACCGCGCTTTCCATCGACCCTGACGTCAGCCCTGAACCGCTTGCAATGCTTGGCTCGTCCTTTGCGCTTTCGATAAGCGACATACCTTTCCAAGGTCCAACTGGCTCGGTGCTTGTTGGAATGGTGGACGGCAAGTTTATCATAAATCCAACTCAGGCAGAGCGCGAAAAGAGTGACCTTCACCTCACAGTTTCTGGCACTGAGGAGGCAGTTTTAATGGTGGAGGCGGGCGCAAATGAGGTGCCTGAGGAAGTGATTTTGGACGCCATTATGTTCGCGCACGAAGAGATAAAGAAAATTGTTAGGTTTATTAAAGATGTTAAGGCGAAAATCGGTAAGCCTGTGAACGAGAAGATTTCCTATTACACCATCCCTGAGGAAATTGATAAGGACGTTCGCGCCTATGCAGATAAACTTTTGGACGACGCGCTTGACACATTCGATAGGCACGAGCGTCAAAAGCGCCAAGACGAAGTGAAGGAAAATGTTTTGGCTCATTTTGCTGAAACCTACCCTGAGAAAGAACGCGAAATTGGCGATGTTCTTTACAAAATGACCAAGGAAAAGGTGCGCGCTAAAATTTTGGATAAGGGAATCCGCCCAGACGGCAGAACGCTTGAGCAAATTCGACCAATTTGGTGCGAGGTGGGTGTGCTTCCTCGCGTTCACGGAAGTGCTGTTTTCACGCGTGGCGAAACGCAGGTTTTGTCCGCTTTAACTCTCGGCACAGTCAGCGATGTTCAACAACTCGACGGCTTGGATGATGAAGAGGTAAACCGCTATGTTCACCACTATAATATGCCACCGTATGCAACGGGCGAGGCAAAGATGATTAGGGGGACGGGTAGGCGTGAGATTGGTCACGGCGCTCTTGCTGAACGTGCGCTTGAACCTGTTGTGCCGAAAGAGGATGTTTTCCCTTACGCACTTAGAATTGTCAGCGAAGTGCTTTCGTCAAACGGCTCGTCGTCAATGGCAAGTGTGTGCGGTTCCACTCTTGCACTTATGGATGGTGGTGTGCCAATCTCAGCGCCTGTTGCGGGAATTGCTATGGGGCTTATTAAGGACGAAAAATCGAAAAAAGTTGCCGTTCTTTCCGATATTCAGGGGCTTGAAGATTTCCTTGGCGATATGGATTTTAAGGTTACGGGAACGACAAAGGGCGTGACTGCAATTCAAATGGATATCAAAATTCACGGCATAGATAAGCCGATTTTGCTGGAAGCGCTCACCCGCGCGCGCATTGGCAGGATGTATATTATCGACAAACTCCTCGCGTGCATCGCTGAGCCTAGGGCAAGCATTTCGAAATATGCACCTAAGATTATCACTTTTGAGATTGACCCTGAAAAGATTAAGGATGTCATCGGCTCTGGCGGAAAAACTATCAACAAAATCATCGCTGAAACTGGCGTGAAAATTGATATTGAGGACGACGGAAGCGTGTTCATCGCCTCGGTGGATGAGGAAATGAATGAAAAAGCAAAGAAAATCATCCTCTCTATCGTTGAAGATGTTGAAGTTGGCGATGTGTATGACGGAAAAGTTGTTCGAACCACAAATTTCGGCGCCTTTGTTGACCTTGGTATGGGTAAGGAAGGAATGATTCATATCTCAAAACTCTCCTCAAAGCGCGTTGAGAAAGTGGAGGACGTTGTTAAAATCGGCGACCAAGTTGAGGTTGAAGTTATAAAGATTGACGAAAAGGGCAGAATTGATTTAAAACGACTTGAAAAAAAAGAAGATTAATAAAAAAGTATATGATTTAGTTTTATTAAACTTAAATCTTTATAAAATCAAAAATATTAATTTGTTATAAGGAGATTTGAATTGGAGCTTTTTTGTTTAGAACATATTTTATTCATGGTGGTTATAGCCTTAATAATGGGATTATCCATTTTCTTAATCTTAAAATTTGTTCCGAAAGAAAAAATGTTTATTCCTATTAAAATTTTAGCCGCAATAGGATTAATTTTAATTATAATATATCGAATTGTAGTTGCAAAATCAAGAACATCAACATTTATTGACTTCTTGCCAGATACTTATTGTAGTATGATGGGGTTTATTATGCCTTTAGTTGTTTTGTTTTTTAAGCCAAACACTAAAATTTTTCAATATGCTCTATTTGCTGGAATGATAGGTGGACTATTAACTTATATATATCCTGATTTTATTGTTTATTTTGATACAATGTTTAATATACATCCTTTTACTGGTTATTTGTATCATGTTTTTATGCTGTTTATTTTTTTAATTGCAATCATATCAAAGTATTTTGTTCCAACTTTTAAAAATTGGATTTCTTTACCAATAGGATTGGCATTTATGGTTGTTGTAGGAGTTTTTGGAAATAGTGTGCTTAATCAATCAAACAATATGTATTTAAATGCACCTTTAATTGATGGAACAATTTTTACATGGTACATTGTCGGGATTTTATTTTTAGTGCTATACACATTGATTATTCAAATCTATGAGATGTGCACAATAGGACCGAAAGAATGGACAGTTGTTAAAGGTTGGAATTGTGTAATAAGTAAGTTTAAAGAAATAAAGTTCAAGACAAATATAGACAAAAGAAAAGCTCTTAAAAACGAAATTCAAAATAATACGGAAAATAAAAAAGTCGACAATGTTGAAATCTTGGCTTCTAGTTTAGATGGAAAAGAAGATATAAAAGATAAAAAAACGAAAAAGTAAAAAATTATAAGCAATGATATTATTTTTTAGCACTTTAACGATAAGTTAGGGTGTTTTTTTATGTAAGAAATACTTTTTCTTATTCTAAACACTTTTATTTTTTATTTGAGGTGATTTTTTTTACCGTGCCACGAAGATTTGAAAAGTTTGTGAGAATTTCATATGGAATGGTCTTAGCCCTTTTTGCGAGGTATGAGGCGTCACTCATCACCAAAACCTCATCGCCAACACTCACACTTTTATCAATCTTAACAAAAAAGGCGTCCATACAAATATTTCCCACCGCCTCGAACCTCTTGCCGTTAATTTCCACCGAAAAGTTTTGAGAGAGCGCACGCATAAGCCCGTCGCCATAACCAACATTGACAACGCCGAAAAAATCCGCCTTTTTCACGCGGTATTTCTTGCCATAGCCGATATATTCGCCACTTTTAGCGTAAAAAATTTTGGTTATATGCGAAACAATGCTCATAACCGGCATTCGATTTTTCTCATAGCCATACGCGCCAATCCCCAGGCGAATTGCGTCGTAGGAAAATGGATAGTTATATATCCCACTACCGCCAAAACAAACGGGCGCTGGGCGAGAGATAAGTTTTCTTAAATTGCAAAATCTTTCGTATTGCCTTTTAGTGCGGGTAGGGTCGCGGGTGTCGGGGAAGTGGGTGTAGATGGATTTAAGTTCAACCTCGTTTGCTTCCAAAATGTTATTCATACTTTTCAAAACAATCTCGCTTTTGGTGCCAAATCGGTTCATTCCAACGTTTATTGCAAGATGTATTTTGCAACCACAGTCAATCGCCTTTCTCAAATCTTCCTCATTATCCACAATAATTTCAACACCTCCCTCTCGGCAGGCGTTAAGGTTTGTGGCGGGGGCAAATATGATGATTCGTTTATCACAAAAATTTCTCACCACCTCTGCCTCACGCTCGCTCACCACGCCAAACGCGTCAACATACGCGGACGTTAACGACACAATCTCTTTAACTCCGTGTCCGTAGGCGTTTGATTTAACCATCAAAACCACTTTTTTGCTTTGGTAGCAAGCAAGATTATACCTGAGCGCGTCGAGGTTTAAGCATTTAAAATTTTCCATAGTTTTATATATAAATTAACGCTATTTTTTGTGAAAATATTTTGTCGAAATTTGTCGAAAATGTGACGCCCTTTTGCCGTCAATTATGTGTAATTTTGCCGTATATTTAGTAAAATCTCATTAGGAGGCGAATGATGATTAAGCCACGGTATACGTTAAGGATTTCCCAAAATTTGCAAGCAAAACTCACCTACACTGCAAATTACAACGGTCGCTCGAAAAACAAGGAAATTGAATATGCCATAAAAAGATATTTGGCGGATTTCGAGCGGTTGCACGGGGAAATTGATGTTAAAAAAGAAATAAATTTTCAATAAATAACGAAAAAATAATTGACTTTTAAAAAAATGTGTTGTATAATACACATAGTTTTTCGTCAAGTTGCTTGCACGGTTAAACAGAGGCGCCAGATAAAGTTTTTTGCGTTTGCTTGTTAGGCAGGACGCTTGGCGGGAAATAGTTGCTTGCTTTTGGGTTGCTAGCTCAGTTGGTAGAGCATTCGACTCTTAATCGAAGGGTCCGGGGTTCGAGCCCCCGGCAACCCACCAAAAGAAAACTGGGAGGATGCCTAGTTTTTTTGTTGCCTTCGAACCCTTTTCCTCGGCTACTTATTTTTTTTCACTTTTACTATTGTATATTCTTTCAAATAATGTTAAAATGAAAACAGGTTTGGAGGATATATGGATTTTGTGTTCAAAGGAGTAGATTTTGAAAAGCGGGAGAATGAGGCGCTTCTTTTTCGCTTTGTTAAACTTTATTCTTACTATATTTCGGGCGGAAATTTTATCTATAACACCACCAAAAAGGCGCTTGATAAGAAGTTTAAAACGATAAAAAATGAGGTGGCATATCTTGCCGAAAAGGGTGCGAACAATGCGCTGTCTTTCTATCTTCATCACACTCCAATAGAGGAAAGGGAGGAGCTTTTGGTAAAGCGCGCGCTGGCGATTGAAAAGAAGCCTCTCAAAACACCAGAAGAGTGGGAGGTTGTTGCTGGGCTTCATTTTTACGACAAGGTGTATGTGATGATAAACGGCATCGACACGGTTGAAAAACTGCACGATGCGCTTGCCTATTCGTGGACAAGGTTCGACGAGTTAGAAAACGAGTATTTTCACGGGCGCTACGTGGATGTTTTCACAAACGAGAAATTTGAGAAGAAGGAGTTTGCAGGAGTGGTTCTCTCCGACCTTGGCAGATGCAAGTGGCTTCTTGAGCGAATGAAGGATGAGGCATACACCGACGCCATCCGCCACGCGCAGATTGGTTATTATGGGCGATTTTTGCAAAGCGGAGATGTGAAAGATGCGGTGTGCTTTTTGGAGTTCTATCAAAATCCTTACGACCTCTATTTGCCAAAAGAAGAAACGAAAGAGATTTTGGGAGTGAATTTTTTGCACGGCATTGATGGCTTTTATAGCATTTTGAAGAGCGAATATAAAAAGCAAAGGCGCGCCGACCTTGTTGCTAAGATTACGCGTAAGGAAACAGAGAAAAAGTCGGCGCTTGATGGGTTTGCTTTTGCCCGCGCGCTGAATATTTTGGGTAAAGAAGGTGGTTTTCTTGGTTGCATTAAATTCGACAAATTAATTAACGGCGATTTTATGAAACTTGCGCTTAAAGACGATAAATTTGAAGCGGAAAAAGTGTCTTCGAAGTGATGTATTAAAATTATAAGATTTTAAAATGGCGAGGCTAAAATCTGTTTTACTTTCCTTTTCTAATTTGATATAATAAAAAAATGAGAGTTGATTCGGGGATATTTAAGGGGCGTCGGCTTTTGGAGAATAAGTTTGAGCATATTCGTCCAACCACCGACAAAGTGCGACAGGCGCTCTTCACAAAACTGCAATTTTTTCTGCCGAATAAGAGGGTTTTGGACCTTTTTTGTGGCACGGGCGCACTTGGAATTGAGGCGCTTTCACGCGGGGCGAGCGAGGTTGTGTTCGTGGATAAGGACGCAAGAAGTGCTTCTATGACGCGGGAAAATTTGAAGAATTTGGGCGTGAAGGCGAAAGTTATTCGCTGTGATGCAGTTAGGTTTGTTGAGAGTTGTGAGGAAAGGTTCGACCTAATCATTTTGGACCCACCTTATAAAAGCGGACTATATGAAAAGATTGTTCCTAAACTTTTTCCGCTTCTTGAAGAGGACGGGATAATCGTTTGCGAACACGACAAAAAGGATGTTTTCAACTATTCGCCCTTTGCCATATACGACGAAAAACGATATGGCAACACGGTTTTAACCTATCTTTGCAAAAACTAAAAAATTTTGTCAATTCGTTTGGAAAAATCGGCGAAATTTGCTAAAATAGATAGGGTTAAAAGGAGAAAAAATGGATAATTGTGTTAAAAATATGAGTGGCTTTGGTCCTTCTCCTATCCCGCAAGAGGGAGAGTGGACGCAAACCAAGGAGATTACAGAAATCTCTGGCTTTTCGCACGGATGCGGTATGTGCGCGCCTCAACAAGGATGTTGCAAACTGACGCTTAACGTGAAAAATGGCATTATTAAGGAGGCGCTGGTTGAAACCATCGGTTGCAGTGGTATGACTCACTCGGCGGCGATGGCGGGCGAAATCCTCATCGGCAAAACGCTTTTAGAGGCGCTTAACACCGACCTTGTGTGCGACGCTATCAATGACGCTATGAAGAATTTGTTTTTGCAACTTGTTTATGGCAGAAGTCAGTCCGCTTTTTCGCTTGGCGGATTGGAAGTTGGCGCGTCGATGGAAGATTTGGGGAAATATAAAACAAGTCAGGTTGGAACAATTTTTTCCACCGACAAGACTGGTGTGAGATATCTCAATCTCACCGAAGGCTACATCACCAGAATGGCGCTTGATGAAAACGACGAGGTGATAGGTTACGAATATGTCAACCTTGGGCTTCTTTTAAAAAATTTGAAGAGCGAAGAAAAGTGCAAGCAGGCGTTTGAAAAGTCGATTAAAACCTATGGTAGATTTGCCGACGGCAAGAAATTTGTTGACCCAAGGAGCGAAAAATGAAAAATACTTCCGTTGAAACAATGAAAAAGTATAATTTCAACTCTGTTGAAGATGTGAAAAAATATTGCTTAGATTTTAACATTGATGTGGAAAAAATCGTTAGAGAAATTCAACCGATTTGCTTTGATAATGCGGTTGAGGCGTATGCGCTCGGCACGGCGATTGCGCTTAAATCAAACGTGGAAAGCGCGTGCGAGGCAGCAGAAAAAATTGGCGAGGGGCTTCAAGCATACTGCACATTGGGCTCGGTTGCCGATGAAAGAAAAATTGGCTTAGGGCACGGCAATTTGGCGTCCCGCCTTTTGGATGAGAATACAAAATGCTTTTGCTTTTTAGCGGGACACGAAAGTTTTGCGGCAGCAGAAGGGGCGATGGGTATTGCTAGAACTGCCAACAAAATTCGAAAAACTCCGCTTAAAGTTATTTTGAGCGGACTTGGAAAGGATGCGGCTTACATCATTGCGCGCATAAACGGCTTCACATTTGTGAACACGATTTTTGATAGAGAAAAGCAGGAACTCAAAATTTTGGGCGAAAAAAGGTTTTCAAACGGCGAGCGTGCGGATGTGAAGATTTATGGTGCATACGACGTCAGCGAGGGCGTTGCCATTATGAAGCACGAAAAGGTTGATGTTTCAATAACGGGAAATTCCACCAACCCGCTTCGTTTTCAACACCCGGTTGCTGGCACATATAAAAAATGGTGCAACGAGAATGGTAAGAAATATTTTTCGGTTGCGTCAGGTGGCGGAACGGGAAGAACTCTTCACCCAGACAATATGCGATGCGGTCCAGCAAGTTATGGTATGACCGACACGATTGGAAGAATGCACAGCGACGCTCAGTTTGCTGGTTCCTCTTCGGTGCCGGCACACGTTGCGATGATGGGCTTTATTGGTATGGGTAACAACCCGATGGTGGGCGCGACGGTTTCGCTTGCTGTTGCGGTTGCTTTGAGTAAGAAATAAAAAATCACTATTTATCAAAAAAATAGCAGGAGTCGATATGCAAGAGTTTATTTTTAGACCGGTTACTTTATATGATGAAAAAATAGTTATGGATTATAGAAATGAATTTTTGCAAACCGATTTTGTAATTAAAGGCACAAAAAATTTAGAAAATTTTAAAAACTATCAAGATTTTTATAGAAATTTAGAATTGAAGAAAGAAAATGAACCAAATATAAATCAATATCTTCTAATTCGAAAAACAGATAGCAAACTTGTTGGTATGGCAATTATAAGAAAAGAGTTGACCGAAACCAATATTCTGACTGGTGGAAATATTGGACTTGGAATAAGACCGAGCGAAAGAAGAAAGGGGTACGGAGATATAATTTTAAAATTTTCACTTGAAGAATGTAAAAAAATAGGAATGAAAAAGGTTTTGATAACTTGCAGAGACGAAAATATAGCAAGCGCAAAAAATATTGAAAAGAATGGCGGAAAATTTGAAAGAACTGCAGTAAGCAAAGTTACTGGTGCGTTGTGCCGAAGGTATTGGATAAATTTATAGGAGAAAATATGAAAAAAGTTGATACAAATTTATATAACACATTAAAGGAGCGTGGACTTCTTTATCAATGTACCGATGAAGAGGCACTCAAAAAATTGCTAGAAAGTGGAAAACCTATCGCGCTTTATGAAGGCACTGACCCAACGGCGTCAAGTTTGCACATTGGTCACTGCGTGCCATATTGCATTATGCGAAGATTTCAACAGGCAGGGCATAAGGTGGTGCTTTTGATGGGCGGAGCCACTGCGTCTATTGGCGACCCAACAGGCAGAAGTGAGATGAGAAAGGTGCTTGATAAAGAGACGATTGACGACAACATCGAAAAGATAAAAAACTCCCTCAAGGTTTTTCTCGATTTTGAAGGCGAAAACAAGGCGGAGATTGTCAATAATAAGGATTGGTTTGAAAATTTAAGTTATATCGACTTTATGCGAGATGTGGGCAGACACTTTAATGTCAACAAAATGCTGGCAAACGAAATTTATGCCAACCGCATAAAAGAGGGCGGGTTGACGCTTTTTGAACTTGGCTATATGCCGATGCAGGCATACGATTTCATCCACTTAAACAAGGAGAAAGGTTGTGTTTTGGAGTGGGGTGGCGCTGACCAATGGGGCAATATTGTGGCTGGCGTTGAACTTGCGCGAAAATTAAACTTCGAAAAAGGAACCAATATTGAACTTGTTGGCGCAACCAATCCGCTTCTTTTAACGCCTGAGGGGAAGAAGATGGGCAAGACCGAAAAGGGAGCGATTTGGATTGATAAGGACAAAATTTCCGCTTACGATTTTTATCAAGGTATCTATCAAACACCAGATGCCTGCGTTGAGATGATGTTCGCTCTTTTCACTGATATTCCAATGGGCGAGATAAATGAACTTGTAAGCGCGGATATTGTGAAAGCAAAAAAGCGACTGGCATTTGAACTCACAAAGTTTGTGCGCGGTGAAGAGGATGCAAAGATTGCTGAAGAAGCGTCAAGCGCGCTCTTTTCGGGCGAGGGCAGTTTAGATAACGCGCCGACGTTTACCGTTGACACTTTGCCGGTGCAACTCAACGAACTTCTTTTCAATTCAAAACTTGTTCCAACCAAAAGTGAAGGTCGCCGTATGTGCGCACAAGGTGCCATTCAAATCAACGGAAATGTGGTGAAGGACTTTGCGTATATGGTCACCGAAAACGATTTCAAAGACGGAGTTCTTATCCTAAAAAAAGGCAAGAAGAACTTTATGAAAATTGAAAAAAGATAATAAAAAATAAAATAAGAAAAAAACAATAATTTTAAAAAATCGCATTTTTTATGCGGTTTTTTTGATAAAAAAGTGAAAAAAACGTGATTTTTTAACAAAAATGGCGTGTTTTAAATAAAAAAATATTTAAAATCATTTGACATAGCGCTATTTTTTATCGATAATAAGATTAGGAGGTTTTTATGAAAAAGAAAATTTTTGGTGTTCTTTTGGCTGGCGCGATGTGTCTGCCACTTGGGCTTGGGCTCAGCGGTTGTTGCGAGCAGAGTGAACAAAATCAGGGTGTAAAAGATATTTATGCTATGAGTGCGCTTTCGTCAGTTATGTATCTTAATGACGAAACTTCACTAAGTGGGCAAAACGCAACGGCGCGCCCAGATTGCTTCACGGAAAGCGAAGTGAAGAGTGTGCGTGACTATTTTGAAATGTTTAACGGTATGCTTATCGGTGACGGGTTAAAGCAAGACGTTAGAAAAACAACGGCTGAAGATGAAACGTATGCGGAAAAATATTCCTATTGTATGACCATCACACTGCCAAACTTAGACGGTCAAAAGGTGGAATATAAGATGTATTACGACGAAACAGAAGAGGAGATAGAGGACGGCGAGCACGAAGTTGAAGTGTCGTCAAAGATTGATGGTGTTATGCTTTTCGACGGAAAAGAGTTTGTTGTGCAGGGCGAACGTGAGTTTGAAAAAGAGGGCAGGGAAACCGAATCTTCGATTGAGTTCATAACTTATGCTGTTGGTAGCCGAGAGGACTATGTTATGGTGGAGCAAAGTGTGGAAAACACCGAATTTGAGTATGAATACAAGATTTATAGGGGTGGCGATAAGGTCAGTGAAGTTGAGGTAGAAATGGAAAAAGAGCGTAACCACACCGAGTTTGAGATTGAGTTTAAAAACTCAGCCACCGCTGGCGTTTACAAAATGTATAAGCAAGACGGCAAAGATGAATTTGTTATTGAGTTCAACACGCAAGATGTTAATGAAAAAATCTATGCCTCAATCAATGAGGACGGAGCGGTGACATTTAGATATTCGAACGGCTTTGAGGAAACTTTTTAGCCTCTAATATTAGAGTTGATAAGCCTTAAAATCGCAAAGCCAAAAGCGAGAAAATGGCACGAAAATGAAAAACTAAAATAGCGGGGAATTACCGCTATTTTTTGTGCTATAAAAAAAGTGAATATGTAAAATAAAACAACGGCGTTGGAACTGCTGGTAAAGTTGTGATTGTAGCAGTCATCGGTTGAGAAGAAATATTGAACACCGCGCGCAAAATAATGACATATGCGAAAAAAATGCATTTTTATGCGGTTTTTTTGATAAAAAAGTGAAAAAAATGTGTTTTTTTGACAAAAAGTGAAGAAGTTTTGTGAGAGTTTTAAATTTTTAAGAGTGGGTAAAACCATTTAACTTATGCGCTTTGCGCATTACTATTACCTATTTTCTTAAGCAATTTTTTGCAAATAAGATAATAATTGTTTACAAAAAATCTACATATAAAAGGCCAAAAATAGTGTTCAAATTTATATTATCGGAAGTCGAACCAAGCGCGACGAAGTCGCATTTGAGTGAGACTGATGTTTATTCAAACTGTGATGGCGGGCAAAGCACGCTAAATTCGTTAGAATTTATTAAAATTTTGAGTTAACAAAATTTTAACATCACATAGTTTATAGTGCGTGCCGTTTTTATTTAAAAATCTGCTTAATTTGGGTGACAAAATTTTAAAAAGGCTTTATAATTAAAATAAGTTAATCGAAAAGGAGGGGGAAGTATGAAAGCATTAACTGGTTATAGCACAAATCAAAATGGCTATCTTGCTGGGCTTGAAGCGGGCAGGATGGCGGGCAAAAATTCCAGCGCAAAGTTGGTTTTTGCGTATATGAGTTGTGACTACAAAATTAAGGATGTCATAAGGGGCTTGAAGGAGATTTATGATTGCCCGATTATTGGTAACACAAGTTTCACGGGCGTGATTATGCCGGAGGGATACATAGGTGGCGACAAGCCATTCGTTGGAATTATGGTTGTTTGCGATGCGAACCTTGTTGTTGGCGTGGGGTATGCAGATAGAAGGGCGTTTGCGGACGCCAAAGATGCCGGCGAAAGCGCCACTAAGCACGCTTATCTTATGACAAAAATGGATAGAGCGCCTGACCTTATGTATATGACCGCAAGCCCGACCGAAGAAGAATTTTTCCTTAAAGGTGCAAATCGCGTTATTGGCAGAGTGCCACTTTTCGGTGGGTCGACGGCGGACAACACGATAAGCGGAAATTGGAGTTTATACCTCGATGGAAAAATCACCGGCGAGGGTGTGGCGGTTGCGTTATTTTACTTAAAAGGTGGTTTTGCTAACGAATTTACGGGCGCGTATAGAGAGACGGGCGATGTGGGAATAATCACCAAAGTGGAGGGCGCAAGGCGACTTGTCACAATCGACGGTGTGCCAGCGGTTAAAAAATACGCAAAATGGCGCGGTCTTAAGCCAAGCGAAATTATGGGCAACAATCTTTTGAGTGCGACCATCACAAGTCCTCTTGGCGTGAAGGATAGGTTGGGCGATTTAGTGGCAATACGTCACCCGATGTTCGCAAACGACGATTATTCGATGAATATCGGCGCAAATCTTGCAACAGGCACCGCGGTCATTCGAATGGAGGCAACGGTTGACGAACTCATTTCGTCAGTGGGCGAAACTCTTAAAAAACTCAACTCAAAACTCAAAAAGCCACCTATATTCTATCACCTCGTGCATTGTGGCGGTAGGCGCGCGGGAATTGGCGACAGAATTGGCGAAGTTTACAAAGAAATTAAGAAGAATGTGGGCGATGTGCCGTTTATTATGGAATTCACTTTCGGCGAATACGGCTATGTGGATGACGGTAGAAACACCACGGGTGGACTTATGCTTTCGTTCACCGCGTTCACAAAATAGGAGGTTTTATGCAAAGTATTATCAATGGAAAATGGGCGGACGCAAGCGACAAATCGACGCTTGACATTGTTAATCCATACACCGGCAAGGTGCTTTACACAGTGCCAAATTGCACCGAAAAGGATGTTAATCGCGCGGTTGAATATGCGCAAAAATCGCAAAAAAAGTGGGCAAATGTGCCAGTGTGGGAAAAGGTGGAAATTTTGGAGCGTTTTTTGGCGCTGGTGAGAGAAAATCGTGCGGATATTGCAAAAACACTGTGCCTAGAAACGGGAAAACCAATCACGCAGGCGTTTGCTGAGGTGGACAATATTTTCATCGCTTTCCCAGCGTTTATGGAGAAAGCAAAGCATCTTTATGGCAATATTATTCCAGCGGGAACCGAAAAAGGGCAGGAAAAAACTCTGCAATTCACCGTTCGAGAGCCAATCGGCGTTATGGTGGCAATCATTCCGTTTAATTTCCCACTTGACCTTTTCGACCAAAAAGTTGCACCAGCAATTTTGGCGGGCAATTCGGTTATTGTTAAGCCACCGCACCAAAATCCTGGGGCAATTATAAAACTTGTCAAACTTATGCACGATGCAGGCTTGCCAAGCGGTGTTGTGCAAGTTTTAACGGGCGACGGCGCAAAAACAGGCGACGCGCTTGTTAAAAACGAGGGCGTTGAGGGCATATCCTTCACGGGTTCGGTGCCAGTGGGGCGAAGTATTTACGAAAAGGGCGCAAAACACCTTGCTCACGTGACGCTTGAACTTGGCGCGAACGACCCTTTCATTGTTTTGGAGGATGCTGACATTGACCTTGCGACCCGCGAGGTTGTTTGGGGCAGAATGTATAACGCTGGGCAAGTTTGCGTGGCAAGCAAGCGCTTTATCGTCGACCGAAAGGTGCAAAAGGAGTTTGAAACCAAGGTTGTTGAAAGGCTGAAAAAAGTGGTTGTTGGCAATCCGCTTGACAAGAAAACCGAACTTGGCTCGCTGGTGTCGAGTGGGGCGTGCGACAAGGTGGAAAGGCAGGTGAAAGAAATTATCGCTGAGGGCGGGAAACTCCTTCTCGGTGGAAAGCGTGACGGCGCGGTGTATTATCCAACCGTCATCACAAACGTTCCAAAAACGGCAAAAGTTGCGCTGAATGAAGAGGTGTTTGGCCCTGTTGTGTCAATCATTCCGTGCGACGGACTAATGGAGGCGATTGAGATTGCGAACGCCACAGACTACGGGCTTGGAAGTGCGGTGTTCACGCGCGATATGAAGAAAGCGGTGTTTGTTGCAAAAAGTTTGCAAGCGGGTGGATGTGTGATTAACGGCGCAAGTTTCCACCGAAGTTTTGAGATGCCGTTTGGTGGGTATAAAATTTCCGGCATAGGCACTGAGGGCGTTATGTCAACCTTCGACCAAGTCACCAAAACAAAAACCATCACTTTGAAAAATATATTATACTAAAATAAAGTTTAGGATAAAATTTTAAGTGTTAAAAATGCGCGGGAATATTAGCGCATTTTTTGCTTCGCTCAGAATGACCAAGCGCGCTTGGATGTTTGAGGCGTTTTTGGTTTAGCCGTGTTTGGTTGGTGGTAAGAGGAAGGATTAGACATTCGCGGGCAGGTGCTACGACGAGATTCTTCGCTACGCTCAGAATGACAAACAAGCCGACAGTCCTAACGGTATATACAACAAAGTCTAACACGCGACACCTTAGAAAGTGGCAATGCCACTGTGAAAAATATTTTTTGTAATTTGTTAAATTTACTAGATTATTTTTTTCAAAAGTAGTATTATATATATAGGAGGGAGTTATGGCAAAACACGGAAAAGATTATTTCGGCTGGAACAGAGTTCTTTCCATCATTCTTGCAATCATTCCTGTCACTGCTTTTGTTTTGGGCTTTGTGACAAGAATTGCTGAGGGAAAGATTGTTGCTGCAATCGTAAGAATTCTTTTAGGCTGGAATATAATTTGGATTGTTGACCTTGTGCTTATGATTGTCAACGGCTCAATTTGGCGTCTTATTGACTGCTAAGAAAAGAAAGAGGCACCACAGCTTGGCGCCTTTTTTCTCAAACAAAAAAGGATTAGACATAATGCTAATCCTTTTTTTGTTTAAATTTTGGTGGTAACTGACAATCTTTTAGTGACATTTTTAGTTCTTTTCGGCACAAGTTTTATTGGTTTTCTTTGCATCGTTACTAGTTATTATGCTTTTGTTTTTTACAGATAGTTTTATTAAGTTTGTTTTCTTCTCTTCGTTATTAGTTTTATGCTTTTGTCTTTTGTTGATAGTTTTTTAAGTTTGTGTTCTTCTATTTGCCACTAGTTTTTAATGCTTACTTTTACTTTTTTTGCTTATTTTAGTTGTTTTTCTTTTTGTTGTCAGTTTTAATATCAGTTTTGTTACTCTTCTTATCGTCAGTTTTCTTGCTGGTTTCGTTTTGTTCTTTCTTAGGCTCCGTTTTCTTTGTCAGCGCTCTTTGCTTTGTTTCAGCCTCGATTGCCTTTTTTCGTTCGAGCGAAAGGAGGTATTCAGGCGACTTAGCATTTTCAAGTTGATGTTTAAGAACGTCGATTTTTTCGCTGAGCACCGCACGTTTTTGAGCGAAGAGTTTGAATTCTTTTTCAGTTGCCTTGGAAAGTTCCTTTCCGTCATCCTTACGAAGGGCAACAACCTTTTCCTTATGTTCGCTTTCAAGGGCGCTAAGTTCATCTTCAAAACGCTTAATGTTTGCCTCAATCGCTTTCACTTCGGCATCTCTTTCATCCTCAGCCTCTTTTCTTATAGAATCTCTGTGGAGCGTTCCCTTGCGGTCATAAGTTTCTTTGCGTTTTGTTTCAATCTTCTTAATTTTTACCTTTCTTAAGAAGTAGCCAACAACTGCAATCACAATGGCAAGCCCTGTGATGAGGGAGGCGATAAGAAGGAGCCAAGTGAAGTCGTCATTTTCTGGTGTTTCGGCTTCCTCACCTTCGCCTGTGTCCGAATCGGTGTCGTCGTCGGTGGAGTTCGTTACTGCATAAACGTGGTCAGAGTTCACATCGTAACCTTTTTCGTCCATCACTTCCTTGGCGTTGTCATAGCCCTCGCTTGCATTTTCGTCGTCGGCACTAATTTCGGTGAAGTTTAGGTCATAAACAACCATTGTGCCAGTGGTGTAGTAGTCATCGCTTTGAAGGGCGAGGTGTAAGGTTGCGGTTGCGTCCTCAGTTGCGCGAATGTGGAGGGTGTATTCCGCATATTCGTCATTCGAGATGAGGTTGGTCATATAATCGAAGCCAGATAAGCCAACAATCGCGCCGAAGTCGTTTTCGCTGACATCCACATCCTCATAACTCTCGTGCAAGAAACTTGTTTTAAGTTTGAAGGTGAGGGTGTAGTAATTTCCGCTTGTCAAGTCGAACTTATACACGCTGTCGATAACATAGGTGGTGCTTGATTTTGTGGTTAAAACGAATGCGCTCTTTTCGTCCTTATTTTCGTCGTCGATGGCAAATTTGGTGTTGTCGAAATAGGTTGCATTCACAATTCCGCCTTGCTTTTGGTCGTCATAGCCAGAGGTTTTGTAGGCGCTTGACGAGAAGTCTTTAAGGTCGGAGGAGATGTTGTTGGTTGGGAGGTTGGCGTAGAAATTCGTCATATCCACCTTGTTTTTGCCTTCGTCAAACTCGGTTTCTTCGATTGTGGAAAGGGCGAAATTGTCGAAATACGCGTAGCCTGAAACCTTTTCGTCCTCGGTGCCAAATTCAATTTGAATATAGCAATTTTCGGTGCCGAAGAAGGTTTTGAAGAGAATTTCATAAGAATTCCACCTCGACGCTTGCACGCCTTTTTCTTCGTAAAGAAGAACGCCATCCTCATTATAAATTAGAATGTTAAAGAATGCGTTAGCGCTGGAGTTTGCCGTCTTATAGTCGAAGGAGAGGCGGTAGTGCGAATTTGGGTCAAGGGCAAAATTTGCGCTCTTCACCGTTTGGTGGGTGAGGGAATTGTTGTTAAGCATTAAAATGTTGTTGTTATATTTGCTTGTTTCATCTGGGTCAAGAGGGTTGGTTGCTGAAGCCCAAAGATAAGGATTTTCCGCGCCCAACTCGATGTTTTCCCTATATTTTTGTTGATATTTTTGATACTCACTTGCTTTTGTGTTGATTACGCCAGCAAAAGTTTTGCCGTTTCCGCTCTCAAAAGTCCAATCGCTTGGGGTGAGAGGGAAATTTTTGCTTTCGCCGGTTGTGTTGTTGAAGTTGCCGTTTGCAATCGACTGTTCAGCGGTGTTCTCGTTGATTTTAACGATGGTTGCGCTGTCCTCTTCGGCGGTTGCAAGTTCGCTTGCGGAAATTTCTTCCACTTTAATATCGTCGAACACCACGCATCCCGTTGCCGAAGTGTCGCTGGAGCCAACGCCAAGCACGATGTTGATTGAGGAGTTATAGATGTTCGACCCCTTCACATAGATTTCCATTGTGCCATAGGAATTGACGTAAAGATTTTCGCTGTTTGAAGTTGCCGAGGCGCTTCCGCTTGCGAGGGTGTAGGTGTTTTCAAGTGCTGGGTATTCGCTAAATATGTTTTCGTTTTCTTCAATTTTAAGGTAGGCGGTGCCGTCCAACTCTGAGATTTTGTAGTAAGCGGTGATTTTGTAGATTTTATGTGAGTCCACATTGATATCTTTCGACTTAACCTCAACATAGTTGTTTTTCGCCCAAAGAGCCATTGCGTTGTTGTTATCTTTAATTTCAATATTATCGCCATCGATAACCACTGTGGAACTTAGGTTTGAGCCGACGAAATCATAGCCAGTGGTGTTTTCGAAAGCGCTTTGAGAGTTAAGTGGAAGGATTTGGGCGTGTCCGCCACCACGTTTCTTCCAGCCACCAAGCCCAGAGCCATCTTCAAAGTTGAGGTTGGCGCCAGTTTCAATCGAATTATCCTCTTTGAAACTTACAAATTTGGTGGTGGAAATTTCGGTGGTTTTGCCATTGACCGAATATTCATACGTTGCGTCCTTTTCCGCCTTATATGTTTTATAGAAAAGGTTTTCGCTATACTGAGTGCCGTTTAGGTTGTCATAGAAAACAACGCCTGTGCAACCAGCGTTCTCTCCGCCGAGCCAAAGTTCAAAATTAATCTCTTGTGCCTCGTCGCCAGTTGCGATGAAGAAGCGGAAGGTTTGCCAGCCGAGCGCCACAAATCTTTCATATTTAAGTTCAACATCCTTGCCGTCGTTATCCTTAAGCCCTTTGAGGTAGATTGAAGCAACTCCATACTCATTGAGGTTATTATACACCGTGTTTTGGGCGTAATACGTCGTTCCCGCATCCACGCTGAAAGTGCCCTCGTTTTCATTGGAAGCGTTAGGAGTGAATTTGATGGACGAAGAAAAATACTCAACTCCAGCGTCAAAAACATAGTTCACACTCTTCTTCTGCACATATTTTGTTGCGCCGTCGAGGGTCACCTTAATGAAATCGCCTTCCAAAAATTCAATATCAGCCTTTTCGAGGGTGTAATCTTTTTCGGTGCTTGCTTTATTGGCGCCAGTGTCAGCCTCGTCGTATATCGTCGTGCCAGAGAGGATGCTTATCTTTTGAACGTCCGCAATCTTTGCGTAAACACTTGTTGTGGTGGTGACAGGCTCTTCTCCCTCTCCGCCCTCAGTGGTCACTTTGTGGTTGAAGCCAACATATTCACTGTCAACATAGAACGCCTTGTTTGTTGTGTAGGCGCTTTCAAGGTTGCCAGCGCTTGTGAGATATTTTTGGGCGTAGTAATACTTGCCACCGATAGACGACAGTTGAACATATGCGTCATCGCCAAAGGTTACCTCGTCAAAGGAGGAGTTATATCTCACATTATAACTCTTGTCGGTTTCTCCTCTTTTTATATACTCGTAATCTTCTTCATAGTTCGAGTCACTTTTCACGCTGACAGCGAAAGAATAGTAGGAGTTTGCCTCCAAACTTATCGCGCTCGATTGATAGCCCTCGCGTCCCTCTTTTCGCTGGTCGGTTTCCGTCTTACTGTTAATCATAAGAATTTGCGTGTCACTTGATGCGTCGCTTGGGTTGACCGAAAGGTGATAGGTTGACTTTCTATACGTGTTAAAATTCGAGCCAACATTGATAACGCCAGAGGTCACCTTGCCGTCGTCTAAAATCTTCGACCAGCCCGATGGACTTTCGCTTATTGAAGTGACAGTGCTACTGTTAAAATTACCATTTGTGACGCTCACAGAGCCAGAATGCTCATAGATGTGATTTCCACTTTCCGCTTGCGCAAAGTTTTCAAAATATGTTGCCAAAATTCCTGTTACGGCAACAGGCATCATTAGTGCCAAAATAACTAAGCAAAATTTGAGTGTCGATACTTTAAGTTTCTTCATAAACCACCTGTAAGAATAGATTAACTATTTCATTATAATACATTTGTTTCATAAAATCAAATATTTTTTTAAAAAAAGTTCAATAATAATGGTATGATGTCGAAATTTTTGGATAAAAGTGCAAAATTTGGCGCTTTAAGGGAGGAAAAACTGCCTTTGAAAATGATTTTCCTCCTCTGTCTTTCTGGCGCTGTTGTTGGTTTCTTAAATGGTTTCTTTGGCGGTGGAGGTGGGATGATTGTTGTTCCGCTCCTTGAAAATGTGCTTCATTTGGAGAGTAAATATTCTCACGCGACAGCAATCGTCATTATTTTTCCAATTTCTTTCATAAGCGCCATTATCTACCTTCTCTCTGGCTCCATCGAAAATGTTTCACTTATAACCGTTGGGCTTGGCGTGGTGGCGGGTGGAATTGTGGGGTCTTTTGTTTTAAAAGTGCTTCCACCTAAGGCGCTTAAAATTATCTTCGCACTTTTGATGCTTGCGGGTGGGATTAGGCTTATCGTGTGAGAGCGGGCGCCAAGGCGCGCCCGTTAGGCGCGCTTGCCCGAGAGAGTTGGGCGCGCTCGGATTTTCAAGCACTGCCTCTCTCGGGCACGATTTGCCACAGAGCAAATCGTTATGGCGCCCGCCCCTAAACTTTCAGCATCTATTAAACTTTTCTCCGCATTGACACCTAATTTTGCAGTCCTTAGATTGGCAGTTCAATACATTAACTCAGCGTAATAATATCCTTACTTACAATCTACCCTTTGCACTTTTAATGTGCTTACAATCAACCTTTTTTGTGTTTAAGTAAAAGATAAGGAGGTTCTATGATATATTTTCTATACATATTAGCAGGCGTCATTTCTGGCGTATTTGGCGGGCTTGGAATGGGCGGAGGCACGCTTCTCATTCCCATTCTCACAATATTTCTAAATATGGAGCAAAAAGAGAGCCAGGGCATCAATCTTATAAGTTTTTTGGTGATGGCGATTTTTGCGATGATAATACATTATAAAAATGGCTACATTGTCACAAGACACATTTTGTGGATTGTGGTTTTTGGTATGCTTTTTTCGGTGCTTGGGGCGTATCTTATGACAATACTTCCTTCAAAAGTTCTAAAAATCGCCTTTGGGATTTTTCTTTGCCTACTTGCCGTTTTTGACCTTATTAAGACATTAAAAAAGGATAAATCGAAAAAAGAGAAGAAAACATAACAATTTTCTCGTTAAATCGCAAAAAAATGGATAAATTTTTGAAATTTTTGCGCGAAAACACTTGACAATATGATTTTTATAATTTTATTATAATAATAAATAAAAGATAATATTAGGGATAAAAAAATGGAAAAATCACATTTCTATGAGTTTGTGGATAGAATGATTCTCCCGCTTTTCACAGGCTCGTTTATTGCTGGCGAAACGGAATCTTCATCGCGTGATTTAGAGGTGGCGCTTGGAAAGGGGAACTCGGTGCTACTTAAACCGTCTAAGGCGGATGAATATAGGCTCATTTTAAAGCGCGGTCAGCCGTTTAAATCATTTGAAGTGAGCCTTATTAAGACCATTTTGGAGGAAATTGCCATTCTTTCCGAGGCGGGGCTTGAGAACACTGTTTATCTTCAAAAACTGCAAAACACCATCATTGAAAAGGCGCTTATCGACAGCATAACAACCGACAGCGCATCGCAAACGATTATTGGCATAATTTCGTGCTTAGAGCGCTGGGCAACGCGCACATATGAGGGCGAAAATGTTTCGATGGGTGTTTTTGTCAACCTTTCGGCGGTGGCGGACGATGCAAGCGTTAATTTTGCTGACATTATGGACAGCGACTTTTTTGTGCGCATAACCGACGGCGTTTCGGCCTTTGTGGAGTTCGATAAAAAGGGCGGACTAATTGGTTATATCAACCTCAAAAACCCAAAACACGCACCAACCGTTTCGCCATATATTTTCGATAGGGTGGCAAGAAGTTGTAACGACAAACGTGTGGGTATCATTCTAACGGCGCGAGGCGATATTCTCATTTTCTATGCTCGTCAACTTATGTTTGCTAAGCGTAACGGCAAGTGGTGTGTTTATTCTCACGACGAAATCATTCGCCTTCTTTACACCAACGTTTCTTACACCGCAAAACAAATTAGGCGCGCCATTTACAGCACGGCGCTTGACTGCTCGTTTGGCTATATGGGTGCGTGCATAATCTATTTAAACAAGGATAAAACGCACGAAGCGTTAAAGCAAATTAACATTGCCGACATTGTTTCGGAGAGCCATTTTGAAGAGAAAAAACTTATGGAACTTGGCGAAAATTCCAAACTTTACAATCTCACAAATCCGCCTCCATTCGATGAAAATATCACCTTTGAGGAATATTTAACGAAGTTTAACTGCACAAAGGCAAGGGCGATAAAGAACATTATCGCGGGCAAAAAACTTTATGAACTTGACCGAAAATTGTTGGAAAACTTGGTGGGAATTGACGGCGCAACCGTTATCGATTTCGACGGCACAATCATCGCTGTTGGCGCCATTCTCAAAATTGAGGCGGGCAGTCTTGGCGGAGGAAGACTTGCGGCAACCAAAAGTATGGCGAAATACGGCGTGGGCATAAAGGTGTCGCAAGATGGCATAATGCAGGGCTTTTCAGCGGATAAACACGGCAAGGTGAAGCTTATTTTCGATGTCGGCTAAGGTTGAATGGACAAATCTTTGAGTTATTTAAAACTGTATTCAAATTTTTCATATATAAGTTATATGACACACCTTAAAATATAGAAATGAAACACGCAACGAAATAAACAAGCATTTTTGTAATAAAGTTGCGTGTTATTTTTTTAATTAAAATGTGACTTGTGATAAATTTTGCAATAAAAAAACAAGCGAAATGCTTGTTTAAATCAGTTAAACTGTAAGCCGAGTTCTGTATTAAACGGTCATCTTTCTAGTTTTGCCGTCGCCGACAAAATCAAGCGGTATTTTTGTTGGACACGAAAGAACGCGTATACGTCCAAACTTAACCTTGCATCGGGTGGGGTTTACAGAGCAGGAAGTGTTACCACCTCCTCGGTAGGCTCTTACCCTACCTTTCCACCATCGCCAAAAGGCAGTCTATTTCTGTTGCACTATCCTTAGAGTCGCCTCCACCAGCCGTTAACTGGCACCCTGTTCTTTTGATGCTCGGACTTTCCTCGCTTTATCGGTTGTCGATAAACCGCGACCGTCTGTTTAACTGACAGGGGTATTATACCATATCCAAAGCTAAAAATCAACACATAAAGCTTAAAAGTCGCACAAAAAAGAAGTTTGCTCTTAAAAGAAAAGCATTTCATTTTATCAAAAAGTGATTTTGCTCTTTGCGAAGTCACTTAATTTTTGCCCCATATATGCCAAAGATGTTTAATTTTGCTCGCATATCTCAAAATATTCCACCTAAATTTTGGCGCGTTAAAAATTAAAGGGCAACGCGAGTTTTGGTTTGGGTGAAGTTAAATATGGCAACGTCGGCGCCGATAAGGTAGATGCCAGCGATAGAGAAAATGAAAGCATAATCTTGCGATGCTAAAAATTGAAGAAACTTTATGCTTACCTCAAATGTTGCATTAAGCCCGAAGTTGAATGCGTAAAAAATTGTGCCAACCGAGAGGAGAAGGATGCCAAATATCATTAAAAAGTGCGTTTTAAATCTAAAAAGTAGGAGGATAATTGTGATGATTGCGTTCAAAAAATATACCGCAAAGAGCGCAAGTTTAAGAGCGAAATATTGTGGTAAATATTCGGTTAAAACGAAGTAAGCGATGACGCTCAGCCCCGCGCGCACGGCAATGTTCAGCACTTTTAAGCCCACACCCTTTGTGAGAAAAACAGTGTAAAGCGCAAGAATAAGTTGAAAGGCAAGGGTGAGGTAGAAGAGGATATCCTCATAAATTTTGATTTTGTCCGCTTGGATTGTGTTTTCAAGTGCAATCATAAGCCCCATTGAAGAAGCGAGGGTGGCAAGCGCCAACAAAACAAGAAAACTTTTGGAATTTTTCCTAAGTGTTAAAAGGCACATTAAAAACACAAGCGCAATGGCGATTACTCTAAAAAATCGCGCATTAAACCACTTTGCGCCGTCGATGGAAAACTTTGGATTGACAAGCGCAACAACAGCACTACCAATAATGAGTATGCTGAAAATTATAAAAACAACAAGTCTAAATTTACTTATTCTTCTTTCGCTCATAACATTATTATATCAAATTGATTTAATAAATACTAACATTTTTGACCAATTTTCTTAAATTTAGTCCAATTTTATTTGAAAAGTTGTGGTTTAAGTTAAAATTAAGTTGTTTTTTTAGAATTAGTTGGTGTTTTATTTTTATTAATTCTTTTTAAGAGGATTGTTTCGACATTCGCGGGCGGGCGCTACGACCATTCTTCGCTCCGCTCAGAATGACAAATAACTGCCCTGCCTTCGGTATAAGCGACACTGCCTAACACGCGACACAACAAAAAATGACAGCGTCACCTACGACCATTCTTCGCTCCGCTCAGAATGACAAATAGTCTGACAGTCCTGGCGGAAGAGGTTATATGCGCGTTGAACGTTAAATAAAACGTGGCAGTGCCAACTCAGAATGACCAAACACGCGACACCTCAAAAGTGGCAGTTCCATATTTGACAAAATTTTGAAGAAAAACATAAAAGAGAATATGGATAAGGAAAAGAAAAATATACGGATAATTTGTGTGAAAGCGCCAAAAGTTTTGGTGCCGTTTCTTAAAATGTTCATAAAGAAAGATGATTAATTTACTTGCGGTTTGACGTAATTTGGCAAATTGCACTGAGACAACAAATTAGTTTGGCGATTAATTTACTTGCGGTTTGGCGTAATTTGTCAAATAATGCTGAGATAATTAATTTTAACCTAAATAATTTGCTTGCATTTTTGACGTAATTCGACAAAAAACGCCATTTTTGACGGCAAAGTGACGGCACTTTTTTCGTAATTGTAAAATATTGTAAAAATCACTAAAAAATTGATGTCATAAACTTTGACTTTGCTTTTTTCAATTATTTATAATTTTCTCTGTCATAAAGGAGAAAGTTATGGAAGAAAATTTTTGGACAAAAACCATTTTGGAGGCATATCGTCACTTGGAAACTGTGGCGGATGCTATTGATAAAATTGTTATGAAAACCGCGCTGAACAGCGGACATTTTTTGGTGGATGGCGAAAGTGTTTTCGAAACTTCAAACAAACTCATCGCTCTTTCCGAGCGCAAGGTGACGCTTATTAATCTTAAAATTTTAACCGAAAACGTTTTGTCGGCGCTGTCGGTTGATGAGGCTGACATACTTATTTGTCGCTATGTTGAAAATATGAAATTTAAGGATATCGCAGAGGAAAAAGGCGTGCAAATTCGCACCGTTTTTAGAAGGCTTGATAGGGCTGAAGCGAGTTTTGCAAATAAGCTTTTAGCGCTCGGCTATACGGATGACAGGCTGAAAAAGATGCTAAAAAACGAGAAGTGGATTATGGCGCGCCTCGAAAAACAGGAGGAGAATGCCTGTGCGGTGGCGCGCTGAGCATTTATAAGAGAATTGACCAAGCGCGCTTGGATGTTTGGGTTGTTTTGGGTTTAGCTGAGTTTTTAGCGATAAGAGGAAAGATTAGACATTCGCGGGCAGTGATGGATGATTAATCTTTTGTGTAAATAGCACAGTGTATTACGTGGAATAACAAAATGTGACAGCGTCACCTACGACGAGATTCTTCGCTTCGCTCAGAATGACAAATAACTGCTTTGCCTAACGGTAGAAGTGGTATAGCGTGTTAAGCGATACAGCGTGATTGCTACATAACCTAAACTGCAAATGGAAGAGTGCCTATGCGCAAGACAAAAATGGCACAGTGTGGTTGTGACATAATTCATACCGCAAGGCGACATCATTAAATGTCATTCCTAAGCGTACCTTCAATACGTTTAACGCGCGGTATTGCATAAACCATCGGCTAACAGTTATTTGTCATTCTGAGCAAGGAGCACTCTGGCGTCAGCGAAGAATGGTCGTAGAACGGCTTACAAAAATTCTAAAACTTACCACTTAATCACAAACTAAAAAATCGCCAACCATCAGCGTTTTCTTACAATGCTATACCTTTTTAAGAGGATAAAATAGACATTCGCGGGCAGTGATGGATGATTAATCTTTTGTGTAAATAGCACAGTGTATTACGTGGAATAACAAAATGTGACAGCGTCACCTACGACGAGATTCTTCGCTTCGCTCAGAATGACAAATAATTACCCTGCCTTCGGTATAAGCGATATAGTCTAACACGTGACACCTCATAACGTGGCGCGCCTTAGCTGTTGTCGTCGAACTCAAAATAGTCGCCGTGCTGGACCTTTCGCGGGCGCTTTTCCTTTGGCGGTTTTGCCTTGGTTAGAGCGCTTGGCTTTATAAGGAAGAAAAGTATGAAAACGCTTGGAATTATGATGGCGATAATCAAAATTGCCTTCGTCCCGGGCGAGAGAGAGGTGAATTCTGGCGGAGAATTTGAAAAAACATCCTCATCCACCTCTTTAAAAAGTTCGGTGTTTATGGAAATTTCGGGCAGGCTGTTGGCGATTTGCGAATAGAGATAGCCAAAATACGTGGTGCCGTTTTTGGTTATTGATGAATAATACCAAACATCGCTCTTATCGCTGACCTTTTCGCCGATAATATTGCCGTAATATGTGAGAAAATCGTTTTCGACAAGTTCATAGACAACCGACGCATTGCTGTTTGGCTGAGCGTATAGAAAGTGGTCGGTGAACACCGATATCTGCGCGGAAAAATAGGGCGAAAGAGGTTCTCCTTCCATAAGGCTGACCTCGCTTTTGAGAACATAGCCCGAAATGCCATTGTAGGTTGCCTCATAGAACTCACCATCGACGCCATCCACCTTAACAAAGTATGAGTATGGCAAAGTGAACAAGGCGGACGAGGTGTTTGGAGAAGAGTAAAGAGAGGTGTTTTGGGCGGTGATTTTCGCGTAAAAGTTTTCACTTTCAGCGCGCGCAATATAGTTCATTTTCGAAGCACTATTCGGCGAGGTGGCAACCATATTTGACGATGTGACCGCTCTGGCGTTAACAGGCGAGGTAACCTTAAGCGGAGCGTCAACCTCACAGAATGAAGTAATAATCTCACAAGGCGAGGCGACAATTTTATTCGATAAGATAACCTCATTTGCTGAGTTTTTTGCGACCGCTTCGGCATTAATAGGCGTGACAACCTCATTAAGTGACGCGTTAGCCCTTTTTGGCGAGGCGAGATAGCCTAACGGTAAGGCGATAAAAGATAACGCAATATAACCTATTGGCAGAAGCACCAAAACAAACAGGATTTTTTTCATAGACGCATTATAGCGCCTTCTTTAATAAGGAGGGAAGGAGAAAAATGTCTTATTTTACTTTTTTATTATGATTTTTGGAGAAAGTATGGAGGAGTTGGTTAAAAATATATTAAAAATTGAAAACGAAATCAAAAAGCGCAAAAATTTGCCTATTTTTTGCTATAATAAAGGGAAAAAAGTGCATAAAAAGCAAATTTTGTTTCATAAAACACAAAAACGTAACCGCTGGGTGTTCGGCGGAAATCGCTCGGGCAAAACCGAATGTGGCGCTGTTGAGGTGGTGTATCTTGCGCTTGGAATTCATCCCTATCAAAAAAATAAACCCACCGACGGCTGGGTGGTTTCGCTCTCACGGCAGGTTCAGCGTGACGTTGCTCAGCAAAAAATTCTTCACTATCTTCCGCCGTCGTCGATTGAAAAAGTGGTTATGGTGGCAGGCACGCAGGACAGCCTTGAAAGCGGTGTTATCGACTTCATTTTGGTGCGAAGTGAGTGTGGCGGAACAAGCCGAATTGGCTTTAAATCTTGCGACCAAGGGAGGGAAAAATTCCAAGGAACAAGCCTTGACTATGTGTGGTTCGACGAGGAACCGCCGAAGGAAATTTACGACGAGTGCCGTATGCGCGTGCTTGACAGGCGCGGACAGATTTTCGGCACAATGACACCGCTTAAAGGGCTGACGTGGGTGTATAACACCATCTATCTCAACGAAAACAACGACGCCGAAGTGTGGTGCGAGCAAATTGAATGGGCGGACAACCCTTTTCTTTCGGCGGAGGAGGTGGAGAGTATGACCAAAACTATGTCGGCGGAGGAATTGGAGGCGAGGCGCTATGGCAGGTTTATGGCAACAAGCGGGCTTGTTTACAGCGAGTTCGACGAGAATGTTCACGTTATCGAGCCGTTTATCGTTCCGCCCGATTGGCAGGATAACATTTCCATCGACCCAGGGCTACACAACCCTCTTTCCGCGCATTTTTACGCGGTCGATTACGACGGAAATGTGTTTGTGGTTGCGGAGCATTTTGAGAGCGAAAAAACGGTTTCCTATCACGCCGAGCGGATAAAGGAGATAGCAACAAAACTGGGCTGGAAGAGAGATTCATCCGGCAATCTTATGGCGCTTATCGACCCCGCGGCGAATCAAAAAAATCTATCAAGTGAGAAATCGGTGAGCGAACTTTTTTGCGAAAACGGCATTTCTGTCAGCACCAAGGTGAACAAGGATATGTTTTCGGGGATTGCAACCGTTAAAAGTTACTTGCGCTCAGCCGACGGGCGAGTGAGGCTTTATATTTTCAAAAATTGTGTGAATCTCATAAGAGAATTTAAAAGTTATTGGTGGGGAGATGGTGACAATCCAGTTAAAAAGGACGACCACGCGCTTGACGAACTTCGTTACTATCTTATGACCAAGCCAAGGCATATTCAAAAGGTGGAAAAAAGCGAGGTGCAGAAGGATAAGGAGCGCCTAATTAGGCAAAATCGCCTAAGTTTGCCTAAATCTTTTCGCCGGTAAATAGTAATTTGGCGCGCAACTTTTGGCTAGTTTATGGTCGATATGCGATAAGAGAGAAGTTTAACAATAATAAACGCCACAAGAAATAAAAAACAAGAGCCAAAGTGAGCGATAATGTGAGAGATTACTAACAATAAAATTTTATATGAGGTGATGATGTTGAGAGATTAGATTTTATAGGTTTGGAGTGAAAATATAGGCAACAATATGAGAGGGAATTAATATAGTTAGGCGATAAAATGAGAGGAAATTTATATTATCGGAAGTCGAACCAAGCGCGACGAAGTCGCATTTGAGTGAGACTGATGTTTATTCAAACTGTGATGGCGGGCAAAGCACGCTAAATTCGTTAGAATTTATTAAAATTTTGAGTTAACAAAATTTTAACATCACATAGTTTATAATAAGTGTT
Source organism: uncultured Clostridia bacterium (assembly GCA_944350265.1). Classification (GTDB taxonomy): domain Bacteria; phylum Bacillota; class Clostridia; order Christensenellales; family UBA1242; genus Caccovivens. The sequence goes on from CALVOG010000007.1 coordinate 63,321, forward strand.
AATATATGCGAAAGTTAAGCGATTACATATTTATATGATGAAGTTCTACTTTCGTTCGCTCTTGCATAGGTTATTCTGTGTTAGGAGGTTATATGGAAACACAAATCTATGAGGACATCAAAACTCGCACCAATGGTGATATATATATCGGCGTGGTGGGGCCTGTCAGGGTGGGAAAATCCACCTTTATCACGGAATTTATGAAGAAACTTGTCATTCCCAACATTGAAAACGAAAACGCAAAGAAGCGCACGATTGACGAACTTCCGCAAAGTGCGGACGGCAAAACAGTGATGACAACTCAACCTCGCTTTGTGCCGAATGAGGCGGTGAAGATTGCGGTTGCGGATAAGATTAACCTAAAAGTGAGGATGATTGACTCGGTGGGCTATCTCGTTTCGGGCGCGATGGGTGTGACTGAGAACGATAAGCCACGTCTTGTGAAAACGCCGTGGTCGAAGAAGGAGATGTCGTTTGAGAAGGCGGCGGAACTTGGCACAAAAAAGGTGATTGAGGACCACTCCACGATTGGCATTGTGGTGACAACGGACGGCTCGGTGACGGACCTAGATAGAGGCAGTTATCTTAAAGCCGAGGAGGAGATTATAAGGGATGTTAAAAAATGCAACAAACCGTTTGTGATTGTTCTCAACACCAAAAATCCGCAAAGTGCTGACGCAAAGCGCCTCGCGCAAAGTTTGAAAGAGAAGTATGAGTGCGAGGTGGTGGCGATGAATGTGCAGGATATGAAGGACGCCGATGTTGAGCGCGTGTTCGAAAAAATGTTAAAAGAATTTCCAATCACGTCGCTTAAGGTGAATATACCAAAATGGATTTCCGCACTGCCATTTTCTAACCCAATCGTCAAAGAGGTGGTGGGCGAAATTAAGAGGTTTGGTGGCGCCGTTAAGAAGGTGGGTGACACCGACAAAGACGCCATCCTCTTCCAAGAAAGCGACTCTTTTGAGCCTATCACGTTTTCGTCGGTGGAAATGGGCGACGGTGTGGTGCGTTTCACCATCCAGCCAAAGGAAAACCTCTTCTATAAAGTTTTAAGCGACGAGTGTGGCTTTGAAATTAAGGATGATTTTGAACTTGTTTCCTATATAAAGGACCTTGCCATTGCAAAAGTGGAATATGACAAGATAAAATCGGCGCTCAGCGAGGCGGAAGAGGGCGGATATGGCATTGTTGTGCCGAAACAAGAGGAATTCACCTTGCAAGAGCCAGAAGTGGTGAAACAAGGCGGGCGATACGGCGTGAAAATCAAAGCGAGCGCGCCAAGTTTGCATATCATCAAAGTGGATGTTGAAACTGAGGTCACTCCGCTTGTGGGAACCGAACAGCAAAGCAAGGACCTTGTTGACTACCTCAACGAGCAGTTCGAAAACAACCCAACCGAAATTTGGCAGACCAATTTGCTTGGAAAGAGTTTGTCGTCGCTTGTTGGTGACAATATCTCCTCAAAAATTGTTATGATGCCAAATGACGCCCAGCGTAAGATGCGAAAAACGCTTTCAAGGATTATCAACGAGGGCAAGGGCGGAGTTCTGTGCATACTTCTGTGAGGTGAGTTTTAAGAGAAATATTTAATTCAACCTTTTTGGGGCGCTTGCATATATTTATCGTGTAAGACTTTAAGGAGGTTAAAAGATGTCTTTTTATATCAACAATCCTAACGGGAATAAACCGGGGCCTGTTAGTGGAAATCCTTTGAGTGGCATATGCGAAAAGATTTTAATTCAAACCAACAAAATCTTCGATGCGTGCGCCTCCACGGGAACGGAATCCGGTATTGTTTTGCAGGTGGCGAACTTCACGCCAGCAGACCCAGCGCTTCCGCTCACTTTCCTTTCCGCCGAAACCACGGTGGGCGCGCAAGCCACGATAAGCGACCTTGTTGTTGAACGAATTGACACCGCGCCAAACTACGCCAATGTGACAATGAACATCACGGTGCCGGTGACGGTGACGTATAGAGATGCAAATGGCGTTATCGGCACGGGAACGGCGTCGGTGACGGTCAGCAAGTCGGTTGTGCTTTTTGTGCCACAGCCGTCGGCAACGCCAATCGATATAACGGCAAGCGCGATTTTTTCCAGCCAAATCGGCACGTTCACTTCGCCAAATATTTTCACCGTCACTGCCTGCTTGCAAATCATTATTCGCGTGTCGGCAGTTGTGGATGTGCTTGTGCCAAGTTACGGCTATCCAACTCTTCCACCTTGTCAACAGGCGTGTGGCTCGCAATGTCCTGGGATAAGAGATTTGCCGACCTATCCAACTGCAACGGCGCCAACTTTTGTGAGTAACCTAAGCGCAAGGGTTTAGTTGTGATAAAATAAGAATAATAATAAGTAGGAAAAATACTAGATAATATTAATAAAACTAAAAAATAATAAAAACAAGTAACAAGATACAATTAGAAAATCAAAAATAAAATACAATTAGAGAAATTAAAATAAGATACAAATCAAAAATAAGACACAAATTAAAATAGGATACAAATCAAAAATAAGACACAAATTAAAATAGGATACAAATTAAAAACAAGACATAAGAGAAATTAAAAACAAGATTTCAAACTATATAAACAAAAAGTGACTTTTTCGGGTCACTTTTTTTATAGGCAGAAAATGACAAAGCGCGCTTGGTCATTCCGAGCGAAGCGAAGAATCTCGTCGTAGCATTCACCCGCGAATGTCAAATATTTCCTCTTTTTGCATAAGCCTATTTCATACATTTTTTTCGCTAGCAAAATACAGTTAAGCCCAAAATACCTCACACATCCAAGCGCGCTTGGTCCACTTAAAATAAATATAAAACTCTAAGGCGTCAATTAAAGTCGATATAATATTTTGAAAAAATAATGGCAATTTGTTTTGTTTTTTTTATCAATATATGCTAGAATAAGCAAGGAAGGTAAAAATGAAAATTGCAATTATAACTATCATAGATTACACTAATTTTGGCAACCGTTTACAAAATTATGCACTAATCAAAAAGATTAAAGAGATTTATAAAGACGCCGAAATTGACACAGTGGGAGGTTGCTCAAAGCATATTTTATCATATCTTTATCCTGTGATAAGCCCTCTCACATTTGTGCCTATTTTAAAGAGGAAAAAGAGGATGATTGAATCTTGCAAGAGGGTTGGGAAAACCATCGGCGCGGACTTTTTTTCGATGAAGAAATTGCGCAAACTAGGTGAAGAATATGATGCTTTTGTTATGGGAAGTGACCAAATTTGGAACCCGGGATTTGTGGAAAATCCAAACTTAAAATTTGCTCTTTTTGCCGATGGAGATAAATGTATGGCATACTCGGCAAGTTTCGGCGTGTCGAACATCAAAAAGAATAAGGTTGAAGTTTTTAAAAAGGGGCTAAATCACACAAAATATATCTCGGTGAGAGAGTTTCGTGGGAAAGAATTAGTTAAAGAACTTGTGGATAAAGGCGCACAGGTTGTTTTAGACCCAACGCTGTTATTGAAAAAATATGAATGGCAAGAATATGCCAAACACGTGGAAAATTTACCTAAAAAATATCTTTTAACCTATGGCTTTAATCTTCCAAAGGCCTTTAGAGAATATGTTGATAATGTTGCAAAAAAGTATGGGCTTGAGGTTGTGAATATTAACAAATTTTCTAGCAAATTCACCACTTCAACAGCGCAAGAATTTATTGATATTCTGCTTAACGCTTCGCTTATTTGCACAAATTCCTTTCACGGACACGCTCTTTCGATTGCTTTAGAGAAGCCTTTTGTGTCATTTCCTCCAAAAAAATCTTATGACTCGCGTGTGTCGTCAATCTTAAAAATTGCTGGGCTTGAAGGGCGTAATTATCAACAACTTAAAGACGAGGATTTGTTTAGGTTGGACTACGAGCCTGTGAACAAGAGGTTGGATGCGGAAAGAGAAAAGAGTTTCAACTTTTTGAAAAATTCACTTGACAGCATAATTGGCAACAAACAAAAGTAAAAAGAGGAAAAAATGATTGAGATTAACGATAAAAGAGATTGCTCAGGTTGCACGGCGTGCGCGTCGATTTGCCCTGTTAAATGCATTGAAATGAAAAGCGACGAGGAGGGGTTTGTTTATCCTGTGGTGGACAAGTCGCGTTGCATCAACTGTGGGCTTTGCGAAAAAACTTGCCCTATCATAAACCGAAAGGCAGACGCCAAAATTGAGCCGAGAGCCTATGCTTGCATTAACAACAATTTAGCAGTGAGAATGAACTCCTCTTCTGGTGGGGTGTTTTCGCTTCTTGCTGAAAATATTTTGCAAAACGACGGCGTGGTGTTCGGCGCTTCCTTTGATGAAAACTTTGTTGTTCGACACACCTTCGTTGAACGAGAAGAAGATTTGAACAAACTCCGCGTTTCAAAGTATGTGCAAAGCGATATGGGCGAGATGTTTAAGAAAGCAAAGGAGTTTTTGGACGCTGACCGTAAGGTGCTTTTCACGGGAACGGCGTGCCAAATTGCAGGTTTGAAAAGTTTTTTAAAACGAGATTATGAAAACCTCTTCACCCAAGACCTTATTTGCCACGGTGTGCCTTCGCCACTTGTGTGGAAAAAATATTTGGAGTTGAAGGGGCTTGAAGATTGCGAAAGCATTTCTTTTAGAAAGAAACTTGAAAACAAAAAACGTGGCGCGTTTTATGCAAAATTTAAAAATGGAGAAGAGTATGTGAAATCGCCATATCCAAGTGAGCCGATGATAAGAATTTTCCTCCTTAATAAGTGCCTAAGACTGAGTTGCCACGCGTGCGTATTTAAAACAATCACCCGCCAAAGTGATGTGACGCTTGCTGACTTTTGGGGCATTAACAGCGTTCTGCCGGAAATTAACGATAAAAAAGGTGTGTCGCTTGTGCTTATCCAAAGCGAAAAAGGACAAAAACTCTTCGACGAAATTAAAAGCGAGATGACCTATAAAGAGGTCAACTTTAAGCACGCTATCATTCATAATAAGATGTATTATAAGTCCGCCCTTAAAAACCCCGTTAGAACAAGGTTCTTTAGAGATTTGCAAAACCTACCTTTTAAAAAGGTGATGGGGAGATATGGGTGGGGATTATTATAACTGGGACAGACACCTCGGCTAAAACTGCGCTTTTGCTCATTTTCGAGTAAACTCGAAAAGTATCGCTCTAACGCTTGTTTTCGCCTCTTTGCGACCAAACGAAATCGTATAAATTTTGGGCGCCCGAAAAATGCTTGACATTTTTTGGGAAAAGGAACAAACAAGCGAATGGTAAGCGGTTTGGTGTTCGCACCGAAACGCGAAATGAAGCGCTGTTTGTGACGCTGTCGCAACTTTAAGAGGATAATTTATGTGAATTTCCCCCAGACCCCTTAAAACGACCTACTTTGAAAAAGTAGGCAAATGCAAGCGTGGCGCTGAGGGGCAAGAGGATTTATTTTAGAATGTCTTAACAAGAAGAGAAGTGTCTTTTTAGTTCTACTAAACAAAATATGCTAACTTTTGTGTTCCGCTGAAAGGTGGTGCAAGTGTGGCGTTGCAAGGCAAGAGGTTGTTTTTTAGAGTTTCTTAACAAGGTGGGGTTTCTCACCTTGTTTGCTGTATTTAATGGAATACGCCAACCTTTGTGTTCCGCTTTTTTGTTGTTTTGTTTATTCCGTTAGGCAAGGCAGTTATTTGTCATTCTGAGCAAGGAGCAAAGCGACGCCAGCGAAGAATGACAAATAGGCTGGTAAGTGATGTTACCTTTCGGCGTTGTCTTAGAATAGCATTTGATTGCTGTCTCGCTGATAAGTGATGTAACCTGTCTTACGGAAGTTGGTTGTTCTGGTTTTCGTTGCGGTGGGCTAGGTAGTCGTAGAAGTCGGGGTTTATGGTGTAGAGCC
>CALVOG010000008.1 GCA_944350265.1 uncultured Clostridia bacterium
TTACAGTAAAGCTCTACGGGGTCTCTCCGTCTAGTCGCGGGTAATACGCATCTTCACGCATACTTCAATTTCGCCGGATCCCCTGTTGAGACAGCGCCCAAATCGTTACGCCATTCATGCGGGTCAGAACTTACCTGACAAGGAATTTCGCTACCTTAGGACCGTTATAGTTACGGCCGCCGTTCACTGGGGCTTAAATTCAACGCTTCGCTTGCGCTAACATCTCCTCTTAACCTTCCAGCACCGGGCAGGCGTCAGCCCCTATACTTCATCTTACGATTTAGCAGAGACCTGTGTTTTTGGTAAACAGTCGCTTGGGCCGTTTCGCTGCGACCAACATTGCTGTTGGCACCCCTTTTCCCGAAGTTACGGGGTCATTTTGCCGAGTTCCTTAACAAGGGTTATTCCGTTCGTCTTATGATTCTCTCATCGTCTACCTGTGTCGGTTTGCGGTACGGGCACCCAAATGCTACTTAGCAGCTTTTCTCGCCAGTGTGAATTCGCAGACTTCGTTACTAAATTTCACTCCCCATCATCACCTAGGGTGCGTTCTATATGGTACTTCACTCATTAGACCCCTCATGATTTGGCCACGGCTGTCCATCACCGTGTTCCTGCTATCCTACTGTGTCACTGCATCGCTCTTAATCGCATTTTGGTGGTACTGGAATATCTACCAGTTTGTCATCGGCTACGCCTTTCGGCCTCACCTTAGTCCCCGACTTACCCTGAGCGGACAAGCCTTCCCCAGGAAACCTAAGACTTTCGACGGAATGGTTTCTCACCATTCTTTCGCTACTCATGCCGGCATTCTCTCTTGATTACAGTCCACCACCCCTCACGATATGGCTTCTGCCCGTAATCATTGCTCCTCTACCAATTTGATAAATCAAATTCCCAAGCTTCGGTGTAAGTCTTTAGCCCCGTTGAATCTTCGGCGCACCATCTCTCGACCAGTGAGCTATTACGCACTCTTTTAATGAATGGCTGCTTCTAAGCCAACATCCTGGTTGTTTTAGAAATGACACATCCTTTTCCACTTAGACTTAACTTTGGGACCTTAGCTGTGGGTCTCGGCTGTTTCCGTTTTGACAATGAAACTTATCTCACACTGTCTGACTCCCTGAGAACAATTAACTGGTATTCGAAGTTTGATAAGGTTTGGTAACCCGTGAAGGCCCCTAGCCTATTCAGTGCTCTACCCCCAGTAATCTTAGTCAGAGGCTAGCCCTAAAGCTATTTCGAGGAGAACCAGCTATATCCCGATTCGATTGGCGTTTCACCTCTAACCACAAGTCATCACCGACTATTTCAACAGGCGTGTGTTCGGACCTCCACGATGTGTTACCATCGCTTCATCCTGCTCATGGTTAGGTCATCGGGTTTCGGGTCTACGCTATGCAACTATAATTCGCCCTATTCAGACTCGCTTTCGCTTCGGCTCCGTGACTTAATCACTTAACCTTGCTACATATCGTAACTCGCCGGCCCATTCTACAAAAGGTACAAGATTAAACTATCACCTCATGGTGAGTCGTCCTCTCTCTGCTTGTAAGCATACAGTTTCAGGTTCTCTTTCACTCCCCTCCCGGGGTTCTTTTCACCGTTCCCTCACGGTACTATTCGCTATCGGTCACTAGGTCGTATTTAGCCTTACGAGATGGTCCTCGCATCTTCACACCGGGTTCCACGTGCCCTGTGCTACTCTGGTGGTATCTAAGGAAGTTTCAATTTCGGTTACGGGACTATTACCCTGTTTTGTGCAACTTTCCAGTCATCTTCACCTATCGTCGCTTCTCTTTTATGATACTCCTAAACCCCAAAGGTATTTCTACCCTTGGTTTGGGCTCTTGCAGTTTCGCTCGCCACTACTACCGCAATCGTTTGTTTACTTTCTTTTCCTCCGCTTACTTAGATGTTTCAGTTCAGCGGGTTCCCCTCATTACACTATGGATTCGTGTAATGATAATACCAGATTAGTGGTATTGTGTTTCCACATTCGGAAATCGACGGGTCACAGATTATGTGCATCTATCCGTCGCTTATCGCAGCTTATCACGTCCTTCATCGGCGCCTATTGCCAAGGCATTCCCTATATGCTCTTTGTAGCTTAATCATATAAGATTGGATTTCTTAGCATTTTCGCTTGTTATCTTTCGATAACATTACTCGACTATTTTGAGTATGCAAATATTCGTATTACAATTAAATAAATTTAACTCGTATACATATTTGTCTTCTAATTATGTAGTTGTCAAAGAACTATCGCTGACAGTTACTTCAGTAACCTTTCCCTGCGTCAGCATTCGTATTCTACCACATATAAAAAAACTTTGTCAACAGTTTTTCAAAAAAAATTTAACTTTTTTTAAAAAATTTTTTTGTTTTTTTAGAAATTTTTAGGCGTCTTGCCGTGTGTTTGCAAAACAGCCCTAAAAATAGCCATTTTTTCAACAAAAAAAGTGAAAAAAAATTTTGTTTTTTTCTATAAATAGATAAAAATTTTCTCTTTTTGCCAATTCTTAGAAGAAAATTTTTGGCTAGATTTGTGTGCAGAACGCCTAATATTCTCTTTCGTTAACAAAAGCTGAACACAAAATACCTCACACATCCAAGCGCGCTTGGTCCATTGCCACGTTTTGTATTACGTTTAACGCGCAGTATAGCCTCTACCGTTAGGACAGTCACCCTATTTGTCATTCTGAGCAGAGCGAAGAATCTCGTCGTAGCACCCGCCCGCGTATGTCTAATAATACCTCTTAAAAGAAAATGCTTGATACAAAAAAATTGTCAAGCATTTTATATTAAAGTTCTTCTCCACACCTTACGTTTAAGGTCTTTTTGTATTTAATCTATTCAAAGTGGTATTTATTTTAGATTTTTTGTAAGCCGTTCTACGACGAGATTCTTCGCTGGCGTCGCTACTGCTCCTTGCTCAGAATGACATTTAATGGTATCGCCTAACGGCATAATCTTAAGCATCGTGCTAAGTATAATTGAAAATAAGCAATAATACCTAACACGCGCACTTTCCGCTCGCGCCCTTTTCAAAATTACTAAACAAAAAAACTTCGCCAAGGCGCTGTTGCCAAAGCAAAGTTCATTTTAAAGTTCGAATAATGTTATTCAAGTTTCGCTTATCTAAAATTCTCAAAACTTCTATCATCGAAAATTCTAGTTGCGCCATCCTCGCCCGCAAAACGGACATCCACCGCGTTTGGCGTCACCCACATCTCCACGCCCACCGGTAGTGGCGACAATTTGGTGTTATCGTTTCTTATATGTGATTCTAGGCAAAATAGCCCAAGTGACAATCTTGCCACGCCCTCCTCGTCGGTCATAAGATAGACGCACTTATTCTTATCTTTTTGCATTTCCTTGGTTATAAACTCAGTGAAAAGGCTTTCCATTTCCGTCCGCCTTTCCGGCTTAACATACTCGCAAAAAGTGCTCAAAAAATCCTTCTCGTCTAGGAGCATTTCCCTTTCTTTATTGATTTGGAACAACATCGCCTTTAATTTCGCCTCGTCCTCTTCGGTGTTGGCATTATTTTTGCTCGCAATAACGCTTCGAATATCGTCTATTTGGCGCTCAAAACCTTGCAACTTATCAAGGCGTTTATCTAACTCTAACTGATTATATGGATGGATGTTTGTTAAAACGTCCAACCACCACTTAACCGCAAAATCTATCGTTCTCATCTCACCCTCTCTACCCAAATTTTAACACAGGAGGAGGTGATTGTCAATATGGCGCATTGAAAAAATGCTAACAAAATTTTAAAGAATTAAGGATATATTTAGATTATAATTAAAATATTATACATTGAAATATTATATATTAAATTATCAAATAATTGAAATGGCGTGTTGACAATATACTCATAAGTCATATAGAGGTATTAATATAACCAACATAATAATTCAACAGATTTGGTTTATACTAATACGCTTGAAACCACCTCCCACTGACACAGCTCGCCGTCGCCATCAAAGTTTATTGCCTCACAAATCGGTGTAGTGATGCATTCAGGTTCATCGTCCTCAATTGCGAATGTGCCTTCGTCCGTTCTCCAACAATGCATTCATTTAATTCACCGCATAAAGGTCGCAAACTACTCTCTTCCGCAACAGTTTTTGTATTTTTTACCGCTCCCGCAAGGGCAAAGGTCGTTTCTGCCCACTTTCTTCTCGGTGTTCACAACCGTCTTTTGAATTTTGCGTTCTTCCGGGCGCGCCTTTGGGTCATAAGTTTTTGCTTCCGTGTTTCTTATTGTTGGCGCTGGCTCTCTTCTTCTTATCTCAACATTGGCATTTAAAAGAAGAAGGCAGGTGGTTTCTCTAATTCTATCCACCATCTTATCGAACATCTCAAAGCCGTCTTTCTTATACGCCAAAATTGGGTCTTGGTTACCGAACCCACGCGCAAAGATTTCATTTTTCATAATTTGCATATCGTCGATATGGTTCATCCAGTTGGTGTCAACCACGCGAAGGAGGAAAAATTTTTCAATTTCGCCAAAGTTTGCGCCGATTTTTTTGACCTCGTCAATCTTTTTCTCATAGCGCTCCTTGACAAGCGACAAGAGTTTTTCGGCGAAGTCGTCGATATCAAATCCCTCACAAACTTCCTCGCTAAACGCCGACGAACCTTTCTCCAAAAGCCCGTTTTCCACTTCTTTGTTGATTTTGGCGTAATCCCAATCGAAGTATGGTTTTTCAGCATCCACGCAACGGTTTGCGAAAACGGAAACAACGTGTGGAAACATATTCATAATCTCTTCGTGCACGCTCTCGCCGTCCAAAACGCGGTTGCGCTGATTATAGATAATTTCTCTTTGTGCGTTTAGAACATCGTCGAATTGCAAGACGGTTTTTCGAATGGCAAAGTTTTGCATTTCAATCTTCTTTTGGGCGTTTTCAATCTGCTTTGACATAATTTTAAGTTGTATTGGAGTGTCCTCTTCAAGGCGGAAAAATGAGGCAAGTTTTTTGAACTTATCACCCGCAAAACGCCTTATAAGGTCATCCTCAAAGGAGATGAAGAACACGCTGGAGCCTGGGTCGCCCTGACGCGAAGCACGCCCGCGCAACTGGTTGTCAATACGCCTCGATTCGTGGCGCTCGGTGCCGATGATGTGAAGTCCGCCGAGGCGTTTAACCTCCTCCTTCTCCACATCGGTCACCTTTTTAAACTCCTCAAAGAGCTTTTGATAGCGCTCGCGCGCCTTGTTTAGTTCCTCGTCATTTGAAGTGTTAAAAGCGGTGGCGTAAGAGATTTGCTCGTCGGTGTAATTCTCGTCTTTCATCTTCTTTTTCGCCATAAATTCTGGGTTACCGCCAAGGAGAATGTCGGTTCCTCTGCCTGCCATATTGGTGGCAATGGTAACAGCGCCCTTTCTGCCCGCTTGCGCCACAATTTGGCTTTCCATTTCGTGGTTTTTAGCGTTCAAAACAGTGTGCTTAATCTTCGCCTCTTTAAGGGCTTTTGAGAGAAGTTCGCTCTTTTCAATGGTGATTGTGCCGATAAGGATTGGCTGTCCGCTTTCGTGGCGACGCTTAATTTCCTCCACAATCGCCTTAATTTTCCCGCGCTCGGTGGAGAAGATGATGTCTGGCTCGTCCTTGCGAATGTTTGGAAGGTTTGGCGGAATTGTGACAACGTCCAACTTATAGATTGCGCGAAATTCGCCCTCTTCGGTTTTTGCCGTTCCCGTCATACCCGAAAGTTTGTTATAGAGCCTGAAATAGTTTTGGAAGGTGATGGTGGCAAGGGTTTTGTTTTCGTCCTTAATTTCCACGCCCTCTTTCGCCTCAATCGCTTGATGAAGTCCGTCGTTATAGCGCCTGCCCGGCATTAAACGCCCCGTGAACTCATCAACAATCACCACTTCGCCGTCTTTTACGATGTAGTTTTCGTCCTTAAACATAATGAAATTCGCCTTTAAAGCATTGTTTATGTGGTGGTTAAGTTCAAGGTTGTCAACGTCGGAAAGGTTGTCAAGTTTGAAGAAGCGTTCCGCCTTTTCAACACCGCTTTCGGTGAGGTTAATCATTTTGGTTTTTTCGTCCTTTTCGTAATCCTCACTCTTCAAGGTTTTGGCGAACTTTTGCGCGTTGATATAGTTCTCGCTCGACTTCATCCCTTTGCCTGAGATGATAAGCGGAGTGCGCGCCTCGTCGATTAAGATGGAGTCCACCTCGTCGACAATGGCAAAACTATGCCCGCGTTGCACGCGCTGAGCCTTGTTTATCGCCATATTATCTCTTAAATAGTCAAACCCGAGTTCGTTGTTGGTGCAGTAGGTTATGTCGCAAGCATACGCCTTGCGCTTATCCGCTTCCTGCATCCCCGAAACGGCAATGCCCACGCTTAGCCCCAAAAAGCGGTAGACTTTGCCCATCCACTCGGCGTCACGCTTGGCAAGATACTCGTTCACCGTCACAATATGCACGCCCTCGCCCGCCAAAGCGTTGAGATAGGCAGGAAGAGTCGCCACAAGCGTCTTTCCTTCACCCGTTGCCATTTCGGCAATACGCCCTTGGTGGAGCGCAATTCCGCCAAGAATCTGCACGTAAAAGTGGCGCATCTTTAAAACTCGGTCGGACGCTTCTCGCATAACCGCAAACGCCTCTGGCAAAAGGTCCATAAGCGTTTCGCCGTTCTTATAGCGCTCCTTAAAAAGTGCGGTGCAATTTTTGAGGTCGTCGTCAGTATACGAACGGAATTTTTCCTCAAACGCCACAACTTTATCGGCAATCTTCTTTAATTTTTTAACTTGCGATTTGTTCTCACTTCCAAAAAGTCCCATATCTTCTCCCAAATTTTCACCTGTTTGCATTTTGCGAACAAACGGCGTTCTCTAAAAAATCATATCCATTTTAGCAAAAAACGAAAAAAAACACAACAATTTTTTTTGATTTTTTCATATTTCACCCCTTAAATTTTCTCCTTTTAACCAAATTCACAAATTTTAGCCAAAAATTGACAAATACTACAACTATATGCTAAAATATATCTAACGAATTTAGGAGGTTTTATGGCAGGGAATTCTTCTAGCCTTGATTTTGTTCGAAATAAGGGAGAAATTGAATCATACGACAGTATAGACGGAAATTTTACTACGCTCGAAGTCAAACTTCAAAATCTTCCAGCGCAAACTATCACTGTGGCAAAATATCGTAAAAATTCTAAAGAGGAAAAAGACGCCCTCATCACCATAAAGAAAACGATAAGAGAAAAAGATGAAAACGGCAACGAAAAAGAGAGAACGGTGGAAGTTGCGCGTTTTTATAACGTTAAAAACGAAGGCGACCAAATTTTTATGGATATTTTGGACCCAACGCTTAAAAAAATTTACACCGACACCATCAGCCAAAAAGAAAAAGACGCCTTCCCTGATAGAGATTTTTCAAGTGCCATCGCCATATCGGGGCTGGAAATAGATAAGAAAATGGATATCCGCGTCAAGGGGCTAGGAAAAGATATGGGCGTGCTTTTTTCCGCCTTTGGTTTCCAACTTCGTAAAACCGCCGAAAACGAAGAGAACATAAACAAGGTTTTTAAGAATGAAGATTCGCCATTTAACGTTGAAATTAGCGAAAGTTTTATCGACAAGGCAATCACCAACGAATTGGAAGAAAAGAAAAGTGGATGTTTGCTGAGTGAAAGTATGTCCATCACCTCGCCAGAAATGCAAGCCCTTCTTCGTGCTTCGCTTATCAACGATGCTATTGGATATGACTCGAAAAAAAGATTTGCAAATGGAAGAATAGAACTTGAACAAATAACTTTTAATGACGGCGAAAAGAGGCGACCTCTCTCGTTTATGAAAATCGACGGCAAGCCTTATATATACGCCAGCCTCGTCAGCAGAGACCCTCTTGCGGTTAAGAGTAGAAAAACGGAACTTACTGGAAAGTTTTATGAACTTACCAATTTCTCGGACGACAAACTTTTTGGCAATAACATTCGCCTTGAACTTTTCGATAAAAATTTAAGCACGCTTGACGGCGCATATCCGCACACACGAACTTTGGAAATTCCAATTTTGAACGAGGACGGCGAAAGCGAGGAACTTTTAGATTATTTAAACAAAATCGCCAAGGATAGAAAATTTGATAAGGGGAAAATACAAGCGATTCCAAATGCCACGCTTTCTAATGAAAACTATGGAGAAGCAGAGCGGACTTATGGAGAAGCTAAAATTTATGACAGCACAGGCTTTGTTAGAAACGAAAAGGTAGAGGGCGCTTTTGAAAACTCTAACTCCGCTGAGTTTGTTGCGCAAATGGCGGGCGACAATGAAAACCAAAATGAAAACACACAAGAGAATGTCGTTGCTGAAAATGCCGATGCTGAGAATAGCGAAGCTGAGAGTGGTGGTGATGCGGAAATTGCAAGTGTAGCTGAGCCTCCAACTGAAGAGGCAAGGCAGGTAGAGGGCGAAAACGAAGCGCAAGGCGCGGAAAATGATAGGCAAGGTGCCGTGGCAGATGCTGGTCAAGCACCAAGCGTCCCGCCTGCTCCGCCTGCAACTGGCAATAACGAGGAACAGAAGGAAGAGAAAAAAGAAGATAAGGGCAAAACAAGCAACTCAATTTTGGACCAACCATTTTTGGAAGATAAAGAGGCACCAGAGTTTAACCCAGATGAGTCAAACAAACTTGCCGCCAAACTTGGGCTCACCTTTTCTGGGATTGGGATGCTTCTTGTTGCACTCTCTTGCTTTCTCGGTCCGCTTGTGGGCTTTATCGGCTCCACCGTATTTTTCGGGCTTGCGGCGGTTTCATTTGTGAAGCCTTGGGAGGCAAAAAGCGCAAAATCAAACGCCATCGCAAAAGCAAACCTCGCCCTTGCCAAAGCAAAACAAAAAGAAATTGAAAGAATGCGTAAAGCCGAATTAGAAGGGCAAAAGAACGCGAAAGAAGAAGCGAAAAAGGCAGAAAAGAACGCGAAAGAAGAAGCTGAAATAAAAGTTATGAAAGATAAAAATAGTAAATATGTCACAAAACTAGGGGAAGAAAACGCCTTCCTTCAACAGCAAAAGCAAGAGCTTGCTCTTTACAAGCAAGCCCTCCTTGAACAAAATGAGCTTCTCATAAAGAAAAAAATGATTGACGGCTACGAAATCAATGAAAAAGGAGAAATACAATTCCCAGAAAACTGCCCGCTCACTGACGAGGAAAAGGCAGAACTTCAACAAACGTTAGACACGGCAAATCAACAAATAAAAGAGGACGAAAAAAACTATCTAACACCTGACCGAGTGGTTATACACCGCCAAAACTATACTAAAACAGTGGAAGAATTAAACGATGTAAACAACCAGCTTTCTAACGCTCAAGAAAGAAAAGACAAATTACTTGAAGAGCAAGATAATCTCACTAAAGAAATAGAAAAGATAACCAATGAAAATGCTACTGTGCAGGCATATGTGGAGAACGATACGAAAATAGGTGATTATAAAAAAGATATAGAAAATTACGAAAATATGCTTGAAAATATTAAGGATGATAGCCCAGAAAGAGCAACCTATGATGGGAAGATAAAAGGTGCGAAAGAGGAGATTGCAGGCTTAGAGGCTAAACAAGAAGAACTTAAAAAGAGCGACAAAGTTACTGAATATTTAGAGCGCGTAGATAAATTGAATGGTAATTTGAAGGAACGGCAAAAAATCGAAGATTTGCAAGCAAAACAAAAAGAACTCAAAAGCACACTCGCTTACCAAAGAACCATTGTGGAAAATGACATACTTAACGAGGCGGAAAGTAGGCTAATAACTCACAGCCAAGAAAAAAATTTAAAAGTAATAAAAAACAATAACAAGCAAATTAAGGCTATCGACCATCAAATTGAGCTTATAGATAAACAAACTTCCAAAAACGAAAAACTTGCAAAACAAATTAAACAAAATAAGACCAAAGAGCGTTTTGACGATGTTGCAAATATGGTTTTAAGCTCGGATAGTCTTACTGAGCGCATAATGAAAAGCAATGTTAGGTTAAAAAACGCCCAAGAAATAGCGGAAAATTATTCAAAAAATGTTTTGAAAGAACGTGATAAAGCTAGATGTTTTACTGACGTCATTATGCGAAATATCAAAGAAATTGAAGAATCTGATAAGACTCCTGATGAAAAGCAAGCCGAATTAAATAAAGAATTGAATAAAGTGGACATTCTAACACGTTCCTCATTTGCAGAGAACGAACAAGGCTGGCAAAATTTTGGGGAAAGGATTAAAGCTAATCAAAAAGAAAATGAAAACCGAGGAAAAAGAGCCGAAATTCCGCGTAACAAGGCACTTAATGAAGGAGAAATGGCGAAAAAATTGTAATCAATGCTGTTAATTGCCACATTCACATCGCCCATTTAGCGAGCAAACAATCTCACCTCGTCACAAACCGCAAAGATACAATCCACCCACCACGCATACATTTAGCGAACAAACAATCTCACTTCGTTAATCAAAAAAGTATAAAACACTAAACGCTTAGAAATCTTAAAATTTTAACAAAAAAACGCTTAACCTTTTAAAATTAAGCGTTTTTTTATTGTCCAGCGCACAACGCCTTATAAGAATTAACAGCGTCATCTTCAATGTCTTCGTCGACACCATAATCAAATACAAGGCTATCGAGCGTATTTTTCGTCTTCTACGCAACTTGTCTGTGTAAATGTAGAGAAAATTCAAAGTGAAAAATAGAACAACCACCTTTTGCACATATATTTTTTGTAGGTAAAAACACAGCGCTTTCACAAGGTCTTAACGCGGGCGCTTCTATACGTTTTGAAGTTTTCATAAGAAATATTAATGGTGTCACGGCTTAAAATTTACATAATTAGAAGGTCACTGCGAGCGTCTCTCGGCTTTTTGAAAGCAAAATGATTTCAGTTTTGTGGATAGTTTTTGGTTCTCTAATTTTAACTTATTCACCTCAGCAATCTTCACGGCGAGGTCCTTTTTCATTTTGTCAAGTTCTCCTTTAACCTCTCGCAAGGCACTTGTCGAAACAAACTTTTCTTGCATTTTTCCGCGCGCCTCATCCTCGGCGTTACGGCGAATGAGTTTGCAAAGCCCTAAAAACAGGCTGTTTATGTCGGTTTCTGTTAAATTTTTTTGCTTAAAGGGGACGATGTTATTTGGCGTTTTCAAATTTTGATATTTGTTTTGAAGGCGCGTCATTTTGGTCATATCACCGCCCGAAAGTTTAAAGCACGCCGAGCGCACCGACATACCACCGTCCGTCAACTTTTTGATTTCCGCCATAAAATCTCTCTCCTGCTCCTTTGTGAACGGCACAAGTTTGTTTTTCATATGCTTTTTTAAATCAATTTTAAGGCGATTGACGCGCGCAGGGTCAGCGCTTAGATTGTCGACCTCCTTGTAGTAATAATTTCGCACACTGTTTTTCTTTCGTCCGTAACTTTTGGCGTGATTTAAGAAGGCAACCGAAAGCGCCTGCCCCTTACTTTTAGCGCTCTCAACCTCCAAAAACAGCGATTTAACCTCTTCGTCTTTCCAAATATTCATACTCACCTCTCTTTTCGTAATTCTTGCCAAAAAGAGAAAAGTTAAACTTGCATAACAAAAAATGCCAAAGTTGAAAATATTTGAATATAAATATAAAAACCAATATAAAAAGTTAAGATTACTTAACAAAAGTGAATGTAAAAAATGCCAAAGTTAAGATTATTTAAACAAAATAAGTTGTCAAGTCTAATCTTGCAACACTAATATATCCTATTATTAATGGAGTAAAAATATCTAAATTTAAAATAGAAAATAAAAGTTAAAATTCTTTTCAAAACAATAATGTTAAAATTCTTTTCAAAAACTTTCCTTTTCACGCACATAATCAATTACGCTTTTTAGAAAATATAAAAAGGTTTTTAGGTGTGAAATTTACGCATTAAGCAAGATTAAAATCGCAACCGCTCAATCACAAGATATTATGAAAACTTGCGCCCATAAAGTGGTGATACTGCTCTTCGTATAGTTTCACAAGTTCCAGCGAAGCCATAAACTCCTTGCGGTCGCCCTCTTCCATATATGTTTTCATACGCGAAATCTCCACGCCAATTTCTTGGATGGACTTGTGGTTGACCATAAAGCAGAGGTTCGCTTCGTCACGAAACCACTTCTCTTCAAGGTTGTTTAAAAGAGTGGAAACATCATTGTTAAGTATGCCGTCATTCTCATCCACCGCCACCTCGATTTGATAGCAGTAAGAGCGCACCGACGAGAGCGCGTCGCAAACCAGCCTATCTTCAAGCACGCATATGCCTACAAGCACGCCTAAAATTAGCAGAATCGAAACAAGTTGAAACCACATAAACCTTGTCATTCGCTCACCTCGCCAAGTGGGCGCGTGGAAAATGTGGTGTATTTTTTGTTATACGCCTGCGCAAAAACCTCGCCCGCCTTATCAACCGACAGCACAAGGCAATCTTTCACGCGGTTTATGCCCGCCTTCTTCAAAAGATTCTTAACATCGTCAGGGGTGAGTTTTGCCACTTTTAAGTTTTCCTTCATCACCTTCCCTTCCGCCACAACGTTTATTGGAAGAGCGCTTTCGTCCGCCTTTATTTTCATATCGCCCACTGTGAGAGGCGAAAACTCGCTTTTTGGCAAAACACTCATCTTGCCGTTCGTTTCCATAATGGCATATTGCACCTCAGCGAGCGAAAAATACCCCGCGCCTCGCATCGACTCCATAATGTCGTCAACGGTCAAGTTGAGATTTTTTAGCGCCTTATAGTCAATTCCGTCTGGGTTTATGACGATAACAGGTTTTCCGCTTATGAAGCGCGAAAATTTTGAGGAGCATTTGCATAGAAGAGTGAGCGCAAAATGAATTAAAACCAGCGTCAAAAGTGGCACAATTCCGTGCAAAACAGGCACCGAAATTTCCGCCATAGGAATTGTGGCGAGGTCGGCAATTATAAGCGTCAAAACAAGTTCAAACGGTTGCATTTGCCCAAGTTGCCGTTTGCCCATAAGCCGATAAAGAAACAGCACGATAAGATAGATTATGATTGCTCTTAAAACGATTGTCAACATATGGGTAGTATGTCAAAAAATTTTATTTTTATAAAAAAGTTGAAAAAATAGACAAAATTTTGATAAAAAATGCGAAAAAATCATCTTTTTTGACGTTTTTGCACCTTAATCTTAAATTTTTCCTTCACCTTGGCAAAATAGTAATGGATGTTCACAACGTTGAATGTGAGGCATAAGGCGAGATAACACCCCACCCCAAGAAGCCCACTAATTGTGAGGTTAAGAAAGAGCGGAAGGAAGTTGTCTAAAAGCCCACACATAAAAGATGTGATGAGTATCGGTGGCAAAGATAGGAGAAAAAATCCAAAGAGATTCTTCCAAATTTTAACTTTTATGTTTAACTTGCGTTTGAGCATAAAGAGGTTGAGTTGCATTGTTATCAATGTGCTTATCCCCATTCCAAACGGCAAGGATAGCACGCCCATAAAACTTGTTAGCCACATAATTGAAATAAAGGTAAACACCCCGCCGATAATGTAATTTACAAACGATTTCACCTCAAGCCCCGCGGAATTTAAAATCGCCGAGGTCACATTTGTCACGCCCATTGGAATCATAATCCAACTTGAAAATTGTAAAAGCGTTCCGCTCAGCGCCTCGCCATAAAGAAAAAGCCCAATTTTATCGCCCACCGCAACAAACATCGCCATCGCCAAAAAGGAAATAAACAGCGCAAAGTTCACCGAGGAAGTTACCCGCTTTTGAATATGTTCGCTGTCATTTTTGGTCATCGCAATTGCAATGTCAGGCACAAGCGCCGTTGAAAGCGCGCCCGTCAGCGTGGTTGGCAAAAATAGAAGAGGGAAGGTCATTCCAAGTGCAATGCCGTATATGCTCATCGCTTGCGAGGCGGTGTAGCCAGCAAGAATTAG
Source organism: uncultured Clostridia bacterium (assembly GCA_944350265.1). Taxonomy (GTDB): domain Bacteria; phylum Bacillota; class Clostridia; order Christensenellales; family UBA1242; genus Caccovivens. The sequence goes on from CALVOG010000008.1 coordinate 13,936, forward strand.
GCGCGCAGGCAGAATAAGCGCAATCAAGGGTTGCACCAAACTGCCCACAATTCGAACGCCCGTGATTGGCGCCGAACGTGAGAGCACGGTTTTGTAAATTTTGGTGGGTCTACTTAGCCTCCCGCCGTAAACAAAGTAAAGCACCACAACGAAAACCGCCGAAAGCACGCACGAAAAAGTAAATGACCACGCCACATTTTGCGCGCTTTTTAAAACACTCATCCCAGCATTTAAAAGTAGGACGCTGAAAATTATTTTCACCACCATTTCAAAAAGTTCGCTTATGCACAAGGCAAAATAGTTGTCACATCCCCACATCGCGCCACGGAAAACGGAATAAACCGCTGAAAAAATAAGCGACGGCAGAAGAATGATTAAAATGTTTATGCAACTTTCGTCAGTAAAAAGTTTTGCAAAAAGATTTTTAAAAATAAGAACAACAATGCACAAAATTATGCTGACAACAACGCTTAATATGAGCGCCGACGACACTAAACTGCCAGTTGCTTTCTTGTCCTTTGACACGCGATAAGACGCCGTCATACGCGAAACAATCAGCGTCAGCCCACTCGACACCACCGTTAAAAACACCATAAAAACAGAGAGCGCCACTTGATAAACTCCAAGCGCCTCAGCGCCGATTGTGCGCGATAAAAAAATGCGCAAAAGGAAGCCTAAAAAACGCGTAAGAACGGAGAAAAACGAAATTATTGCCACACTTTTAAAGATTGATTTCATACATTTTAATCTATGTGGAAAAAGCGCGCCACTTGCCAAAAAGTAAAAACTTTATCATTTTTTCGCAAAAAATTTCGGGCACAAGAATTTTTGCAATCATCAAATTGATTTGTGGTGGGTTTATAAAGACAATAAAAGTTGAAAAAATCTTAAAAAACAAAAAACATAAAAATTGTTGTTTTTTAATGCAAAAATGCCATAAAAATTGTTGTTTTTTAATGCAAAAATGCCATAAAAATTGTTGTTTTAGCAAAAATATCATAAAAATTGTTGTTTTCGAAAAAATCTAAAAACCGACAATAACATTTTTGCGTGCAATTTAATATGTTATCTTCGCATAAATTATAGAATGGAGGTAAAAATGAGCGTTAAAAAAATCGCTTTCCCGTATTATAGAGTAAAGGAAGGGGAAAACTTAAAAATATTAACTGAAAAGTTCCACACCGACAGCGTTAAAATTCTTTTGTTAAATAATATGTCACCCAAACAAATAAAAGAGGGCGCCTTTGTGAAGATTGACCAAGTGGTAAAATTAAAAAACGACTAAGCGCAAGGTGCGGTGTTTAAAATTGACTATGTTTTGCTACAAAAGAGGATAGATAAGGGCTATGATAAAGCATTTTCGCTATGGAACAAAGCCTAAGACGTAGGTGGCAATAACATTTGTAGACAATGACGAGGGCTTGTCCCGAGGAATGTCACGAATGTGCCACATACGAACTTGGTCATTTTAATCATTTTTCTATTTTGCGTTATTTATAAAACACTAGACTACGATGTTGACACCTACTTGACATCCCCGGTATTTTTTACGACATTATCATCGTTTTTTACGCTTTTCTCTTCATTTTTTTCACTGTTTTTAACTTTTTTAGCACTTTTTTTAACATTTTTCACACTTTGTTCAATATTTCGCTTGTTTTTTTCTTGGCTTTGCATATTTTTTTCATTATGGACGCTTCTTTTCTCATTCTCAATATCGGCAAGGTCTTTGGCGTCAAGTTTTTCGTCCACCCTATTTTTAAGTTCGTTATTCTTCAAAATCTCATCTCTATCAATCTTCACCTCTTTCTTGCTTTTGAAGGTGTTAAGAAGGAAATTTTCAATCTGCTTTTGGTATTTATATGAAAGAAACAACACCACCACAATCGCCACAATAATGAACGCCCACACAATAAGTCCCCAGCCGTGGTAAGGTATGAGATGCCCACTGCCAAAATACGCCACCGTGAAAACACCAATCGGGCGTGCAATCAAATTGGTTACCGTGAAAAACGTCCAACTCATATCGGTAAGCCCCGCCACGAGGCACAACACGTCGTCTGGGAAAATCGGCAAAAGCATCATAATGAAAAAGGAATATTTGGCGTTGGTTAAAAATTTCACCCACTTGTCGCAAGTTTTTTCACCCACCATAAACGCCACAAGTCGCCTGCCAAAAACCTTGCCAAGCAGGAACGCCAGCATACTTCCAAGCAAAATCCCCGCAAGTGACAAAAGCGCCGATTCTAACGGCGAGCCGAACGCCCACACGCCTGCAATGATGGTGACAGTGGATGGCAATGGCAAAAATGTGACCTGCAAGAATGAAAGTGCCACGAAGCCAAGGCGTCCCCAAAAGCCCCAAGACTCGATGACCGCTTGCAGTTTTTCTGCTGAATTTATTTTTTCCCAAACACCCGTCCAGCGCAAGATAAAATAGCCAAGTGTGACAAGTCCAGCGATAATGACAACCACCAAAATCGTGCGCCATATTTTCGCTTTGAGCGACAACTCCTTTTCGCCCTTCTTCAATTCGACTGACGTTGTTTTCGACTTTTCTTCCTTCTTCATATTAATATATTATACTACTTTTTCATAATCTTGCAAACCAAAAGAGTTTTTTTTGTGAATTATTTTTGTTTTAAGTTATGACTTTTTTATCATTTAGTTATTGTTTTTATCACTTAATTATTATTTTTATCACTTAATTATTATTTTTAACGTTTAACTATTATTTTTTATCAATTAATTATTTTTTTATCATTTAACTACTGTTTAAATCATTTTTTACTATTTTTAATTATTTTTTTGCTGTTTTTTTTATTTTTTTTGCTATTATTTTTGTTATTTTTTATTATTTTTTCGATATTTTTTTATTATTTTTTCGATATTTTTTTATTATTAATGTTTTTTTATTAATTTAGCGTTATTTTGGTAGTTTCGTGGCGTTATTTTTGCTTTGTTTTAATAACTTTTCATTATTTTTAGCATTTTTTGTTATTTTTAATGTTTTTTTCGTTATTTTTAGTAATTTTTGTTAATTTTTTGTGTTTTTAGCTAGTTTTAGTTATTAAATTTTTAAATTTTGGTAAGTCTTGCTCGGGCGCTCTCCTCCGTTTTAGAGGTGACCTTTTGCGGACTTACAATGGCAACCTCGTTTGCTGGCAAGGTCATTCCAACGCCAAGTTCACTAGTGCCTTCCATCACAATGCCGTCCTGTGGGCGATAAAAATCGTGTCGAATTTCCTTTTCTTCCACAAACTCTCCGTCTTTATAATACCTCAAATAGCCCTTGCTTTCATAGCCCTCCTTAGGCCATTTGACGCGATAAAATTCGCCCTTATAGAGAATTTTGTTCGCATATTCCCCCTTCTCGTCCGGCAGAATTTGGTCGCCATTATGTGGAAGAATTTTTACAAGTTCCGCCCGCCTTTCAATTCTAACTCCGTCCATATCCTGCCCAAAGATTTCCACCGTGACCTTTTCGTTGTCCGCTGAGCATTTAATGTAAATCGGCTTTTCTAGGTTGTTGGTGAACACCAAATCGCAGTCACCGCCCGACACCATTGCGTCGAACGAAAGCGGAACATAGGAGGCTGGAAGCGAATGGTGAAAAACCTTGTCAATCTTAATTCCTGCAAGAAGAAGGGCGTTGTATAGTGTGGTCGACGCCTGGCAAACACCTCCGCCCACGCCGTCAACATACACGCCGTTATAGATTATGTGTGCGTTTTTATAGCCATTTTCCTCCGTTCGTGCACCAGTTATTTCGTTGAACGACACCGTCTGCCCGCTTTCAACAACCAGCCCATTGAAACTTTCAAGCGCACGCCGAACATTGTTTTTTCGATTTTCAGTGCTTTTGGAATAATCGGTGGAAAATTCACTGCGCTTCACTACCGACTTCAAAAGTTCGTCCTCATCAAACTCCGCCTCTATCTCCACGATTGGTATTTCAACATCCACCACATTTTGGTTAAGAAGCGCCTCGTCAATTCTCTTTCTTAGTTCATCCCTTAAAACGATAACCGCGCTTTGCCCCGCATCAACGGAAAAGGGGTTTTCATTATTAGGCGCAAAAACAAGTTGCGCTTCTTTCTGCTCTCGCTCCACCTCACTTGCAACTTCTTCAATTTTTTCTTCCACACCAGCAAGCACACTTGCATATGACACATTAAAATTTTTGCCGTTCTTTTCAATTTCCTTTTTCTTTTTAAGGTTCTCAAAGTAGTTGCCGGTTTTGCCATAGGAGGCAATCGTTTTTATATCCTTTTGAAGTCCGTTTGCAACTTCAAAATCTCCGCCTTTAAGTTGCCACTTTTTGTCACCGCAACTTAAATTTATCCGCACGTTGCCCTTGTTTTTCAACATCTTTGTTAGCACCGCATTTTCCGCTTCTGCCATCGTCATTCCGCCAACATCTATGCCATTTATTTTGGTGTTTTTATAGAATTTTGAATCCGCCGTCACCGCGCTTGCAAAGAAAAATTGACAAACAAGAAGTAAACACACCGCCAGTGTCGACACCGAAAGAAACCAAACAAAACCGCTTTTTCTTTCCCTCTTATTTTCATTCTTTTTCACGTTTTCATTTTTAGTTATAGTGTTTTTTGAAGAATTTTTGCTGTTTTTTGAGGTTTTTTTCATATTTTTCGTGGTTTTTTGCTTATTTTTTTGCGTTTTTTCTTTTTCTTCCAATTTTTTTCTTTTATTTTCCATACCACTATTATGCGACAAAAAATAACAAATATCCTTAAATGGCATTATGGAAATTATTTTGTTTTCATTATTGAATTATCTTATCTCCATTATTAAATTATTTTGCCGTCTTATTTTGTTTACAATTTGTTGACAACTTTAAAAAAATGTATTATCCTATATGTGTTAAGATATTATGTGGAGGAGTTATGGCATCAAAAAAATTTGTGATTTTAAGTGTTATGTTTTGCGTGCTTGCCATTTTGTTCTTTGTCCTTTTCGAATTTAGCGTTATAAGCAATATGACGCTTTACCTTGCGCTTGTTTATGTCGCCTATTTTGCTGGGCTCGCCCTCTTCTATAACTCCGCAAACCTACGCCAAGCGAACAAACGAACATCGGCGAACATTACATTGGTCTTTTCGCTTATTATCATCCTCGCTTCGATTGTGCTTATGATTTATGGGCTTGCTAGTGGCGAACTCGACCTTTGGTGGAATGTTTAAGCTTAATTAAAAATAAAACTAGGTTATAAAAAACCTAGTTTTTTTATCACATTAATTAATCTTAAAGGCAAAATTGCAAAGCAAAATAACATTTAACTATCCTGCCAATGGTTCGATAAGACGAGTTAAGTGTTTCCTTATTAGGCACTTTAAGATTTTTATTTCACTTGAAATTTTTGCCCCAAGCATTGTTTTTGCTGTAAATCAATCTCCTAGATAATCATTTACAACCTAAACAATCAGCGAAATTCTTTCCAAAACCTTTTCTTTGCCTAAGATTGACATAATTTCGAATAGGTCTGGTGAGTCCTTATGCCCAGTCACCGCCACGCGCAAAAATTCGCACACCTTGGCGACATTCCCTTTGAATTTTTCCTTGTTGAGTTTATATTCCTTGTTGTCGGTGGCGTAGCCAAGTTCTTTTGCCATATCTTTAATGCTACCAAACCACGCATCCTTGTCAGTTAAGTTGATATGCGACTTATAAGACCTAAGCACCTCTTCGAACCTTTTTCTGTCCGCCTCTTCGATTTGATAGGACTTTGGCGCGCTGAACATATAGTCATAATAATCTAAAACCATACTCCACTTGAAGATGTCCTTGCGCGGTTTTTCCTTCTCGCGGTCGATGTTCAAAACCTTCAAAACATAGTCTTTATCCTTTTCAAGGTAGGCAACATTTTCGCCTGAAAACTCCTTCGCCCACGCCAGCAGTTTTTGATAGCAAGTTTCGGCAGAATAACGGCTGATAATATCCTTTGAGATGTCGTTCAACTTAACAATGTCAAACACAGGGCGGTTGGCAGTTATGTTAAAGCCGTCGAAAGGAAATTCGTCAACATCGGCATTAGGATTGTTCTTGCGCCAAATTTCAAAATTGGAGTTCGCAAGGTTGGTGAGATATTCAATGAGCGCCTTCGGCTCGTAGCCCTCCTTAGCAAAGAATCTCATATCCGCCTCGGCGTCGATACGCTTGGATATCTTGGTTTTCCCACCGTTTTCGCGTATTTTGTTGATAAGTGGCGTGTGGATATATTTTGGAAGAGAGAAGCCGAGCGCTTCGTGGATTTCAATGTGGAGCGGGTAGGACGGAATCCACTCTTCGCCCCGCACCACAACCGTTGTTCCCATAAGGTGGTCGTCAATGGCGTGAGCAAAAGCATATGTTGGCATAAAATCGCTCTTCAAAAGCACCGCATCCTCGCCGTTTTCTTGGATTTCAATTTCACCCTTCAAAACGTCGTTGACTTTGATTTTTCCTTGCCCGTTGCCCTTAGATTTAAGTTTTATCGCAAAAGGTTTGTTGTCTTTAAAATACTCTTCAATTTGTTCAACCGTCAAATTTCTACAAGGGTCCTTATCCTCGGTTATGCCAAGCGCAAACATCTTTTCGCGCTTTTCCTTAACATCGTTAAGCCCTTCAGTTTTTCGGCAAAAGCACGGAAAAGCCTTTCCCTCTTCCACCAATTTTTTGGCATAAGCCTTATATATTTCCTCTCTCTCGCTTTGAAAATATGGACCATATTCGCCAACCACGCGCACGCCTTTTTCTTCGTATTCGTCGGGCGTGTAGCCATAGCGCCTTAGCGTTTCAAGGATGATTGTGCTGGCACCAATAAGTTCGCGCTTTTTGTCGGTGTCCTCAATGCGAAGATAGAAAACTCCGCCCGATTTTTTGGCGATATTTCGGTCGATTATGCACTGAAAAAAGCCACCGATGTGCATAAAACCTGTTGGGCTTGGTGCAAATCTTGTCACCTCAGCGCCTGCACTTAACTTCCTTTTTGGATATTTCTTTTCAATCTCCTCAACCGACAATTTGTTGTCCTTAAAGAGCATTTCCGCCAATTTTTTGTTATCCATATTTTCTCCTTTTAATTTTTTTCATAAAGTTTTACTAAATGCAAATTTCGTCCTAACCTCGTTAAAATTTATCGCCTCACTGCGTCCTCAAGGTAGGTCAAAAAGTCGCCGAGTGAAGTGTTAACAAAACTTTCAATTCTTTCAAGCGCCACCTCGGCACGCGAGTTTGTTTGAAGGTATTTTGCCATATCATTTTCGTTATCAATGCAAAGTTCTTTGAGATTTAAAATCTCCACCGCATCAACATACACGTCAATTTCGGTCGCAAATTTTGCCATCATACTCTTTAATTCTTCAAGTTCATCCTCGCCAAGCACTTTCAAACTTTCAAGTTCCATAATGGACGCATACTCATCCATTGAGGTTTGAAGATTTTTTAATACGTCTTCAATTCTGCCCTTGGTCACACCGTCACTATCACGCGAGCCTTCAAAATTGAAGTGCGCAATGTTGTTGATGTAGAGTTCGTTATACGCGCGAAGAATCTTATTTAAAATGTAGTTTTTATTTAACTTCACACTGTTAACACTACCAAACGATTCGTCGGTTTCCACTGCATTTGAAAGGTTGAGAGAAAATTGCACGCTTTTATTCACAAAATTCGCGTATTCTCTCTTAAACGCCCGAAGGTTTGCCGATTCCGCATCCTCACTCATTGAAGTTTCAAACACAGTTTCCAGCCTATTTCGTGCAGTCACAAAGGTTGGCACAGCCTCTGCAAACTCGTCGATACTTTTTTTAAGCGAGGCGAGCGTTGCCTTTGTTTCCTTGCCCATTTCGTTTGGATTGTCCTTATAATTTGTGATAACCTCAATGTTCTCGTCAATGTAACTCATCGCAAATGAGAAAATGCTGTTATAGTAATCTTTCAAATCAACATACGCCTCATCGCCCCTGTCGACTAAGCCGTTGACAACGCTTCCATAGTTAATTTGGTAGTAATTTCTTGTGTTTTTTTGCGGGGTTTTTATGATATCTTCCTTATTCGCCTCAAGCACTTTCGCTAAATTTTCATAGGACGCACAAACGTCCGCAACGCTTGCCGAATCATTGCAACCAGCAAGCACGCCCACCGATAAAAGCGAAACCGCGCAAAGTAATAGAAGTGAAAATAACCTTTTTTTCATCCAGCCCTCCTTATAGCGTTCCCGTTATAAACGGCAAATAGTAGACGCTTTTCGTGCCGTTTTCAAGTATGTCACCTATCTCTGTTTGCCACGTTCCATTATATAGATAGCCATAGATAAGTTCGCCGTCCAAATAGTTCGTTGTGAGGTTTTTTAGGTAATGCGTCAGCGCCTGTTTCCTTACCGTGCCAGCGTCCGCATACGAAGAAAGGTATCTGTCAATCGTTTCAAAAAGCACGGTTGTGAAATCATTATTCGTCACCTTGCTGTCACCGCACGAAGGATATATCCTCGCAAGCCCAGCAAAGGCACGGTTATTTTGTTCAATGAATTCAAGCATCATTGGCTGAACGTCATCCCAAGTGCGCGCCTCCCACGCCTCATTGTCGCCAGCGGTGTTGGTGGTTATATACGAAACCATCTCGTCAAACTTTTTATCGGCATTTGTCAGCCCACCTATTATGTCATCCTTATTCCTCTTATACTCATTCGTAAAAGAGGTGAAAACAATATGCTCTCTAAAAAACTCGCCAAGGCGGTCATATGTTGCGTAAAGCGAAATGCTCAGTATAATCTCATCATCGCTCTCAGTTTTGCCAAGCATATTATCTAAATATTTCTCGAAAACTTCCCTATCTTCTCCATTTGAGAGATAGCCCTCGCTTGTCACGCTCAAAACCTTGTTTGCCACCGCCTTTGTGTCTTTATCTTTAAAAAGTGTGACAAAAATGATAGCCAAGACGCCCGCAACTATAAACAAAATAACTGTGAAAATTATCCCTTTTTTCATTCATTCTCCTCCATTTTCGTTTGTTCGGCGTTTGTGTAAGTGGTTATCTCAGCAAGCCATTTAAGTTTAATTTCTCCCGTTGCGCCACTTCGGTGCTTTTGAACGAGTAAGTAGACGGTGCCGGGCTCATCTTTAAGCATCACGTCGTTATACTTTTCAGGGTTATATAGGAACATAACGATGTCGGCGTCCTGCTCAATCGAACCAGATTCTCTTAAATCAGAAAGCACGGGTCTATGGTCCTCTCTCTGCTCCACCATACGCGACAACTGCGACAACAGGATGATTGGCACGTCAAGTTCTTTCGCCGTCACCTTTAGCATACGCGTGATTTCGGTGATTTCTTGCGTGCGGTTTTCGCGGTTGGATTTGCCCGATGACATAAGTTGAAGATAGTCGATGACAATGAGGTCAAGCCCTTCCGTCATTTTCAGTTTTCGGCACTTTGAAATGATGTCAAGCGGAGTTGTCACCGACGAGTCACAAAGATACAGCCCGCTTTGCGCAAGTTTCTTCTCTGCCGTCCAAACTCGCTTCCACTCCTCTTGGTCCATTGTGCCATTTAAAACCTTGGCAAGATTCACCTTGGCAAGCGACGCCAGCGAACGTTGCATAAGTTGTTCGCCACTCATTTCCAGCGCAAACACAGCAACCTTCTTATTCTCTTCCACAGCAACGTGTGTGGCTATGTTCATCGCAAAGGAGGTTTTGCCCACGCCCGGGCGCGCCGCAAGAATGATGAGTGCGCTTTTTTGCAGTCCGTTCGTTAGGGCGTCAAAATCTCTAAAACCAGTTGGAAGCCCTCGCATACGCCCCTGATTTTCAGCAAGAAAACTTAGTTCGCTTAAAACTCTTGTCAGTGTTCCGCCAGGCTTGCCCACAAGTTCCAAATCGCTCCCCGATTCGTTCTGCGAGAGGTCAAAAACAATCTTCTCTGCGCTTTGCATTGCCTCTTTTTCGTCGGCGGTTTCAAAAGTGTTTTCCACAATCTTTTGCCCCGCCTTGATGAGATTGCGACGAACAGCGTTCGACAAAACAATGTCAACATAGTGCCTAAAATTCGCCGCCGATGGCACCGAGTTGGTGAGAAAGGTGACGTAATCAATTCCGCCCACTTCGTCCAACTTTTTCTCCACTTCAAGTTCGTTTGTGAGCGTGACGAAGTCGACAGGGATGTTTTTTGAAAAAATTGTTTGCATCGCGCCAAAGATTTTTTTGTGCGATTCCGAATAAAAATCGTCTGGTTTAAGCGTGGTTAAAATATCCATTTGCGCGTCTTGGTCCAAAAGCACGCACCCCAAAACCGACTGCTCGCTCTCTAAATTATTTGGCAAAACCTTATAATCCATCTATTTCTCCTCCGAAAACGGGTCTTTTTTTCCACTTTCTTTCAATTTTTTTTCGCTTTTTTTGTCTATCACCGAGCATATGAACATAAAGAGGAAGAAGAGCGCAAACAAAACCACCACCAAAACCACAATGTTCACAACCTGCGAAACGCCCGCGGAGTATAAGACCACCGAAAGCACCAAAATAGGCAAAAAAACAATTAGGCAAAAAATGCCCAACTTTTTCAGCCTATTTTTCAAAATCATTCTTTCCGAAACTTTCATAACCCTCTTATATTAAGAGTATAACAACTTAAGAGTCGTTTGTCAATCGGTTGGCGAACAAAATTCCTTTTAATAAAGCGCAAAAACTCAGTGGCTTATAGACACAAATTAGATAGACACATAAAAATTCGCGTTGTGGTTGCAAACGCAACTTGAATGGACACATAAAAATTCGCGTTGTGGTTATAAGCATAAATTAAATAGACGAAAAATCCGCATATGGTGCGCAAAAACACACTCAACTATGCGGACTTTCTTAATTCAACTAATCCTCTTTTTAACTTAAATTGTATGTAAGAATTGTGAACCACGCCTAAATCAGTCTTTAATGTTCTCGCCTTGATTTTCGCTTTGGTTTTCGCTCAAACTTGCGCTTTTATCCTTCAAAATCCTTTGCTCTGGCACGAAAACCTCTTCTTTTCTAACAGTGAGAACCGGTCCGTTGCCAAGAATTTTATTCGAATACAAAACCTTTTCAATCGTCACTCGATTCACCTTTTTCACGCCGTCCTCGTCCTTATATTTTCGAGGCTTTGGGCAGTAAATTAGAACCGCTCTCGGCGTGGAATTTTTGTCGATGTCAATGCCATACTCGCTCTTCATTTTCTTCGGCGAAAAGGCGGTGTCAAAATTTTGTGTTTTAAACACCGTCACGTCAAAATAAATCTCGCCGTCACAGTTGAGTGAACGAACAAGGTTGTCGTTCACCACGCTGTAAACAACGTCCTGCCCGCCAGTTAAAAGATTGCCATCCTTATCGAAGAAGAACTCTCTATTAAGCGCCTCGCCGAAAAATAGGTCTAAAACATTTGCTGGAATTTTAGAAAACGCCTTACCAACCTGCGCGTTAACCTCTTTTAACACCAAATTTAAATCGGCAATCTCTTTTGTTGTTCTCTCGTCAACCTCTGCCATATCCCCCTCCCTATATCTCAACTATACCACACCTCGCGCCGTTTGTCAATATGGGCAAAGTGCAAGAGGAAAATTAGTAATAGCAAAAAATTCTTAAAAAAAGGTGCGAGCAAAATGCTCGGCGAAATAAGCGAATATAACAACCCAAGTTAAAAGTTTTCCTCTTTAACAGTCATTTAGCGAACCAAAAAATTTTGCTGTTGCATACTTAGAAGTTTGGCGTCATAAGTTAAACTATGAAAATTATTTTAAAAACAACCTATCCGTGCCTTGTTAAGTGCAACAATCAAACGTTTGAACTCGACGAAAATGATAAAATTGAAATTGAAAACGAGGAATTTGTTTTTATCTATCCCGCCGTCTACTCCAAAAAAGCCATTCCATTTTACATCAACCTTAAAAGTTTGAAAAAGACCGCGCGCTATTCAGTTTTTGAGATGGAGGACTTCACGTTGATTTTATTGGAAGCAAGCGAAATCACCGTTGAAAACCGAGAAACACTTGTTGTTAATGGCGAAAAATGCGAGGTTTTTGTTGCCAACAATGAACTGCGATTTGAGTGCAAAAATCACGCCGTATCTTGCACAGTTAAAGAACCTCTCAGCGATTATAATGTTTTCAAAATCGGCTCCTATGCACTCTTAGAAACCGCAAAAGACCTCTTCGCGTTTAACACGCAAAATATTACGCTTTCGCATTTCGGTGCGGACGAAAAGAGGTTTGAAAAAGACACCCTCCACCTATTAAAACGGCTTGACGACTGTGAAAATCGTGTGAAATCGGCAAAATATCGTTTTAAAGACGACCAAATTAAGGTGGAAAATTTGGCGTTTGAATATGAAAACCTGTGCAAAATTGAGGAACTCGCGCCTTACCGATTTTTGGAGGCAATAAAGGCAAAAGATTTCCGCTTTGCCCAAAATTTACTCGCCGAAAAGATGAATGCTAACGAGGACGCGCTCGCAAATTTTTTTGGAAATGTGGTTAAGTTTTTGCCGTTATCCACAACCGAGTTTATTGTGATTGGCGAAAATGAGAAAAACTTTGCCCGCTTTGAAGTTTCGGGCGGTCAAATTGTGGATATCTCGGTGGATAAGTTAGTTTAATATGCCAACAAATTTCAAACTGACATTGAAACGGCTGTAAAAATTCCGCACGAGTAGTCCGACCGTTGCAAGCCCGATTTCCTCGGAGAATTTGGGTATCATTTGGGTGGTGGAAAGCAGTTTTATGAGGTTAAAAACGCCCCTCTCCACTTTTTCACATCGAAAGGTTCGGCAGGCTATGCACACAAACTCGCCCGCGTCGTGGTTTAAGAGGATATTATCGTGGAATTCACTTCCGCACCCTGAGCATTTTTCGCTGTATAGTTTAACGCCATAGATTTCAAAAATATCCAACATAAACTTACTTAAAACGCCGTATTTTGGCACCTTGCGAAACGCCAAAGTTTTAAGCGATTTAATAAGCGCCATAAAAACCTCGTAGCGCTGGCGTTCGCCCTCAAAGTCTAGGTTTTGAACGATTTCAAGGAGCGCGCTCGCCTCAAAATATTTGTCAACATCAAGCGCAATATCGTTAAAATCTTCGATAATATCGACGGCTGTGACCACATTGTTGACCTTTCCCACTTCCACAATATAGTCGCCAAAACAAAACGGCTCTTTGGCGTATTTCATCTTCGCCTTTTCGCCCCTAACGCCTTTAAGAGTGACCCAAATCTTGCCCTTTTCAAGCGTAAAAAGAAGGATGTTCTTATCCTTCTCCTTGGCGTTATTTCCATAAATTACAATCGCTTTTAATTTCTCGCTCATTTTTTATTTTTTTAAGCACTCACAATTTTAATATATATCTTTCAACAAAATTTTCATTTAATAGGTTTTTAATGCTCGCTATTTATTCTTTCCCGGGGCGAAAATAATGGTGAGAAGTGACGCGCACATCGCCACAATCATTCCCCAGCCTATGCTGATAAGCGTGCCTTCTGGCGTAATGAAATCGACAATTTTGTCGCCCATAACAACTTCATTGCAGTAAACCGCAAGCATAATTCCCGCAAGCGCCATAAATATGAAGAAGAACAGCGCGAACCACCTTGCACTGACATAAGAGCGGTTTTTCGTCGCCTTTGTGATAAGGTTTATAAGAGTTATTATAAGCATCACGCCCGCGAAAACAAGTGCTAAAATAAGCGCAACGGCAACAACCGTGAGATAGGCGTGCTGGTCGGAATCAAATTTGATTAAATCAAACAGCGAGGAGTCTAAAAACTTGTAACTCTCTAAGCCATCGCCACTAAAATTATATATGCCATAGGCGGGTTGCGTGAAAATCACCACCGCGCCAACACCCAAAATGAGAGTTATAATGGAAAAAATGACCGTCAACATATCTCCTCCTCAAAAATGCAATATATAGATATGGTATAATCTTTGAAATCTTTTGTCAAGCGAATTTCAAAAATAAAATTAAATCAAAAAATTTAAAAAATTTCATTTGACTTGAACCTTTTTTAAGTTATAATTAAAGTAGAAAGGAAGATACTAGAAAAGGAGGCAGTATGAAACCAAATTATGAGGGCTTTGGCTCGGCTTATGAGATACTTTGTTGGCTTATGGCGAAAAATAGCGGTGGCAATCCGTATGTTTTACAAGAACTCATATTATTAAGAAACCGCGAAAGAACTAATAATATCGAAAAAAACCGCCCCTATAAGGAGCGATAAGTGACGCCGTCGCCTTCTAAGGTGTGTCACTTGCTAGGCTTTATCATTTATTTTTTGCATTTTGCACGATACTTAACTAATACAGCAAGGACTGTCGCTCCTTGTCAGCAAATTGCGACTAAATATGAAACACATAAAATGTGCCACTAGCACACCACACGTGTTTGTCTAATCTTTACTCTTTTGTTCAAATTTTCATCCGCGCAATAAGCCAGCCTATTTGTGCTTTTTGTCGACGATGTTATCAATCGCAATAACAAGTGCAACCAAAAACGGCATATCATCTTCCTTTCCCTCCAACTCAAACGCATCGGTGATGAAGTTGATTTGCCTACGTATGGTGCCAATCACCTCGCCATTTCTTGTGATTTGCGAGGTGAAACTTAAAAAGTTGCCCTCAATTTTTATCTCGTCTTTATAGCCCACCACATAAAAAACGCCTTTTAAACTCATCCACTTGTCTTTGACAGTGGCGATTTTATTTTTATTTTCGTCGTAGATATACGCCTTATGGACGAAGAAATTGAACCACTTGTTGCGGATTTTGAAAAGCCGTTTCCCTTGCAAGTCGCAAACATATTTAACGCGCGTTAAACTGAACACTCGCCCTTTCACATTGAAAACAGGCTGTTTGTTTTCGTCGACAACGCTTGAACCTCCGCCCACCGAAAAAATCTTGTTTTTAATATAAACTTTCATAATTCCTCCTTATAATTTCGTTGCCAAAAGGTAGATGCTCACGCCGATAAGTGCCAGCCAAAACAAGATTTTTAAGGCTAGCATAAGTTTCCAGCGGTTTTTTGCCTTTTTATTAATTGCGTATTGGTTTTTAACTTCAACCGCATCCGCCTCAATTCTGCCCACTTTTTCTTGGTCTTTTGGCGAGTTAAAAGCCACTTTAACATTGTTTTCTCCCTCTTTTAGGCTGACAACAATTTTAAAATTCACCTCCAAACATCGCTTGTCGTAAAGTGGTTCGAATATACCAAAAACACTGACAATAAAAGTGACGAGTGCGTAAAGAAACCAAAGCTTGCTTAATAATTCCATTCTTCGCACAAGTTCGATGGTCACAGCCTCTTTCTCGGTTTCAAAGGTGCCGTCGTAGCCCGAATAGTTGTTCTCTTTAAGTTTCACCTCTTTGCCGTCGGCAAAAGCGTGGATGTCAAATTTCGAATTTACACCAGTTAATTTCAAATTTACCTTTTTCACGCAATCACCCCCGAACCAAATAAAATCATCAAAATCACCGCTGATAAAAGCGTGAGTGAAGCAAAAACTATTCGCGCAATGTGCTTTTGCTTTCTGTCAAGCGCCAAAACCACGATGGAAAACACCGAAAATGCGATTGCTATTGATAGAAAAATGTAAGCATTGTTCAGTAAAAAAGTTGAAACGTCTCCCGTGAATTCCGCGCCGGAAATTATGTTCGGCCAAAAATTTGGAGCAAGCTTAAAAATCGTTCCTAGCGACAAAATCGTCACAATAATCGCAAACAAAATCAAAAACGCAGTGGTCATAAGCGACAACGCACCGCACACAGCAATCAGCACTAACAAAATGGCAACATTAAACGCAATCTTTCCAAGCCTTAAACCGAAATGAAAAAAGTGCGTTTTTTCGCCAAGCGCTAACGGCTTTGAAATCTCCTCTTCCATACCTCTCCCCTTTTTCTTTTATTTTATTAAACTATATTGCGCCTTGTCAAACAAAATCAACACTTTTTTATGATTTTTATTGCGAATATTATTGAATTTTTATTAAAACTATTTAAAACCTTATTAAAAATGTATAAACTTTTGTTAAAATTTTTTGAGTTTTTATATAAAAATAATAAAATATCAGCAAATATGAATTACTATTATCTTTTTCTTTTCATTCCCAAGATAGCCCTAAATTCTTAGTTCCAATTTTGTTCCGCTTTTTTTATTCTTTTGAAATAATGAAAAAGACGATATAATGAAAAATCACGCCTAAAACAATGTGATTTATATACTTAAAAATATTCAAAATAAATCTTATAAAATGCGCCTAAAAATTTAAAACGCGTTATTTATTGTTTAGAAAACCACCAAGACTATCATTCCTAAACAAAAAAGCACCACAGTTAGTGGTGTTTAATTTATATGGTGGAGATGATCGGATTCGAACCGATGACCCTCTGCTTGCAAGGCAGATGCTCTAGCCAACTGAGCCACACCCCCACAAATGCTCTCTTATGATACCACACATAAAACTATTTGTCAACTGATTTTAACAAAAAAATTGAAATATTAAAAATTAATTGGAGCGAAAAAAATATTTAACATTAAAACAGTCACATTCAATGGTTTAAAGTTTATAGTTCTCGCGCCACACAAACGCTGATTATTACGAGTGGTATTTTTTAAAAGAGCCAACTATTCTAAGTGGTAGTTTAGAATTTCAGTTATTTGCCTGCATAAAGATTGTTAGGGGTAGTTATAGTGGATAGATTTTTTTAAGCCGTGCCACATCCATTCCTCACTGACATCGCTTGCTCAAAATGGCACTCAGCGCTTGCCTAACGACATAGTGACACAGCATTAAGTGTTAATAAAAAGATAGAAACATCAAAACAAATAAAATTGATTTTTTGTCGTTTGCTTGACAGCGCGCATTTTGTTTTATATAATCAAAATAGGCATTAATAAAATAATTGTTAATTATCATAATTAGGTAAATTTTACACAAAATATATCTGCAACCGCAATTTTTGGCTTTGTAAATGAAAAAACATTACTTTATAAATGAAATATTGATGTTATGAAATATTGATGTCAATTAAATCAACAACCTTCGGCGTAAGTGGCACAGTCTACGCCTTAGAACGCACCAGCGCCACCAGCGGAATAATTTAATAATTAAAAAAGGAGTTTAGGATGTATAGATGCCCAAAATGCAAACAACCACTTGTCAGCGAATTGGACCTCGCTAATGGAATTGAGAGGACGATTGGCTATTTTATTGACAACGGCATTCGTGTTGTGCTTTCTGCGTCGTTTAGAGCGCCATATTTTTGTTGTAGGAATCAGCGTTGCAAGTGCTATGTTTACAGAAACGTCCTAAAGCCATACTTTTTTCGAATCAACTACCTCAACAAACCAGTCCCAGTTGGACTTGGCAACGATTTAATTTAGAGATTAGCATTCGCCAGCGGAGATTAAAGTGGCTAACTCTCGTGTTAAACGAGATATCCTAACACGCAACAAAAAGAGCGCGATTGTCATTTAATTTAGCCTGTTACGTGTGTTAATATGGTTAAATGTCATTCTGAGGCGACCGAAAGGGAAGCCGAAGAATCTCGTCGTAGAACTGCTTACAAAAACTCTAAAATTACCACTTTGTTTTCATATTGTCATAATACTCTTTTTAAGAGGATGTTTATTAGACATTCGCGAGCGGTGGCTACGACCATTCTTCGCTTCGCTCAGAATGACAAATAAATTAATAGTCCTTGCGGTATAAGCAATATAACTTGTCACGCGACATCTTAAAATGTGACATCGTCACCTGCGGCGTGGGAGGTTATGAGGGCTAGACCCTTTAAAAAAAGCGTAGCATTTCTTTCAAAGCGCCACCTCTGGCGTTAGTTAAACTTTCATTTTTGGCTTATAATCTTTAAGGAGTGACAAAACCTCCTTTATTTTTTGCACTGCTTCGTCTATTATTTCTTTTGTGTGGTTGGCGGTGTAACTTGTGCGAAGAAGGCTCTGCCCAACAGGCGTTGCCGGCGAAACGACCGGATTGACATACACGCCTCGCTCCAAAAGCATACGGCACGCAACAAAGGTTTTCTCGTCGTCATAGGTGTAGATTGGTATGATTGGAGTTTTGCTTTCAATGATGTCCACCTTTTCCTCCTTCAGGCGTTTTCGCATATACTCGGCGATATCGTTAAGGCGCTTCACGCGCTCTGGTTCGCTCTTCAAAATGTCGAGCGCGGTGTTTGCCGTTGCCACCGAACACGGTGTTATGCTCGCCGAAAAGATGTATGGACGCGAAGTGTGCTTAACGAACTCCACAACCTCCTTTTTGCCTGCCATATAACCACCAAGGCTTGCGAGAGACTTTGAAAAGGTGCCCATATAAACATCCACTTCCTCCTCAAGCCCAAAGTGACTTGCCGTGCCTCGACCACCCTCGCCGATAACGCCCAGCCCGTGAGCGTCGTCCACCATAACACGCGCGCCGTATTTTTTTGCAAGCGCCACAATTTCAGGCAGTTTGCAAATATCCCCGCTCATACTGAACACGCCGTCAGTGACGATAAGAATGCCAGAGGAATTTGGCACAAACGCCAACTTCCGCTCCAAATCTTCCATATCGTTGTGGTTATATCTCAGCATTTTTCCATAGGAGAGTTTGATGCCGTCATATATGCTTGCGTGGTTTTCCTTATCGCAAATAACATAATCATTCCGCCCCACAAGAGCGCTGATTATCCCCAAATTGCTTTGGAAACCCGTTGAAAAAGTGACAACCGCTTCTTTGTGAAGAAACTCCGCAAGGTCGTGCTCTAATTTTAAATGTATGTCAAGCGTGCCGTTCAAAAAGCGTGAACCGGAACATCCGCTTCCGTATTTTTCAAGCGCCTTAATGCCAGCCTCAACCACCCGCGGATGGTTTGTCAGCCCAAGATAGTTGTTCGAGCCAAGCATAATGGTGCGCCTGCCCTCCATATCCACCACAACATCCTGCCCCGAATTTAGTTTGTGAAAATAGGGATAAACACCCGCCTCTTTCACAAGGTCATATTTTTGCTTTGTGAAGCACTTTTCAAATAAATCCATATTCTTCTCCTTTTACAATTATGATTAGTTTAATATACTTTCACCTAAAAACGCAAATGATTTTTTTAATTAATTAAAAAATTTTAAGTAGATAATGGCAATTTTTTAAGATTATTTGCCCAAATCTCGCCAAATATTTGACATAGAATTTGAAAGATGCTATACTTATATTAATAGGAGGGAATTATGGCAACGAAGAAAACAAGTTCATCAAGTTCAAAATCAACAAGTTCTAAGTCGTCTTCTTCAAAAAGTTCGGTTTGGGGACTTAATAAGATTTCTTTTTGGACGATTGTGGCTGTAACAATTATCTACGCCGTTTCCATTGTGCTTGCTGCTATCGGCGGTGACAGCCTTATGACAGCAACAAGAATCTTGCAAGGAATTGCAACGGCTGTGATGATTGTTATCGTTTCAATTTTGGCTTGGCGTTATGTTAGGTCAAAACCAATGGTTTGGAAAGTGCTTTACGTGATTTGCTTGTTGATTGTGATTGCTGGTATTATCGTTCCACTTTGCACAGGAAAGTAATTCTTTAAAGTGGCGTAATTAGCAAGAAAAGAGGTGGAAAATTTCCACCTCTTTTTAATTTCTCGCGCTGATTTTTGGTTACTAGATTTAACCACTTAAGCAAAATATAGATGAATGTTTGAAAGTGTTAAAGTTCCGTTGACAATGTCCGTCTCTTCAATTACATTGCTTTGAATCATCTGCTCAACAAGATTATAAATTGAGTAATCGTCAACAAGGTCAGCAAAATCAAACGATGAGCCTGTTTTGCCAGGAATATCAAAGGTTATATACGAAGGGTCAACCTCTCCCTTCACCTCTTCAATTTCTTGATTATCACCTAAAACAACCTCAAAGAAACGTGTGTTGATAAAATCATAAGCAAAGATTGAGTCGTTGTCATAGATAAGCATACTTAAATCGTCAATCTCAAAAGAGTTTGTGTTCTCTTGCAAAATTTCATGGGTGGAGCCTGCTCTCACATTTTCGGCGTAGTAAACGCCGTTAACAACAACCTTTGAAACAATGCAATCAACATCGCCTGTGACGGTCAGTCTGGCACTACTGTCGCGGTAGAGAAGGTATTCAAACAATTCTTTTGCACTCCCGAAGGTGTATCCGTTCGCGCTAACCGTTCCGTTCCACTCTTGGATGCTAATATATTTTAACCAATTATCTTCAATGAAAACTGGCGCTAATTTTGCTGTATAAGTGTCCATAGTTATGTTGTCGATAACATTGCTACCACCCATATAGTCGCCCGCAACTTGAATTGAGTAAGAAGGTGTTGTGTAAGAGAGGTAGATTTTCTTGGTTTCCTTCCCCTCAAACGCACTCATAGGCAAAGTGACTGTTGCATCAGTATACCCAAGAACGCCGTTTGTATAGGTGTAATCATAGCCATCCACGGAGCACGCTTGCCCGTCCACGGTCGCCGTCGAACTTAATTTATAGCCCTCTTCGCGAACGCCACTTGGAAGGGTGATTGTGTTATTGTTATAGCTAGCCGTTACTCTTCCAATGTAGTTGCCGTTTCTTCCATATATTTCAAAGTAGTATTTTTCAGCCACTCTTTCAAAGTTCACAACCACAGTCACGCTTGCTGGAGCGGAATTTGGGTTTTGCTCAACGATTGCCTCAATAAGAGCATCAACTGTTTTTTGACTGCCATTATAGGTGAAACCAACAAATTCCATTTCGTAATCCGCACCAAATCTC
The DNA here is from genome assembly GCA_944350265.1 of uncultured Clostridia bacterium. Lineage (GTDB taxonomy): Bacteria > Bacillota > Clostridia > Christensenellales > UBA1242 > Caccovivens. Next base: position 34,712 of record CALVOG010000008.1, read on the forward strand.
CAATCGCTGGCAATAGTCAAATTGTTAAGCGCCGAATAATTTTCGATGTTCACCTTGAAGGTTTTGTTTTTTGTGTATTCTGCTGAAACCGAAGCCTTGCCCGAAACAACGACCGTGTATTCAATCGGGGTTTGCTCAAGGGTTACGTTGATAACATTCTCAACGCCGTATTTTAAATTGTTAATTATCTCTTCGGTAACACTTGTAAATTCAGTGCCATTGAGCATCCATTTCGCGGTGTAGCCGTCGTCTTTATATCCATTTACGCTTGGAACAGTGTGGGAAGTGTAGTTCTTTTCTGATATGTCTTTATACTCACCCACAGACTCGCCGTCTTTAAGATAATTCACCGTTAAGGTTGGCTTATCCATAAACTTGGCAACCAATTCAACTTCGCCCTCGGTGACTGGGAAAGTTGCCGTCGTGTAAACAACATCGCTTCCTGCAATCACGTAGCCCACAAAGTCTTGGGTGTCGGTGTTTGGAAGAAGAGGAAGTTTCCCCTCAGTTGTTTCGCTTGAGAAAAGTGGTTCGCCATATTCAAATGTGTAGGTGTTGTTATCGTATTTCACAGTGTATGTCACCACGCTAAACACAGCGGTGATGTCTTCATAATCGCCCGTCTTAATTGAAAGAGGCGTGGAAAGTGAAATCTTCTTCCCGTCAAGTTCGCTTTGAATGGCAGAAATCTCTTCGGCATCCTCGCCCTTTTCTGCCTCGCTTAACCTGCCCAAAATTTCAACATATTCTTGGTGCGAGCCTTTAAACCAAAACTCAAAGTTGTATCCCTCGCCCTCAAAGTCAACAGTTGTGGTCTTGGAGTGACCGTTTATCACGCGATATTGTGGCGCGCCGAGAGTTTCGCCCTCCTCAACCTTGGCGGACGAAGTGATTGTTGGCGTCTCAACATATTTGCCGTTTGAGTAAACATAAACGTTTGTCACGGCGTTCATAGAGTAATAAACCGCAATGACAGTGCCGGCAATAAAGAGTGGCAATGCCACACAAAGCGCGCAAATAAGTAACACCTTTGCTAATTTACTGGACATAATAACCTCCTAAATGTAGTGTTATTATACCACATATTTCAACTTATTTCAATACCCTTTCAAAAATTTTGCTAAAAAGTTGAAAAAAATTTGGCGAAATTTCAAATCTGCATCACAACTTTTTGATAGGTTGGGCTTAAACAATCATTAAGTCACCCGCGTTATTTCTAATCGCTCCTCTTAAAAGCGCCTAAGACAAAGTGAGGTCTAAACCGACAGGACTATCGGCTTGCTTGTCATTCTGAGGCAACGCCGAAGAATGGTCGTAGGTGACGCTGTCGCTTTCTAATGTGTTGTGTGTTAGGCTTTATCACTTAAACCGAAGGCTGGTTACTCTATTCACCACCCGCAAATGTCTATTTTGTCCTCTTAAAAACGATTAGCATACCACAACACTTATTCCGCAAGGACTGTTGGTTTGTTTGTCATTCTGAAGCAACGCCGAAGAATCTCGTCGTAGCATCCACCCGCAAATGTCGAAACCCTCCTCTTAAAAAAAATCACTTAATTTGGTTAGCCAACCATTTCTCAAAGTGGTAAGTTTTAGAGTTTTTGTAAGCCGTTCTACGACCATTCTTCGCTGGCGCCAGAGCGCTCCTTGCTCAGAATGACACATTTGGCGCTTCGATGTAAACACATCACAATCAAACTATGACACGCTTTCCACTAACACATAGCACAACCGCCCGCAAATTGTTAATTCATTCCATAAAAAATTAAAAACCAACATCAAGCTCTCAGCAATCCATCAGCATTTTGTCAGCAATAAGCGCAATAAGTTCGCCGTTGGTCGGCTTTTCGTTGCGGTTATATATTTTCAACCCAAAAATGGTGTTGATGTTCTCAATTTTGCCTCTATTCCACGCCACCTCAATCGCGTGCCTCATCCCTCTTTCCACCTTTGACGACGAGGTTTCAAAACGCTCAGCGATGGTTGGATAGAGTTTTTTGGTGATACTGCTGATAATCTCAGGCTCCTCAACGGCAAGTTTCACAGCCTCACGCAAAAATTGATAGCCCTTTATGTGTGCAGGTATGCCAATGCTTATAAAAATGTTCGAAATTTTCTCGTCCAACTGCTTGTTTTCGACAGGCAGTAAAGAAGAAACCTCGTTAATTCGTGCCACAAGATTTTCGGCGTTTATCGGCTTAATCATAAAATAACTTGCGCCCATTTGAAGCGCTTTCGTCACAAATCCGCTGTGCGAGAGGCTGGATATAAAGATGACTTTCGGCATTTTCTCTTTCAAAACCTTAATTTTTTCGAATACCGCAAAGCCGTCCAAGTTCGACAGCATAACCTCAATAACAAGCACGTCTGGCTGAAGTTTAATAACCTCGTTGACCACCGTTTCGCCGTCACCCGACGCGCCCACAATCTCAAAATTCTCTTTAAGTGCATCCTTAAGCGTGTCGTCGATATCAGCAACATAAATTCTTTTCATATTTTTCTCCTTTCTGCCCGCAAGATTTTTCTTGCAAAACATTTTTAAGATATCATAATTTTTGACAAAATGAAAAAGAGAAAACTGTAAGAATATGTCAAAAAAGCAAAAAGATTGTCGAAAAAACGCGAAAAGCAATTTTATTCATAATAATTTTAAGAAAAACAAGGTCTTTTGCCTTAAATTGAAGAAAAGAATTTTGATACACCATTAAATGCTCGCTATCATAGAAAAAATGCCCAGCGCGAACCTACGCCAAGCACTTTGTCTTAATAATTATAAACTGAAAAGTCTTAGATTTATTCACATTTCAACTTATCAGCACTTTTGAAATTCCATTCATCGACAATTATCACATTATCGCCAACTATCACTAATTAACGTCAAAGACTTTTGAGCCTTTTCACGCGCCTTGCAAAAATCTATTCTTTTTCAAAACATTCCTTTAAGATGTTTAAACATTCGTCAATATCCTTGCAGGTTGCAAGCGTCATTCTTACTGTGCTTGCCTTTGGCAAATCTTTTGCATACCAAAGGAGGTGTTTTCTTATATATAATGTCAGCCAGTCCTCGTTATAAAATTTTCTCAGCGTTTCAATATGCTCTTTCACAACGCGGTATTTGTCAACTTTTGGAAGGTAGCCATCTTTGAGTTCTTTGAAAATCCAAGGTTGCCCAAGCGCGCCTCTGCCTATCATCACGCCATCAACTCCCGTTTTGAGCATTTTGTTATAAGAATCAATGTCAACCACGTCGCCGTTGCCGATAACTGGTATTTTTAACTTCGCTTTAAGCGTGGCAATGGCATCGTAATCCGCCTCGCCACTATACCCCTGCTCAACCGTGCGCGCGTGGAAAACAACATAGTCGGCGCCACTATCCTCGCACATCTTGCCGAACTCAAGGTAATTTTCGGTCGAACAGCCCTTTCGAAATTTAACCGATAATGGCTTATCCGTCATATCTCTGCAAGTTTCAATGATATGTCCCGCAAGATGAATGCTGTCCATAAGCGCGCCACCGTCGCCATTTTTGAGAATTTTTGGCGCAGGACAACCCATATTGATGTCGATTGCGGTAAACTTGTTAAGTATCTCACTTTCAATCGCCTTTGCCATAAACTCACTTTCGTGCCCAAAAATTTGCGCCACCACCAATTTTTCATATGGCGAAGTGATTGTCATTAGGTTGGTCTTTTTGGGATTGTGAGCCATTGCACGCGTTGAAAGCATCTCGGTCACCGTCACATCAGCGCCAAACTTAACAGCCTGTTCTCTAAATCCCACATCACTGACTCCCGCCATAGGTGCCAAGAAGAGCGGATTTTCACCAAATTCAACACCTCGAATTTCCATTATTTCACTCCTATACTCGCTTTGTTTTTGTCCTCTTATTCTATCATAAAAAGGCGCATAGTTCAATAGTTTTTTCTAAAAATGACGCAAAAATATCAAAAAAATCACTTTTTTTAAGAAAAAAGTTAAAAAAATCGCCATTTTTAGGCGTTTTTTTAAATTAAAAAAATTAATTAAACCTGACTAATTAAAAAGTCAAAATCTAAAACGCATTTTTGATGTGAGTTATTTCGTCGCCCAGAACCTCAACAACATCAAAACGCACATCGCTATAATACTTTTGCTTTTGAAGAAGATATAGTTCAGCAACTCTTCTTATCTTTTGCTGTTTTCGAAAATCGACCGCCTCGCAAGGCCTGCCAAAAGCAAGCGTGGAGCGCCTTTTCACCTCCACAAAAACGGTAACATTCTTATCAAGCGCAACAATGTCAATCTCGCCTATTTTATTCTTATAATTCATTCCTAAAATCTTGTATCCCTGCGCTTTCAAATAGTTCGCCACTTCAATCTCGCCAACCGCGCCCGTGATTTTATTTAATTTTTTCATATTTTTTCTCTTTATTATCATCCTTAAAATTTTTTTGTTTTTTTGCTATTTTTGTGCGTTTTAAAGATTTTTTTCTTTTTTTAAACTTTTTCCTGCTTATTTTTGAAGATTTTTTTTATTTTTTTAAGTTTTTTATTATTTTTTTAGATTTTTTATTTTCAAAGTTTTTTATTATTTTTTCTTACTGGCTAATCTAATGTCATTTTGCCAAGCCTGCCCTTTCTGAAATCGTCAACAAGCATATATGAAGCCCGCTCCAAGTCCACCTCGCCACCAGAGAGGACAAATTTACGAAGTTTAGCAATATCTTCAACGCTCTTACAGTTTGGATACCTATTTTCGATATTTTTTGGATATTTTTCGATTAGAAGTTTAAACAAATCGTCCGCCAAACTCACAAATTCCAAAACCTCATCTCTAACACTGCCAACATACGCAAGTTTTTTCGCCACCTCTTCATCTTCAATCTTTGGATAAAGGGTGCCGGGCGTGTCAAAAACCTCGACGCCGTCACCCGCATTCAGCCACTGACCACTTTTAGTCACCCCCGCGCGGTTTCCCGTCACCGCTTTTGCTTTTGCGCAAAGATTGTTCACAAGCGAACTTTTCCCGCTGTTCGGCACGCCAACAACCATAGACCTAATCGTCGGCTTAACGCCTTTTGCAAGATATTTTTCCACTTTTTTTCGCGCCAATTTCTTAATTTTTTCTAAAATAAGTTTGTTTTTTGAGAAGTTGCTATTAAATAGGATAAAATCTTTATTTTCACCTTTGAAATTTTTAAGAAGCGCCCTCACCCTCTCTTCGTCAGCCATATCAATTTTGTTGAGTATGAAAAGCACAGGCTTGTTTTCAGCAAGTTCATCTAGTTTTGGATTGAGAGAAGAAAGCGGTATGCGCGCATCCAAAACATAAAGGACGACATCCACTTTTTTAAGTTCCTCTTTAATCTCTTTAAGTGCCTTATGCATATGCCCGGGAAACCAATTTATCTTCATACTCTCACCTCAATTTGTCCTTAAAGGAAAAGGTTTAAAATAAAAAATTTCAAATTAATTACAACATAAATTTTAAAAAAAGCAAAAAACGCTTAAAAAACACGCTTTTTTTGCAAAAAAAGTTCAAAAAATGTGTTTTTTTGTTACTTTTTCTTTTTTAGCAAATCTTTTCTTCGCTCTTTTGTGCGTTTTAGACTTTGCTCTGCGCGCCACTTATTTACCTCTTCGTGATTGCCAGAGAGTAAAACTTCTGGAACTTCTAAGCCCATAAATGAAGAGGGTCTAGTGTATTGTGGATACTCCAAAAGCCCGTTTGAAAAACTTTCGCTTTCCAAACTTTCCTTATTAAGCACGCCGTCAACAAGTCTACATAGCGCATCAACCATCACCATACTCGGCAGTTCTCCGCCCGTCAGCACAAAGTCGCCCAGCGAAATCTCGTCTATCTCAAACAGCGAAAAAAGGCGCTCATCCACACCTTCATAATGCCCGCAAATAAAAACAAGATGTTCCTCTTCGCTCAGTTCTTTTGCCACATTTTGCGTAAACAACCTGCCTTGCGGAGAAGGAAAGATGAGTTTCGATTTTTCTCGATTAACACTTTTAATTGCATCATATAGAGACTGGATTGTCATCAGCATTCCCGCGCCACCGCCAAAAGGATAATCGTCGCACTTTTTGTGCTTATCTTTTGAAAACTCGCGTATGTCCACAACGTTTATCTCCAAAATCTTTTTGTCGACCGCACGCCCAATTATGCTTTCTTTTAACGGCGCAAACATCTGCGGAAAAAGGGTTAAGATGTCAATTTTCATAGTCCGTCTTTGCCCCCTCATATTCTTTTCGAATAACAAACATCTTTTTGCCCGCCGATTTAAAAATATCACCCACAAACGGCACCTGATAGATGCGCTCGTCACCGTCTTTTATAACAATAACGTCGTCAAAGCCAAAATTGTCAACGCCCTGAATCTGCCCCACATATTCGCCATTCTCGTCATATATTTGCTCGCCGATAATGTCGTCAGTCAGCACAAAGTTCGAGGGGATTTTGTAGAAATCTTCTTTTTCAATAAAGACCTCAACATTGCGATAGTTTTCCGCCATATTGCGGTCCTTAATCTCGGCAAATTTGGCGTATGCAAAACCTAGGCGGTAGGCGCAACTGAGGCACTTCGCCTCCCTTTTATCTAAATATAACTTATGCTTACCATTAAAAATCGCAGGAATATCAACAAGCGGAAGAATTTTCACCTCGCCCTTGATACCCTGCGGTTTAACGATTTTTCCAACACACAAAAAATCCATTTAATCTCCAAATTTCACAAAAATTTTTTTGTGCTGTTTCGCACCGATAGATTTAATGATTGTGCGGATGGAATTTGCCATTTTGCCATTTTTACCAATCACCTTGCCAATGTCAGCCTCATCAACTTTAACAAAGAAGGTGATTTCTTTTTCATTTTCTTCAACGGTCACACTGACGCCGTCTTCGTTCGACACCAATGTTTTGACCAAAAGTTCAAGCAACTTTTGCATTTAATTCTCCTTATTTCGATTCAATCACGCCACTCTTAACCAAAATTGACTTTGCAGTTTCAGTTGGAAGAGCGCCATTTTTGAGCCATTTTTGTGCTTTTTCGTTGTCGATTTTAATCTCTGCTGGGTTTGTTTTTGGGTCATAAGTTCCCAAAATGTCGATGAACTTTCCATCTCTTGGACTTGTTGAATCAGCAACAACAACGCGATAGAATGGTGACTTTTTATCTCCATATCTTGCCAATCTAATTTTAACAGCCATTTTTCTTCTCCTTTTAATTTTAAATTCTTTTGCGAAAAGTTATTAAAAATTCAAAAAAACATTAAAAAATTCATTTTTTTATGATTTTTTAGCATATTTTTTTAGTTTTTTCGCTTATTTTTTGTTTTTAATAACTTTTTCAATATATATAAACTGACTTTTGCCAGATTATACCAACCTATAAAATAGATGAAAAAATATATTATTTTCGCTATTTATGGAATTTTTAAGTGGTTTTTATTATTTTTTCTTTTTTTATTAAAATTTACGTTATTTTCTTTAGTTTAAAAATATTAAACTTGCGTAATTTTCTTAGCAAAAAATATTTTTAAATTTCATTTTTTATTAAAAATTTGATTTTTTTATTATTTTTTTAGATTTTTATCTAAATTTTTGCTGTTTTTTTCTTAATTTTTGTTATTTCTTATAGTTCTAAACAATCTAACTCGCGCTTTAATTTCCAAAATTTTTCTTCGCTTTTTTTAAAATAGTCCTCTTATTCCGCGCTTGTTTTTAAGTTGTTTCATCATCTCTTTTGATTGCTCGAACTGTTTCAAAAGTTGGTTGACTTGTTGGATACTTGTTCCACTGCCGTCCGCTATTCGCTTTCGACGGCTCGCTTTTATAATCTCAGGGTTAAGCCGTTCTTCACGCGTCATACTTTGAATGATTGCCTTGTTAACCTCAAGTTGCTTTTCGTCGATGTTTATTCCTTTAAGTTTATTGCCAACGCCAGGTATCATTCGCACAATTTCATTAAGGTTACCCATTTTTTTGAGATTTTGCATTTGCACAAGGTAATCTTCAAAAGTGAAGGAATTTTCGCGGAATTTTTCCTCAAGTTTTCTTGCCTCTTCCTCGCTGACTGCCTCCTGCGCTTTTTCTATGAGGGAAAGCACGTCGCCCATACCAAGGATTCTGGAGGCAATGCGGTCTGGGTAAAACGGTTCGATGTCGCCTATCTTTTCCCCCACGCCCGTGAATTTTATTGGTTTACCCGTTATTGCTTTAATGGAAAGCGCCGAACCGCCACGAGTGTCGCCGTCAAGTTTTGTGAGGACAACGCCCGAAATGTCGAGGTCTTTGTTGAAACTTTCACTGATTGTCACTGCATCTTGCCCCGTCATTGCGTCCACAACGAGGAGGATTTCTTGCGGTTTAATTTCCGCCTTAATTTTTTTCAGTTCATCCATCAACTCTTCGTTAATGTGAAGTCTGCCCGCCGTGTCGACAATAACCACATCAAAGCCCTGCTTTTTTGCGTGTTCAACTGCCTCTTTTGCAGTTTTTACTGGATTTTGCGTTCCGCGCTCGAACACTTCAACGTTCGCTTGTTTACCCACAACTTGAAGTTGGTTGATTGCTGCTGGACGATAGATATCGCACGCCACCAAAAGCGGTTTCTTCCCGCTCTTTTTAAGATACGCCCCAAGTTTTGCGCACATCGTTGTTTTGCCAGCACCTTGAAGCCCGCACATCATAATTATGGTTGGGCTTGCGGAAAGGTTGAGTTTTTGGTCGGTGCTACTCATAAGAGCGGTGAGTTCGTCTTTCACAATCTTAATCACCATTTGCCCCGGCGTTAAACTTTTCATCACCTCTTCGCCAACCGCTTTTGCAGAAACAGCGTTGACAAAATTTTTAGCAACAACATAATTAACATCCGCCTCTAAGAGCGCGATTCGAACCTCGCGCATTGCCTCTTTGATTTCAAGTTCGGTGAGTTTTCCGCGCTTTGTCAGTTTTGAAAAAATGTGATTAAATTTCTCTTGTAAACTCGAAAAAAGTGCCACTAAATTTCTCCTATCAAACTTTCGACTTTTGATTTTATTTCATTTAAATCGTTCAAATTTTTGATTTTTTCTAATTTTTTTGTGATTTTTTCCTTTTTTTGAACGTTTTTTAAGGAATTTTCGTAATAATCTAACTTTTCACAAGATTTTGTTATCATATCCTTCACGGCTTGGCGAGAGATGTTTTTCTCTTTTGAAATTTCAGCAAGCGTCATATTGAGGTCAAAATAGAGGTGCATAATTTGCCGTCTTTCCGCGCTTAGAAGCGACGCATATTCCTCAAAAAGTTTTCCATAATTCACAAAATCTTTTAGTTCTATCTTTGCCATTTTCGCCCTTTGTAAAGCGATTTTGCTTTACGCTCTTATTTTATCACACATATGCTAATTTGTCAACAACTTTCGAAAAAATTTTAAAAGATTGTTTTATATTTAACCACATTAACTAAAATTCAAAATAATTGGCGAAATTTATAAAAATATTCACTTTGTGAAAAGTGGTTTTAATTTTTAAGAGGACACTTTAAGCAATAAGGTTTAAAATGTGATAATCGGCGAACTTATAAAATTTTTCATTGAGATAAAACCTGTCGCCATCTTCTCTTATGACACCCTCTTTAAGTAACTTTCGATAGGTTTCGCTTAGCGTAATATCATAGCCAAGTTTTTTAAGTGCCAACTTACTCACTCCAACTTGCGAGCGAAGCCCAAGCATTATCCGCTCTTCAATTTCCATTTTGCTGTCAATTTTTTCGCAATTTTTCTCGCCACCATAATAGCCTTTGAGATTCGAGGAATTTGCGCTTCTCACTCCACCTAAAAAAGAATGCGCGGAGATGCCAAAGCCAACATAGTCGCCGTAACTCCAATAGTTTAAGTTATGCTTGCTTTCAAATCCATTAATTGCAAAATTGCTGACCTCATACTGAAAAAAATGATATTTTTTTAAAAATTTTACCAACTTTTCATAACTTTTTGTCACACCGTCAGCGCTAAGCGGGCGATATTCACCTCTATTCACCGCCTCGAAAAGCGGAGTGTTTTTGTGAACTTCCAGCATATATGCCGAAATATGTTTGACCTTCCACTTTAAAAGTTTTTTGGCGTAATGGCAGACATTTTTCTCATTCTCTAAGCCCAAAATTAAGTCCGCCGAAATGTTGTCATAGTATTTAGATAGAGTTTTTAGCGCCAATTTAACGTCGCGCTTTGAGTGAAGCCTGCCAATTTTTTTAAGCGTCTTATTGTTTAACGACTGCACGCCAACGCTCACCCTGTTTATTCCCATTTCCCTATAAAACTTCACTTTCTCTTCGCTGATAGAGTTGGGGTTCACCTCAATGGTTATTTCCGCGCCACTCAAAATCTCAAACTTTTGGCGCAACTTTTGAAAGATGGTTCCTAGTTCCTCAGTTGTCAAAAGTGAAGGCGTGCCACCACCAAAATAAATTGTTTTTGCCACATTGTCGCCGTCATATCGTTCAATTTCATCGATAAGCGCGGAGAGATAGCGTTTGCGCTCGGCGTTTGACGGGCAAAAAGAAAGAAAAGCGCAATAGTTGCACTTCTTTTCGCAAAAAGGGATGTGAATATAAACCGAAACCACCTATTTGTCCTCGTCGAGTTTCAAAATGCTCATAAACGCTTCCGCTGGAATCTCCACCGAGCCAATTTTGCGCATTCGTTTCTTGCCCTCTTTTTGTTTCTCCAAAAGTTTACGTTTTCTTGTTATATCGCCACCATAGCACTTGGCAAGCACGTCCTTGCGCATCGCCGAAATGGTTTCGCGCGCAATTATTTTGTTGCCTATGCACGCCTGAATCGGCACCTCAAAAAGTTGGCGTGGGATGATTTTTTTTAGCCTCTCGGCAAGTTCTCTTCCGCGAGAATACGCCTTTTCCTTATGCACAATCATTGAAAGCGCGTCGCACTTTTCGCCATTTAAGAGAATGTCAACGCGCACAAGTTCGGCGCTCTCAAAGCCGTCAAACTCATAGTCAAAACTTGCGTATCCGCGCGTTCTTGATTTCAAACTGTCGAAGAAGTCGTAAATTATTTCGCCAAGCGGGATGCGATATTTCAGTTCCACACGACGCTTGTCTAGGTAGACCATATTCTTATAAACGCCACGCTTGTTTTGGCAAAGTTCCATTATCGTGCCAACGTAATCTGGCGGAGAAAATATGTTGACATTGACCATCGGCTCTTCGATTTTTGCTATCTCCACCGTTGGAGGGAGGTTGGACGGGTTTGAAACCTCCAGGACGTCGCCGTTAGTTTTATACACATTGTAAGAAACGCTTGGTGCGGTGGTGATGATATCTAAATTGAACTCGCGCTCCAACCTCTCTGTGATGATTTCAAGGTGAAGAAGTCCCAAAAAGCCACATCGAAAACCATACCCAAGCGCCGACGAATTTTCTGGCAAAAACTGAAGGCTGGCGTCGTTAAGTTTGAGTTTGTCGAGCGCGTCCTTTAATTCTCCATACCTTGCGCCGTCGACTGGAAAAATACCGCAAAAGACCACGGGCTGAACCTCTTTATAGCCCGCAAGTGGCTCACTTATCGGGTTCGAAGCGCTGGTTATTGTGTCGCCAACTTTAACGTCGGCAATCGTTTTAATCGACCCCGCAACATAGCCAACTTCGCCCGCTTTTAGAACTTCGCACTCCTTTGTGGTTGGCACAAATATCCCAACTTCCGTGACCTCAAACTCTTTTTTGGTTTGCATCATTAAGATGCGGTCGCCCTTTTTTATCTTCCCGTCAAACACACGAATTAGGCAAATTGCGCCCTTAAAATTATCATAATGGCTGTCGAAGATGAGACATTTGAGTTTAGCGTTTTCGTCGCCAGTTGGCGCTGGTATTTTTTCAATTATCGCCTTGAACACATCTTCAATATTAAGCCCTTCTTTCGCTGAAATGCACGGACAATCTTCCGCGTCCAAGCCTATCACCTCTTCAATCTCCTTCTTCACTTCGCTTACGCGCGCGGAGGGAAGGTCGATTTTATTGATGATTGGCACAATTTCGAGGTTATTATCAAGCGCCAAAAAGGTGTTGGCAAGCGTTTGCGCCTCAACTCCTTGCGAGGCGTCCACCAAAAGCAGTGCACCCTCACACGCCACCAGCGAGCGCGAAACCTCGTATGTGAAGTCGACGTGCCCTGGCGTGTCGATAAGATTGAGTTCAAACTCCTCGCCCTTATAATTATAGATAAGCCGAGTTGGCGCAAGTTTAATGGTGATACCCTTTTCTCTTTCAAGTTCCATACTGTCGAGAATCTGCGCCTGCATATCCCTTTTCGCCACCGTGCCAGACATTTCAATAAGCCTGTCCGCAAGCGTCGATTTGCCGTGGTCGATATGCGCGATTATGCAAAAATTACGTTTGTTACTTAGTTTCAATTTCTTCCTCTTTTTTAGTTAAATTTCCAGCGTTTTTGTTTTTGAAATATTGATTGACCTCGTATAGATAAAGCGAGCCTGCAATCATTAAGAGTATTAGACATAGAACATATAAAACCACCACCAAAATATTCTTTTCAATGAGGCAGTAGGTGAAGAAAAGGAAGGCAAGAAGATAGTCAAATGCCATAACGGCGTAAATGAGGCGCCTGTTTTTATATGCCGAGAGGTAATCGCCCTTCGCCCTTTTCAGCGCAAAAATTGACAATATAAATGTGACAAGCGACACAAGCAAAATGCTTGCGTTAAGCCCAATTTCCAAAAGTTGCGCGCGATTGGACCTCTCTAAAAGAAGGGCTTGCCCAATGATTATCGCAATAAGAACAAGCGTTTCAATGCCTGTGACTATCGCGGATATTAGCGACGCAATACGTTCAAAACGTTTTCTCATCTCTCCCTCAATTCGTTTGGAGCAGTGGTTGGGTCAAAAAAAACAATAATTCACTCCAAATTCATTATAATCAAGGCGGAAATGATTGTCAAATATTTTTAAAGCCTTCTTGCGAAAAACTGTTGGCGTAAATTCGAGTGCGCGCGGTGATAAGGTCATAGCAAAATTCAAGTTCGCCACTTTTTACGGAAAGAATCATAAGTTTTAAAGTTAAGGTGTTTTCCAGTGAAATTAGCGATAAAAAAGCGTCACTTGGCGCGCTTTGGCAGGCATATACGCGCAAAACGTGGTTGCGAGCAAACTTCTTTTTAAATTCCTCGATGTTCTTTTCGGTGACCGACATAAGATATTCGCAGTCCGCTTCATTTTCAATCTTTTTAAGGCACGCCGTAATTTTTCCAAAAAGCACCATAATTTCATCGGTGAGCATTGAGAATTCCTCGTCCTCAAGTTTGACAAACACAAAGCCCTTGTTTTTCAAGGACTTTGAATAGGCGCGCGCCATTGCCTCAAAATCGTCGCACATTTTTTCGTCGTTATATTCCATACCATTTTGTATGCGCCACCGCGCGAAATTGATAAATTAAGCGAAAAATTATAAGTCTTTTTTACTAAATGCTATGTTTGTTAGGTTGTTTTAAACGTAAAGAAGAACAGTCTAGTTCAGTAGAAATGTTAGAGGTGCGTTGTATGTTTTTTTGAGGATTGATTAGACATTCGCGGGTCGTCCTACGACGAGATTCTTCGCTTCTCTCAGAATGACCAAGCGCGCTTGGACGTTTGGGGAGTTTTGGGCTTAGCCGTGTTTTGCTGACGAAATAGAGTATGGATTAAACATATGAAAAGTGGATAAAATAGACATTCGCGGGCGAGTGCTACGACGAGATTCTTCGCTTCGCTCAGAATGACAAATGGGCTGGCAGTCCTTGCGGTATAAGCGATACTGCGCGTTAAACGATAAAAGAATACACAACATCAAAAACGGCACAGCGTGGTTGTAACACAGCCTAAACCGCAAGGCTAAACCGTTAAATGTCATTCTGAGCAAGGAGCGATAGCGACGCCAGCGAAGAATCTCGTCGTAGGCAAAGCCTAAGTGACTAGCCTCTCGTCTTAAAACCTAGCCGATAAAAAACAAGCATATGATAGGTGTATAATGTGAGTGCTTGTCTGTCACCTTTAAAACCTAGCCAACAAAAAAGGTGGCAAGGCTTAAAAGAATGAGGTAGATGGAAAACCACCAATATTTGCCACTTGCAAACTTCATCATAAATTTAATGGCAAAAATTCCGCTTACGAACGCCGTTAGAAAGGAAATAATGATGGCGGAAAGCGGATAATCTATCGAAATTCCGCCACTAATTGCTTCATATACCTCCAAAAACATCGAAAGAATGATGATTGGAATGCTCATAAGAAAGGAAAATTTCGCGCACTCCTTTTTGTCGGCGCCCGCCATCAGCCCAGCTGATATTGTCGCGCCTGAACGCGAGATGCCCGGAAAAACCGCAAAGCCTTGCATAACACCCATTATAAATGCGGTTTTAATTGAAAACTCCCTTTTCTTTACTTGAAAAAGTTCGCCCACGACAAGAATTATTGCTGTAAATAAGAAGGCAACAGGCAAAAACGTTCCGCCAAAGGAGGATTTAATAAGTGGCATCAAAATGAGCGCAATGACGGCAGTTGGAATTGTCGCCGTCACAATCATTATGCTTTTTTGCGAAAACGGATGCCTAATGAGCGCGAAAATATCCTTATAAAACACCACACATATTGAAAGCAGAGTGGCAACGTGCAGAAGAATGGAGAGAAACAAACTCTCTTCAACTCCAAAAATATTCGACAAAAGCACTAAATGTCCGCTGGAGGATACCGGCAAAAATTCGGTCAGCCCTTGCACCAGCCCCATAAAAAATAAAACAAGGAAAATGGACATAAATCCTCCTTGTTTTATTATATTTATCAATCTCGCATTTTATCCGTGGCTATTTTTTGTTGTCTTTCTTATCCTTCGCCACTGTTTCCGTCTTTTTCTTTGGAGCAGTTTTAGTTTGCTTCGTCGTTTTGGTCGTTTCCTTCTTCTCTTTTGTTGGAGTTTTTCTTGCTTTTCTTTCCACTTTCTTAGTTTCTTCCTCTTTTTTAGTTTCTTCCGCAAGTTCTCCCACCTTCATTTCTTGGGTGCTTAACTCTTTCATCTTATCCTTCTTTCGCTTGTTATAGATAAGCAAAATGATTAAGAGAATGAGAAGTAGAATGATGATGGCGATGATGAGATAGATATACCAATAGTTCTCTTCGTTGATGTAAATTTTCGCGTTGCTTCCCACCACGCCGAAGAGTCCGCCGTAACTTGTTGGGTTATAGTAAGTTGCAAGATAGATGTTCGAAATTGAGTGCCCAGCAAAACTAAATCTGCCGTTAAATGGCTGGCTCACAGTGCCGATTGGCGTCCAGAACTTTTCGCCAAGCGAGATATCTTCCATCACGCGATAACTTGCGTAACTATAATAAATTCCGTTTTCTGTCACCGCGCCACTGTTGATTTTTTCCATATAGTAGGTCAAATCTTCAGCGGTATAGATGAGGAATGGGTCGCCCACTTTACCCGAGCCTTGTTCCTCGATTTCTTTCGCGGTGTGATAGAGCCTCTCGTAACTTATGTTGAGTGCGATTGTGCCAGCAAGCCTGTTTTCTTCAATTTCTTCCGCAGTGAAGGAAAGTTTGCCGGTTTCGGCGTTATAGAATTCGTCCACGCTCACCGTTTCGCCATAGTAATTTAAAATGTCGATTTTGGTGATATTATATCGCGCGTTGACCACGATGCCAATTGAAATACCTGCCTCAATTTTGCTGATAACCACCTCTGTTCTTTCGCCGTTAAAGGTGATATAGCCCGCCATTGTGGCGTCGTTATTGTCGGTTGCATCGTCGATTAAATCCTTCTCTTCAAAGGTTTGATTTAAGTATACCGCCACGCTTTCTGGGATAAATTCTGGGTTTATTGGCACAACGTTGTTGTCGCCATCAATCATACTTCCCACAATGTCAAGCGTGAAGTATAGGTAATTTGAGGCTATTGAAGAGAGCGAAACATCCAAATTATCCCAACGAACGGCAAAGCCATAGTCAACACGCACTGCGAAGGTGACAGTGTCGCCAACGCGGACGTCGTAAGTTATCTTCTCTTTATGGAACACGCCGTCTTTGAGATAACCGAGCGTCACGGTTTCTTGCCTGCCTGCATAGTCCTTTATCGTCATACTTGGAATATAGCCCGAAGTTTCATCGTATTGGCTGAAATCAAGGCGAACGGTTTTTCCTTGCACATAGAGGATGTAGTTTGTTGCCGAAGTTATCTCGTCTTGCAACTGCCTTGTGCCGAATGTTTCCTTTGTGGAAACCTTATACCACCTTGAGAACTCAAAGCCAGATTCGTCTTCCGCCTCTTGTGTGACAAAGAGGGTGAATTTTCGAGTTGTATCAACATAGCCCTCTTTGACAAGCGCGTCGGCGAACAAAATTCCCTGCTCAGTGTCACCCGAGCGGTCTTGCGAAATGCCATACTCCATTTCTCCGCCTGAAAGTGTGACGTTGACTTTGGCGAAGTAGTAAACTTCCACCGTGAGTTCAACAATGTTGTCTCTTTCGTTTGTAGACCAAGGCACATTGTTTTGGTAACTTACAATCGGGCTAAGTTCGTTGTTGTTCGCATCGCGTTGCTTGATGACGAACTTATAGAACTTATAGCCGTTGATTTCTGGCGCTGTCAAGGTGATATCGGTGTTGTATGCGACCTCCAAGTAAAGTGGCATATCCTCGTTAAACCACGAGTTTGTTATGTTGATTCCGCCCACCAAGTCCCTAGCCGTGATGTTGGCATTGATGTTAGGCGTGATAACAAAGTTGATTTGTGTTTTTTGATATGACCAGTAGAGGTAGAGATTGATTGTGATGACACCGTCGGCGCCAATTTGTGCGTTTTCGCTGAGTTGGTATCTGCCCGTTTCTTCATTTAAAACGTAGCCCGTTTCTTCGAATGGCACCAATGTTTGCCCCGAAGCGTTGATATATTGCTTGCCTTTTCCGCCGTCATAGGTGAAGTAGCCCGCAAAGACATTGTCCGCCTTCGTTTGAACGATGTCAAGCCTGCCATTCACATAGGAAAGGTTCGTGGTGATGTTGGCGCTGTTTGCAACTGATAGGTCAAGCGTTTCATAGAATTTCACATTGTCGATGGTTGCCACAACGCCGTTTTCAAGCGAGGTATCCTTCAAAACCACCCTATATTCTTGCGGTGTGAGGTTGATTGAAATTTCGCTGTCCTTTGAAATTTCGCTGACGTCAAAGTAGATAACGTAGAGATAGTTATTTTCCTCAAAATCTAAGAGGTGGCCCTTAACGTTGGTCACAGTGAGGTTATCGCTTGCAAATGTCAAACTTATATCGTCAAGGTCAACCATAAAGCCAAGTCTAACATATGCTGTCACCTTAAAGCGGACGTCCGTGAAGCCGACAACTTGAAGAGCGGAATAGTTCGAACCACTCGTCCAAATTCTGTCGGCATACTCGTCGGCAATATCCACAAACAAACTTCCGCCATTGACAACAACGCCCTTTTCATTTTTGAAGTTGATGTCGATAATGTTCTTATGTGGCGCCACCAAAACGTCAATTCCAATCTCGTTGACCTGCCCGATGATGTTGAACATTCGATAGATTGAATATGTTCTGTCGTTTTGGTTGTAGTCGGTGATGTGCTGAATGCTGACAAGGTCGCCACGCGTTGAAACGATATCCAAAAGCGAATACCCTGCACGCATCAACTCGATTCTAAGGTATACTTCGCCACCTGTTATCGTTGTGAGCGTAAAGTTTTGCCCCGGCATATCGGAAGAGTCTTTATAGTGGTTAAGCGTGCCGTTTATATAGCCATACGAATTGACTTCGCTGACCACGCCGTCGTTATAGCCCACAAGCGAAATATTGGCAACTGCGCTGTCCTCTTCGCGCACGCCGTCATAGTCGATATATGAAGTAATCGCAAAATCCACCGAACTTGGCATAAACGCAACGAAGAAGGAGACATTGTTGTTTAAATTCGCGCCAAAGCCTAACTCTAACATCTTTGCAGTGCTTAAATTAAGCGAAATTGTTGAACCAGTGCCACTGTTGTATTCAATATACTCGAAGTCGCCCTTAACAAGTTGCGAACCGGAGTATTCAGCGCCGATGATGTAGCCGTAGCCATAATAGGTGTAGCCGTCACGCGCACGAATTGTGAGCGTTTTGCTGGAACCGTAGTAAAGGCTGATGTGTCCGTCAGTGATTGGCGTGTTGCCGTCGTAGAAAGTGGAATAGATTTGGCTGTAAACCTCCTCTCTATCCACAGCGCCACTTTCCTTGCCGAGCGTGTAGTAACTATACGCCCGAAGCGACACGTTAAACTCCGCTTTTGAGAAGATTGCGTAGTAGGTGACATCGCCTATGACTGTCACGTTGTAAGGGTTAACATTCTCTAAAACTCCACTGCCTTCAATAATCTCAGCGCCGTCATTCGACCAGCCTGCAAAGTTATAGTCGTCCAAGGCGTTTTCAAACCACAGTGCGACCGCCGAATTATATTGAACATCCGCCGTGGTCTTGCCTTTTTCGTTGATATAGGCGGTGAAATTCGAAAGGATGTCGGCGTCCTCAACAATCGCGCCTGTTTCGTCATAAACAATAATATCAGCGGTGATTGTGTAGGTTTCATATCCTATCGCAACGCCAACGACGGCGTCTTTTGTTATGTTTCCAACGGTGAAGGTGTAGTAGCCATAATACTGACTATCTTCCTGCTCAATGACATCAAATTCGACCTCTTCTTTTTCATCTTCGCTATACGCAAAGTTCACACTGCTTACAATATATCCCGTTTTCAAACTTAGATAAGCCACCAAATCGTCACCTGTTGTGACATAAGCAACCGTTTGAATGGTGCTGTCATTTACCAAAAGACGGCTGACTGCATCTTGTATGTCAAAATTGAATGTGACCTT
>CALVOG010000009.1 GCA_944350265.1 uncultured Clostridia bacterium
AGAGAAATTTAAAAAATCATAAAAGATACTTTAATATAATTTGGCTGTTAAACGTGTGCTTGTCTTGATACAAGTGGACTCACTTCGTTCGTCCAAACCAAGCACATGCCACAAACTAAACTTAGTTACAAAAAAGCGAAAGTGTTGGCGGAGCATACACACTTCCGCTTTTTGCTTTTTTGTTTTCTTCTCTATATTATTTTAGTGTAAACCAATATTCTTTGTTGTCAAGGTTAAAGTGCATGTCAAAAGATTTGTAGATGTTGTGTTTCTCACGACAACCTATGACAACGACAGAAGTATTCGTTTTTTTTGCAATTAAGAGAGTTAGGTGTAAAAAGAGAAACATAGACGATTTTTTTGTCTTGTTTCTCTTTAATATTCTGCTAGTTTCAAAAGTAAGTGACTAAAACTGCATTTTGTTCAACTAATCGCATAAAATTCACTAACTTACAAGAAACTTTTGTTATATATTGACAAAAGTTTCTTTTTTTTGTTACAATATATCTATATGGACGAGATTGACGAGAAAGTGGTAAAAACCGAAGGCGAGCCTGAGAAGGGCAGTCTTTTTTCACGCCTAAAAGAAAAACGTCAAAAAAAACAAGAAGAAAAAATCGAAGAGTTTAAAAAAGAGGACGACGAAAAGAAAGGCGAAGTTGAAGAAAAGGTTGAAGAAGTCAACAAGGAAATAAAGAAAGTCAACACCAAAAAACAAAAAATCATCAATGTTTGTTTTCTTATCTTCAATGTTGCGCTCGTGGTTGCTATTCTTCTTTGGAATCTTTTAGGACCAACTGATGATGGTGTCACTCCAATAGCTCAACTCAAAATCACAGGCTGGGCGGTGGTTGTGTATTTAGCCTTCATCGCAATGCTATACTTCTTGGATGTTATAAGTGTCAATCGAATGATTTACCGAAAAACTTTCCGCTCGCGCTGGTGTTTGTCGTATAAGTCGAGCGCAATTTGCCGATATTACGACGCCGTCACACCAATGGCAAGTGGCGGGCAAGCGTTTATGGCGTCCTATCTTATCAAGCACGACGTGCCAGCCTCCACCTCTCTTTCTATACCCCTTTCCAAACTCGTTTTTCAAAATATCGCGTGGATAATCATTTGCGCTGTCAGCCTTATATGCGCAAGTTTTAACCCGCAACTGAGGGGCTTCACCTTCGTTTCGGTGGCAAGTATTATCGGCTTCGTTCTGGCGCTTGGTATGATAACTGTCATACTCTTTATGTCGCTCTCCAAGAACGGCAAAAAAGTGGTTGGGTGGGTTATTAAGGTCCTCCACAAGATGCATCTCGTTAAAAATTACGAGAAAAAATACCAAAGCACAATGAAAGTTGTCGATGATTATCAAGCGATTATGAAGGAATACAGTAAGTCCATCGGCGACGTCATCTTGCAAATACTTTTAAGCGCGGGGCGAAATGTTTGCACCAATTCTTTGCCGTTTTTCATTTACTGCGTTTTCAAGGGCTTCCCAGCAACGGGCGCGGGCGAGCTTTACTCCACCTTCTTTATGGCAGCGTCGTTAATCGAACTTTCGTCCAGTTTCATACCTTTGCCAGGCGGGTCGGGTATGAACGAAATCACCTTCAACATAATTTTCAGCAACATCGGCGGGCTGGGTGGCGACACATTTTGGGCGCTCCTTCTTTGGCGCTTCGCAACCTATTATTATCAACTTATCCAAGGGCTTTGCATTGTCACTTACGACACCGTGTATGGCAACCGCAAGTGGCAGTGGACGAAAAAACGTATGGCGCTTCAACAAGAAAGCCAGGTTTTCAAAGCCAAGCAAATTGAACTTTTCCGCGCGGAACGCAATAGGCGTCGAAAACGCGAAAAAAGTGTGAAGATATTGAATAAATAATCTAAATTTTTTCAAACTAAGGGTATGAAGAAAACATATCCTTATATTTTTGTCATTGTAATTTTGGTGGCGCTTCTTGGGCTTGTTCTTTATCTCGGCTTCTCGGGCTACCTTTTTTCGGTTTCATTAAATGCTCTTTCCACTGACTTGCCCATCGGTAAGGTCAGCGAGGTGACGCTTTCGCCAAATGAAACAAGCGTGTTAACCTTCACCATTGACGGCGACTATTTGCCGGGCGAAAAGTTAGATAGCGTTGTGCAAATCCGCGCGGGCGACGATTGTGACAATGTGCGCGTTCGAGTTAAAGGCGTTTTTTCGCAAGGTTTGGAGGCAGATTTTGAAGCGTCCAACAACTTTGTGAAGGCGACTGATGGCTATTTTTATCTCACGGAACCTCTCGCAGGCGGGAATAAGGTGACATTTTCAAAGAGCGTTATTTTGCCAAGCGCGCTTGCAAACGATAACTACATCCTTTCAATAATCGTTGAAAACATCGACGCAATGAAAGAAAATATTTGGGGCGATTATGAAATTGCCTAATTTTGCTGGACTTTTCTTTTGCAATCTATTAAAATATTCTTATAGGAGTTCTAATGGAAGATAAAAAAAATCCTCCTTTTCCGCCTCCACCACCTAATATCGGGGCGAAAATGAAAGATGACGTGAAGAATAACGCGCCAGCGGGTGGCGTAAGTTTTCCATTACCTCCAAAACCTCCGCAAGGAAAAGTCATTGAGAAAAAAGAAATGCCTGCAATGCCACAAATGACACCTCCACAGTTTAAAAATGTCGATGAAAATATGGTTAGTGAGCAGGACGCAGAGAAAAAGAAACCTATTGATAAGGTTAAAGTTTGGTCGATTTCGGGTGTTACCTTTGGCGGACTGTTGCTTATCGCTTGCCTTGTGTTGGTTTTTGTTATTTAATCAACAAGAATAAGACATCGCCACATAGTGTGTTTTATGTGGTAGTTTGATTTAGCATCTTTATTGCTTTAAGTGTAAATAGTTAAAAAGAGTAAGTTGTTTATGCCTTGTGAGATAAAAAAAGCTTTTTTAAAAAGGTAGAAGAGGATAAATCGAATATTTAAAAAGAGTGTGAAATGATAGTTGGTGATTTAATAATGATTAAGTAAACCAATGAAGCCAAGAATAAGCGTTATCTCTTTTAGTTCAAAGATATTAATATTAAAAAAAAAGAAACCGTTTTGTAACTAGCATAATAAATAAAAACACTTTTTTAGCGCCAAATCTCTTTTTATTAGTTTTAAAAATTATCGATTGAGTTTTTTTCGAAAATTCAGCAGTTTTTTGTTGGATTTTCTTTTTTTTGGCAATATTTAAATTATGAAAAAACTTTTGGTGTTTGGGCTTATTATTTTTATGCTCTTATTAACAACATTTGTGAAAAATGAAAAAAATCCACTCTTCGCGCTTGCTGATAGGGTGTGCTTGGTGGTGGAAAATGGCGCGCTTAGTGGCGATGAAATTGTTGATATGGGCGATGTTGATTTTGTTTATCTGGGCGGTGAAGAAGCGAAAGAGGCTGTGAAGAAGACAAAAGTTGAGGGACTAGAATTTTATATCAGCGCTCTAACTAAGGACGAAATTTTAAAACTTTTAAAGGCAACTGTGCTTAGCGAAAGCGTTGTTGAGGGGATGAAAATAACTTACGCCTATTCGCCATACTATCAAAACTCGGTCACGCTGGACGGCAAAAAAGTTAATCTTCAAATCGCCGAAAGAGACGGAGAAATCATTGCGGGCTTTCCACTTATCCTCACGGGTTATTAAAAAATTTGAAAATTTATGTTTAAACTCATTTTTTTTCGTCAATAACACCGGTATGGAGGAAAATATGGAAATAAAATCAAACAAATTCAAAAACTTTTGCAAAAGATATGGCGCGTTGACGCTTGCAGGTGTGTTTGCGGTGGCGATTGCTCTCACGGTGGCGCTGACGGTTGGCGCAAGCACCAATCAGGTTTCCACTTCAAACCTTTCCTTTCAAGTGCCAATGAACAATGCGGAAATCATCAAGGACTACTCCGACCAAAAATTGCAATATAACGCAATGGTGAACAAGTGGGAGATTCACCTAGGGATTGACTTCGCTTCTCCAACCGATTCAAGTGTTATGGCGGTTTTGGACGGCGAAGTGACCGACGTTTCATCCAATAGTTTGGAAGGAAACATCGTGGAAATCACACACGACAACGGCTTCAAAAGCGTTTACTCCTCGCTTGGTGATGAAGTTTTGGTGAAGGAAGGCGATGTTGTGAAAAAGGGCGACAAAATCGGCGAGGCTTCAAACTCGGCAGGCAGAGAGTTTGACGACGAAAACGCGCTTCACTTTGTGCTTATGAAGGACGGCGTGGAGGTTGACCCGAACGAGTATTTAGACTTAGGCAACAAATAGTCCTATAAATTAACAAAAGGCGTTTTCTCTTAGAAAGCGTCTTTTTTTAAATTAAAGTTTTCCTTAAAATAGAATGACTTTTATTAAAATTTAGGTTTAAACTTTTCTTAAAAAATGAAATTTTACTTTTCTTAAAACAAATTCATTAAATTGTCAAATTCCTGTTAAAATGATTTAAGTTTCAAATTTTATATAATAAAACAGAACGTCTCAACCTTAATTTTATATAGAACGCCTCAACCTTAATTTTATATAGAACGCCTTAACCTTAGTTTTAAATAATAAAATAGAATGTTTTATCATAGTTTTAAATAATAAAATAGAATGTTTTATCTTAGTTTTATGTAATAAAATAGAACGTTTTAACCTTAATTTTAGATAAATAAATTTATGCGTCTTTAAAACTTTTAATTTTTCTTTTGAAAAAGCACGAAAAAAGTTGCATTATTTTTCTATTTTATGCTATTATAAAAGAGCGGAGGGCTTTATGATTATCGAAAAAGTTAAAGAATTGCTTGCTGAGCAACTTGGAATCGATGCGAAAACAATCGCTGACGATGCTAATATTTTGGAAGATTTGGGCGCAGATTCGCTGGATATTATCGAAATGCTGATGACGCTTGAAGATGAGTATGGCGTGACCATACCTGACGACCAAATCAATCAAGTTAAAACGGTCAGACAGGTTGCGGAACTTATCGAAAAATGTAAGAATTAGACAAACTTTATCATAATTCGACAAATTCTCTCATATTTTCATATGGGAGGATTTTTTTATGAAACCATATATCGCAAGTCGCACGAGAGAACTAGGAGAGTATGTTTTAAGAACCAATGAAACGATAAGGGCGAGCGCAAAAAAGTTTCATATTTCAAAAAGCACGGTGCATTATGACCTTTCTGTGAGGTTAAAAAAAGTGGACTATGACCTATATAGAAAGATTAAAAAAATTTTGGAAAAGCATTTCGAAGAGAAGCACATCCGTGGAGGTGAGGCGACGAAGTTGGCGAAAAAAGCGCTCAAAGAAAAGAAACAAAATAATTGAAAGATTGTTATTCTTAGCATAGTTATGAACCGCAAAAATTAATTAAAAAATGTGATTTAGATAGCAAAAAAATGTCAAATGACAGGTGTTAAACGTGAAAAATTTGCTCATATGGCGATTATAAATACGCCAAAAATTTAACCGAAAAGAGATTACAAATACGCCAAAAATTTGACCGAAAGGTGGTTTTAAATACGTCAAAAATTTATTGAACAAGAGATGATTTAGAGACTGAAATTTGTCGGTTAAAAGCGTTAAAAAATGAGGATAATTAGAAAAAAACAAATTAAATATTTCGACAAAAACAATTCGAAATAAATCTAAAAAAATAATTTAAAATAATTAGAAAAAATCAATTTAAAATAATTAAAAAAATTAAATAAAATTTATAAAAAATAAAAAAACATCAAAAAAATAGCCAAAAAATCAATTTTTTTTGAAAAAAAGGCTATTTTTTTATTTTTTTTGGTAATTTCATTTTAATTTCAAAAGATTTTAAATAATTAAGAGTGAAAAATAGCGGGATAAGAGTTTGGTGATGATGAGCGCTTTTAGAGGAAACTTACTATAACACTTCTGCCGTAAGAGAATACGGCTAAATGTCATTCTGAGGCGACCGAAAGGGAAGCCGAAGAATCTCGTCGTAGGAATGGCTTACAAAGACTCTAAAACCACCACTTTGTTTTCGAACATAATGGTCTTTTTAAGAGGTGCTTATTAGAAATACGCGGGCTGTATGAAGAGGATAGAATAGACATACGCGGGCGGGTGCTACGACGAGATTCTTCGCTTTGCTCAGAATGACAAATAAGGCGACAGTCCTTGCGGTATAAGCGCTATGATTTGTTAAGAGTTTTTTGAGAGGCATCCGCGGGCGAAACTAAAGCATCAAAAATCCAAAGTTTAACACGCAATACCTTAAAAAGTGACAGCGTCACCTTCGCTCCGCTCAGAATGACCAAGCGCGCTTGGATGGGTGAGGTGTTTTGAGTTTAGCCGTGTTTTTCTAGCAATAAGAGGATAGATTAGACGCTCGCGGGCGGGTGCTACGACGAGATTCTTCGCTTTGCTCAGAATGACAAATAACTGCCTTGCCTAACGGTTGAAGCGTTACTGCGCGTTAGGCGTTTTATAGACGGAGGTTGTATTTAAGTTTTTTTGAAAGGTTAGATTAGGCATACGCGAGCGGTGATTGTCTAGCCTTCGGTATAAGCGATATAGCCTAACACGTAACACAATAAAAAATGCCGATATAACCAACATTTATTTTTTTACGTTTTTATTAGATTTTTTACGTTTTTTTAATTAATTTATAACTTTTTTTCAATTATTTTTTATTTTTTCATATTTTTAACGATATTTTTGATAATTTTTTATAATTTGATTAAATTGCTATAAAATTAATTTGATATTTTTTTATATTTTCAAAAATAGCTTTTTATAATTTTTTTGTTGATGTTTTTAGTAATTTTTCGTTGGCGTTTTAGGGATTTTTTCGATGGTGGTTTTTGGTTATATTTTTTTATAAAAATATCGATAAATTTGCTTATTTTGTTTTGATTTATTTTTCGTTTAGTTTATAATATAAATATATGACTTATAAATGTTGACTTTATGCAAATATTATCTTAGGAGGAGTTATGAAAAAAGTCGCACTTTCAATTCTCAGTGTGTTTATGCTTTTGGGAGGAGTGATTCTTTCAGCGTGTGGCGGAGAAAAGCCGACATTGTCTTTATCGACTAACTATGTTGCAATCTACACCAACGACGAAGATGCGCCGAACTCAAAGTATGCCAAAATTGAAGTGGCGCTTTCTAACTCCAAAGACGGCATCGGCGTGCAAGTTGAGTCTGGGAGTGATGTTGTCACATATTCCACTTCGAGCACGAATTCCACTTCTTACACGGTGACGCTCACAGCGATAAAGTCTGGCAGTGCAAAAGTGAAGGTTTATGCGCGCGCTGACCAAAGTGTTTATGACTACATAGATGTTGCGGTCAAAACTCTTCCAACCTCCACTTCGATTAAGGACCAAAATGACAGCGATGGCAAAACAAGTTTGTTTGTTGTGAAAGGAGGACAAGGCACATCGCTTGCGGTTGATAAATACATATCATTCGAACCAGCGGACGTCAATGTTATGGATGTTGTTTGGTCGTTTGACCCGAAAGAGGTGGTCACCGAGGCATATCAAGGTGACGCGCTTTCAATGGCAATTATAGACGGAAAACTTTTTGTATATGAAGCCTATGCTGGCACAATCGGTTCGGTTGTTAAGGTTTATGCGATTGTCAACAATAACGAAGAACTTTCGCAAGAACTAGACTTTCAAGTTATTGAGGATTCGACCATTAACGATTTTAGAGTTGGCGGACAAACGCTTATGAATGAAAATGAGGAGGTCAAACTCACTCTTGTTAGAAACAATGCTCAAAACAGCGAAGGCTTGGCGCCATCTGCAATCACTGGCGTGCTTGATGTTGAAACATTTGACGAAGATATGACGCTTTCGCTTGAAGTGACCACAAAAAGTGGGGAAAAGGTTGACGAGCGGGAATATTTTGCGTTCAGTTACACAAGTTCGTATGACGAGAACATAGACACGCTTAAATTTGTTTTTAATATTGACGCGCTTTACACCGATAGTTCGCTTGAAAAACTCTTCGGCGAACTTAATGTGGATTTTGTTGTGAGTTACAGCGAATACGCCTACCAAATCAACGCAAACGAGCAGGTTGAGACTGACCTTATTTTAAACCTCACCTTCGTTCCAACAAGCATTGTTGTTAGAGATGGTGCTGGCAATGATGTGGGCGGAAACAATGTGGACTTATATTCGCAATACTATGGCTCGCAAGGATATCTAGTATACAGCAACGTATACCCAGACGACGTGCCACTTCAAAACTCTAAATATCGCATTAGAGTGGATATCGGCAACTATGGTGGGAACGACGTTGGTGACTTTTTGTCGGTGGTCAACCGAAGCACAGGAACGCCGATTGAATTTAGCAAGGCGTTAGGCTCGAACACCACTTATGTGTCGGACGAAATCGAAAACGGCACGCAAATATATCTTAAAAGCGGAAATTTGGGTGGACTAAATTCAATTTCCAATTTCCAAATTCACTTTGAGGCGTGTGGAAACCTAGCGGTTGCGCGCACCACGCTGACGGCAAACCTATATAACATCAATATGGGCGCGTCGATGAATGTTGAAGAGGTTTTCTTCGACGGCGACGAGATGATAACCTCGCCAAACTATGACGATGTGAAATACATATCTTCTGCACGCAATGCTTCAGGCGTTGCTGATGATGCGGTTTACTATTTCAAAATAAGCGGAATTTCCTCCACGCAAGGGCTTTCGGTGGAGATGGTTAATAACCGCAATTTCGCCATCTCAATGGAACAATTCTCTCACTCTGCCGAGATTGGCAACCAGTATGTTATTGTGAGGGTGACGGTTGGTTTGAATGATGTGGAGTTTAACGACAGCACCTCCTTCCACTTCACGCATAAGTCAGGGCTTAACTCTAAAAATGTGACCTTGGAGGCGTTTTGTCCGCTCACTTCAACCGCAATTTTGAACAATTCAAAGGGTTCGAATAATGTTTACGAGGAAAGCACGGAGGGGCAAAACTACTTCCTTTCAAACGGCAAAATTGAGTCGGTGGGCGCTGTTGACAATAGCCTTTCCTCTCTTCTTGTTTCGGCTGGTTCGAACGTCAATCTTCTTTTCGACAACAAAAACGCCACGCTCGACGTGTCAAACTTCGCAAATGGTTATCAATTAGCCTTTTTGGAGGAAGGTAATGTTGAATTAGAAGGGTTGGAATTTAATGACCTCTCAACCAGCAACCTTGTGGAAATATATAACGCAAACAGCAATTCTTTTTCAACAGGAGCAAGCAACAACTTTGCGTTCTTAAACGGCAGGCTTTATGTGGAAAATGCCGAGTTTGTGACATACATTATGGTGCAATTTTTCGGCTTTGACAACGACCATAACGAAGTGACGCTTGTCAGGTTCTTTAGGCTGGAGGGCTTTTATCCAGTGACGTCGCTTAGAAGCAACAACTCGAATGTTGAACTTATTTCAAGCGAGAGTTTGTCGGGCGAAGATGAGGAACTTTCCACGCTTTCAGTTAGGCTCACTCTTAGAAGCGACGATAACCCAGCAACATATGCCGATTTGTCGCACTTTAAGGTGATTTTGGGCAGTGGAACAAGTTATGTTGTGAATGATGACGCCGAGCAAAGTGGCACTCTCAGGGCGAACGATTTTGAGAATATGATTTCGCTCGATAAAATTTCATACATCTATAACGACTACCTCATTTTAACCAATTTTAGGGTGGTGAATAACGAACTTAGATTTGATATCACCGCCGAAAGCACGAAGTTTCAAAGTTTTGTCAACGAGATTGTTCAAATTAGGTATCAATTCAAAAACACCACCTTGCCAGAGCTTATAGATGTTCGAATTGAACAGGTGGATAGGGTGGAGAGCGTTAAGTGGATGAACGGCGATGACGACTCACAAATTTACCTAAATGTGGCTTCCGACGACCATAATGACCAAGTTTACACCATCACCACCTCGGTTGGACCAAGCACCGCTTATAATAAAGAACTTGCTTATTACTATCATCCGCTTGATAAGCGCCAAGATGTCATTCGAATCACCACATCGTCGATTGGGCAGACTTTCACCCTTTCGGTGCGCGAAAATGGCAGAGGCGGTTGGGGCTACCTCTATCTTTTGCCAGCGGATATGATTAAATACGAGGGTGGCGTGCAAAGCGCTTTAACCTACACACTTGTTGACGGCGAATATGTTGCTGAGTATCTTCCACTTGCTGATATTAACAGTTGGTATCAGGATGTTATTAACGGCACAAATGGATATTTAGACTACTTTGTTAATGTTGATGATGAAAAGGTATATTATAAGGATATTATTATTCAAATAAGTATCACGGTTGCGGACGGCAAGAGCGAAGAAACGGCAATTCGAATTTACTCCGCGGAGGACTTTGAGAAGGTTATTGAAAACCCAGACCTATACTATCGCATTATGAACGATATCACCCTAGAGAACTGGCAAGAAATTAGCGACTTTAAGGGTATGATTTTTGGAAACACTGGCAATGAAACCATTAAAATTAGCGGAAACAGTTTCGTAAATAACCTTTCGGGTGTTATAAAAGACCTTAACTTCCAAGGCGATGTTGATGGCGGTGCTTTTGTTGCAAAAATGGTGGGAGGAGAGAATGTCAATATCGACTCCTACACGCGTCCAACAATCGACAATGTGACGGTTGATGTGCAGTTTGTGGACGGAAAATACGCGCCAAGCACTCTTACTGGCGAAGTGTCGTATTCTGGGCAGAACTATTCGGGCATTATAACCGCCGTCAACGCTGGGCAAATTTTGAACTCGAAGGTTTTGGGCGTTACAATTAACTCCGAGAACGCTGACTATCTCGGCGGAATTGCGGGGTATAGTTTTGGGCTTATCGACGGCGCGTCGGTTGAATTTTATAACTTCGTTGACGGACCAAACAAATTCACTTCAGGCGGATATGCTGGCGGAATTGTTGGCTACTTCGGCGCAAGCGGTTCAAGTGCAACGATAAGAAATTCCTATGTTTACGCCTTCAATTTGGACTATGACACCACGGTGAGTGTGACGGATACGAATAAGGTCAATTACAACCTAGTTATCAGCGCTCAAAACGTCAGTGCGATTGCGGGATATGTCAATCGAAATGATGTGGGCGTCACCTCAAGAAATGTTATTGAAACCTCATTTGCTTTCCTTGGTAATTTGGATGAACTTTGCCCTGACAATGCCAATGTGAGCATTCTAAATTCGTATATCACCTATTATCAAGTTTCGGGCGATATGCTTTATCCGCACTTTGCGTTCTATAACGAAAACGGTGGGCGAGGCGATTTGGATTACAGCGGGCTTGCCTCCACGGATAGTTGGTCGCTTCAAGGCACGGTTTGGGAAATTGAAAATATTGAAGAGGAGTTTAACTTCGGCTTCCCTTACCTTAAAAACGTGAAGAAAACTCCAACCGTCTCGGTGGAACAAACCATTCAAACGGTGAAGGGTAAGAGTTTGCAAGTTTCGGGCGGAGAAAGCGGAATACTTTATCACTATTCGGTTAAGGAACTCAATCTCTCAGGCTTAGAAAGCGGTGAACTCAATGCGAAAAACATAATTTCATTGAGTGAACTTTTTGGCGTTTCGAATTTGGAGGCGGAAAGTTTGCTGATATCGGTGGATGATTATAGGTATGCCTCCTTTTCGAACATTTCGCTCTCAACAAACAGGGTGACGGGGTCGTCAAATGGCGATTTTGCCACCGTCACACTCACACTGACAAGCCGAACCGATTTCAGCGTCAGCAAGAATTTTGAGGTGATGATTTTGAGTGCTATCCCAACCTTCACCACCGCCTTTAATGGCACCGAGATTAGAAACAACCAAATCATCAACATTCAAACAGGCACGGCGAATATGAAATCGGTGGAAATACTGTTAGATAATTCTATCTATCTTCACGGCAACAAATTCACTCTAAACACCGATAACTACGAATACTATAACGAATTTTTAAATAATCAAAACGAGGCGGGTGAGGAGTATTTCTCATATAGTATCAATGGCAACCATATGATGCTCGAGGCAGAAAGGGCGAGTGGGGCGGAATATGTTTCAGCGTCGATTTCGCTGGGCGTTAAGAACCTCACTTCACAAGAGTTTACAGACTATCAAAATGCCATTAAAGAAAATCACACGCGCACAATTTCGCTTTCCGCTTATGACGGCGCAAATTCGCTTATCGTTGACACAACTTCGTTGAGCATGAAACCGCTTGAGGCGCAATCCTTCTCGGCGAGCCTTAACTCTGATAGTTTAAATGACAAAATAAACCTTCAATTTGTTTACGAAGGTGAGGTTTTTGACGTTGAATACACCGACGGCGTCAACGGCTCGGTTGTAATTTGTGAAAACCTCAAAATCGATGTCAGCGTGATAGACAATGGCAATCTTAACTACACCGTTCTTCTCAGCGTGAATAAAGATTACAGGCACAAGGTGGATGCTGACTATAACCTTGAGGTTTACGTTCGCCCTGAAAGTCAAAAAACGAACGACAACTTCCTTAAAATCGTTAAACTTTTGGTGCAAAAACAAACGATTGAAGAGGTTTATATCGCAAATTATATGGTCACTGGAAAACAGTTTAGGGTGTCAACTTGGTATTATAATAAGGCTGACCGCTTGACTTCAACAATAATGCCAGGCACTGAGACCATTGTTGCTGTGGAGGTCAATCCAAACTTTGCGCATATGACGCACTTTAAGTTGACCTACACGCTTTCAAACACCCAAACCGGCACAATAAGTTTGTCGAGGCTTTACTATAATTCGAACTATGGCTACTATGTCAACTCGCAAACCACCGAAACATTAAATGGCACCACCGAGCGTGGGCTTATCGTTCATCCAACGGATACCGACCTTAGAACAGGCACTTACTACTTCCGTCTTTACGTGTCTTCAAGTTTCACGGCAAATTCCACAATAACTCTCAATTTCACCTTCTATGACGGCGAAGAAGTGCTTAAAACCGAAACAAACACCTATTCCATTAACTATGTGCAGGAGGCGGTGGTGCGCGTTAACGGCGAAGCGACGACCATTCTTGCCAAGGGCGACACGGCAGAGGTTGAGGTTGATGTAAATGCCGACCAAACGCTTGAGAGAATTTACCTCTTAGGGCACGGCAATGCCATAACTCTCACCGACAGCGAGATTATCGACAACGGCTCTTACTTAACTTATCGCGCTTACATTAACACAAGTGTCCTTTCAAATCTTGCAACAGGTGCAGAAACAGGCGCGTTCACCGTTGAAGCGTCGGTGGTTGGTTATGTGAACGGTAAGGCGACGTATAAGTATAGTTACGCCACGGTATATCTTGTTGATTTCACCGTGGAAACCGACAATGTTTCCATAAAATCAAGCGAAGCCACAAGAAACTATAACGGAGCAGTGCGTGACGCCTTCGTGTCATATATCAACGCAACAGGCGAACTTAGTTTTGACTATAACATTTTGCCAGAAGAGTATAACTATAACTCAGCAAATGTGGAAGAGGCAAACAAGGTGAGTGAACTTATCTCTAAGCGCAACAAATTTTTGAGCGACGGCTATTATGAGGATAAGAATAATAATTATTATATCAATTATAGTTATAACGCTCAAACAGGCACCCATTCCAAACTCTCATTAAGAGATAGGCTTTACTATGTTGGCAGTGACGGCTCCGAAACGCCAATCTATAACAGCCAGCAAGGGCGCTTTATCACAAATTCCACCTTTGAATTTTCGGGTGGCGAGGGCGGAAACTCGATAAAAGTTAAAGGCTTGCAATCGGGCATCGTTCATTTGAGGCTGAAAAACACGATGGTTATCGCAGGACGAACGATAAATTGGAAGGATTATGACTTTGTTGTTGCCATTGAAGTTTGGACGGACGAGGAAACGCCAATTCCAATCTATAACGCCGAAGAATTTTTGAAATACGCAAGCGGAAATGCCGACGACGACGGCAATGTGAGCGCGGGTGACTATATCCTTATGAACGACATTGTGCTTTCAAACTACACGCCAATTTCCACCGAGTTCTTCAATAGTTTGGACGGCAACGGCTTCACAATTTTCTTAAATTCCTTTAATATGTCAACCGCTTCAACCGAGATTAACCTTGCGCTGTTTAGCGAAGTCACATCAAATTCCACCATTAAAAATGTGCGCGTGAATATCTATAACGGCGGGCAGATTAAACTTAACATAAACAACTTTGACCGCATTAATATCGCAGGTTTCACGCTTGCAAATAACGGCATAATCTATAACTGCGATGTGGTGGCATACTACGATGTTAACAAATCGCTTTCCTCGCTTTCGGGCGCAACTGGGCTTGTTGTCACCTTCGTTAAGGGCAGTGGCGGGCAAGCCGTCAACCTCACAAGTGGCGACATTTCGCCAGATAACATCAACATCGCTGGCTTTGTGCTTGAAAACAACAACATCATCACAAATTCGCGCGTGGGCGGAGAAACCTATGGCGTTATCAAAGAGGAGTTTAGTGAGAGGTATTATGACGAAATCGACCTTCCAATCTTCACCGTTGAAGGGCAAGGGTATGTTTCCGGCTTTGCTGGCGAAAACACCGGCACAATCTCCGCTTCCTTTGTGAGCAACGCGCAGATTAACAACAAAATGCGCACCACGCTTTCGGCAACGGCGGGCTTTGTTAGAAGAAATTCTGGCAACATCAACACCTCTTATGTGAAAGGAAATTATATTCCATCACCAGAGGACGGCATCTATTATTACGCAGGTTCCACCATCACGGCAACAGGAAAAGTGGGCGGATTTGTTTACAGCAACAGCGGAACGGTGAAAAATTCCTATGTTAATTTTGCCATTGAAACAACCGAAACAAGAAGTTACTTGTCGGCAGGGTTTGTTTATGAGAACGATTCAAACGGCGCAGTTTCATTGTGCTTCTCGCAAGTGAAAATGGCAGACACCAATGTCACATACATCAATAATATGAGTTTCTCGGGCACCAACGAGAGAAACGAAAGTTTGAACCAAGGCGACATTTCCTATTGCTATTACTACTGCGACGAGCGCAACATAGACATACAAAACAAATATGATGTGGGCGCATATGCCATAACGAGAGTGAACGCTGAGGATGTGTTCTATCATTTCAGTTTCTCGTCCGAAGAGGGTGCGCTTGACGGCATTTGGACGATGAACAAGGTGACGGGCATAACGCTTGCAAGCGCCGACCATATCGCATTCTCAAATAGATATATCGTCTATGACGAAAATAACGAGGAGGAATATTCGCTCTTCTATAGCACACTTAGAGATTACACCACAAAAGTTCAAATCGACCTCTCTTATGGCTCATTAAGAAATCCAATCATCATTAAGAACGCTGAGGATTTCGCAAAGGCAACAGGAAAGGCAACAGAGGTTGAGGTTTCGTCCTATAAAAAATACTATAACGATAATGAGGTGTTTGGGCATTACCGCTTTGTCAGCGACATCAACTTTGATATGATTGACCAAAACCTTGATGACAACAATGATATCAAACTCACAACAACCTCAAAAGATTTTTCGGGCATACTCGACGGCAACGGCTTCACCATTCAAAATATGATTTTGGAAAGTTTGGAAAGTGCCGAAAACTATGGGCTTTTTGCTCGAATTGACGAAGGCTCGGTGGTAAATCTTGGGCTTGAAGTTGCCTCCGTTCACAACGGTAACGCCAACATTGTTGGCACTCTTGCTGGCACTGTAATTGACTCGCGTCTTGTGGGAATTACGCTTAGCCTTGCTGACTCGAAAGACGACGAGGACGCCCTCGTTGCCATCTCTATTCACGGCAATAACATTGTTGGCGGACTTGCTGGCGCTGTGTTTGGCGATTCGAAGATTAGCGATGTGACAATAAGCGACATTGACGTTGCGGCGAACTACTATGACGTGACAAAACGGGTTGTTTTCCAAGGATTTGGTGGGGATGGCAGTGTTATAACGCCAAACGAAAACACAGGCGAAACCCTGCGAGGTATCATCGAACTTGGCGGGTCGATTTCGTCAAGCGTTTCGTCGCTCTCCTATGCTGGCGGACTTGCTGGATATGTGGATATCTATGCTTACGTCGGCGAGGAGCCAAAAACCTATAAAGGCTCGGTGGATTACGATGACTATGACATTTCCACAATAAGAATTCTTAACTCCATTAATATCTACGGCGAGGTTGCTGGCGGAATGGTGGGCTACCTCAGTGAAACCACGGTCGGCTATGATATGGGCATAGAGTTAAACGCTGATATGGGGCTTTCAAATCCTTCCTATATCACCGCGAAAAACCTCTATGCGGGCGGTATTGCTGGTGAAAGTTACGGCGGAATATTTGCCTCCTATGCCGAATATACGCGCGAGTTACAAGATAGCATTGAAGAGAACGAATACGCTTACTATAACGGCACCGAAACGGTTGAGCGCGGGCAAACAAGCATCTTCTCGTATACTGCTGAAGAAAACACCGCTTCCATCAACAGGCACAATGACCCATACTTTGTTGGCGGGCTTGTGGGCTTTGCGGGCGGTGGATATATCTCCACATCGTATAACCGCCTAAATGTTGTTTCCAACGTTTCTTCGCGGGCGGAAAATAATGTTTATTTTGGCGGAATTGTGGGCGCAGTGAGTGCGGACTTCTATTATTCCTCTTTGGTTATGCAGGCGCGCAGTCAAGTTTCCTATTTCTTAAATGAAACATATTTCAGTGGCGTTTTAAATGTCAGCGAAACGTCTTCGGCGAAAGCGGGAGGTGCCATTGGGTTTATTTCGGCGGACAGCATTGTTGGACTTAAAAACGTCAACACAATGCCGTATTACGAAAATGACGCCAGCAACAAGGGAAAACTTTACGGGCTTATCGGCGGTTTCGAAACCGTCAAAACCGACCAGTCCACCACAATAATGTTCCCAACTCACCTATACTTACTCGACAACCTCAATGGGCATTACGACGTTATCACAAGTGGCGTTGTGGAAGGCGGTGAATCTCCAACCACAAGTATTGCCGTTTCGGCGCTATATCTTGCAGAAAACCACGATATCGAGGCGAACCCGTCCACGCGATATAACTATATCTACGGCTTCACCGACTCGCTTATCAATAACTATGTTGAAGATAAAGTGTCCTCAAATATTGGAAGCGACAGAATTATGCAAGTTGAGTGGATAAAAGACCTGTCAACTATGGAAGTTGCTTACACCAAAATGAATCAATACTTCTTGCGTAACGATTGGGACCCAAATTATTGGGAACACGAGGCGAACACGCTTTATCCGCGCATTGTGCTGACGCCACGCACGAACGTCATCTTCCTAGATGCGTATGAGGAGAGCATTCGTCAAGTGCTTTCGGCGATTGCAACCAACTCTTCTCTCACCGTTGTTGTGCGCGGTATGAGAGAACCAGATAATCCAAGCGCGGGATACAGCGACGTTGACCTCACGGGCGTATACAAGGACGGCACGGCAAAGGTGACAAACGGCGCCGTCAACTTCTCGGGAAGGTTTGTTTCCTATGAGGAATATATGAAATCGAACGACGCGGGCGTTATCGAAAGTTGGGACTATGTTGTCACCGACGGAGGCTATGTTGTTGGCGGTGTTGTTGGCGATAACGCGGGCTTAATCCTCGACAAACCTCTCTTTGAAAATGTCGACTACGGCTTTGTGATGAGCGGGCTTAACCTTTACTATAAAAACACGGGCAGTATCTCACAAGATGCGGGCTACACTTCGCTTCTCGTCTCTCGCACGGCAACCAACGGAACCTTCTCTAACCTCGACATCCATATCGACAGTTCGCTTATCTTGCAAGCGGACACCTATGGTATGGCGGGACTTTTGACGGCGGAATCGGTTTCGTCCGACTTTATGAACATAAACATCATCTTTATGCGCGAAGGGGGAGTTACGGCAAACCACGCTGACATCACCTTCAAAGATTCAAGCGCGCAAAACCTCACTGGTGGCACGCAGTATTTTGGCATACTTGCGGGCAGAATGGTGCAAAATTCGGTGTATAAAGCGATGACAATTTCCAACATCAACTTTGTTGCCGAAGAGAAGTATAACATAAGGAATAATTCTGGTGGAGAAATCCAAGATAGCACCATAAACATCAACTTTGTGCGAGAAAATTCAAATGCTTACACCCTTTACTTCGGGCTATTGGCGGGCGAAAGCGACATTGCGCAAAGGGCGAACATTTCCACGTTTAAGATGACTTCACTTAACCGTTATTTGGAAAATGAATACACCATTAACATCGATTTGGATGAAAACGGCAACAGCCAGACGGCGCTCACTGAGGCATATATTGGTTCTTACTTTGGCAAGGCAAAATTCACTTATATTGAGGGCGTTTTAAGCGACGAAGGCTATCCTCTTAACAATATCAACCTAACGCAAGGGCTGGATGTTGTTGATGAGTATCTAGGGCTTGGCTTTGGCGTGGTTTCTGGCAATGGCACGATGTCAGTCAGCACAAATGTGCAAACAGATGTTGCCTTCACTGTGCGTGGTAATTTAAAACAAGAAGGTAGCGTTCTAGGTAATGCGAATATTGGCGGACTTATCGGGCAGGCGGAAGTGAATGAGATTATAATTGATGACGAAGTTGACAGCGAAGTTAAAATTACAATTCCAAACAACATCTCAAGCGGAAGCAACCTGAATGTCGGCTCGTTTATTGGAAGTTTGACAGGTTCATTTAAAGCGGACGCCTTTAATTCTCTAAACACATTTGAGGTTATAGAGGAGTCAACTTCATTTAACGTGCGCGAGTTAAACTATGGCTTTATTGGGCTTCTTACTGGCCACGGCTCGGTTACTGTTGAAGAACAAGAAAACAGCGATCAAGTTATGCGCTCGCAAGATAAGGTGACAGTCATTAACGCCTCCAAGGATACCGACGTCAACATCGGCGGTTTGATTGGAAAGGTGAGTGTTAACACAAATAATGAAACAAATGCTGTCAGTGCCAATGTGATATCAATCGAGTCATATGTGAATATGAGCACATATACTCTTAAGAACAACAAGAGATTCGTGTTTGGCGGTGTTATCGGCAATTCTGGCAGTGCTCTGTTAAGCATTAAAAAATCGGGCTTTGGCGGACAGGTTAAAGTTGAGGAAGCGGATGACGACACCGAGGTCACTGTGGGCGGTGTTATCGGCAGTTTGGGCAACCTTGGAGGAGAATCCATAATCACAAATGGCGTTTCGTTTGGCGACGTGCTTGTGGGCTACAAAAACGATAGTGATGCACTTAATGTTTACAATTTTGGCGGTATGGTTGGTTACTATCAAGCGAATGAGGAAGAAACCGAACCTCGCCTTAAGATTGAGCATTCCTATTCGCTTATGACCTCCTTCAACACGCGCATACGAAGAAATGAGGACTATAACGCTGGTGCGATTGTGGGCTATGGAAGCGGAAAAGTTGAATTTACAGACAACTATTATTCGGCAAATGTCACATTTGTTTTGCAAACCGAGGAAGGCAACAGCGACACCTACTATATCGGCGAGGGTGGAAAAAATCCGGGCTATTATGGCTATTATGTCGCTCTCGACGTTCCACAGGCAAGCGTGGATATTGTGGGCGAGATTTTGAGGTATGCACGAAAAGTTGTCAGCGACGCGAATGGCAACATAGTCGAAGGCACAAAACTCAATCCAATTCGCCTTGACGCTCAAAGTTTAAGCGAAAAAAGTGCCGAATTGAATAACAAAGGTGACAGCCTTAATTGGTTCTATATCGACGGCGCGCTTGGAGGCGGAGACGACTACGTCACGGAAAGAATAGCGAACCTCAACAACGCGGTTATCGTCGGCAACGGGCAGACCGTGAACTTTAAATCAAACGAAGAAAGCACCAAAGTTGGTGAGAATATTGAGGATAACTTTGGTTTCGTGGAAAATATGTCAACCGAGTTAGATTCGTTCTCGGCAATCTCTGGGCTTATCGTCAATAACACGGTCAGCGTGGTTGCGGGTGATAATGCGGTTGGCGGAATTGTTGGCGCAACTGGCGCTAATGGAACGGCGATGTTCTATGCTGTTGGCGCAACTGGCACAATAACCGTTGGCGAAGATGGCAATCCAACGGTCAGCGGAATTGCTGGACTTATTGCTGGTGAAGGGCTTATCAACAACGCTTACTTCGACGGCGACATCTACTATTCAGCAGGCGCGAGTGGCAATGTGAACGGAATTGCTTATGCGAGCAGAAAACTTAGTGTTTATAACACCTTCTCGGCAGGTGCAGTGCAAACTTTGTCAGGGGTTAATGACCTTTCTCTTTTCACAAACGCGGGCTCCAATGACAATGTTTTGATAAAAGATTGCTACACCATTATGCAACATATAAGCCTTGGCAATTTTGGTGCGGGCATAACAAATACAGATAGTGTGAAAAATTATACCGGCACAACAGAGGGTGAATGGTTTATAGACGGCAGTGGCGAAAAGTTTGAAACGCACTCAGTCGGCTACGGCGGAAAGGAGTTCTATAAATATTCCTTCAAGGTGGATAGGGAAGAGGATACGCCGGACCCTGACAGTGGATATGTTGACGATGACCCTAACACTTTGGACCCTTGGTTCTACTCGCCATATAATAACTATGGCTATGCAACCACCGCTTTCGGCTTTTTGAGAAACATCACAGTTTATCACCGCGACGCAATATTAACTGGCACGGGCGGAACAACAGGCGATGAAACTGCTGACGCAGGCAACACTGGCGAAACCACGGTAAACTATAACTACAGGCAGTATTCGATTGACGAAGTTATTGCCATCGACGAATCGGCGGACTACTTCTACCCAATCCTCAACTCATATATGTTCGACGAGATGATGGAATTATCGAGGCGCGATGATGACGAGATTAAAGAATGCGACAGACAATATATGCTTCGCTATACTATTTCCGCGAGCGGAATTAATAGAGGTGACAATTTCGATAGAGTAAGAGATGGCAAGCAGTTCACGCTTGACGGGCGCAATAACACACTTTCTTTTGCGGGTAAAACGGCGGGCCCAGTGTTTAACACCATTTACGGCAACCTTGAAAACCTTAAGTTTGTGGATGTTAATGTGAAAATGGATAAGTCGGGCTATACAATTTCTCAATCGGGACAAGAAAACACTTCAGACGAAATGGAAGTTTTCGGCACGCTTGCATACGTTTCCTATGGCGCAACAATCAAAAATGTTTCAATGCAAGGCTCAATTAAAAGCGATTCGTCCTATCAAATCGTTGGCGGTGTTGTGGGCATTGCGGTTGACTCCACGCTCTTTGCAGTTGAAAGCGTTGTGGACTTTAACCTAACACAAGAGCAAAACAGCATTGTTGGTGGCGTGGTTGGCTATGCGTTTGGTACCGGCAAAATATCCTACTGCTCCAACGCCGGCAACATCGAGGTCGAGGACAGTTTTGCAAGAGGGACTGGGAACGAGGCTCCTAGCCCTATTGATTATATTGAAGGAGGAAACCGATTGATATCTCTTTCCAAAGCAGGTGAGAATGGGTTGCAAAGTGGAGATTATGTTCAAATTCGTGTAAATCTTGCTTACAATGGAAATATGGATGTCAATGGAAATGTGAATGTAGGAAGCCAAAATAGACTTAGTCCGTCTTCCATTTTAGGTGGTGTGGTTGGCTATACCGAAATGCCAATCGACCATTCATTTAACACAGCGTCTATTATCAATGGCTATAAGCAGTTCGAAGCAAGCAATTCTAACACTGATGCACCATATCGAGTTGGACATGTTGTTAGTGGCGGAGTTGCTGGCTATTCAACAAATGTGATTACAAACTCGTTCAATACCGGATATATCGTCTCTGGTAATATGTATAATTACTGCATAAATGATGGGGTGTTTATTGGATATGCAGCGCTTGCAGGAGGCGTTGTTGGATTTTTAAATGGAGAGCATACTGATGCCAAGGTTATCGATTGTTATAACGACGGCAAAGTGCAAGCGGTGAGTTATTTAGATAAGAGCGAAGAAAATATTTCCGTGACAATATACGGACAAGTTGTTTCTAAATCTTATATGCTCTATAAAGATGGCAATATTAATACGGAAAGTGGTAATAACATTATTGCTTTCCAAAATGCAATAAACAACGCGAAAAAGGACGGGCTTCCTGATGCTAATGTTGCTATTACAATAACCACAAATGTAGCATATAACATAGGTGATTTCCAAAATGACAGATGTTCGTTTGCATATGCGCTAGGTTATACTGACAGTGGAACTGTAAGTGGTAAAAATGGCAAAAATGCCGAAATCGTAAATGACGGCAATATTGGGATTATTCATAGCGAGGTTGCGAAAAAATATACCGTTCAAAGATACGCTGGAATAGAACTTGAAGAATCATACGCACAATATGGATTAATTAACAGAATTTCTAACTTGCCAAATGATAGCGTAGATTTTGGTGATGTTGTTATCAGTGGTTATGATTCATATGGCTTCCCTAGCAGGCTAAATATTTACTATGATTACACTTTTGATATGAGGATAAGTGATGTGTTCTCAGTGAGAGATGGCGGTTCGAGCAAGTTCTGGGAAGTTGGCGCTGGTAACAAAATGAAAATCACAATCAATGACCCAACACCATATTTAAATAGCACTAACCAAATAAATGTGTATGGTGCAGAATATGCTGGCGGTGATGCATCGCCTGGAGGAACAACGCAACGATATATTTCAATTCCGTTCTATTCTAATGTGAATAATGGCTATAACGGAGGTTCATATGAGGAATATGTTTATCGGCTGAATAAGGAGCGCTCGCTCTATAACACCGACGAAGAGGTGGAGTGCTATTCTAACATCGACGGCGAACTTGGTGAACTTTACGGAAAGATTCGCGAGGTGGTTTCGGATAACAGCACTGAAAAGCGCTTTGATGTGTGTGGCACAACGTATAGTATGGTGTATAATGCTGGCCAACTTGAGGCTTACACCAAAGGAATAGACTTCTCTGGCTCCTTTGTGATTGACGAAATGCCAACTCTTACAAAAGGCGGTGAAACTTTGCAACACTCAAGCGTTAGAGTGAGCAGTATGGATTTCACGCTTAAATACAACGGCAATGATTCACTGCTTAAACCGCTCAGTTACTCGTCCTATGTGACATATGATGGGGATGCGAAAGGTTACAAAGTGAACTACGTTGTTTACTATGATAGAGATGAAATAAGCGAATGGCTGACTAATAACAAACTTATGGGCGACGACGCCACTGGCAATATGGACGGCGTTTCAATCGGCATAGATTATGACGCTGAGTTCACCTTTAACGACAGCATCACGCTCAGCAAAAACAACGTTGTGCGCGAAGGTAACAAGGTGACCTTTAAGTATCCAAACGCGAACAC
Source organism: uncultured Clostridia bacterium (assembly GCA_944350265.1). Classification (GTDB taxonomy): domain Bacteria; phylum Bacillota; class Clostridia; order Christensenellales; family UBA1242; genus Caccovivens. The sequence continues at coordinate 23,453 of CALVOG010000009.1, forward strand.
TCTCAAAGCGGAAAGTTTTGGTGAGTATTTAGAAGAGTTGGGTGTTGGTGAATTGCAAGAAAACCGATTCAAGGTTGATTTTGGCGATTCGGTTGATAAAACTCTTATTGCGTCATTACTTGGCGACGACGGAAGTTACTATATCACATATGATATGGCAACAGGCGACGCTTACGCTGAATTTGACACCGAAAAGCAAGCAGAAGATTTCACAAGCGCCATTGACGGTACGGCAATGACGGTATACTATTACGTTGTTGGCTCGGGCAATTTTGAAGAGGATGAAAGTCTTTTGACGGAGGTTGTTTCCTCGATAACTCCGCCAGAGGATAAAACGTATAACCTCAATGTTGGCGCGTTTACTGGTGAAATTTATGGTAACGAAAACGCAGGCGCATATGATTTCACATCGAATGATGGCACCACTCTTCTCACAGCCACGTTTAACGACGGCGAGAATGTGATTACTTTGAATTACGACGGTGCGAGCGGACTTGGCGGTGTGAAGATTGACCTAGAAGGCTGGGGTAGCATATATTACTATCCAAACAGCGATAACAGTTACACTGCTGACCTCAACACAGGTGGCGCTGGCGTAACGGTTGAGAAGGTTACGAACGAAAACAAACTTGTCATTCGTTGCGACAACAATGCGTATGAAGACTTCAAATTGGCGGTTCAAAGAGCAATCGTTTCATATGCTCAATCGTCCACTAGCGGTTCGATAGACGTTCCAAGATATATTGACCAAGTGCTTAATGATAACATCACAATAAGATTTGCACTTGACACGAATAAGAGTGGGTATGACTTTAACTTCAGTGACAACACTGTGACAGTTAGCGCACTTAACGGAAGCACCACTTTCGAGGCTGAATATCTCTATGACAGCCTTCTAGTGAGCGAAACCGGCAATGTGCAATACTTCTCTAACGGCAACAAGGTGATGTCTGTTAAAAACGAGTTCAATTTAAGTAAGAACGTCGGCGAAAATGTTGGCATTAAAGATAATAGAGGCGCAACCTATCATTTCAGTGCGGGCGACACAGGCGAAAGCGACATTTGGGGCGTGACGGGCAGTTATACCCTCACCGCAATCACCGACGGCTCGCTTAACATTAATGTGTATAAGTTTGCAGATGGCACCGAAATTTGGGAGTATAACTCAACTTATGCTGAAATCACAAAGAATAACTCAACAACTTACCACGTGCGAACTTTGGCTAGCACTGGCGATGAAACATTGAGCGCTCCACTAGATAAAAAATACTTCTATCCAACTTCAACAGGCGCTTCCATTTTCGCAGGCGCGGAATTTAGCACGATTTCGAAGGGCAAGGACATTTTGACCGTGTATGATGAGCAAAGCAACCTTGTGGATGAGGATGAGTTCTATCTTGTATACGAACTTGCAGTTGACGAAAGTGAAGAAGGTGAAGAAAGCACAACGGTAGGGCAGATGATTCTCTATCCACTTAACGGTGAGATTTTGAAAATGACAATCACCAGCACCGCTCAAGGCGACCAAAGTGCGTCATTTGAAAAATATGTCGGCTCCATAGACGGGTGGTTTAACTCGGCACCGAATTACTACTTCGTGGCTGAAAGTTATGCGAAAACTGAGAATGAGAGCGCATTGTTCGACATTGCAACCATCACCTTTGACGAAGATTTGCTTAAAAATGTGATTGACCTATTTAGCGAATATAGCGATATGGTGTTTGAGGTTACTGAGTATGGCAAAACTCTCAGCGAGAACGGCGAGCAGGTTATTCTTCACTATGGCACCGAAAGTGTGAATTACACGCCTTCAACTAATGCATCGTGGGATACTTCTTCCACAAGTTCCACATTTAATGTGAGCGACGACGGCAAGACGGTGACTTTGCGTGACGCTTACGAAGAGAACGAAAACAGCACCGTTGAGTTCGGCGTTCACAGCGGAAGCGTGGTGTTTAAAGGCACGGTGAAAAGTTCCACAGAAACCAATATTTCTAGCGATGTGCTGAAAGAAAAGGTGGAAGCGCTTGAAACCGCTGGGAATATTTCCAACATCATCCTCGCTGGTGATATCTTCTACGAGGGCAATATCGGGCTGGAAGGAGCAAAACTCTATGGCAACGGACACATCCTTAACATCTTCGGCGATATGAGCGTTTGGAAAAATATGATTGAGGTGGAAAACGGCGGGCTTATTGATAACACAACTTTCGTGTTTATCGTTTCGCTTGGCGATTTCGCATATCAAGGCGATGGCGTCACCCCGATAGAGGACGACACAAGTGATTATGACGCGTCGCTTATCTACCTTGGCAACGGCGACGGCGAGATTGGCGAGGTGACAAATCTTCGCCTCTATGGTGCGCTTAGAAATATCTCCTCCGACACAACTTTGACGTCTAATAGTGGCGAAGTTGAGAATGCTAACATTATTGAAAGCGCACGCAATGCTGACGGAGTTGGCTCGATAAGAATAAGAGATGTTTATCTAATTAACAGCGAACAAGGCGCAACTCAAACGGAAACGGGCGAGACGGAAAACGCGCTAATTATTTCCAAAATGACCTTGCAAGGCGCAAGCGCACAGGCAAACGAAAGCGCAGTTGGTGGCGCGGATTTGGACGGCGCGAATGTGCGCACAAGAATCAATGTTGGCAACAATGTGGATGCTTCAAGAACCTATGTTGTGCTTGGTGACGGCGCAAACGGCGCGAATGGAAATGATGGAAGTTCAACAGGCAGTTCTGGTTATAACGGCGGAAACGGCGGTAAGGCTGGGCAAGTTGGCTCCATTGGCTATGAGGACGGCGAAACCAATAGTAAAACCGCACAAGTCTTCTATGGTTTTGACGGCGTTGGCGGAAACGGCGGAAACGGTGCGGACGGAAAGAATGCAAGTGGAAGAGATGTAGGCGAGTTAAGTCAAGGTGGCGGTGGCGGTGGTGCCTACGGTCTTGACGGCGCATACTACACTTTGAATACCACCAACGACCCAGGCGCCATTAGTTATGACGAGAACGCTTATTCAACCAGACTGCTTTCCAACCGCCGACAGGTAGATGCGGAAACTGTAATGCTTGACGGCACTTATCGCTCGGCACTTGGTGGCTCCGGCGGTTCCGGCGGACTTGGGTATATTTACTATAACGAAGTAGCAGAAGATATTTCGGACGCATACAATAGAAACAACATTGGTTCTAATGGTGGACGAAAAGGACCGACATACTATTATGGCAATGGTGAAGATATAAACACATATTATGTGACTGCTGGGGGAGGCGGTTCAGCGGGAATGAGACGTTTGAACGACGACGAAATAAATGTTGGTCAAACAGGAAATTACGGAGATTTTGGAAGATTATTTGCGGCAAATACGCCAACTGACGCAAACGGTATTGGTAGAGGGGAAAGGAAACTACGACACATTTATACGTTTCCTGCCATTGTGGTTATAACTGACTATAAAGATAGCATGTATATTCTTTTTGTGAAATATAAAAAAGATGAAAATACAAAAGCTTATTATAGTTATTATTGGAGCGATCATCATATTCAATATGCAAATGAATTTTTGTTTGGTAATTTGCAATATATTCCAGCATTTTCACACTGGTATACAGGTGTATCAAATGAAGAATATCAAACTGTTTACACCGATGCTTATGAAGGCGAAGGCGGGAAAGGTACATTGGGAAGGATGACAGAATCTCCAAATTATACTGCCATGGAAAAATACCTTACTAATTATATTAATTATAATAGTATTGATGGTAACACTTGGAGAAATTTGTTTGTAGGTGGATTAGGAGGACATTTCGAGGATGACACAATTATTAAAGATAGTGAAGGGAAACTGACATATTTATTCTTAGTCGGAGGAACTCCATACACTAAAGAAATTTATGGTTATACGATTTCAACGTCAACTATAATTGGGAGAAATGATTATTTGGGAGGAATTCCTATTTCCGAAGATGTCTATGACCAATACTTCTTTTCGAGGAATGATATGGTGACAAGCGGTGGGTATTATGGCACGGCGCAGGGGCTTTCCTCGCCTGCCCGCACTGCTCTCGAGGTGGTGAATCCGTAAATGTGATTCCTTAGAACACAAATCCATATAAAGACAATCAATTTCACATAAAAACAAACTAAATTTACGTGAACAAATTAAATTCATACAACAAATTAAAAACGCACAACATAACCTAAATCCACACAAAAAATGCTTAACGTCTTTTGCGTTAAGCATTTTTTAAGCAATACCGCTAAATGTCATTCTGAGCAAGGAGCAAGGCGACGCCAGCGAAGAATCTCGTCGTAGAACGGCTTTCAAAAACTCTAAAACTTACCACTTTGAGGAATGATTGGCTAACCACGAAACCTTAGAAAATACCCGTGTCACTTAATTATTAGGTAGGTGAGTATGGCGCCGAGGGCGCCTCCCAAAAAGGCGCAAAGAAAGGAAAGAAAAACCAAAAGTGCGTTTCTCTTTTCCTTCTTTTTTGGTCGCTCATTTTCAAGTATTTCAACGCCGTAAGGCAGAACGGCAAGACAGTAGGTGTCGTCGTCATCATACTTAATCGAAATCATATCCTCGCGTTCAAGGTGCGTGAGGATGTGCCTTATGCCGTCGCTGTCGGTGCGGAAGCGTTTTGGCAGAGCGCTTATTATGTCGGCGCTTTCAAAAATCTTGTAACTTCCGCCACTGCTTCCGTTTGCCAAAATCTTAAGAACAAGCATACTTTTTGTGTCTAACATACACTTATTTTTGCAAATTCGCCACAATTTTATTCTCATCAGCCGATAACTAAGTGCAAGTATGTTAATGTTTTTTGCAAATTGTAATAATTAAAATTTCTAGGTTACATTTTAATTAAGTTTTTTCATTCCATTTTATAAATATCCTATTTTAAGTTTTGCCTGCTTGAATCAAAAAAAATGGAAAGATTTTTATAAATGATGTGACGAACATTTTTTTTCACAATGTGGATATCTCTAAATGGTTGAAATTTTTGTTCACTAAACATTTTAACCGATTGTCACCTTTTTATTAAGCATTTTTGTTGCAATTAATTTTTCTTTGCGCTAGACTAACATTTTTTGCTTGTTTTTTTTCAAAAAAGGTGTTAAAATATCCATTAAAGGAGAGCGTATGTTACTTTTTGGCGATTACCACACGCACACAATTTATTCGCGCCACGGTCACGGCAAAGGCACGGTTTTGGAAAATGCCTCAGTTGCCTCAAACAAGGGGCTTAAACAGATTGCCATCACCGACCACGGCTTCAACCACCAGTTTTACGGCATAAGGCGCAAGGACATTGGCAACCTTAGGGAGGACATTTTAAACGCGCGCGAGGTGACGGGCGTTGACATTCTTTTGGGTGTTGAGGCGAACCTAATTTCCCTTGACGGCAACGTTGATGTGCGCGAGGAGGACTTTGAATTTTTGGATATCTTCCTTATGGGCTATCACCGCCTTGTGAAAACCACCACTTTTAAAGACAAGGTGCGCCTTAACTGGGCAAACGATATGGCAAAGATTTTTAAGCCGAGTTTGGAGGTTATCAACCGCAACACCACCGCCTTTTTGAAGGCGCTTGATAAGTATCCAATCGACATTCTAACCCACCTAAACTATGGTTTTCAAATCGACACCATCGCCGTTGCGAAAATGGCAAAGCAAAAGGGCGTTTATGTGGAACTTAATGGCAAGCGCATTAATTTCACCGACGATGAGATTTTAACTATGGCAAGCGAAGGGGTGAAATTTATCGTCGACAGCGATGCGCACAGACCTGAGCGCGTGGGCGAGGTCAACAACGGGCTTAACATCATCTATCGCCTGAACATTCCACTTGCGCAAGTGGCAAATGTGGATAAATTGCCGAAATTCAACAAGAAAAGAGGAAACTAGATGAGTTTTTCGCGAGATTCTAAATTGGAAATTTTGGAAAGCGATATGGAGGACGATTCGTCTTACATTGCTTTTTTGTCGGGGCTTTTTCACTCTTCGGGCGAAATTGGCAAGGAAAACGGCGAGTTTTACGTTTCGATTATTTTTGATATCGACGAACTCTTCCCATATGTGAAAAGAATTGTGCAGAAACTCTATGGCGAAAGCGTGGAAAAGGAACTTGGGGAGCAGTATGCCATTTCAAAAAATAATTTCTACGAACTTCGCTTCGACGTTAAAAGATTTCAACAACTGCTTTTGGACGTCGGCGTTATCGACTTCTCAAACGGGCTTTCTTTCAAGTTTGAAATCAACAATTCGCTTATCTTGGAGGACGCCTCGCGCCGTGCGTTTGTGAAGGGGGTGTATATCGGTGCTTCCACCTCAAGCATCAAGTTCTCTTCGGGCGCGAATAAAACGGAATCGACGGGCTATCACCTAGAGTTTGTTTCCAAAAACCACGATTTTCTCATCGAATTTTCTTCGATTTTGGCGGGGTATAACATCATCGGCAAAATCTTTGAGCGCAAGGGCGATTTCGTTTTCTACCTCAAGGATGTCAGCGCGATTATGGACCTACTCGCACTCGTCGGCGCCAATCAAAGCGTTTTAAACCTCTCAAACGAACTTGTCACGCGCGAACTTAGAAACAAGGTCAACCGTCAGGTGAATTGCATAAACGCCAACATCAACAAAACCGTTGAGGCAAGTTTGAAACAGGTGGAGGCGATTAACACCATAATCTCCACGGTGGGGCTGGAAAGTTTGCCAGAAGATTTACAAGAGGTTGCCGTTCTAAGGCTGGCAAACCCAGAGGAGAGTTTGGAGGAACTTCTTAAACTATCCACCATAAAACTCACCCGCTCGGGGCTTAATCACCGATTTCGAAAGATACTTAAAATTGCAAAGGAGTTAGAAGAATGAAAGACTTTGTTCACTTACACGTCCACACCGAATTCTCGCTTTTGGACGGCATTGCGCGTATTGCAAAACTTGTTGAACTGACCAAGGAACGCGGTTATTCCGCTTGCGCCATCACCGACCACGGCAATATGTTCGGCACTTTGCAGTTTTTTGAGGCGTGCGTTAAGGCGGGAATAAAGCCGATACTTGGCTGTGAGTTTTATATTTGCAACAATCTTTACGAAAAACAGGGCAAGGACGACATCGGGCATATCATCCTCCTCGCGAAAAACGACACGGGGCTTCATAACCTCTTCAAACTCAACGGGATTGCCTATGTTGACGGCTTTTACTATAAGCCTCGCATTGACTATGAAACACTAAAAGCGCACAGCGAAGGGGTCATTTGCCTTTCGGCGTGTCTTGCTGGGCATATTCCGCAGTTAATTTTGCAACGCCGTTTTGACGAGGCAGACGCGCTCGCCTTAAAGATGAAAGAGATGTTCGCGCCTGGCGATTTTTATTTGGAACTACAAGACCACGGCTTAGACGAACAAAAACTTGTCAACTCTTACCTCATTGACCTAGCAAAGCGAATCGGGGTGAAACTTGTTGCCACAAACGATGTGCATTATCTTAACCGTAGCGACGCGGAAATGCAGGACGTTTTAATGTGTGTGCAAATGGGCAAGTATTTGGAGGACCAAGACCGCCTCCGTTTCGACACCGACGAATTTTTCCTTAAAACGCGTGAGGAAATGGCGGAACGCTTCCCTGAAGAATACCTCGACACCACCATTGAAATTGCCAATAAGTGCGATGTGACAATCAAAACCAAACACCTTGCTGAGATTGCCGAACTTCCGCAAAAATATAAACTTCCGGCAAACCAAAACTATATCCCTGTCTATAAAACCTCAACGGGCGAGGAACCATATGAGTTCTTGCGCCGAATTTCCTATGAAGGACTGCACAAAAAGTATAAAGAGATAACAAAGGAACTCATCGACCGCCTCGAAATGGAACTCACAACCATCAAAGAGCAAGGCTTTGTGGAATACTTCTTAATCGTTTGGGACTACATCAACTGGGCAACCGAACACGGCATACCAGTGGGACCTGGGCGTGGCAGTGGTGCGGGCAGTTTGGTGGCGTATACTTCGGGCATTACGCGCGTTGACCCGATTAAATATAACCTCTTTTTTGAGCGCTTCATAAACAAAGAGCGCGTTTCAATGCCTGACTTCGACGTCGATTTTTGCACCGATAGGCGAGGCGAGGTTATCGATTACGTGAGGGAACGCTATGGCTCCGACCACGTGGCGCAAATTGTCACGTTCGGTCGTATGCAAGCCAAAAACGCCATCCGCGATGTGGCGCGCGTGCTTCGAACGCCTTACCCAGAGGTGGATAAAATAACAAAACTCATCCCGTTCAAAAAGCCGGACGGCATTAAAAAACCACCTCTTCTTAAATACTATTTCGGCACGACGGGCGACCCTGCAAACGACCAATTTATCATCCCAGAATTAAGAGAGATGTATGACAACGACCCAAGCGTTAAGCGCATTGCGGATATGGCAATCAAACTTGAGGGTGTTCCGCGCAACACCTCCACTCACGCGGCAGGCGTTTTGATTTCGCCTGAGCCTGTTTCGAATTTCGTTCCGCTTGCAAGAAACGGCGACGATATTGTGACGCAGTATGATATGATTGAACTTGAATCGCTGGGGCTTCTTAAAATGGACTTCTTGGCGCTCATCACCCTCACCGATATTAAAAAGGCGTGCGACTACATCTATGAGACCCACGGCGTTAAGGTGGATATGTATGCGATGGAATATGACGACCCAAAGGTTTTCGAACTCATCTCCTCTGGGCGCACGGATGCCGTCTTTCAACTTGAAGGCGCGGGAATGAAGAAGTTTATGCGTGAGTTGAAGCCATCGTGTATGGACGACATCATCGCGGGGATTTCCCTTTTCCGCCCAGGACCTATGGACTTCATCCCAAAATTTGTGAAAAACAAGGAGGACCCAGAACATATTGAGTATGAGGACCCTTGCCTTGAAGAAATTTTGGATGTCACATATGGTTGCATTGTCTATCAAGAACAGGTTATGAAAATCTTTCAGGTGATGGGTGGTTACAGCCTCGGGCAGGCGGACAATATTCGCCGTATTATGGGCAAGAAAAAGGTGGATAAAATCGGCGAAGAAAGAGTGAAGTTCGTCAACGGCTGGGAGGACCCTGAGGGGAAGAAGTCAATTCCAGGCGCCATTAAACTTGGGCATAAGAAGGAGGTTGCGGAAAAAATCTTCGACGAAATGAAGGAGTTTGCAAAATACGCCTTCAACAAGTCTCACGCCGCAGCGTATGCCTATGTTTCCTATCAAACCGCTTATCTAAAATGCTACTACGAAGTGGAATTTTTAACCGCTGTTTTAAACAATCGTATCACCGCTGCCGACAAACTGACAAAATATGTCAACTTTGCGCGCAGTGAGGGTATTAAGGTTCTTCCGCCAGATGTCAACAAAAGTGGCACCTATTTTAAGGTTGAGGACGGCGGGATTCGCTTTGGTCTTGGCGGACTTAAACACGTCGGCACGCAAGTTATTGAGAATATGGAAAAAGAGCGCGAGGCAAATGGTCCGTTTAAGAGCCTTGAAGATTTCATCGAAAGAATGAGCGACTACTCCATCAACAAAAAAATGGTTGAGTGCCTTATTCTTAGCGGTGCGTTTGACGAATTTGGACATTCGCGTTCGTCGTGTATGGCGGTGTATGAAAAAATTATGCAACGGGCAAGTAAGGACAAAAAGTCACGTCAAACGGGGCAAATTTCCTTCTTTGCAACAAATGATATCGTCGACACGGTGGAATACCCAGACATTCGCGAGTTCAACAAAAAAACAATTTTGAAAAACGAGCGCGAAATCATCGGGGTGTATATGTCGGGGCATCCGCTTGAAGAGTTCGCAAGCAAATTTAAAAATTTCACCATAACCGCCGAGGCGCTTAGTGCAATCAACGCTAAGGACGAGGATATGGAAGGCGACGAAAGCGACAAGTTCGAAGAGGAAGCGGAACTTTTGGACGGTCAGCCTTTCACGTGCGGTGGCATTATTGTGGAAGTTAAAAAAATCCGCTCAAAAAGTGGCAAGGATATGTGCGCCTTCAAACTTGAAGATTTGACAGGCACAATGGAAGTCACTCTTTTCCCAAATGTTTACTCAAAATATCGCGCAGAGGTGGTTGAGGATGCCGTTGTTTCCGTGCGCGGAAAGTTTAACGTGCGCGATTCGGGCGTTTCGCTCATCGGCGACTCCGTTTTCGTAATGAAAGAGGAAGAGAAAAAGACGGACGAAAAGACGGGCAAGGTTTATCTTCGCTTCGACACCAAAGACGTTGATGTGTATAGCAAGGTGAAAAGTTCGCTTTTGTCCTATCCAGGCGAGGCGCAGGTTATCATCCGTTGCACAGCCACTGGGTCAGCGCTTAATTTTAACGGCAAAGTTGCCATTAATAACTACCTTGTGAACGAACTTTCGGGCATAATCGGCAACGAAAACATCGTGGTTAAGGAGGCAAAATGAAAATTTTGATTTTGTGTAGTGGTGGCGATGCGCCAGGTATGAACAGATTTGTCTATACACTTTCAAAAAATTTTGAAGATGTATATTATGCTTACAAAGGCTTCAAAGGACTTGTTGAGGGCGATATTCGAAAACTAAACATCCGCGAAATTGAAAAGGTGAAGGATGAGGCGGGCGCATATATCCGCTCTTCTCGTTTCCCAGAATTTAAAGAAAAAGAGGTGTTTAGTGAGGGATTAAAAAACGCCCTTAATTATGACGCTGTGGTTGTGCTTGGCGGAAATGGAAGTTTTTTGGGCGCTAAGGAACTTGCTGTTCACGGCGCGAAGGTGTTTTTTGTGCCGGCAACCATAGATAACGATGTTGTTGGGTCGATGTATAGCCTTGGTTTTGACACAGCGGTTGACGCGTGCGTGCATACGGTTGAAAATTGTATGCCAAGTTTTCACACCTGTTCCAAAACCTGCCTTTTTAAGGTTATGGGAAGGCACTGCCCAAAGATAGCCGAAGCGGTTTTTCGCATCACAAAAGCGGACTATCTTATCGTCAAAGAAAGCGATTTGAAGTATGATAAAATCAAAAAGATAATTAAAAAAAATGAGGATGCGGACAGAGGCACGGCGATTATTGTGAAGGAAAAGTTGATTGAGATAGAAGAACTAAAAGAAAAGTTGGAAACAAAGCCGTTTAGTGTTCGCTATCAAATTGTTGGCTACTTACAGCGCGGAGGCAAACCAACCAAAACCGAACTTAAAAACGCCGACATTTTTGCAAGAGAAGTGGCAAGGAATATTAAAAAACAGCATTTTAATGTTGCTGTTATGTTTGACGACGCGCAAAAACCTTTCCCACAACCACTCCTCCCTTAGTGTTGCAACACTTAAGAAAATGACGGCGTTTAGCACTCAACGGCGAGGGTGACAAGGAGGTTTTTTATCGCTTTTGAAAGCGAGGGCTCTTGCGAAAGAGAACTGAGCATAACGTCAATTTTTTCATAGTTATCCTTAATCATTTCAATTTCGGCAAGCGAGGAACGCTCAAAAAGTGTTTCAAAGTTGTTTTTATTTGCAAGGAAGTTGGAGTAAATTTCGTTCACCTTCAGTTTTGCAGTCACTTCACTGTCAAGCCCTGTGTCGATACTAACCGAAAGGTCATAAAGGTCGTCAAAGATTTTGCTGGATATCAGTATGGAATTTTTCAAAATATCCTCTTCTTTTGCGGAAAAATTGCCTTCAATGGTGATGTTTTCCTTTTTTATTTTCAATATTTCCACATTTTTTCCACTAGAGGTAAGGCTGTTTTTAACAAGTTCCGCATCGCCTTGATTTTTGTGGCAACTGACGATTAGGTGGTAGGTTTCGCCCTCCTTATAAACATAGTCAGCATAATTTTCTGGCGCCATTTCCGCTTGCACTTCACTTAGATTTGGTGAGGAAAATATGGAGAGTAAATAGTAAGTGTTTTGCCCGCCGTCCACGCGCTCGGTTGATTGAAAGAGGTTGGCGGAAACAATGATTGTAGATAAAAGATAGCCGATTGAAACGCACGTTAAAAGTAGAAGGGTCACTGAAAACGTGATAAAATAAGGAAATTTTTTCATATTTTAAGATATTAAGAATCTTTCATTTTTAGACTTTTTTTGACAAATTTCCTCGGAGAACACTTTTTAAAAGGCGCGCAGGCGAGAGGTTTACTGAGCGCTTGGAGTCGTTTAATGGGCGTAAAGCAAAACACCTATTTTTTAGGCTATTTCTAAAAAAATTGTGATTTAATTGAATTTTGTTTTTATTTTCAAAACTTTTTTGATATAATTTCTATATGAAATTTTTAAGCATTTTCAAAAAAAGACCAAAAATTGGAATAGCGTTCGGCGGTGGTGGCGCGAAAGGAATGACGCACATTGGCGTTATTAAGGCATTTGAGGAATATGGGCTTGATTTTGACTATGTTTCTGGCACAAGCGTGGGTAGCATAATGGGTGCGGCGTATGCTTCGGGGATGAAATCGGCGGAGATTCTTAAAATTGCCAAAAGTATGAAAACCAGCGACATCCGCACAAGCAAGGTGTTTTTTGTGCCGTCCAAAACGGAAGGAATTGAGAATATGATGAAGGAAAACTTCGGCGACATCAACATTGAAGACCTCAAAAAACCCTTTTCGTGCGTGGCGGTGGATATGAAAAGCACCAAGGAACTTTGTATCTCCAAGGGTAACCTTGCGAAAGCGGTGGCGGGCAGTTGTTGCGTGCCTGGGATTTTTCAGCCGGTTAAGTTTGGCGATTATCTTCTTTGCGACGGCGGGCTTCAAAACAATATCCCAGCCAACATACCGCGCTTTTTTGACTGCGACTATGTGATTGCGGTGGACTGCAACAGCACGAGAACCTATGGCACCGAAAGCACAAAAACGCTGGATATCATTGCGTGCGCGCTTCGCGTTTTAATGAAGAGTAACTCAATTAAGGGCTACTTGAACGCCGACCTCACCATTGCGTGCGACACAAAGCGTTATAAGGCAACCGAACTTACAGGCATCGACGAAATGGTGGAGATTGGCTATCGCAACGCGATTGACGCAATGCCCGAAATTATGAAAATTTTTGCTGGTAAATATCCAAAAAAGCGCAAAAAAGACTATGGAAAAGACGATATCCTTTTTGTTTAGATGAAGAATTTTATTTGGAAACTGAAGAATTTTAGGTGGGAATTTGAATATGGTTTGAAGATAATTATCCTCATTCTTTTTTCCGCCCTCTTTTTTATTGTGTATATAAATATGACCACGCTGTCATTATTTTTTCATAACTTTAATTCGTTATATAACCATTTTCAGTTCTATTCCTTTTATGTTGGGCAGGGCGAAAGTTCGCTTGTTATTGTCAATAACACCACTTTCCTTTACGACGCTGGGCTTAGCGAACATAGTGAAAGGCTATGCGACGAAATCTCTGCAATCCTTCGAGGTAACAATCTTTCAAAGATAGACTATTTCATCATCTCGCATCCGCACATCGACCACACGGGAGGTGCAATGGAGGTTTTAAGGCGGTTTGATGTTGAAAACATTTTTAGACCGAAAGTGGTTACGCCTTTTGAGGAGAACGAGAATAACTATGCGGTCAATTACGATAAAGATTACATCGAACTAATCGAAAAAATTGAAGAAGAAAACGCCAACATTCAATTTATAACGCCACAGGAATTTTCACTTAACGGAATTTCGGTGAGGTTTTGGACGCCACAAAGCGCCACTTTTAGCGATGAAAACGAGATTTCGCCGATAGTGACAATCGCCTACAACGACAAAATGGTTATGCTCACGGGTGACGCCGTTGCCTCAACCGAAGCGGAATTTTTAGAGTTTGGCGAGAATTTGAAGGTGGATATTTTGCAGGTGTCGCACCACGGCTCAAAAACGGCAAGCACCGCGCCATTTTTAAACAGCATTTCGCCCACTTTGGCGGTGATAAGTTGCGGAATTGATAATTCGTATAATTTTCCTGCCGAGGAGGTTATTGACAGGCTTTATGATGCTGGCACAAGCGAGATTTTCATAACAAAAGACAGCGGAACGGTTGGAATTTCGCTCAATGAAACCTCCTATAAAGTGGCAAGCGGATTTGTTTTCGACGATAAGGCAACGATGCTCACAGTGTATTTCATCCTCTTTTTCCTCCTTCTTTCCTTAAAATTTCCTAAAAAGAAGAGATTAAATTACAAAAATTTGGCGTAAATGGTTTGTTAAAATTAAAGTTTGTGATAAAATACATCTATGGAAGAGCAAAAATATAACAAAATTGTCATAGTGTCGTTATATGAAAAGTTTTCCACTATGGTCGCCAAGGCGCTTGCGGATGAACTGGGGCTTTTGTTTTGTCGCACACGGGAACTTTTGGCATATGAGATAATGGATAGAAAACTTATCGAGGAGCGCTGTTCGCTTGATTATCTAAAAAAACAAGAGGCGCGCGTGCTTTCTAATCTTGCCTCATATGAAAATGTGTGCATATCTATCGCATATGAAAGGTTTATGGAGTGCGCCGAACTTTTTAAAAAAGAAAGCATTATTGTGTTTGTTGACCTTCCAAAATCATATATTAAAGAAAAATCTAAAATCTCCTTTATTCGTTTTGAAGAGCGGACACTTCGGCTTAAACAGTTCGCCAACCTTGTTATCGGCGTTCGAAAGGCGGATAAGGAACTTGTGAAAACAAAAATTTTGAAACAACTTGGAGGAATCTTATGAATATCGCGCAAAAATCAATTAACTATCTTAAAGCAATCTCAGCGGAAACAATTTCGCACGCCAAAAGTGGACATACGGGCGTAACGCTTGGGGCATCATCCATTCTCTTCGCGTTTTTTAAGGACCACTATAACTTCGACGCCTCGGACTCTGACTTTTTGAATAGAGATAGGTTTGTGTTGTCGGCAGGTCACGCAAGTGCGCTCTATTACACTCTTTTGTCGATGTTTGGTTTTGATATCAGTTTGCAAGACTTAAAGGACTTCCGCTCCTATGGCTCGAAAACGCCGGGGCACCCAGAATATCGCGTCACCGATGGAGTGGAGGTGTCAACTGGTCCGCTTGGGCAGGGCGTGGCAAACGCGGTTGGTATGGCGCTTGCTGAAAGCGTTATGGAAGAGCGCTTCAACACCGTGGGCTTCAATATCATCAACCACCACACCTATTGTTTCGCTGGCGACGGTTGTCTTATGGAGGGCGTGGCGCAAGAGGCGTGTAGTTTGGCGGGCGCGCTGAAACTTAAAAAACTCATCCTTCTTTACGACTCAAACAATGTCACCATCGATGGTCCGCTAAATTTGGCAAACAAAGAAAACACGGCAAAAAAATTTAGGGCGATGGGTTGGAATGTTATAAAGGTTAAGAACGGCAATTCCTATTCCGCTTGCACAAGGGCGATTTCGCGCGCAAAAAAGAGCACAAAACCAACGATAATCATCTTCAAAACCACAATCGGCATCGGCACGGATAAGGAAGGAACAAGTGCAGTGCACGGCGCGTTTTTGACGGAACCAGAACTTCAAGCCTTCAAGGAAAAACTTAGGGTTAAGGAGAGTTTTTATATTCCAAGCGATGTGAGAGAGTTTTGTATGGCAACCACGAGGCGCGGAAAACTCAACCACGAAAAGTGGAACCAAACATTGGCGATGTATAGTAGCACACACCCAGAACTTTACAAATCTCTTATGGCGTTTTTTGATAAGAGGAAGATTAATTTCGAGCGAATTGTTAAAAATGTGGCAAAATACGACGGGCAAAGCACTCGAAAAATAAATCACTATGCTTTAAGCGAACTTGCTTATCAATGCCCACAACTTATCGGTGGCACGGCTGATGTTGCGCCGTCAACGCTGGCGTATATCGACAATGCGGGCAACTACTCTTTTGGCTATAAGCGCGGGAAAAATATCCACTATGGCGTTAGAGAGCACGCAATGGGCGCTGTGTCGAACGGGATTAGTTTATATGAGGATTTCATAACGTTCGACTCCACTTTTTTGGCGTTTTCGAACTATATGATTCCAGCAATAAGAATGCGCGCGATGATGAAACTTCCAATCCTCTCTTTCTTCACGCACGACAGCCTTCGGGTTGGGCAGGACGGACCTTCGCATCAGCCAATCGAACAGGTGGGGCAACTGCGCGCAATCGTTGGAAACACCGTTTTTCGACCGTGCGATTTTAAGGAGTTGGTGGCTGGATATGAGTATTGCATAAAAAATATGGTGCCGGTCTCTCTCATTTTGTCGCGCCAAGACTTACCTCATATTGAAAAGACTTTCTATGACGGCGCGCTTATGGGTGGATATATTTTGGAGGAGCAAAGCGCAAAGCCTGACATTGTTTTGGTGGGAAGCGGAAGCGAAGTTGCGCTCATTTTAGAGGCACAAAAGGAACTCTCAAAAAAGCACACTGTGAATGTTGTCAGTATGCCAAGTTTGGAGGCGTTTGAGAAACAGCCTTCGGCGTATAAATCAAAAATTTTGCCAAAGGATGCGGTTTGCTTTTATGTTGAAATGACAAACGACACGAAAGCACTGAAAATTTTACCAAAAAATAGTTTTCTTTTCGGCGTGGAAAAATATGAACACAGTGGTGACGGAAATGTTGTGGCGGAAAAGGCGGGCTTCACTGTTAAGGCGCTTGTTAAGTTTGTGGAGGCAAAACTTAAAAATTAAGATAAAATTCGACAACATATTTAAACATTTTCTAAAATTCTACTATAAAAAAACGAACCTTTCTTATTACAATAAACATATATTGTGTGAGAGAGGTTTTTTTATGTCAAAATGAAAAATTGCGAGATAAAATGTTTGAAAGCGTGATTGTTGTGTGCAGTGTTTTACAAAAATTGTGTGTGGGAGGTTGTTATGTTGTCAAAAAGGAATATGGTGCTTTGTGATTTGAATGAAAAAAGTAATAAGCGCGCCGTTTTGGCTCTTTCGAAAAACGGCGATGAGGTGGAGGGAACTCTTCGGCTCTATAACTTTCCGCTTCAAATTGACGGAATTTTAACACTTGGTTTTTACGCCGATAATGAGGTTTTGAAAAGCGGACTAAGTTACAAATCGCCGTCATTTTACGCCTTCAAACTTTCAAAAAACATCTTAGACAAAAGGTTTTCGTGTGCGGTTTTGAATGTTGTTGATGCAAATGTAAGACCAATTCTTTACGGCACAAGTGAGGGGCGAGATGAGGAAATTTATGCGAATATTGTGGAAAATCTTTCCGCTGATTTTTCATATAAAAACGCGAAAAAAGTTTTGGACGAAAATGGCGTAGATTATGAAAAAGACGAAAAGCAAGAGATAGAGGCTGAGATTGATAAGTGCCTAGGCGATTGCAAAAATTGCTTCTATAAAGAGAATTTTTATAACGCTTTAAGCGACAACGAGCAAAATTTTAGAAATAATGAAATCAAAAATGGCGAAGAGAAAACTAAAAAAGAAGAATTTGCAAGTTTTGTGGATGATATGGATGAAAGCGGTGAGGAGGGAAGATTTGGTGATTTAAGTGATGACTTAAAAAATATAGAAAATATAAAAAATCACAAAAATAGTGAAAAAATTGCCGAAAATACCGAAAAAATTGATAAAAAAAGTGATTTTTTTGAAAAAATTGCAAACAGTGAAAATATTTGCGAGGAAAATGAGGACGAAGAAGGTGGCGGAACGCTTTATCGTATGCAAGGCAATGCGAAAAGTTTGAAGGAAGAAAATGGTGAGGATGATGAGTATGTAAGCGAAAATTACGAAAGTTTTGTTTCCAAACTTCAACCTCAAATTGATAAACTTTTTGAAAAAAATCCCGCGGAAACTGTTTTAGAGGAAATTTTTCCATCGTCGAAATGGGTGAGGGTGGAGTATGAAGATGACGGCGACTTCTACGTTTTTGGGCTTATTTATGAGGGCGAAAAGGTGAAGTATGTTTGCTATGGCGTGCCGGCAGTTTATGAGGAAAATCCGCCGAAGGAACTGACGGGATTCCCAATTTTCCTGCCACTTAATGCTGAAAACAAAAAGGGTTTTGGCTATTGGCTGACCTACCAAGATGCTGAAACAGGCGACCCAATAAAGGCGGTTGTCGACTGAATTTAAAAGAGGGTAAATATAGGCAAAAAATTTATTATAAACTATGTGATGTTAAAATTTTGTTAACTCAAAATTTTAATAAATTCTAACGAATTTAGCGTGCTTTGTCCGCCATCACAGTTTGAATAAACATCAGTCTCACTCAAATGCGACTTCGTCGCGCTTGGTTCGACTTCCGATAATATAAAAAGTAACGAAAAAATAACCTAAAACCAACAAAACAATTATAAGTAAAAAAACAAAAAATATTAACAACAGCAAAAAATATAAAAAAATAGCAAAAAAACATAAAAAACAGAAAAAAATATAAAAAAATAGCAAAAACATAAAAAAATAACAAAAAAAATCATCAAAAAAGCGTGAAAAACACAAAAAATGGCAAAAATCAAATATAAGGAGAGGTTATGCAAATTTTAAAACGAGTTAAAGTTAAAAAATATAAAGGTGAAA
This sequence comes from uncultured Clostridia bacterium, assembly GCA_944350265.1. GTDB lineage: Bacteria > Bacillota > Clostridia > Christensenellales > UBA1242 > Caccovivens. Next base: position 41,980 of record CALVOG010000009.1, read on the forward strand.
AATCTTTAAAAATCATTTTTAGAGTTTTAGCATCAAATTTCACTTGCTAATGAAGGTTTTGTTTCAAAGTTCAGGTTTGTAAAGTGGATTTTCAACTTTTGTTGTTAATTTTTTCCAAATGCTAAATATCTTTTTTGTGTTTAACTCGAATGTTATTTTAAGAAGGCGCTGATGAATCTCGGCGTAATCGCTTGACAAGTTTTTGCTATTGTTGGATAATTAAAAGGTGAAAAAGGTTTTTGTTTCCTCTTTTTTTGTGGCTATTTTATCGCTTCTATTTTTGGCGCCGTCCGTGTCTTTTGCTGAAGGTGGTGAGTTTTTCATTTGCTCGGCTAATTTTTGCTATCTCCACTCTGCGCCGTCTTTTACTGCCGAAAAAATTAAGGATGGCGATGCATATTTAAAAATCTCACACAAGGATGTGCTTGTTTTGGAGTTAGAAAACGGCGAACCGAAGAAGTATGGCGCGGGCGACGAAATTTTTTACAAAGTGGAAAGTGTGAAAGAAAAAACATATGAGAATGCCTACATATTTTGCGATTTCGTTGCCAAAGTTGACGATATCATCACCTTGCCTGCTTTCAATGCGTCAATAAACAAGGATGCTTTGCTTTACAATAAGGTGGGAGAAGATTTTGAAGAGAGCGAGGTGGAGGTTAAAAAGGGCGAAAGGGTGTTTCTTTATGACGGATACGACAAAGATGCCTCTTTCACGCCAGTTGCCATTCAAAAAAACAATTCGCTTCTTTATGGCTATGTGCCAACCGATGTTGTGGCGCCAGACGGTGTCAATCCGCTCATTATCTACGCCGTTACGATTGCGATTGCCTGCATTGGCATAATTATGGCACTGTTGTTTATGAAAAATAAAAAGAAAAAAAGTAAAGAAATGGTCAAAAAATCTTAGGTTTAAAGTTGTGATTAATAGAATTCAACAAGCGCGCTTGTGTCGAATTTTATTGTTTTATGAAATGCTATTTTAGTTCTATCATAAAGGGGCAAAAGTTAGTAAATAACTGCAAATTTAAGCACGCTAAATTCGTTAGTATTTATTAGAATTTTGTGTAAATAAAAGCATCACATAGTTTGTGTATGCGCCATAGATGAAGTCAAGTGCTTTTTGATATTAAAGTGAATGTTTTTGTTTATTTTTATATTTTGCTTGAAAGTTAATGTTTTTTATGTCATAAAAAGTTGAAAGGCGAAAAGGTGGATGCTATAATGCCGTAAAAGGAGAAGATTATGGCAAACATTTACAGTTTAGAAAACGAGGTTGAAGAGTTGAAGAAAATCATTTGGAACCTTACGCGTAACACTATTCCAGCATTGGAGAATCGAATTAAAGCGCTTGAAAACAAGAACTAATTTGCGCCAAAAGTGTTTACGCCAAAATCGCTTGAAGTTTTTTTTGCAAACCGCAACACTTGTTAAGCACTTTTTATGAGGATGATTGGGACTAACCCGCGACACCTTAAAAAGTGGCTTTGCCACCGACGAGATTCTTTGCTTCGCTCAGAATGACAAGCGAGCCAACAGTCTTGGCGGTAGAGGTGATGTGGCGCATTAAGCATTTTTTTAAGAGGATGATTAGACAAACGCTAAGTGAGTCGACAGTCCTAGTGGAATGAATGTTACTGCGCGTTAAACGATAGAAGATATGCAACATTAAAGCTGATACAGCTGTGATTATAGTCTAGCCCATACCGTGCTTAACTTGATATAACACTTCAGCCGTAAGGGAATACGGCTAAATGTCATTCTGAGCAAGGAACGCTAGTGACGACAGCGAAGAATCTCGTCGTAGCACTCGCTCGCGAACGTCGAAATTTTCCTCTTTTCACCGCGCGAATACATCCTCTTTCCCTCTTTTTATTTATTTTTCATATTTTATGGTGATTTTCTCATATATTTTCCTATGAGCCAAAATGAATATTATAAGTTTTCACCAGAAAAGTGTTTAGCGCTTGTTTCGTCTAAAATGGACGGACTGACTTACGCCGATGTGCAGGCGCGTCTTGCAAAAAGTAAGGAATTGCAGATTGAAAAGGCAAAAAAATCCAACCTTTTTATCAAATTTTTGGGACAACTCAAAGAACTTATGGTCCTAATTCTTTTGATTTCGGCGGTGGTGTCGATTGTTATTGGAATCACCAAAAATTCGCCCAGTGAAATTGTGGATGGCGGAATTATCTTGGGAATCGTGGTGATGAACGCGATTTTTGGCGTCGTGCAGGAGTTTAAAACCGAAAAGGCGATTGAAAGTTTGAAAAAAATGACGGAGTCCACCGCAAATGTGTTAAGAGATGGCAAGGTGGAGAGGATAAAGAGCACCGACCTAGTTTTCGGCGACATCGTGCTTTTGGAGGCGGGAACGATTGTGCCAGCCGATTTGCGCTTAACGGAGAGTGTTAATCTTAAAATCAACGAATCGGCACTGACGGGCGAAAGCGATGCAGTTATTAAGTCAGCAAAGGCGCAATACTTGGCCGACACTCCCATCGGCGACCGAAAAAACATCGCTTACTTTGGCAGTGTTGTTGAAAATGGGCGCGGAAAGGGTGTGGTGGTGGCGCTTGGCAAGCAAACCGAGTTTGGAAAAATTGCCGAAAGTTTAAAAGACACCAAAAAAGAACTCACTCCTCTTCAAAAGAACATTCAATCGGTGGGGAAGGTTTTGACGTATTTAATTTTACTTATTGCCACGGTGACTTTCATTTTGGAGGCGGTGGCAAGACCCGATGAAATTTTAAACGCCTTTTTAACATCGGTGGCGATATCAGTGGCGGCGATACCTGAGAGTATGCCAGCGGTTATCACCATAATTATGAGTTTGGGTATTGCCGAACTTAGCAAGCAAAAAGCGATTGTGAAGAAGATGCACGCCGTGGAAGCGCTTGGATGTTGCGATGTCATTTGCTCGGATAAAACTGGCACAATCACTGAAAATAAGATGACGGTGGATGAGGTTTGGATGAATTTTGACACTCAATGCGGATATTTTGAACTGCTTCTTAAAAATATGGTGCTCAACAACGACGGCTATGTGGGTAAAAACGGCTACGTTGGCGATTCCACCGAGGTTGCGCTTTTAAATTACGCCCGCACAAAAGGGGTAAAAAAGGAAAACGAAACTTCACCTCGACTCAATGAAATTCCTTTCTCGTCACAGCGAAAAATGATGTCCACGCTTAACCTTGTAGGCGGGAAAAAGGTGGTGTTTGTGAAAGGCGCAATCGACCGTATCCTTCAAAAATGCACCAAGATTGCCACGCAAAACGGCGAGATTGAATTAAGCAAAGAAAAGCGCAAAGAAGTGCTTGCCGTAAACTCAAATATGTGCAAAAATGCGCTTAGAGTTTTGGCGTTCGCGTTTAAATTTGACGACGATTTGACAGAAGAAAACCTCACCTTTCTTGGTATGGTGGGGATGATTGACCCGCCTCGCAAGGAGATTTTTGACGCGGTTAAAAAATGTCGCAGGGCGGGGATGAGACCTGTGATGATTACGGGCGACTATAAAGACACCGCCTTTGCGATTGCAAAAAAAATCGGTGTCGCACGCTCAATGCAAGAGGTGCTTTCGGGCGAGGATATCGATAAATTTTCAGCCGAAGAATTTTCAAAAGTTGTGGAAAAGGTCTCTGTTTTTGCGCGGGTAAGCCCTGAGCATAAGAAGAAAATTGTTGAGGCGCTTAAATCAAACGGTCACAACGTGGCAATGACGGGCGACGGCGTGAACGATGCGCCGAGTATGAAAAAAGCGAACATTGGAATCGGTATGGGCAGAAGCGGAACCGACGTCACAAAAGAGGTGGCGGATATCATCATAACTGACGACAATTTTGCCACCATTGTGGTTGCCGTTGAAGAGGGGAGAAAGATATATAGCAACATTCAAAAGACGATTAAATTTCTTTTCTCGGCGAATATGGCGGAGATTTTGGCGCTTTTCTTTGTGACAATAATTTTCCCCAACAAAACCTTCCTTCTTCCTGTGCAAATTCTTTTCATTAACCTCATCACCGATTCTTTGCCCGCCATTGCGCTTGGGCTTGAAAAGGTGGAAAGTGGTGTTATGGAGGAAAACCCGCGCGACACTAAAAGTGGACTTTTTTCAAACGGCGTTGGCGTGAGCATTGCAGTTTTAGGTGCCATTCAAACTCTTTTAACGCTTTCGGCGTATGTTATAGGGCTTTATTATTATAACGAATATGTGGGGATGACAATGGCGTTTTACACTCTCAACTTCATTCAACTTTTCTATATGTTCACGGCGCGCACGAAAGAGAGTTGCTTTAAATCAAATCCATTCAAAAATAAATTTTTCACGTTGTCGCTGGTGGTGGGATTTGGACTTTTGACGCTTATTGCCATCACAAGTTTAGGCGAAATTTTGAAACTTACAAGTTTAGATTTTTCTTGCTGGGCGGTGGTGTTTATTTTCTCAATATCCATCATTTTCATCGGCGAACTATACAAGGTTATCGAGCGAAAATTGCTCACTAAATTTACTAAGAAAAGGCGTAACTAAGACTAAAAAAATGACTTATATGGTTTATAGCGCTAATTATTTTGTTAAAAGATTTAGAGGTTATATATTTAAATGTTTTAACACGTTTTTATTTGGTTTATTATAATAAAAATTTAAAGTATGAAAATTTGAATTTTACCAATTTATTAATTTTTATTAATTTTCACTGTTTTTTTTCGATTTTTTTGCTTTTTTTCACAGTTTTTTCGTTATTTTTTAGTATTCTTAAAATTTTTAGTAAACTTTTCATTTAATATAATAGAAAAGATTTTGGAAGGGAGTTTTTAAGTTTCTCACTATAAAAATGTTTGATTTTCATAGCGGAAAAGTTTGTTTGTATTTAGAGAGTAGATGCAGGATGCTATCTAGGGTCTATTTTTGAGGCAGTGAATAAATAGGTTTTGTTTGGGCGGATAATATTGGAGTTTTGTATAAAGTTCAAGTGGTGAGTAAAGAGGTTTTACTTAAACCTCTTTTTTGTCGTTTGCTTTACTTTTTCGTGCAAATATGCTAATATAAACATATGGACATTGCCGAAATCGTTAAAAGTCAGCCAACATTTATCAAATTGCTCGCGGGGGAATTTCCTCACGCAGTGCTTTTTAGTAGTTGCGACGAGCGCTTGAATGAGGTAACCCTTATTATGAGCGCGCTTTCACTAAGTTACCCTATGTTCGAACTTTTTAACGAGGGAAGTGCGGAGTTTTTAAAGGTGCAAAACGGCGCGGACGTGGATATTAAAGTCTACCCGAAAGGCGACAGGCTTTTGGTTGCGGACAGCAATGAGATTGTCAGCGAGGTTTACATTAAGCCCGCCTTGCACGAGAGGAAAATTTTTCTTATAAAAAACATCGATTCTTCCACCGAGCAAGCCCAAAACAAACTTTTAAAGGTGCTTGAAGAACCGCCTAAAAACGTCTATTTTCTTCTAAGTTGCGCTGATGAAAATTTGGTTTTGCCAACGATTAAATCGCGCTGTCAAAGGGTGGTGCTTCCAAAAATACCCAAAGAGGAATTTCAAAAACTTGCAAAAAAACCGCTTGCAAGTATGCTTGCCGACGGATATATCGGAATATATGAAAAATACGAAAAGAAAGAAAACCTTGCCGAGATTGCAGACTTTGCTGTGGGGCTTGTCACAAACTTAAAAAACTCCAGCGAGGTGCTTTCGTTTTCTGTCAAACTTATGGCTTTTAAGGAAACCGACCTTATCTTTGAGATATACGCAAAGGCGCTTGAGGATATTTTAAAGTTGAAGGCAGAAAGAGAGGATATTCTTTCTCTTCCTATATATAAGGATGCGCTTAAAAGCGTGGAGAATGAGTTTTCGATAGGCGCGATTTGTGAAATCAATTCACTTCTTGCCGATTTTAAGCGAAGAAAAGAGTCGAACGCGAGCGAGCAGGTGTCGGTTGAGGAGTTGTTACTTAAAATTTTGGAGGTGAAATATTTATGCAAATAGAAGTGGTTGGTGTGAAATTTAAAAACAGCACGCATCTATATAGTTTTTCGCCAAATTCGCTGAAAGTGAAAAAAGGTGACTATGTTGTTGTGGAAACCGAAAAAGGGCGAGATATGGGCGTTGTCGTGCGAGAAAATTATTTGATAAATGCAGAGGAACTTGCAAGCGAACTTAAAAATATCCTCTTCGTTGCCACAAAAAAACAGGTTGAGGATGCACAAAAATATAGCGCCGAGGCGGAAAAACTTGCGCCAAAAGTGGTGGAAATCATAAAATCCTTCAAACTTGATATGAAAGTGGTGAAAGTGGAAGCGAATTTTGATAATTCAAGGCTTATCATCAACTTCACGGCGGACAACCGTGTCGATTTTAGAGAACTTGTTAAAAAACTTGCCGAAACTTTCAAAACGCGCGTGGAACTTAGGCAGATAGGAAGCCGTGATGAGGTGCGCCTTTTGGGCGGGTTCGGTCCTTGCGGAAAAATTTGTTGTTGTGTGGAAAACTTTGGCGAGTTCGACCACGTTTCAATGAAAATGGCAAAAAATCAAAATTTGTCGCTCAATCCAAACAGCATAAGCGGGCTTTGTGGCAAACTTATGTGCTGTCTTGCATATGAAAACCAAACCTATGTTGAGGCGCTTAAGGTTATGCCAAAAATTGGTGGCACTGTTAAGACGAAAGACGGCGAAGGGGTTGTGGTTTATAATGACCTACTAGATAGGCAGGTCGATGTGAAATTCACAAAAGGCGACGACAGCGAGGTGAAAACTTATTCGCTTAATGAAGTGAAATTTTAAGGAAAAATATGGCTGAAAGATGGGAAGATTTACAGTGTCAAGGGCTGAAAATTTTGCAGGATGACGACCTTTATTCGTTCACAAGCGACGCCGTGATTTTGGCAAATTTTGTGAGGCTAAAACCAAACGAAACGGCGGTGGAAATTGGTGGAGGAAGCGGGGTCATCTCTATTTTGCTGTCGGCAAAAAATTCGTTTAAAAAGATAAAAATATTTGAAATACAAGAAAAAATGCAAAAAATTTGCGAAAAAAACATAATTTTTAACAATTTAAGCGATAAAATTGAATTAATTTGCGACGATGTTAAAAATTTTAGGAAATATTTTGAGGTTGGTTCGGTGGATGTGGTTTTCTCAAATCCGCCTTACTTTGAGGTTTCAAAATTCTCTCAAAATAGTGTGAAAAAAGTGGCAAAAGAAGAGGTGTGCTTAAATTTAACAGACCTAATCTCTTGTGCAAAAAACCTCTTGAAATTTGGTGGTAGGTTTTATCTTTGCTATCCCGCTGGGCGACTTCAAAAACTCCTTGCTGAGGCGGAGAAAAATGGGCTTAGTCTCAAAAGGCTCTTCTTCACCGAAAACGGCAAGGGCGTTATAAATTTGCTTGTTGCGGAGTTTAAAAAAGGTGGCGGTGAGGGCGTGAAAATTCTGCCAAATCTTGTCACTAATTCAAGCGATGGCAAGTTTTTAGAGGAACTTAAAACACGTAAATTTTTGAAGTGACATTTTAACGGAAGATGACGAGCGAGATTGTGACCTCCTAGCGTGCCTAAACAGGAAGGTGTGAGAAATATCTTCAACTTCTAGTGCCACTTAAAATCTTCCTGCGCCACCTCTCATTTCCTCGTAGGTGCGCGCATAACTTTCTTCAAACGCCCATTTTTGCGTTTTAAAACTTCTAATTAGCGTAATTTTTTTCTTAAACTTATAGGTAACGCACCGACCATTGTTTGTTAAATACATTGTTTTTGTTGCTTTTATGAATTTTTTTCCTTAAACACTTGCTTTTCCTTTTTTAATATGCTATAATCTCTAAGACTTCGAATGTTCCGCTGGGGCTGGAGGCTTTATGAGCATTTTGTCGAAAATCTGAAAAAAGGAGATAAGTCAATGGCAAACATAATCGACCAAATCGAGCGCGAAGGTATGAAAGAAAACGTTGAAAAGTTTTCCGTGGGCGACACTGTTAGGGTCAATGTTAGAATCAAGGAAGGCGATAAAGAACGTATTCAGGCTTTCGAAGGTGTGGTTATTTCGCGTAAAAACGGTGGAATTAGAGAAACCTTCACTGTGAGAAAAATCTCTTACGGCGTCGGTGTGGAAAAAACCTATCCTATCCATTCACCAAAAATCGCAAGCATCGAAATTGTTAGACGCGGAAAACCAAAGAGAGCAAAACTTTACTATGTTCGTAATCTCACTGGTAAGGCGGCCAAGGTTAAGTCGGCTGACAACAAGTAATTAGTGAAATTATTGCGATTAAAAGTTAAATAATGCGCTGGAATAAATTATTGCAAAATCACTAACTTTTAAAGGAAGGTGCGAAATCTTAAAGTAGTTTAAAATCTTCGCAAACTTTCGCATTTAAACAAAAAAGCATATCATTCGATATGCTTTTCTTTTATTGTAGCCAATCTCTTTCGGTTGTTTCTTCCCATATATCTTTTAAAAGTTCACCATCAATTTTTGCATTGTTTATAAAATCTTCCTTTTCTTTAAAAGTTTGCAAATTTCCACCATTGAAATCATTCATTTTAATGATTTCCTCATCATTTTCAGAAGCAAGAATGACTTCATAATATAAATTTTTGTATTTAAATTGAACTTCACTATAAAAGAACAATGCTTCAACAAAATCATCAAGATTAGGCTCAAAAGGTCTATTTTCTCTATATAATTTTTTTGCTTTGTTTAGTGATATAAGATTTGGATAAATAACCTTATCAGCAAATTCATTTACTCTATAAGAGTTATTCCATCCACAAAATTTGCATGTTCCTTGGTCGTATATATCAGCCATATATTTATGACCGCATATCGCACAAATTTTTTCTAAATTCTTTTCCATATTAACTCCTTTTAAGAAAAATTAGTGTTGACAGGCTCTGCTTTTTGCCTTGGTGGATTTTTAGTCCAATCCCAAGAATGATCGTGAGGAAATGTATGACCATTTGAATCGCACCATCCGTTCAAACAAACATTTTATAAATAGCAAGGATTTTCTACTTTATCCCAAATATCTCTAACATACTCGTTTTCAATTTTTGCGTTTTTAATAAAATCTTCTTTGTCTTTGAAATATATTGTACCGCATGGAACAGGTCCCCAACTAAATTCAATTCCATTTTCACCATTTCTAAATAAGGGAAAACCAAGATTTTTATAGTCAAATCCTGTTTCGCTATAAAACTCGAATGCTTCAAGAAAATCATCTAAATCAGGTTTCATAGGTTTATTTTCTTTGTATAATTTTATTGCCTTATTTAATGGAACTAAGTTTGAAAATATAACATTGTCAGGGAATTCGCTATATATTTTGCCATTATACCATCCACAATTTGAACATTCACCCTGATCATAGATATCAGCCATATATTTGTTTCCACAAACAGCACACCTTTTTTCAAATATTTTGCTATATATACTCTTATTTTTCATTTTTATCTTTTCATATCTTAGCGCGAAGGTGGCAACTTTGTCAATTATATTTAAAATTTTTCCCAATTTGTCCTAAATTGCTTAGAAATTTAATAAAATACAGTATGAAATTTTTGACGGTTAGGAAGCGGGTGATAGGCGTCATTTTGGTGAGTGTGATTTTAACTTGCTCGATTGTTGGCGTTTTTTATGCGGTCAGGGCGACGAGTTCTCCAAAGGCACAATATACCATCGTCATAGACGCAGGGCACGGCGGGCGTGACGGCGGGGCGGTGGGCAAAAGTGGTGTGACTGAGAGTGAACTTAACTTGGCGTTTAGTTTGAAACTAAAAGAGTTGTGCGAGGACTATGGTTTCAAAGTTGTTTTGACGCGCAAAGATATGAATGGGCTTTATTCGATTTTTGCACCGAACAAGAAAAAGAGTGAGATGAAAAAGAGGCAGGAGATTATTGAAGGAGCAAAGCCGGATGTGGTTGTCAGTATTCATATGAACAGTTTTTCTTCTTCGTCGAGCGGGGCGCAATGTTTTTATGCAAAAGGTAATGAGGCAGGAGAGAAACTAGCTTCAAGCGTTCAAAAGGCTCTTGCAAATGAAATCGACAACACTAAACTAACTGCAAAAGTTGGCGATTTCTATGTTTTAAACTGCACAGATTATGCTAGTGTCTTGGTGGAATGTGGATTTCTTTCTAATCCAATTGAAGAGCAAAAACTTTGCGATGTAGATTACCAGGCAAACTTTTGTCGAACACTCTTATATGGCATTTTAGATTACTTTGAGATGTAAATATGTGTTAGGAAATAAATCTTTATAGGCGACTTCAAAGATTGACAGAATTAAATATGAAATATATTTTATATAAAATTTAGTGAGAGTATGTATTTTATAGTTACTTTCAAACTTTAATAATGTTCAGTCAAACGAAAGAATTTTTAAACAATCAAATTATAATAAAAACAGAAAAACACATTAAAAATTACAAAAAAGTTAATAAAAAATTGATTTTTATGTGTTTTTTGAGAATTTATTCTGTTTTTTACTAATTTTTAGCCATTTTTATATGATTATTATAACGCATAAAAAGATGCGATTTGCTTAAATTAAATGCATGACTAAGAAAGAAAAGTTGGTCATGTCATATCTATGCGAGAGATGTCAAAAGAAGAAAACTTATCTTATCTCTCCGCAAGAGATTACTTCTGCGCTTTCAAAGAAGTATGTTTTATCTATTGACGAAATTGATGAGATTATGGTGGGGCTTTCAAATTCCAATTACATCGACTTTGTTGTCAGTGACGGCAAAAAGGGGTATATGTATTGTGTGACACTGAAAAAGTGCGGGCAGACATATCTAACCGATGTGAAAAATCAAAAAAAGACGCTAGGTATACTAGTCCTTCGCTCAATATTTCTTGCTACAGTCAGTTTTAT
>CALVOG010000010.1 GCA_944350265.1 uncultured Clostridia bacterium
AACAAGCGAATGGTAAGCGGTTTGGTGTTCGCACCGAAACGCGAAATGAAGCGCTGTTTGTGACGCTGTCGCAACTTAAAGAGGATAATTTATGTGAATTCCCCCAGACCCCTTAAAACGACCTACTTTAAAAAAGTAGGCAAATGCAGGCGTGGCGCTGAAAGAGTATGTAAGTTTGGTGTTGCAATGGGTGTGCAGGTTTGTTACTGAAAGATATGTGAAAGCGAGGCGTTGAAAGATAAAGAGGATGTTTTTAGAATTTCTTAACAAGAAGGGGGAGTGTCCTTCTAGTTCTACTAAACAAAAATATGTCAACTTTTGTGTTCCGCTGAAAGGTGGTGCAAGTGTGGCGTTGCAAGGCAGGAGGTTGTTTTTTAGGGTTTCTTAACAAGGTGGGCTTTCTCACCTTGTTTGCTTGTGTTTAAAAGAAATATGCCAACATTTGTGTTCCGCTTTTTTTGGGAAGAAGGTTGGCAAATTTAGTTTTAATGCGTTCTTTTCATTAAAAGGTTTAAAACGCTTGATTAACAAAAAAAAGTGTGGTATAATTTGAAAGATTTCACCACATAAAATATTTGCGGATATGGCGGAATTGGCAGACGCGCTGGATTTAGGTTCCAGTGGGCAACCGTGCAGGTTCGACTCCTGTTATCCGCACCAAAATTGCTGAATGCGCGTAAAATACGAACATTTAGCAATTTTTTTGTGCTGGAATTTTTTAAAAAATCCTAACAGTTTTGACGCTAAAAAAAAGAAAAATCATTTAAAAAACTGTGTCAAAAACTGTGTCAGTCTAAGTTATATAAATTATTATATAATTTAAGCACCTTCTCTTTACTCAAATTATAATCAATGTCTATGTAGTTGGCGTCCGTGATTTGACTCGTCGTGTGCCCCATTTCTCTCGCAATAATTAACTTATCTTTACCAAGGTAGAAACAGTTTGTGGCGAAAGTGTGGCGACAAGTAACCAAACTTCCATTTATGCCAAGCCTCTTTAAAAACTCTTTGAAGTGGTCAAGCGCCATACCCGGGCTATATCTGTGAAAAACACCAAGGTTGTCCATAATGATTTTAACCATAGCGTCTGAGAGTTTTATTTTTTTATATCGCACAATTCTATCTCTTCCTTTCAAATTGACTGCTGTCAAAATGTTATTTTTGATGTTGTTTTCAATGTTTTTGAAATCAAGTTCATTTTTTCTAAGCCCCGTTGTCAAATACGTCAAAATGATAGGCTCCAACTCTTTACCTTTCAAGTTACTCAAAATCTTTTCTTGTTCCTCAAAGGTAAACGCGGGCTTTGGTGGGCGCTTTTTGAATTTAAACACAATCGTATTGAATGGATTTCTCTTTATCTTGCCTTCTTTTTCTGCAATAGTGAGCATCGCCTTCAAAAAAGTGTAAACCTTTTCTTTTGTGCGATTCTCTTCCACTCTCTCAAAAAATTGCAACAAAACCTCTTTTGTCAATTTAGTTAAAGCCAAATTGTGAATAGGCGCAATTTTCCGCTTAACTATCTCATAGTCCTCACGCGAACGGTCTGACAAAAATGGATACTTATTTTCTTTATACCACTTTTCCCAAAACTGCAAAACAGTAAATCCGCTTGTAAAAGAGTGCAACTGAACATCTGATTTAAACTCTCTTATTTTCTTATTTAACTTTGTTAAGCATTCAATTTGAGTTTTCCCATAGACAGTGATAACTTTATTTAAAATTTGTTTACGCCCAATATATCTTTTCTCTTTTGGGCGATAAGAAATATTTTTCATATCTACATCTCCTTTTGGTTTAGAGATGTGTTCTTTACTTATTTTTTGTGGTAACACCACAATTTTTTCTCTTTCAAGTTCATAGAAGGCGCCGTCACCTTCAAGGTAGCCTATTAATAGGCATCGAACTTTACTTTCTTTCTCTTTCTCAGTCAGTAGACATTTTAGAGTTTTTATGTGCTGTTCCGACTGTTTTTCTTCATTTTCTAAATTTTTTTACTTGTTCTAAATCCATTTTTTACTCCTCCTTCTTTAAAAGTTTACTGACGACTTCTTCGAATGGCGTGTCTTTAATTCTCTCAATATAGCCTATGACTTTTAAAACTTGCCTATTGTCAAGTTGTTTTATCAACTTAACGGCTTCTCTCTGCTCATTCGTCAAACTATCAAGGTATAGCACATTTTGAGTTTGGTGACCTAGTAAATAATCCACTGAGCAATTAAAGAAATCAGCAATTTTTAGAATCAATGAAATTTCTGGTTGAGTAGTTCCGTTTTCATAATTCGAAAGAGTGTTTTGCTTTATTTTTAAAGCATTTGCAAGTTCCGCTTGCGACATATCGTGTTGCGCACGCAAAATTTTTAAATTCATATTTTTATCCCTCCTTATAACAAATTTACTATTTTTTTTGTTAAGATGTTAAAAAAAATCACAATAATTAGTATTTTTTCAAAAAACTTAGTAAAATTAGTTGACATTTTCAAAAAACATAGTTAAAATTGGAGTAAGTTATCAAAAAACTTGATAAGAAGGAGGGGTTATGCAAAAACAAGACTATATCACAAATCTAGCCACAGCGATAGCAAATGGTATGAGTTTGGTAGATTTTTACAACTACTGCAAAATTAACGACATCACGCCGTGTGATATGACTTTAAAATTTTTCTTAAACGAGTCCGGGACTTGTAAAGGAGGTGCAATATGTTAAGCGCTGACTTTGCTGGTCGCGGATTTATTTTTTCCGTTCATTTCAAAGATATCTACGGCGAAGAGCAAGAACTTTTTGAAAGAAAAGAGTATGAAGCACGAAAACTTTTTAAAATTTTAAACCGACAACGTAAAGCAGAGTTATTTATCCACTATTCGAATGGTTATTCAAAAAAAATCGCATAAATTGGAGGTTAAGTAATGGCGTATTTCGCAGTGATTCCAAATCCCGTTATGATTTCAAAAAAGATAAGCGACAGTGAGAGGGTGCTGTATGCTCGCTTATCTTCAAAACTTAATGAGAACGGTTACTGCGACCTGCCAGACAGCAAACTTGCAGAAATTACAAACGTTGATGAACGAACAGTTAGACGTCGACTTGAAAGCCTTGAAAAGAATGATTTTATCACCAGGGTTTACAATCGAAAGCAAAGTCAGCGCAGAATATTCCTAAAAGGCTACACACCTCAGTTCCTGGATGAAAAACTCCCGGAGCAAAACCTTGAAGATATAACAAAATTCAAAGAGGCATTCCCGGATAGAAGAATTGATTTAAATATCATCCCAAGTTATGTTGATATGGATTTAATGATAAAGAAAATTAAGGCTAAGAAGTTTTTGAGAGAAGCCACAAATATGAGCCTTTCAAGTTGTGTAAGAGCCTATTACCAAATCATATCAAAAAACGGCTATGAATCTGCTGACAAAATTGAGCGAAATTCTCAAAACAAACGAGATTACACAACTGACGAAATAAATAGTCTTTATCAAAACATAGACGAAATTGAAATCTAAAAAAGTTAGAGAGGTAATAAAAGAGTTGGGAATATGAAGTGGTTTCTAATTGGGCTTGGAATAAAAATATTAATTGTCGCTGGCGTGGTGGTGCTGATTCTAAATTTAATTTAAAAGGAGTGTTATGAAAAAATATCAAATCGTTTTACTTTGCCTATACATCCCGCTTGCCATTGTGAGTTTCTTTTTCGTATCTTGGTGGGTGTTCTATGAAGTAAATTTAAAAGACGCAGTCACTGCCGTTAAAACAAACTTCGTAAACAACGCGACTTACGCTGAGGATGATGTTTACTTTATGGAAATCAACATCTACGACAATGTGGTTGAATGGAAATGGAACTATTACGTTGATACATCTTTACCAGAAAAGAATGAGGACGGCACATATGACACTAAATATATGTTTTCGACTGGTGTGCAGTTCTATTCACAGGACGTGAACGAAAACTTTGAAGCGTATGCCGACAATGGAGTTATTCTTACAGATATATATGTTAAAATGGGAGCAAAAAACTGCACGTATTATTCAAACGACGGCTCAGAAACTGCATATGTCTCTGGCGGAACTAACATTGCCAACCAAAACAAATGGATTTGGGATGTTGGCGGTGAACTTTGTTTAATTGAGGCGAAAGGCGATGTTAAATTTGCGGGCGCGTTATGGATAAACGGCTATGAGGTTTTTGACACAACAAAATTAATGTTTGAGAACTGGGAATCAGCGCTAACGTGTGAAAACGGGCTGAGTATAAGAACCTTCGATTTTAGCCGATATTACACACTAAAAACGTTTAACAGTGAAACGGGCAAATTCGACGTTCCAGTCACAGATGAGAAAATCCTTAAAGAGTGGACGTTTGTGAATGTTAAAGTCACAAAATCGAGCAACAAAATGATTTCGGCAAGCCAATCTCTTTTCAATTCATATAAAGGTGACAGCGACTGGCAAGCCGACGGAACGGAGGACAAGCAAACTTACTGGATGGACGAAACGGTTTATCACCTTAATAACAATGACCTAACTTACACTAAAACTAATGACGGCTATTATCTATCTCTAAAAAGTGCTTGTGAAAAATATTTAAGCGAATTCAAAAATGTTTACTTTGTGCTTGATATAAACCTAGACGAGTTCGAAGAGATATTAAACATTAAAGGGCTTGCTGAGAATGCCTTTGGTGACGTGGAAATTAACGAGATAAACATCTCATCCAGCGAAAAGCGAGACTTTATCATTTATGACGAAGATTTAAACATAAAGACCACAAACGTGACAATCATATCTCCTCAAAATTTAATAACAGGAGGTGAAGTATGTTAGATTGGCTAATCGGAGACGCGATTTGGGAAACGATAATAAAAGTTGCCGTTATCGCCGCGATTGCTCTCATTATTATCGCCACGATACGCAGTCCGCACGCCCGCCCGATTCTTATCGCTATCCTATGCGTGGCGTGGCTGGGTGCAGGCGCTTACGCAGGATACACATATTACGCTTACGTTAACACAACAAGCGAGGTTAATGGTAGCATTGATAGGAAAGACCCTTATGAAGATTTTAATATTTTTGATATTGACTTAAAAGATAACATTGTGTGGTATGAGGCGGATGACGGATATGAGTTTGAACAAATTTACAACACAGCGATTAAGTTTAATGGAACGGAGAATGATTACACCCTTTTAGTTAACGACACGCCTTGTGACGAAACAAAAGCAACAAATGGACGACTCGAGGGCACGCTCATTAAACAGTTTAGAGATATCGACGGTGAAATCACCGACACGTTTACGTTTAAAATTAATTTCAGTTTCGAAAGTTCAAAAATCACAGTCGCATTAACCGTGAACGCCACGGCTGAAAATATTGGAATTATCCGCGAATATATCAACATTAACGGCTTTAACTTAAGAATTATAGACTCAGTCTATTAAAAGGAGGGGAAATGAATAAGAAAGTTTCTAATGTTATCTTTTCAATCTTTATGCTACTGCTTATAGTGGGCATAATTATTGGCGTTGTGTGGCTGGTGAAAAACTGGGAAACGCTTTCCACGCAAACTGACCTATACTCATATGAAGACCTCGTGGAGTATGGTGATGAGAAATACCAGGAAGGGCTCGAGGCAAGTGATAATTATAAAATCCTCTATGAGGAAACTTTAAAAAGCCTAAACCAGGCAGAGGACCGTGTGAATGATTTAACAGAGGACCTCCAGGACGCGATTAACTCTGGGAACGTAGACAAAGAGACCATTGCGGGGTTACAACAAGATTTAGCCGAAGCGCAAGCCGACCTAATAGCAAAGCAAGAGCAAATTGAGGAACTTAACAACACTATCACCTTTTATGAAAAACTCTTAGAAGCCTACGAAAACAGCGATAAACTAATAGTAACCTTTATGCTTGTCGACAACGGCAAAGAAATACCTTATGACGTGCAAGCGGTTGAGCCTAGCGCTTATCTTAGTGCAGTTATGACGCCAGAAAAAGACGACTTCGAAGGCTGGTCTCTTACAAAAGGTGGAGAACTTATCAACGACCTCACCACAATACAAGTAACCGAGAATATGACAATTTATGGTATGTGCACCAACACAGTCACCTTTATGGTCAATGGTGAGGAATACGCCACCCAAGAAGTGAGTTATGGTAAGTATGCAACTGATGATGAGGTATCACTTACAGGCTACACCTTAGAGGGGTGGTCGCTTATTGAAAATGGAGAAACTATTACTTTTAATACAACACCTATAATAAAAGACACAACTTTCTATGCACAATGTAGTAAAAAAAATATATCTTTTGAGCCTTATTCCTGGAATGGCCTTACTGAATTCTTTGGAGATTATGTTTGGACAGATGGGCAAAATGTTTATTATTCATTCGGCCCAGAACAGTATGTTTTAAATAAAGAAACATCTACATGGGAAGAAAAAAATTGGAGTGAATACATACCTAATCTAAGCGGAATCGATATGTGGACAGACGGTCAAAACCTTTATGGGGTAGATGGGTATATATTTGATAATAAACTTTGTTATAATCACTATGTTTTAAACAAAAGCACATCAACTTGGGAACAAACAGTGTTTTATGGGTTAGATAATGCAAGCAGTTTTTCGGGAATTAATATTTGGACGGATGGGCAAAATGTTTATTATTCATACGGTCCATCAGAACAATATGTTTTAAATAAAGAAACATCTACATGGGAAGCAAAAATTTGGAATGGTTTTACAGATTTTGCTGGTTCTGATGTTTGGACGGATGGGCAAAACATTTATTGCTCAGAAAGTAAAGATAATCAATATGTTTTAAATAAAGAAACATCTACATGGGAAGAAAAAAATTGGATATTTGAGAAAGATAGGTTTTATATTTATGGTGTTTGGACGGATGGGCAAGATATTTTCTCGTTTAGTAACACAATAAATGGAACAGAGTGTTATGTCTTGGAAAAGCAAACAAGCACATGGAAATTTTTATTAACTTTAAATTTAGAAAATATGGATTATGCTTTTTCTCCTGAATATATATGGTCAGACGGAACTAATTACTTTTATTCACAACAAAGTGACCAATTTATATTAAAAATTTAAAAGGAAGGTGATTTATGAAAAAAGGAATTATTAAAGCGCTGGGGATTACTGCCCTGATGGCAGTTGGCGCGGTGGGCGGAATGGCGCTGGGCGCTGAAATTGCAAACGGGTTTGAAACTACATACTCAGAAAGCGCGTATGAGGACTACGGCGATAAAAAACAACAAATTGGTTATGAACAAGGCAAACAAGAAGGCTTAGAAGAGGGCTTTGAGAACGGACAGCAAATTGGACATGAAGCTGGCTATCAAGAGGGTCAGCAGGCTGGCTATGAAAATGGCTACACCGCTGGTGAAGAGGCAGGCTATGAAGCAGGACTTACAGAGGGTTATACAGAAGAAGATATACAAGAAGCTGTGAACCACGAAGCGCAGATGTGGAGTGAATTTTTAAAATTAAAAGAAAGTAATAATTCTACTGATTTTTATCTTCCTGACGATAAACAAGCATGGTCAAGTTTAAACAATAATATTTTAGGATTGTTTATATTTGATGAAAATAATGGAACTCTTGATAAAATAACCGATGACGGTTATGGTTTTTGCAAGTTTTTTATACTTGAAGATAAAAATTCTAACAAATTAGAATTATGGCAAGATAAGAAAGGGATAGCAAAAATTGAAAATAATAAATTAATATATATTATACAAAGTAATGATTTATTAGTTACAACTGATGGAGTTGTTATAGTTGATAATGAAAATCATACAGTCTATATTTTTAATAAAGACAATGCTACTTATATAAGTAAATCCATTGATAGTAATTTGTATAATCAAAATAAATGGAACGAGAATTTATATGTTATATACGCTACTGATGAGTATGTAGTTAATACAGAAAATTATTCTTTAATAAAAATTACTGGTGTAGAAGATGAAGATTTTCCTCGACATTTAATTTATAGGCAAGACAATATTGTTATATTTTCCACATCAAAAAATAAATTATATAAATTAGATATTAATACTGGCAAATCAATATTGTTTAGTGACCACTCGTCTGAAACAGAAATAGAATCAACAATATATTCCGTAAATAGTGATTATGGTTTTTATTATGTAGGGGATACATTTTATGGAATTAATCTTGAAACTTCCACATCGATAACTATTTATGAAAATATAACAAGGGTTTGGTATATAAGCAATGGCTCTACTGATGATATTTTACATTTTGGTGTAACTAAAAATGATATGAGCTATGTAAATTTGTATATTCAAGCTGACACTTTTGAGGTGGTTGAACAATAAAAAGCGATGGTGGGAAACTTTACTACCCACCACCATAGCGGGGACTATGGGCATAACCTCCTATTCAACCCGCTAACCAAAGTGAGCCAAAAATTCTTTTTTAACTTGTCCAGGGAAAAAAAGTTTTCTCCACGGCTCACTTACCAAAGATGTGATGTCACAAGGTGACCTCTCACATCTTACCAGTGCTGTTGTGTGGTCAAGTGCCTTGATGAACATATAGCAGGTGCGATAAACATAGGTTGATTTGTTCTATATAACCTAGGAGTGAAGAGAAAAACTGCAACAGCACACCAAAGCGTGGCGAACAATCCTCCTTTTCATTAAACGTAAAAGTTTTAAATTCATTTCGCCCGCTTACCATAAAAGTCGAAATTTAATAAAAAAAATCTATTAAAAGGAGTAACGCTATGGCTAAGAAAAAGGAAATTAACGGCTGGAAGGTTGCTTGCATTGGGCTTGCCAGCGCGCTGGCAATCGGTGGCGCCGTTTGGGGTGGATTCGCAATCAATGACGCTGTGAAAGAACACCAGGCGCAACAGGAAGAACAAGAAGAAGATAAGACGCCAACTGACGACGAGACCCAAGACGAAGTTGAAGTCGGCGGAAACGCAGTCATCACAAACTACGCCTCACTCTGTGAAGCGTATATGTAAAAAAATGCCTTAACTCACTTTTGCTAAAAAAAGAACCGCCTTCAAAGGCAGTTCGAAATTGATTCTCTTTAGATAAAGAAAAAGCGGACTCACTCAATCCACTTTCAATATAAGTATATCAAATTTCAAAATATATGTCAAACGTATTGAGAGGAAAATATGAAGAAAGTAAAGAAAAATTAAGTAAAAGATAGATTATAGAAAAACCGAATAAAAAAAGAAGATGAGAACATCTTCTTTGAAAGAAAGTTTATGTATAAATACAACACTTGATTACGGATTGGAAACACAAGTTTCTTTTCACCCAACTTTCACTTATATTGTAGTCTCTAAAAAAGAAGAAGTCAATAGTTTAAACAAATTTCTTAAGGAGTATATATGAAAAAAGAAACTAAGCGCGATGAATTTAGGAAAAATAAGGTTAGCGGGCATCCTGCATACATATACAAAAAAGTCGGTCGCAAATATGAATTTATAGGTATTACGCACGCGGAAGTAACACAGGGTGTCAAAAATATAAAATTAGAACAAAGTCCAAATCCGCAAGATAAGAAGAATGCGTATATTCGACCAAAAAGCGAACAATTAAAGGAAAATAAATTTTCAAAAAAGCCCTATAAAGGCTGGGAATTTACAGAAAATGATAAGCAAAAGGTTGAAAAGGTAAAAAATAAAAAAAGAACGAAATAGCAAGTGCTATGTTTACGAGATATCGAAACTTAATTCGCATAACTCTCAACGTTCTTCACTAGTATTATACACAAATTTTAACCCAAAAATCAATAGTTTTATGAAAAATATTTTAATGAGGTGAAATATGTTTGGAAAAGATAAAAAGTCGGTAAAGAAAGTAAAGACTAACTCTATGAAAGTTGTGTTAAAAGGGAAAGTATGATAATCCAGGCCACAGGCAAAACGCGGGCGGGTAAAACTTCACTTGTTACGGCTATGGTGATAAACGAATATATGAAGTTTCGTAATAATCAATATCAATCTTCGTGTAAATACACCAAGTATGAGAACAAAACCTATGGTATGAATTTAACTTTACCACCACAGCGCCACGTTGTTTCGGCTAACTACGATATATATCGCAAGTTTCCAAGAATGAAAAACTATCCAATCTCTGGCTTCGAGTTTGGCGTTCCAAACAAGTTTCAAAATGTAAAAAGGCTAATTCCTTACGGCGTCTATGTTTTTGACGAGTCAAATAGATACTGGGATTCCAAAGACGCCAGAGGGCTTCCTCCGTGGGTCACACAGGTATTTGAGTGGAGCGGGCACATATACTTAACAATCTTTTTAATCACACAGCGATACATCCGCCTAAGCCCAGATATTCGAGGTATTGTCGATAAATTTATCTATGTTGAAAAATCCATCCACATTTTTAAAGTGGGCAAGCATATCGTTAAATCGGACAAGTTTATCCCAGGTAAACTCATAAAGACCGAATGGTATGGCAGAGAGTTCCAATATGAAGGTGAACTTGAAGCCTACTTAAAACATACCGAGAATATAACCGTTGGCGAGCCGTTCTACTACGCCTTCGAGGGCGACATACGAAAACATTATAACCCAACAGCATACGCCGTGAATATGGAAAACTTAGACAACGACTTCGACTATTATGACTATGATGGAATAAAAGAGCGTCCTGTTGAGTGGGACACCTGGAAGAAATTAGCCAAAGAAGAGAAAAAAGAGGAGGGATGATGAACAGCAATTTGTATGACGAATTCAGCATAACAACTGAGCATTTCTACGACGAACTCGGTAAACTCTCAGAGTGCGAGTCTTTTTTCTCTAAGAAAGAGTATAAACGCCTCAAAAATAAGATTATCACTCTTCTTTTTGACAGTTTAGATACCTTGTTTAGAAAAGAAAACATCACAAACAAGGTCGAGCGTAACGAACTCAAAAAGGAACATAACGCGTATAAGGTCGAAAATAACGCGGGATTTAGTCAAAAGGCGAAAAGACTCTTATTGACGCTCAAAAACGCCGTGAAACGCCCTAAAAAGGACGGTGGAACGACCGAAATACGCGTTATCGAAGCGAGCAAGCCCATAGGGCAACTCCCACCTTCACAGCAAGAAAAAGAGGAAGAGGCAAAGCCTAGTGACGAAATGAATGCTGAGAATGAAAATGAGCAGGAAATTGAAGAAAATTCACAAGAAGAGCAAAACGGGGACGTGTGACGAAGTCCGCGCCCGTTTGCGCTTGTGAATTTCAATTTCCGTGTTTAGAGAATGAAGAAATCATCCTCTTATACCCGCAAAGCACTGCTTACATTTGTTTATTTGCAAAAATGCAAATGGCAAAAATTTAGAAAAAAAATAAAAAAATTTGGAGAAAAATTATACAAAAAATTCACAAAATCGAAACAAAAATATGGAGATAAAAAATGAGCGGAATGAGTCTTAAAAATCAAGTAAATTTAAATAAATACTTTTCAATATCGAATATAAACCCAGAGCGAATGAGTGCATATGGAATTAAATTAACACCAGCAGAACTGCGAGAACGCGCGAGGCACAGTCCTCCGTTTAAATTGATTCCAACCGGCTCCTCAATGCCTGGTAAATCACGTATGACAAAAATTTATCGATATGAAGATTTCAAAAATTAGCCTGGCAAAAAGCCGGAAAATTTAGACAAAAATCAAAACCCGTCTATCTCAGCGCATTTTAGAGGGTATTAAAAGGAGTTAAAAATGGATAAACACACTAAACAAGAGTATATAAACGAGGTTATAAGGCTGTGTAAAACTTTAACACAATTAAAATATAACAGCGACGATGACCGCGCAATAAAAAGGCTAATTGCTCAAAATATTGTGGCAATAGGACAAATCGAACACGAAAAGGCGCTTCAAAAAGAAATGGAAGGAACGAGGCACAAACGTGCCTATGGAGGCAAATATGGAACCGATTAAGTTTAAAGACATATTGAAGGGTATTATGGACTACTATGGCTGGTCGCAGATTGAGTTTAGCGACCACTACAATCTAAGCCCAAGCCAGGTCTATCGCTGGCTCAACGGACAAGAGCCACGAGCCAGCATATATGCAAAATTTTTAAACATCTTTAACAACATCCAAGCGGAGGCGTAATATGGCAATATGCTATTCAAAAACAAGTTATTTTAATGGAAAAACTCGAAAGAACATCTCAGTCCGGGTCGACGAGAATAAATACAACAAAGTATTAAAACACATCAAGGAAGTTAATAAAAAACATTCCTACAATATGCTCTCTTTTGGCGTCCTAGTCGACCAAATGATGGATAGATACATCAAAGAAAACAATATTTGATTTGGTCAAAATGTATATACAAAAACACCAGGACAAAATGTATATACAAAAATTCGAAATTTTGTATATACAAAAATGGCGCTAAAAATGTATATATAACCACAACAACTTTGAAGTCACACCAGGTGCAAGCCCTGTTCACATAACCACTTTTAATAAATTTTCAAAGAAAGAGCACCAAGTGCCATGTATTTTTTATTGAAAAACTTGACATAAAAATTGAAATATGTTTATTTTAAATTATATAATTTAATTGTATTCAGAGCAACTTTTATGTTATATTAAATAAATGAGTACATTATTAAAAATTTCGGGGAGCTATAATTCTTGTAAGGGTTCAATAAAAAAATTAATTAAAGACATAACCAATCAGATGAATAGAAAGAATTTCTTTGCCCATAGAGAAAAAATTATAGATATGAGCGAGTTGACTTATATAGACAGTAATTTGTCTGTAATTATTTTTGGTTTTATTAAATCAATAATTACTGCATCAAGTATATTTGCTGTTAATATATTTAAAATTTTGCCTCCCAAACATGATGCGTTAAAGCAAGTTTTGTATAAAAATAACTTTTGCAAATTATGGAACGATGAAGCATTAGAAGATACACATAAAACTATAATAAAAATTGCTGAATATAAAAATACAACTGATTGTATTGAAAGCACGATAAGTGATTTTTATGAACTATTTTTAAATTTAAAAATGAGTGAAAATGATATTTATAAATTTATAGCATACCTTGGAGAAGTATTTCACAATTGTTTTCAGCATGGTAATTCAAAAAGCGTGTATTTTTCTGGTCAATTTTTCCCTCAAAAGCATGAATTAGATGTAACAATATTTAACTTTGGAAAAACATTTAAACAAAACATATCCAACTTTATACAAGACGAAAAATATATATCATGGGCTTTTTTGCCTCAAACATCCACTGATAATTCTTTAGGTATGGGCATGTGCAAGTTTTTAGACCTTTTAAAAGAATATAATGCTGATATAATTATGATTTCAGATAATGAAATTTACACCATTGAAAATGGAACTACAAAAGATGAAATACATCGTGATTTAAATTTAGGAGGAACATTATTAAACATCAAATTTAAGTTGGATGAATACAATATAATAAAAAAGTGTTGATTTTTTTAAAATTTGTGATATAATATTAACAGAAAGGAATGGAAATGAAAGATAAATTTACGATTAAGGTTTATGATTTTACAAAAGAAATAGCAGTTGAAAGTGCAATAGGCGAAGAGATAAATAAAAAAGTATCTAAATGCCTTAAAGAGTATAACACGGTTATACTAGATTTTATCAATGTCAAAATTGTTTTAACTGCTTTTATTAAAGCCACCATTAAATCAGTTATCGATGAATTAGGTCAAAAATGTTTTAGTGAAAGAATAAAAATTATAAATTTACCTACTTATTCAAACGATATATTGGAGAAAATCTTTAATGTCTCAGTTAAGAAAAGTTATTGATGCTTTATCGTATAAAATAAGCCCTAATGATAAATTTTTTATAGATTCAAGCGTTTTCCTTCCGTTTTTAGATGCAAATTATGACAAAGATGTAAATAGTAAAAAATTACAGCGCCAAGCTCAAATATTTTTCAAAAATGTTATGACTAAAAAAGCAAAAATTTTCATTTTGCCAGAATTATTATCGGAATGCTATAATAGATACATACATAATATGCATGAAAAAGCAGGAGGAAAAGAAGTTATAGATTATAAAGCATACAGAAAAACAGAAGAATGTAAGCAATTCGTAGAAAGTTTTAAACTACAATTAAGTCAATTGTTAGAAGAAAAAGTAGTGGAATTTGATTCTTTTAAATTAGAAACAGAGGATATAGAGGATTTTTTCAAAATATTCAATAAGATAGACTTTAACGATTATTTATTTATGAAATATGCGAAATGTAAAGGATTAATTTTTGTAACAAACGACAAGGATTTTTCTGTTAGGTTTGATAATTTGAAATTAGTTTTATCGTTAAATAAAACTTTAATTGGTAGACCATACTAATTATACAAAAATAAGGTTAAAAGTTTTTCTCTTTTTTATGCTTTTGACCACCGGACAAATTTGTCCGGTGGTCCGGACAGAATTGTCCGTCGACAAAGAAAAAAGAAGCAAAAAAGAAAATTATAACTTTATTACTTTAAATAAAATAAATCTAAATATAAACTGAGAGAATATAATAAATACACACGCACGTGCGCACGCGTTATTTATATATATAAATTATATATAAAAGCATAAAAGAGGTATGTGGCACAAAGTGCCGAGTTTGCGCCCACCGGGCGCGCTGAACAAAGAAAAAGATTGATTATGCACGCAAAGTTTATGTTATCAACCAAACAAGTAAAGAACACATCATAAAAATTCTTAATTTTTAACGTGTCAAAAACTGTGTCAAAAACGGCTACATATACGTATTTCTCTAATGAGTAGAGATTTCCTAATCCGTATTTAGGTTCCAGTGGGCAACCGTGCAGGTTCGACTCCTGTTATCCGCACCAAAAATTTCATTCTTCGAGCATAAATGTAAGGATGATTGCGTTAGAGTTTTAGGCAAAAGTTGGACTTAATTATAAGGATGACTGTTAGAGTCACGGGCTAAAGTTGGGCTTAATTGTGTGGTTTGATTGCAATAAAATGGCGTAAAACCTAAGAAAGCATTGTTTTAACCTTTTTGTCAAGCACAAAATCGCCGGCAACCAGGGTTTATATAAATTACTTTGATTAAGAATGTGACGGATATGGACTATGTTGCGAAAAATCTAGCCGTAACAAAATTATGGTTGGTCAACAGAAAAAAACGGCTAAAGATTGTTGCAAAAATCGAGCTGTAACAAAAGATTGCGAGAAAATGCGGATTCATAACAATTTAGCGTGAAAAATCCACTCGTGGTGATATAATTAATTTGGAGTGCGTGGCAATATGGCAAAAGAAAAGGAGGGGTCTTGAAAGAATTAAAGCAAAAAATTGAGAGCGCGAGTTCGAGCGCGGAAGAAGTGAAAAGCGCCAAAATAAGTTTAAATAATGAGAAAGAAGCAAAAAACACCGAGGCAAATTTTGGAGACGCAGGGAGTGGCATAGAAGTAGGTGGCGCGGAAGAAGCAAAAAGTGGCGAAGATGAACAAGCGAAAAGTGATGTGAGTTTAAATGGCTCGGGGAAGGAAAACACTGAAGTAAGTTCTGTTGGTGCGGAAGAAGCAAAAGGTGCTGAGGGCGCGATTAATGCGAGCGAAAAAAATGGCGTGATGTCTTCAAATTCACCTTCGCAAAAGAGCGATAAAGTGAGTTTAGGGCTGTTTATTGCGGGCACGGTTCTCGCGGTCATCGCGCTTGTTCTTATCGCGTGCTTTGGCGCGATGGTGGTGAAGTTATTAACCGCCACCGACGTGAATGAGACGCTGGGTGGTGTGTTTGGCACGATGATTTATTTGGTGTATTTCAGCATTCCTGCGTTTGTTTTGGGCGGAATTTCGTTGGTGCTAAACATCGCCGCCGTCGTCAAAATGCAAAAACTAAAGGCACTGAAAATTATTAGCCTTGTGTTCACTGTGCTTGTTTTGGTGCTGAATGCGGTCTTTATTGCGCTTATGTATTTAGAGAATTAAAACAAACCGCTTGTGTGGAAGTTTTTTTGATGTAACACTAACAATTTTTTGCAGGCGAGCAAAAAAGTAATAAAAATTTTTCGAAAATTTTAATTTTTTTCTTAAAAATTGTTGACAAACGCTCTTTTAGTGTGATAGACTAAAGGGGTGTTAGGGAGTTTAGCTCAGTTGGTAGAGTACCTGCCTTACAAGCAGAGGGTCATAGGTTCGAGCCCTATAACTCCCACCACACAAATTATACACCGCATATTGCGGTGTATTTTTTTGTTTTATACTAAATATTATATTTTTAAATTTTTAGGGGCATTTTAGGAATAATAAAATTTATTTTGAAGATTTTTAAGAATAGAATCACGCAGATTTTAAGTATGATTTTGCAATATTTCAAAAAGAAATTGCTTAAATATTAATAGCGTATACCATTATTCTTTGGGTTTTGATAATCTTTTTAACGCTTTAAGGGAAAGTTTTGTCGGTTACGACTGACATTATTATGTCGAACGGGGTGCGCTTTTTCTTCTTTATATGTTCGGCTATCGCGAACGGCGATATGGCAACAACAGAGCAGACCACCACCAGCACAAAATAGGTGAAGTAGAAATGTAGCCCAAAAAGGGTGAAAGGCAGTCCGTTTTCTTTGAGGTAGAGAAAGTTTGCGCCGTCCACGAGGAGGTTTCCAAGTGAGGACCAAAGGGCAATCAAAAACATTCCCAAATACGCCTGCCAAAAGTCCTTGACGCGCACGGTGAAATAGCCATCCGCGATGCAAGCAATCACCACTGTGGCGAGGGCATAATGAAGAATTATGCTTTCAACGTGATAAAACGAGATTGTGGAGAGGTAGTAGTAATCGCCAAAGATGAAGGTGATAACTCCGCCGAAGAAGGACGCCACAAGAACGGGCAGGAAGAACTTTTTGGTTTTAGTGAAATAAAAGATTGGAAAAACGAAACTCATAAGGTGGCAAAGGTGCCACGGCAAAACCTCCACAAAGGAGAAATCACCGCTCACTAGTTGCACAATCATACGAAGCACGCGCACGCTTGGCATCACAACACACAGCGCGAAAGTGAACTTTTTTGCGAAATCTTTGTGTTTTCGAAAGAGAAAGAATGAGGCAACAAGCCACAAAAGCATAACCGACACCAAAATGATATGAAGCGGACACCAAAGCCCAGGTCCTTCGCCCATCGCCTCTTTATTTTCAAAAAGCCAATCAGTAAAAGTCATAAAATTCACCTTTTTTTGAGAAAAAACACGAAAAAAGCGGATTTTTGCCGTGCATTTAACCTATTATAAAATTTATGAGAAAAAAAGTAAAGAAAATGCCTCAATTTAGTTTTATTATTTTTTTATATTTGATATAATAAAATGAGGTTTTCCTATGGAAAGTGTCAAAAAACTTAAAAATGAACTTAAAGATAAATCTTTTAATGAGATTGAAACGATAAATATTAAAATAAGAAGCGAGGAAGATGTCTATTCGGGGTATAATTACGACAACAATGAAGTTTTAAACCCTACGCTTGCCGATTTTTTGGTGGAAAAGGCGGAGGCAGTGCCACTTAAAAGCAAACTGCGCCTTAAGTTTTTTTCTGACTCAAACATTGAAGCGCACGAACTTTTTTCGGCGATAAAAAATAAATTCAAGGGTGAATTTGCTCTTGCTGAGCGCCAACTTAAAAAAACCGCGCTTTTTTCGCTGGTGGTTTTGGTGATTGGCATATTATTTTTAGGGCTTTTTGTTTTAGAGGAAATCTTTTTCAAAAACATTGTGCTTTCAATACTCCTCGAAATCGCTTCTTGGGTGTTTGTTTGGGAGGCGGTGGATGCCTTTTTTCTGCAACGGATGGCGCTAAGAGAAAAGTGCAGAAATATGGCGCGGATTTATGACGCCGAAATGGAACTTGTTATTTTGGATATTGACAAGTTGGAAGAAAAACATAAAAATTGAACCGAAAAATTGTTAAAAAACGCAATAAAAATAGCAAAAAACGAGTGGAAACAGATAATAAAAATATTAGAATAAGAAAAACCGCATAAAAAATTAAATAAACCGTGGAAATTAGAGAAAAGCAAAAAACTTAGGAAAAATCATAAAAAAATTAAGGAAAAATCAAAAAAAACATAAAAAATCGAGAAAAAATGTTAAAAAAGGAGTTAATAAATGAAATATCAAATCATTGTAGATAGTTGTTCGGATATAGACAAAAATTACCTTGAAGGCACGGGAATTGGGCTTAAAATTGTGCCACTTACCATTAATGTTGGCGACAAGGAGTATGTTGACGAAGGCGGAGTTGACATCGAGGGTATGCTTCGAAACTTAAAAACGCCAAAAGTGAAAAGTGGCAGTGCTTGCCCATCGCCCGAAGCGTTTAGGGAGGAATTTTCAAAGGCGGACTACACCTTTGTTGTCACCATAACAAGCAAACTTTCGGGGTGCTATAACAGCGCGCTGGTTGCCAAAAATGATTTCAGCGAAAGAAGTCACGTTCACGTCATCGACTCGAAAGCGGTGTCTGGCACGGAGATACTTTTGGTCGATAAACTTGTTGAACTTATAGGAAGCGGAATGGGGTTTGACGCCATAGTTGCGGAGATTGAAAAGTATAGAGATAGCCTCACCCTCTTTTTTGTGCTTCAACGCTTTGACAACCTTGTCAATAACGGCAGGATGAGTAAAATTGCAGGGCTTGTGGCGAGCGCGATTTCGTTAAAGCCGATTTGCAAGGCAGTGGACGGCGAAATTAAAATCATCAAAAAAATAATTGGCAGTAAACACCTCTTTTCCAAACTCGCCGAAATGATTAACGAAGTTTTAAGTGGCGATAAAACGAGGAAGATAATAATAAGCCACTGCTACGCTGAAGATGAGGCAAATGAACTTAAATACCACATCGAAAAGATAACAGGCAACAGCAACATCAAAATCATACCAATGCGCGCACTGACAAGTTACTATGCGCTTGAAAAGGGTGTTATTGTTTGTTTTTAAAATTTTTCTTAAAATCTTTTGACAAATTTTAATTTATTTGCGATAATATTTCTGTTAAAAGGAGGAAAAATGAAAGAATCAACAAAAAATGCCATTTTCACTCTTGTCTCTGCCATTTTTGCAGGGCTTGTTATCGTGTTCTTGGCAGTGCCAAACGTGTCGTTCGGCGCGAGCATTGGAAGTCTTGGTGGCTCAACCGAAAGTTCGGGCTTCGATTTCTATGAAAGCGGAACCGATTTTATGAAGGCTATGCTCATCATCACCGCTATCGTTGCTTGCGCGATGGTTGTTGTTGGCATTTTGAAATTTATTGTTGACCTTGGAAAACTCAAATCGCTTTCCACAATCACAACATTACTTTTCAAAATCTTGGCAATCGCACTTTTTGTGTCAGCGCTGATGTATATGATTTCAGTGATTGTTATGTGCAACGACAACAGTTTCAGTAGCGATTTGTTCGGCGCAACAATTGGCGCAGGGCTTAAACCAGTTTACTGGTCAATCATCCTTATGCCTGTGTTTGGCTTGTTCTCAGCAGGATGCGCGTTTGCAACAAGCATAACAAGCAAAAAGAAGAAGAGGAAGTAATAATCTCACAAAACGAAAACCCTATGTGCCTCAAAAATGAGCGCGCATAGGTTTTTTATTACATAATTTTGCGAAGATATTATTTTTGAATTTAATTTTAAGCCTTCACCTTATTCTTCCAAGCGGTTTCATAATGAAATATTATTTTTTAGTTTTTTAACACACCCTATCTTTTTAGTTATGCAATACTTTGCAACACTATATTCTTTCAACCACTCTCTTAATGTGATGTTTTCAACTTGTTTATTCTATAGAGCGAGGTTTTAATGCTTTTAATGTTTTTGACATACCTCATCTTTTTAGTTATACAATACTTTCAGAACACCCTATCTTTTTTTAGAAAAGGTATTGACAGCGACGGCGTTTTATATTATAATATAAACAACAAAAACAGGAGGTTTGTGTTTTATGGCGAAAAGTTTTTATGATAGGGTTAAGGAAGCGGCTGGGGCGTTAGGTGAGAAGAAGGATGATGTTGTGGTTGTTGGAACGTCGAGTGTTACAGCCGTATTAGTCCCGGATAGTTACGAAGATGAAAAATTGAGAGGCAAAGTAATTGTGTCAACTTATAACGGAGACACTAGAGATTTTGCCTACTATGTGGCAAGTAGCTATGTTAAAAATCCTGATGCAGGCGACAATGGTGTTACTCTAATTGGAAAGAAAGTGGAGAAAGGGGAAAGTTTGTCAGAGACTATTTTTGGGCAATATAGAAATAACGGCCCTAGAATTCTTATTAGTAGAGACAGCACTTATGATGAAGAGGTATTCAAAAAAAATGCTAGCCTAATTTTGAATGCTATTGACAAGTCTATTGAGAACTACAAACAAAATAGCAATAAGAAAATGCCTACTGCAAAAATAAAGAAATTTGATGGTGAGAGTAGTGAGGCTGAGAGCGGTGCTGTTCCTAATACGTGGGGAGTGCCAATCGAAAGCCAAGAACCAGCGGATTCTAAGCTTCCAAAAGATGCTATGGAAGTTGGAAAACCGAATAAAGATACACGAAGTCCTGCCGAGCGTGGAGTTGCACTAGTTCCAGTTAAACAAAAAGAACCTGTTAAGGCTTGTCCAAAACCGGTCGAAAGAGAAAACCTTCCAATTTTTAATCCTTCTCAAAGTGAGAGTGGCGTTTTTGGGTGTTGGGAGTTTGGTGAGCAGTCGCTTGCTATTGTTGAGAAATCAAAATTAACCCCAAACTTTCAAGCACGTAGGCTTTCGAATATTGGGAAAAACGAAGCGAGAAAGGAAAGATATAACGCTAAGATTGACGCAAAAATTAGAAACAAGAACGAGTTACTTAGTGGTAATAGTGATGAAAACGTTAGCGGTAAAGAGCGAAAAAGCCAAGTTTTGCGAAATAGGAAATTAGAGAACGAAATTTCAACTCTTAATAATGCCGGCATTTATAATAGAAAGTTGCGCATTTATGCTGTTAAGAAAGAGGGCGAAAATATTGACTACTACGCTCGATTTGACTATAAAAAGACACCTGAGCCAGAAAAACCAGAAGATATAGAAAATAACGTCAATTACTTTAAGATTAAAAAGGCAGGCTTTAGTTATATAAGTGGAGACTATACTCCAGTGCTTGAGGTATATGAAAACGGGTTGGAGAATGGAAAATTGTCTCATAGCCGAACCTTAAGTGTTGTTGGAACATCAGTGAAAGGGAACAAGCAACTTAGAGCATTTTGTATGGCTTTTTCGGCAGCTGATATGGCGCCACCAACCGAAGAAAGGGCTTTTGCTAATGCGTTCTACAGTGCAGATAAAGAACAGCGTTTGCATATTTCGGATGAACTTGCAAAGGCGGCAGATGAACAAAGAAATAAATATTTTGAAAACGAGAAGTATTTAAAAAAGCCTGAAAAATCAAAAGACAAGGAAATGTCCGAAGAAGAGAAGCAAGACCAAGACAGAAAGTATGCTGAGGCTAAAAAAGTATACAACTCTCCTGAAGCTAAAAGTGCTAGGGCGATTGAAAAAGCTGGGAAAAGAGGTAGAGGGTGGAAGCGACCAAGTTTCCAAAAAACATCCATTTTAAAAATGACTAGAGATGTTCTAACGCTTGGTAGTATCGCCATTGGGATTTTTATCGCTGTTGGCTCGCAAGGGCACGGCTATGGTGTGGATGCGGCAAACAGAAGAGATGTGCAAAAAATTACTGAGAACGCCGGAAGAACTTATATCTCCACACAACTTAAGACAAGCGCTGAAGAAGATAAGAACCAAGAGGAAAATCAAGGCGAGGCAGTGCCATTAAGTGATTTAAACTCGATGACAAATTCGGCAGAACCAACTCTCTTTAACTATGTTGTGGAGAATACGTTGGATAATGTGGTGATTGACACTAGCCGTCCAAGCAATATGGCAGAGCTCTTTATGGGCGAGAATGCAGAAACATATGGCTACGATATGCAAACGGACCTTCAAAATGTAAAAGATAGAGGAGCAAATCTTGCGGTGACCAATTGGTTTGGCACAGATTACACAATTGATGGCATTAAGGGCGCATACTGGGCACTCGGCGCTATGGCTGGGCAAGAGATTAAGGAACACGGCGTTAAGGTGGATTTGAATAATGTTGTGTATCCAAACAGCACCACAGATAGGAACAGCTTTGTTAAGGCGCTTGAAAGCCTTGGTATGACCGAGGATGAGGCTGTGGGAGCAGCAAAAAGTTACACAAGAGCCTTCCAAGATGCCTACATTGCAAGCGAAAACTTGGTTAGCGTGGAGCCTGAAGAGGAAATCACCTATAACCTTGCTGACGGGCAGTTGGATGAAACCTTGGGCGCACTTCTTAATAAAGACGTTGACATCATCAGCGTGAACTACGATAACGCAACCAACAGCGGAATTGTATACGCTTTAGCGGACAATGGCGAACTCATTAAAACGTCTTTCAGCAATGGCGAGGATTATTACGTTGAGGTTAACAACACTTCTGGTGTTGAGGCGGCAATCTTAGACGCTTTCGACAAGGCAGAAGAAGTGGAAAACAAAAAAGACGCGGAAAACGATGGTGAAGTTGCTAATGATAAAGAACCCAGTGATGTAGTTAAAGAAGAAGAAAAAACTTCCGCTGAAGATTTCTTCAAAGTGGTTGAATACGCGCCAGTTGCAAAACTTAACCTTGAGTCAAAGAAGGAGTCGAAACTTTACGACTACTTTGGTGAAACTTACGGCAACAGTTTGAAGTTGTTCTATAATATTGAGTCCAATAAGGGCGACGACGGCAAGGCTTACTACTCCGCTGAATTCGCGAGCGTTGGAGCCGAGGACTTGAATATCACTCACGCTGGAACGGATGTTTATTCAACCACAACTCAAACCACAACTCAGCAAAAAATTATCTACTGCGCAATACAAGCAATTTCTAACGGCGAATGTTCGCTTGGCCCAGCACCAGGACTTCACACGGGTGAGGGCGGAAAAGTGGAAGAATACACCGTTACAAACCTCTTGTCAAATGAGGATAAGGTGGATGCAAGGCTTGCTCTCATTGGTGACGGGCGCGTAATGATGACAACTCCAAGCGCGACGAGTAAAGACGACGAAAGAGTAAGATAATTTCCTTTACGCTTTAGGGTGTTCTGGTTTGTGAGAACGTTTTTGCACAGCGTTATTCACAACTAAAAATTCAACCTTGAATTGAACGAAAAAGATATTTTGGGGCGAATCCTTCGGGGTTCGCTTCTTTTATTTTTTTTATTTTACTTTAATTTCCTTAATTTTGTTTGATTTTTTTATGGATATTTATTAAAATAGTTATAAATATGATTGATTGAGGTGGGTATGGCTGAAAAGAAAAAATCTTCGTTTGCTGGCAATTTGTTGATTTTGCTTATTTTAACTTTAATCGGGTATGCTGTTGGCGTGGCGCTTAATTACTTCACCGCCGATGAGCAAGATTTTATGTTGGCGCTGACGTCGTCGTATGCGTGGATAGGGCTTGGTGTGGGCGCCTTTGCTGGATGTGCGTATTTTTTTATGAAGTGGACAAAAAAAACCGAGGATAAATCGGTTGGCAAGACTGTCGGCAAAACTGCGCAGGGCGTGGAAATGGACCTTGCGTTCAATGCAAAAATGCTTGGACCTGATGATATAGGAAAAGGCGTTTATGGCTCCATCAACACCACTTGGTCGCAACTGCCTATGGTGAAGAAAACCGGCTTGGTCTTTCAAAATTCGCTGAGAAACGGGAAGTATAATATCAGTATGAAAGACGAATACCACGCAATGGTCATCGGTGCCACTGCTTCTGGTAAATCGCATTTGATGATTATTCCAACAATTAGGATTCTTGGGCATTCTGGCGAAAAGCCCGATATGGTGATTTCCGACCCAAAGGGCGAACTTTATCAGCTAACGTCAAACATTCTAAAAGAGGAAGGTTATAGAGTTTATAAATACGACCTCCGCGACCCATTCACCTCTTCGCGCTGGAACCCTATGCAACACGCCTATGACGTCTATCAAGAGGCGCTTAATTGCAAAAACAACATTAAAAAATGCACCAATGGCGCATCGCCAGAGCGCTCGGGCTTTAAACCTATTCCAGGCGAAAAGTATGGTAATGAGTGGTATGGTTTTAATGGCATTGCCTACCCAGACCTTGAACAACTTAAGATTGCCGTTCGAAGCACGGAAGAGGTTTTAAAAGACCAAGCGTATGGCGAACTTAAAGATGTTGTGGCAACAATTTGCCCGAAAAGTAATGCGCCGGACCCAACGTGGGAAGAGGGCGCCAAGGACTTTCTTTACGGCGTGACGCTTGCAATGCTTGAAGATAGCGAAAACCCAGAACTCGGTATGACGAGAGAGAAATTCAATTTCTATAACCTCTATAAAATTGCGATGTATAAAGACCCGGACCCTGACAATCCATTCGAAACGCTGAAAAAATACCTTCTCCAAGGCAGAGATGAAGCGAAAAGTGAGGTGCCACAACTCACGGCAAACGTGGTGAACACCTCGCCAAACACGGCAAAGTCATACTTTTCGGTGCTGAGTGGTAAAGTTTCCTTTATGCAAGACGTCGGCATTTCATATCTAACCAGCGAAAGCGACCTCGACTTTTCCACTTTCACCGACAAGCCAACCGTTTTATACATTGTCATCCCAGACGATAAGGAAGAGCGCTACGGGCTTGCAAACATCTGTATCAGCCAACTTTATAAGCGCCTTGTGGATAAAACGAATACGCTTGTGTCAAAAAAATTGCCACGTCACTGCTATTTCATCCTTGATGAGTTTGGTAACCTTCCACCTATTCCAAAGTTTGACAGTATGATAACCGTTTCGCGTTCGAGAAATATCATCTATGAACTCGCCATTCAGTCCTACACACAGTTGGAAACGAAGTATGGCAAGGACGCAGCGGAGACGATTAAAGGTAACTGCAACACGCAAATCTTCATTGGTACTGACGACCAAAACACGCGTGAGGACTTCTCTAAGCGTTGCGGTGAAGTGCAACTTATGTATGAAGAAACCAGCGAAAGCAAAAGTAAGGGCGAAAAGCAGGAGCAATCGTCGTCCTCAAAAAGCACATCGGTGCAAAGAACCACGCGTCCACTTATCACGGCGTATGAACTTGGGCAACTGCCGTTTGGAACGATTATTGCAAAACTTTACCGCAGTCAGCCTGTTAAGGTGGAATTGACGCCAGACTTTGAAACGCCATTCTTCCACCGTAATGATGCAAATCCGGGCGTGGGAATGATGAAGAGCCTCGACAGGGAAAAGGTATTTTACAGCATTAAAGAGCGCAACAAAAAAGTGCTTAAATCGTCCAATCCTTTCGACTTTTAGAGAGAACAAAACGCAATTTATTTGAAAATAAAAAAGTTGTAATCGTCCATTGCAACTTTTTTTATTCCCAATAGGTCCACGCGCTTGAATGCGTGAGGCGTTTTGGGTTTAACTATATTTTGCTAACAAAAAGAGGAAAGATTATAGACGTTCGCGAGCGCTTGAAAGAGAAAAGATTAGACGTTCGCGGGCGGTGATTAGAGTAGCCAGCCTTCGGTTTGAACAATAAAGCTTAACACGAGGCACCTTAGAAAGTGACAGCGTCACCTACGACGAGATTCTTCGGCGTTGCCTCAGAATGACCAAGCGCGCTTGGATGTGTGATGTGTTTTGGGTTTAGCCGTGTTTTTCTAGCAATAGGAGGATGTGTTCGACGTCCGCGGGCGGTGATTGGAGTAGCCAGCCTTCGGTTTAAGCAATAGAGTTTAACACGAGGCACCTTAGAAAGTGACAGCGTCACCTACGACCATTCTTCGCTCCGCTCAGAATGACATTTAATGGTATCGCCTTTCGGTATGAGCTGTATTATAATCACAATGTAATAGGTTAAGATGAATAGTTGTTGGCAAATTTTAGTTTTCTTTTAGTATGGTTATTATCCTTTCGAAGTTTTCATCGTTCAATTCATTTTTGTCGAGTTTTTTCTTTATTACATCGTTGAATTTATAAATTAGCCTTATCAATTTTAGTTCATTTTAACATAACTTGCTTGTCTTTTCAAAACGATTTAAAAAGAAAATTAAAAAACCACCGCACAAATGATGTGTTGGTGGTCTGCTAAGTTTATTATGAAATGTGGTGTTTAGATTTTGTATTTTTTTTGCAAGCGGTCGGTGAACTCGTTTGCTTCGTCCTCAAGGTGTGCTTTTCCACTTGCTTTGAGGCTTTCAAGCAATTCTTCCACCTCTTCTTCGTTCATTTTGGTTATGCCGTCTTTTTTCTTTTTACGCCCAAAACTTTCCAGCAGTTTGTTGAACTTCTTGTCAAAGCCGGTTTCACCTGTCTGTTCGTCGGTCGGCACCTCGATAATGCCCTTTTCGTTTGGAGTTAGCCCGTATTTCTTTTTGAGATACCACTCTTTAACATAGAACGCAAGCACAATTATGAGAATGGTTGCAAGAAGGATGGCAAGAAGGGTGATGACAACAGGCGGGGTGTAGGCGTTTATTTTGAAAAACTTACTCATTCCCGCAAGCACGCTTGCAATAAGCACGGCGGAAAGCCCAACACAAATTGCCCGTAAAAGGTTAAGAGGCCAACACGTCCACACAAGGTTGACAAAGCCGGTCAGCGTCACCAAAAGGGTGGCAAGCGAGGTGAATTCGTCATCGCTTAAAGTTGGTGTGTTTTCTTTAAGAAGCACAACAATCAAAATGTTGATGAAAAGAATGAGGGCGCACGGAATCGATTTTTTAAGCACTTGCGGGATGAAATTACCGCGGATGATGTCGCTGTTAGGTTGGAAAGTTAGGATAAACGACGGTAAACCAATCACAAACATTTCAAGTAAAAGTAAATTTCTTGGGGTGAACGGATAGGAAATTTGAAGGACAAGTGTGGTGATGCAAAGCATAATGGTGAAGAGGGTTTTCATAAGGTAAAGAACGGAGGATTTTTGCACGTTGTTCACAATTTGCCTTCCTTCTCTAACAACGCTTGGAAGCGCCGAAAAACTGCTCTCCAAAAGCACCACGTGTGAGATATTTCGTGCAACTTCGCTCCCGTCCGCCATTGCAATCGAGCAATCCGCTTCCTTCAGCGCCAACGTGTCGTTCACGCCGTCGCCCGTCATCGCCACGGTGTTGCCCTGGGTTTTAAGGGTTTTAACAAGGATATGCTTTTGCTCAGGCGTAACTCTGCCAAACACTGTGAACTTATCGGCAAGTTGTGCCACTTCCTGCAAGGAAACATTTTCAAGCGAAACATATTTATCATAGCCCTCCACGCCAACGCGCATAGCAATTTTTGACACGGTGATGGCGTCATCGCCAGAGATTATCTTCACATTAACATTGTTTTTCTTAAACCAATCGATGGTTTCCACCGCGTCTTTGCGTATGTGGTCCTCAAGGACAAAAAGGGCGATAAGTTTGCCATTTTTTCCCGCAATTTTCTCGTCATATGCGCCTGCGGACTCGCAAAGCCCAATAACGCGATAGCCCTTCTCCATATTTTCCGTCATCAATTTCTTTTGCTCGGCGCTAATCGGGCAGTGAAGAAAGGTTGGTGCGCCGAGGAAATAGGTTTTATTATTTTTGAAGGTGGTGGCGCTATATTTTCTTTGTGAGGAAAACTCCACAACTTCCTTGACCACACTTTCGGTGTCTTTGCCAAAGTGGCTGAGAAGAGCAACGCTTGTGGCATTCATTGTTTTTTGGTGTTGAAGGACGACCTTCATAATCTCGTCTAGTTTTGCCTTTTTAATGTCGAACGGAAGAACCTCCACCACATTCATTGTGCCATCGGTTATCGTGCCGGTTTTATCAAGGCATAACACATTTGCGCGCGCAAGCATTTCAATGGAGTATGGGTTTTTGACGAGGGTCTTTTTTCTGCCAAGTTTAATGACGCCCACCGACAGCCCGACCGTGATTAAAAGATACATCCCAGCAGGTATCATTCCCGTCACCGCGCCACTGGTGTTTGTGATGGACTCGGTGATGGTTTGGCTTAGCAAAATTTGCTCTTTAAAGAAAGTGAGAACGCCAACGGGGATGAGTATGAGAATAATCACCTTGATGAGGTTATTTAAGTCTTTAAACAGGTTGGAGGTTTGCGGTTTGAAGTCCTTAGTGCGCTCAGCAACCGTTTGAATGTAATTTTCTTTACCCACCTTATCAACGCGCGCATAGCACTGCCCAGACACCAAAAAAGAGCCGGCAAGCAAAACGTCACCAATATTTTTCTTGATTGAATTACTTTCGCCCGTCAAAAGGCTTTCGTTTGCCTCGGCATTACCGCTCACAATGATGCAGTCGGCGGGTATTTGATTGCCATTTTCGAGTATCACTATGTCGTCAAGTAACAAATCGTCGCCTTTAACCTCTTGCAAAAGCCCTGTTCTTATCACTTTCACTTTTGGCGCGCTGACAAGCGACAATTTTTCCACAATCTTCTTCGATTTGATTTCTTGGATTATCGAAATTGCCGTGTTTGCAATCACCACAAAGAGGAAAAGTAAATCTCCCCACGCTTTCACGCAGATAAGCGCGATGGCAATAATAAGCCAAATGCAGTTAAAAAAGGTGAAGATATTTTTGCAAACAATGGAAAGATAGGAACTCGAAGTTTTAATCTTTGTGTCGTTGACAAGTTTATGTTCCTTGCGCTCGGCAATTTGTTCCTCGGAAAGACCGTGTTCAACATCGGTTTGATAGCGAACAACAGGCACCTCTTCTTTTTGTTTTTGTTTTTTTGTTTTAAATTTCTTTCTCATCACTATTAAATATAGTGATTTTTACCAAATTTGTCAATTATTAAAGCAATTTTGTTGACTTTTAGTTTATTTTATTTTAATATTTATATATATTTTGAAGATAAAGAATTAAAATACTTATGTTTTGAAGTTGAAGGCAAAAGTGTTAAATTTGAAAAAGTTAAAACTAACTTGCGTAATGGAGGATTTATGTTTATTCCGGTGTCGGCAAATTTGATTAGGCTCGCCAAAATTTTCCCAACAGATTTGTTTGTTGTGGGAGGTTATGTTCGTAACTCCATAATGGGGATAAAGGGCGGAGATATTGACCTAGCAAGCGACGTTGACGTTGACGAGATAACCGACATTTTGAAGGCAAACGGTTATAAGGTGAAGGTGAAAAATTCGATGTATAACTCAATCACCATTCAAAAGGGAGCGGAGAGTTATGAATTCACCTCTTTTCGCAAGGACTATTACGGCGAGAACGGCAAGCACTGCCCAGTGAGGGTGGAGCGCACTTCCAATATCGCCGAGGACGCCAAAAGAAGAGATTTCACAATCAATGCCATATACTACAACATTGCAAAGGATGAGATTGTCGATTTTTACCAGGGCGTGGTGGACGCAAAAGAGCGTATTCTTCGCTGTATTGGCTCGCCAGAAGAGGTGCTGAAAAATGACGGAGAGCGCATTTTGAGAATGGTTAGGCTTGTTGGCGAACTCAACCTTAAAATTGAAAAAAAGACGCTTAAAAGCGCCTTTCTAATGGGAAAGAATATCGCTGATTTGTCGCCGTCGCGTCGTTATGGAGAACTTGAAAAGATTGTGTATTGCGATATGCGCTATAAGGAAATTAAGGGCGACAACACGAATGCGCTAAAACTTTTGAATAAACTGAGCGTTTGGCAGTATTTTGGCTTGCCGATTAAGAAGGTTAAGTATAAAATGGTGAAGCGGGCGGATGACCGTATGCTTGGGCTACTTATCGACATCGTTGACACGGTAAAGCCGGAGTGCCTTGAAACCTTTTTGGTGGAATTTTTGAAAAATTGCGGGTTTTCGCAAGGTAAGGCGCAAAAGATTTTTGTGTATATCGCAGGTTATTACAGCGCGCTTGAAAAAATGAAAAACAAGGAGTATTTTTTTAGGTATTTCGACGATGTCAATGTCATTTTTCCGCTTTTATCGAAAAAAAGTAAGCATTTAACATCGAAGTATATGTTTTTCTATAAGTATATCATTCGCTATGGGCTTACCATTCGCACCAGCGACCTGAAAGTGGGCAGGGAGGATATCGCAAAAAACTTCCCAAAGATTGACGAGCGCAGTTATGATAGAATTTTAAATGACCTTTTAAGCAAGGTTTTCGACGGGAAATTGCCGAACGAGCGCGAGGCACTTCTTGCCGAAATCGACAACTGGAATTTTTAAGAAAATTCGTCGGTGCACTTTTCGATGTGTTGTGTGCCAGGCTTTATCATTAATTCCCAATAACGCCTAGCGCGATGTTTAGTTTATACCGCAAGGACTATCGCCCTAGTTGTCATACCCGCGTATATCTAAATTGTCCTCTTTATGTTAGCAAGTTATGCCTAAATACGAGACACATAACCATCCAAGCGCGCCTGGTCAGTCTGAGCGAAGCGAAGAATCTCGTCGGTGGCAATGCCACTTTTTAATGTGTCGCATATTAGACTGCGTCGCTTGCATAGAAGGCTAATTTACCGCCCGTTCTATCCTCGTAAAAATATTTAACGCGCAGTATTGCTTTTCCCAAAGACAGAGCAGTTAAATGTCATTCTGAGCGAAGCGAAGAATCTCGTCGTAGCATCCGCCCGCGTATGTCTAATCGTCCTCTTGTTGCTAGCAAAATGCAGATAAATAGACCAAACACCTCACACATTTAGATTGTGCTTCGTTTTTTAATTAAACTTTGGGATGAACGCATCGCTGGCGCTGTCAAAGTCCTGCAAATAGCCCTTTTCGAAATTATCCAAGAAATGTTTTGCAACAATTTTGTATTCAAGCGCCGTCAGTTTTCGTTTTATCGGGCTTTTTAAAGTGGGCGTGAATTGCGACATTAAACTAAGGTGGCGATTGCTGTGATTTTTCTTTAAAAAATCTAAAACGGCAAGTGAATTCTTCACTTCTCCTGGCAAAACTAAGTGGCGGATAATAAGTCCGCTTTGCATATATTCACCCTTAAAGACATCCGCTTTTTTCGCGCAAAATTCCACAACTTTTTGGGCGATTTCAAAGTAGTTTTTAACGTGGCTGAGGCGGGCGCCTAAATTGTTGTCGGCGTATTTGAAGTCTAAAAGATAGACGGAAATATATTTATCCAATTTTTTCAATTCCTCAACGCTCTCATAGGCAGAAGAGTTCCATATGATTGGCACCTTTGGCGTGTATTTTTCAAGCGCTTTTAAAATTGCCGAAGTGAAGTGTGAAGGGGTGATAAAGTCGAAGTAATCCGC
Organism: uncultured Clostridia bacterium; assembly: GCA_944350265.1. Classification (GTDB taxonomy): domain Bacteria; phylum Bacillota; class Clostridia; order Christensenellales; family UBA1242; genus Caccovivens. Next base: position 31,275 of record CALVOG010000010.1, read on the forward strand.
CGTTTTTTCCTTCTCTTTAAGTAGTGAAATGAAGTTTTCAGTGCTGTAAATTTCGCCAACACCGCCAGACGAAATCTCGTGATTTTGGCAGTAGGAGCATTTTAAATTACAGCCCGAAAAAAATATCGCCACAACTCCTTTTTTCGTGGTGAAGCAAGGCTCTTCCCACATAAAATTGTCGATGACTTTGGCGATTCGTATTTCCTCTTTTTCGCCACAAAAACCGCTCTCATTTTTTCGGTCAACACGGCAGTGGCGCGGGCAAATATTGCAAATTTTCATACGGAAATTATACCGCTTTTTTGCCAACTTGTCAATTTATAAAAGATTAGGAAGATAAAACAAATTTTCAAATTTCGTGTTACTATATTTAAGCGTTCAACATATTTTGTTAATATGTTCACACTTTCAGTTTGTTTAATTGTTAAAAATGAGGAAAAAGTTTTGGAGCGTGTGCTTAAATGCGCACAAAAATTTGCTGATGAGATTGTTGTGGTCGACACAGGCTCGACTGATAAAACCAAGGAAATAGCTCAAAAATTTACCTCGAAAATCTATGATTTTGCGTGGTGCGACGATTTTTCTAAGGCACGAAATTTTGCTTTTTCAAAATCGACGTGTGATTACAATATGTGGCTTGATGCCGACGATTTCATCTTTGAAAAGGACATCAAAGAACTTAAAACTTTCAAAACGGAAGAGCCAAATTTCGATGTGGCGTTTTTAAGATACGTCACCGCATTTGACGAAAAATATAAGCCCACTTTCGTGTTTGAGCGAGAGCGAATACTAAAAAACGACGGCTCGTTTTTGTGGGTGGAACCCGTGCACGAGGTGATTGTTCCGCACGGCGTTGGGGTGCATAAAAACATCGACATCTACCACTTCAAAAGCGACACTCCGCGAGGTGACCGCAACCTTAAAATATATGAAAATCGGCTTAAACTTGGCGAAAACCTCTCCGCGCGGGCGATGTTTTACTATGCTCGCGAACTATATTATAACGCGAAATACGAAAAGGGTATTGAGGAATTTTTAAAATTCTTGGCGCGAAATGACGCGTGGGTGGAAAATAAAATTGAGGCAACGCTCAATCTTTCGCAGTGCTTTTTGGCGCTCGGCGACAAGTTGAACGCAAAGGAAAGTTTGCTTAAAAGTTTCCTCTTCGACCGCCCGCGCGCTGAAATTTTGTGTGCTCTTGCCAATATTTTTATGGACGAAAAGCGCTATGATTTGGCGGAATTTTACTATCTTTTAGCGTTAAAATGTGATTTTAATGTTAAAAAAGGCGGGTTTGTGCTTGTGGATTTCTATGACTTCGTGCCGTCCATCAATCTTTCGGTAATCTATTATAATAGAGGCGATTTTAAGAATGCACTTAAATATCACGTCCGCGCAAAACGCCTCAAACCAAACCACCCGTCGGTTAAGCATAACGAAAAAATATTTTCAAACCTTCGCTAAACGCTTGTAATTTTTTTTGGATTGTGCTACAATAACCATAGCAATTTTAGGAGTGTCTATGGAAGAAAGAGTTATTAAACCTCATTTGGTTAAGCCAATGCTGGAAAAAATTGTGTATGAGAAGTTGAATAATCCACAAAATGGCGTTATGGTCAACATAAAACCAGAGGACGTCATCGACGTAAAAAAGTTGACCGAGGAGGTCGTTCGCGTGACGCTGACAAGAAGTTTGCGCGTTTCGCCTAACAGCCTTTTGAAATTGTCGGTCACAATGACGGTGGATATCCCTGTTGATTCGATTGAATTCTCGCGCCTTGAAGACCCAAAAGGTTACATTCGAAACAGCCAGCCTGTGAAGATTGCGCTTGGATATATTTCAAACCTCATCACCGAAATCACCATAAATTCAGCGGTCGGGCCGATTGTTACCCCGCCGAATATCCAAGAATAACCTAAGAGGGGCGGAAGTAAAATTTTTATGCAATAAAAATTTTGAAAACTTTGTTTTCGCGTGCGTGGCACGCCACTTCCGCCGAGGTATTTCTTGAGGTATTTCTTGAGGTATGTTTTTAGGAGAAAACAAAGGTATTTCTTTAAGAAAAAAGAGGTATTTCTTTAAGAAAAAAGAGGTATTTCTTTAAGAAAAAATTAGAGGTCTTTAAGAAAAATTAAACGTTTTAACCGAACTAAGCGCGACGAGGTTGCATTTTTGAGAGGCTGATGTTCATTCAAACTGTGATGAAAAGCACGCTAAATTTGTTAGAATTTATTAAAATTTTGTGTCAACAAAATTTCAACATTACATAGTTTATATTATCGGAAGTCGAACCAAGCGCGGCGAAGTCGCATTTGAGTGAGACTGATGTTTATTCAAACTGTGATGAAAAGCACGCTAAATTTGTTAGAATTTATTAAAATTTTGTGTCAACAAAATTTCAACATCACATAGTTTGTATTAAAAAGCAATAAAAAATATTGAGCAAAAATAAAACAAGCGAAATATGCGGATATAGTACATCGGTAGTATGCGGGCTTCCCAAGCCTGAGAGGTGGGTCCGACTCCCATTATCCGCTCCAAGAAAAATTTTTGCACTTTTGCTTGTTTTCGAGTAAACTCGAAAAGCGACGCTCTTACGTTTAAAATTTTTCTTTGCGACCAAACGCAACTCGCACTTCGTTGGCGAGTTGGTCGCAACTTAAAGTGGTTTTGATTTTGAGATAAGAGAGAAATACAAACTGCACTTTTGCTCATTTTCGAAACAAGTTCGAAAAGTATCGCTTTTTCGTTTGTTTTCGCGCTTTCGTGGTTAAATATTTTTGTTTGGTACTCTTATTTTTTCTTTTTTCATTCATATTTTTTCTTAAAACGGATTATTTTTGAAATAAAAAATAAGAAAGAAGAAATAAAAGTTGTGGAATTAATTTTTCTATTGTATAATATATTAGGTGATTATTATGAAAGAAAGCGTATTACATAAGAAGGCATTGCAATTTGCTGCGGATATAGTTAAATTTTATGAAAACTTTTTACTACTTAAAAAGGATAACACCATTGCGAAACAACTTATTCGGTCAGCGACTAGCATAGGTGCAAATCTTAACGAGGCAACCTATGGAAATTCTAAGGCTGATTTTATTTCAAAACTTCACATCGCTTTAAAGGAATGTTCTGAAAGTTTATATTGGTTGCGATTGATTGAGAGGGTGGGTTACGGCATAGAAAAATTAGACATATTGATTAAAGAGTGTGAAGAAATAAAAGCACTTCTAATAAAATCAATAAACACAGCAAAATCAAATGTCCATAATTAATTTAAAGGAATTTTAAACTTTTTTACTTTTATTTTGAATTTAAAAAATTTTGTGCTATAATATTAGTGTCTTTTGTGTGGAGAAGATTATGGAAAAGTTAAACACAACCAGTGATGTTAAAAAATATTTAGCGAGTGGCGAAATGACAAAGCCATTTTTGCGCGATATAGTTGTCTTTCGAAAAATTCAATCCGACCAAAAAGTGAATTCGGCACACCGCACTGAACTTGAAAGTTTAATTGGTTATATTGACAATCATTTGAAATATGCTGAAAATCAAAAGATTAGAGACGAAAACAAATTTCGTCGGACGGCTAAAGAGATTTGGAAGAGTAAGTTTACGACAGGCTGTGCCGACTATGCTCTTGTATTTGCCACGATGGCACGGCAAATAGGGGTTCCAACCAGCATATTGGAAACTGCCGATAAGCATTTTTTAGACGAGTTTAGTTTAGACAACAACATCAAAAATTATAAGGGTCATTTCTTTTGCGAATGTTTTTATAACGAAGAGTGGGTGCTTGTTGACCCGACATTTAATAAGATTATAAGAAATTACGATGTGAACAATATAATATTGCCATATCATAACGGCGAACGCTTTAAAGCATATCTTAGAGAGGTTGATTTTGGAAAAGAGCGGGATATAGATAAAACTAATAGATTGCTTGTTGAAATGTCGTTAGAAGGCAGAGATAAAAGGGGAAGATAGTTTCTCTTTCGAGGTGTAGCGCAGTTGGTAGCGCGCACGGTTCGGGACCGTGAGGCCGTGGGTTCGAGCCCCGCCACCTCGACCAACATTTAAGACAACCATCACTTTGGTTGTTTTTTATTATCATTTTCACATACATTTGAAATAGTTACATTGCATTTATTGCTAGTTTTTAGAGTTTGACATTTACTGTTTTTACTTTTCATCCATATTTTTAATTTTTTATTTAATCATTATTTTCGCTTGCAGGTTAATTTATTTAAGTTGATATTTTTTAATACATAAGCAAATTTTTCGAATTTTTTTTGGAAAGCCAATTATTAAGTTATGTTTTTTCGATTAAGTTTTAGGTGGTTATTAAATTTACGGTTTCGGCGGGAGTGGTTAAATTTTGCGAAAAATCATATGTAAGTATATGATTAATGTGCTGTTAGTTGACAGTGGGGCGGGAGGCGTGAACATACTTTGTGAGTGTGTGAGGGTGTGTCCGCGTTGCAACTACCTTCTTTTTTGCGACCATTTTAATTTGCCGTATGGCGAAAAGTCTAAGAGCGAACTTATTAAAATAACCGAAAAAAACCTTAATTTAATTGAAAGTTTTTTCAAGTTTGATATTGTGATTTTTGCTTGCAACACGCTGACCGCCACGGTTATTGACGAGATGCGCGACCTTAGAAAAAATGTCATCTTCATCGGCACGGTGCCAGCAATAAAGCCAGCGCTTGCTGAGTTTCCAGCCAAGGATATTTTGCTTGTTGCAACCAAAACCACAACTGAAAATAATAAACTTTTTTTGAAACATAAGAATGAAATCAACTTTCTTGTTTTAAAAGATTTGGCGTCGCTAATCGATGAAAATTTGGAGAACATTGAAACCCTTTCGCCATATTTAGAAAAGAAATTGACGGACGATTTTAAAGCGCTTGTGCTTGGTTGCACGCATTACCTTTCCGTTGCAAACCTTATTAAGGAAATTCACCCAAATGTTAAAATTTTTGACAGTGCAAATGGAGTGGCTCGTAGACTTTTAAGTTTTGTTGATATGTTGGAAGGTGGAGAGGTTTTGGTAAATAAAAAAGGGGAAACCACTTGCGAAAATTTTAATGTGCAGATTATGTGCGATGATGACGAAATGCGCGCAAAATTTTGGTGGTATTATTTCAAAAAAATCAACGAGAATTAATTCGTATTGACGGAATCCGAACCAAGCGCGACGAAAGTTCGCATTTGAGTGAGGCTGATGTTTAAACACACTATGTGATGCACACAATTTACTGTGTATTCTGCATTTAGCAAATTTAAAATTTAACTTGCTTAAATTTTAACATCATAGAGTCTATATTATCGGAAGTTGCTTGCAAGGGTGAGACTGATGTTTATTCAAACTGTGATGGCGGGCAAGGCACGCTAAATTCGTTGGAATTTATTAAAATTTTGTGGCAATAAAATTTTAACATCACAAAGTTTGCAAAAATAAAAAAAATGCGAAAAAAATGCATTTTTTCACGTTTTTTATCAATTTTTTTATGTTTTTTGCTAATTTTTTATGATTTTTTTAATTTTTTTTATTTTTATTATATTTACCACTTATGTTAATTTTAATTAATTCCACGTTGATTTTTTATTAAAACGGCTTTTGGTTAGGTAAAAAGCCCAGTTTTGGGCAATATTTCGCTTAATTTACTAATATAAATTTAACATTTTTATTGCGTTTTAATAAATTTTAATTAAATATTTTTTTGCCATTTTTTAATATAATTTTTATTTTTTAATGTTTTTTTAATGTTTTTTTAATATTTTTTCGCATTTTTGGTGATATTTTTTAATTTTTTTGTTTTTTTGCTTATTTTCGATTGTTTTATGTTTTAATTTTTTGGTGTTTTTAGTCATCTCTGTGTTTCTAAAAATTTTACTTTTATCAATATTCAAGCAATCTTTTATTATCTTAAATTTGAGTATTTTTAAAATATAACTCTCATCTAAATTTAAGCCTCTTTCAGATTTTTATTTAAACTATGTTTTAAGGGTTTTAACTATTAAAAATTTTATCATTAATTTTCAAGTTCGTCCGTCTCGTCGATATGCTCTAAATCAATGATGACATAGCCCTCGGGTAAGTGACAAAGTGGGCAGTGTTTATAACTTTCCTTAGCAATCTCAACATATCCGCAGTTGGAGCATTTCCACTTCTCAGGTTTTTGGCGCTTATACATCGTGTGGCTTTTATAGAGTTTGTGAAGGTAGGCAAGCATTTTGTGGTGTGTTTCCTCCACGCGCGCAACCATTAAAAAAGATTTTGAGATATCCAAAAAGCCCTCATCCTCGGCGACCTTCGCAAAAGTTGGATAGATATTTTTTGCTTCGGCAAATTCATTTTCAGCCTCATTCTTTAACGAAAATTTAAGTTCTGCGGTTTCAAAGGGGAAGCCCGCCTCAATGCCGATATTTTTTGCGCTTCCTTTTTCAACGATATAGTCATAGAAAAGTTTAGCGTGTGCCATTTCGTTTTTTGCCAAAGTTTTCATAGTGTCTGAAAGAAATTTTTGGTCATCTGCGAGCGCCATTTTGCTGACAAATTGATAGCGCGCACCCGCTTGGCACTCGGCGGAGAAACTTCTTGCCAAATTTATTTTTGTTACGCTTTCATTAAAATCCATAATTCACCTCGCATAAATATTTGCCAAATTTATTTTTAATTATTCATTTGCTTTTTTTTCATATTTTGTTTACAATATAACTATATGATTATTTTCGCGCGTCAACTTTGCTTTCTTGCATAGGCAAAGATAATTTTAGGAGGTGTTATGCTTTTACCAGATAAAGGAAAACCGACCAAGTATGAAATGATAAGGAAAAATTATTACATCATAATCGACAACGAGCGCTCGTCCATTCGTAAGTTGCGCAACAATTTGGGCTTTTACAGCATTGTTGCTGACGGCACGGTGAACGAGGAGGAGGTGGTTTATGACACCGACAAAAAACTTCTCACAGGTGTTGGGCTTATTTTAAGGAAGAAATTGACGCCAAAGCGCGCATATTTTTCGCTGGTTCGCATAAACAACTTAACTGACAGTTTTCAACTGCACGAGAAAAAATCTTTCCTTGGCGAATGCGAGAGAGAGGATAATCCAAGCGATTTCCCTGTGCAGATTGCCGACGCTGTTAACAACATCTTCAACAATGTTTTCACAATAAATTTGGTGGACGTTGTCAAGCATTGCTTTCCATACATCAAAATTGCGGTGGGCGGAAACAAGTATAAAATCGTCAGCGGAACGGGGTATGAGGTTGTTGTGTCGTTCGAAACCTTGGCGATAAGAGATATGCGCACCGGCAGAAAGGGTGTTAAGCGCATTTTTTCGCTCGAAATGGAAGATGACCCTGACTATGAGCGTGAAAGAGAGCATATTGAGGCGGTGATTGAGCGTTACTGCAAGGAACTTGTGCCTGTGATGAAAAATAGGTTTGAAATCGCACAAACGCTGGTGACCGCGCCAATAGTTGATAAAAAGGAAGAACGCAAGAAAAAGTTGGAAGAAAAGCGGAAGAAAAAGGAAGCGGAAGCGCGCGCTGAGGAATAGGCGGGGCTACTGCCTTTGTGTGCATACTTTTATTTTGCTTTAAAGTAACTAAGCGCTTGGATGTGTGATGTGTTCTGGGTTTAGCCGTGTTTTTCTTACAAAAATATGTTTTTTTAGAGGATAGATTAGACGTTCGCGGGCGGTGATTAGAGTGAGCAGCCTTCGGTTTAAACAATAAAGTTTAACACGAGACACATTAAAAAGTGGCAATGCCACCTTCGCTTCGCTCAGAATGACCAAGCACGCTTGGATGTGTGATGTGTTCTGGGTTTAGGCGTGTTTTGCTGACGGTTGACGTGTGATTACAACGATGCTTAACCGTAAGGTGGCACCGCTAAATGTCATTCTGAGCAAGGAACGCTAGTGACGCCAGCGAAGAATCTCGTCGTACTTTCAAAATCTCGGAAAATACCACTTTTGTGAGAATTTTTAATAAGTTTTCACCTTTTCTCATATGATATTTTGTGGAAAAGAAGAAACTTTCATTTTGGACAAAGTTATGCTATGGGGTTGGCAATTTAGGTTATGGCAGTATGGGACAAACTGTCAACTCTTTTATTATGTTTTTCGCCACAAGTGTGATGGGTTTGCAGGGCGCTTTGGTGGGCGCAATGATTGCACTCACTTCGCTTTGGGATGGAGTGTCCGACCCAATAATCGGCTATCTTTCCGACCGCACCAAAAACAGATTTTTCGGCAGGCGCCTTTTATATATGCTGATTGCGTCGTTTTCGCTTGCGATTTGCAATGTGCTTTTGTGGAGTTGCCCTGCGAAGAAGGGCTCAGGGCTTGCGGTTGTTTGGCTTGTTATGTTTTTACTCTTACAAGAGACCTTCAACACCTTTTTTGCCACGCCGTATTCAGCGCTTTGCATCGACATTGCGCCAGATTACAACGACCAAACAAAGATGCAAAGTTTTAAATCGGTTTTCTACATTCTCGGGCTTATTATGCCAAGCGTTTTGATGTATATTTTTATGCCGTCCAATGTGGGCGTGCAGACGCAGTTTGATAAGTCGGGCTATGTGAACATTGCGCTTGTTAATTCTTTGCTTGTTGTGGTGAGTGGGCTTATTTCCATTTTCGGCACGCGAAAGAGGGTGCTTTCAATGCCGAATTACGACAAGGGCGTCATTGATTCCACTCAAAAACACGGCTTCAAAAAGATAATCGGTGGCTACTTTGAAACGCTTAAAAAGAAGGATTTTCGCATTGTCACGCTCGGTTATTCGGTGTCGCTTATCGCATCCATATTCATTACGTCGGTGGGGATGCATCTTTTCACATTTTGCTATCACTTTTCGTCCACACAAATTTCGGTGATTATGATTTGCCTCTTTGGCGGGGCGATTTTTTCGCAATTAATTTGGGTGAATTTGGTGAAAAAATACGACAAAAAGCAAACGCTTATCTTCGCGCTGTGCCTTTTACTTGTTGGAATCGCGCTCACAAGTGTCACCTTCCTCTTTCGCACTTACACCACGGCGGACACCATCTTCTTTTTTGTTTTGCCGTGCATTTTTGTATGCGGAGTGGGGTCGGGCGCGCTTTACTCTCTTCCACACTCAATGTATGCCGATGTGGTGACGATGGAGCAGTTTAAGACCAAAGAAAACAACGCGGGGCGCTATACGGGCTACTACACTTTCACATACAACTTCACAAATTCTATTACACTTTTAGTTATCGGCGTGCTACTCGATTTAATTCACTTCGACTCAACGATGCCACTTCAAGCGCTCTCTGTGCAAGCGGGGCTTGGCAAGATTGTCTTTTTTGGGAGTAGTGTGGCGATAACGCTTGCCATTATGATTTTTTCAAACTACTCCATTAAGCGTGCTGACATTTTAAAGGTGCAGATTAAAGAGATAGAAAGTAAGAAATTTAATTGAAAAATCTCTCTTTTTATGCTAGAATACCTCTATGAATATGAAATTTATTTCCTCAATCACTCTTTACGAGGCAACCAAAGAGGTGTTGAAGGAAATTGACTACAAAAATTTAAAAGAAAAGAATTTGGTGGTGGTGCCAGATAGTTTTTCTATGCAAGCGGAAAGTTTGGTGTTTGATGTTTTGGGCATAAAGGCAACGTTCAACATTTCAGTGGTGGGAATTTCGCGCCTTGCAAGCAAACTTTTACGCGAACATAACATTCCGTTTGAGAGAATAAGCGGGCTGGATGAGATTTTGTTTACTTTTGAGGCGATAAAAAAGTGTGAGGATAAATTTTCCTATTTTAAAAACTACGGCATTGAATTTGCCATAAATATTTTGGAGATTTTGAAAGAGTTTGCAAACTGCGAGATTGAGCCAGAAGATATCAAAGAGTGCGACGATGTTGTGCTGTCAAAAAAGATGAAAGATTTGAGGTTAATTTATGAGGAATATTTAAACCTCTTAAAAGACAAGTTGGACTTAACGAAACTCCTCGATTTCTTCCTTGATAAAAGCGAATTTTTCGATTTGAAAAATTATAATCTCTACTTCGTCAACTTCGACTCCTTTTCAAAGAAGATTTTCTCTTTTATTTGCGCGCTTTCTTCCAAGGTGAAGAGTGTGACGATTGGCATTGCTAAGCCAACCTCGCCATATAATGCATATATTTACGAAACCGACACCACCGAGAAGATGTTGGCACTTGCGCGTGAAAAAGGCGTTATGGTGAAGGTTGAGGAGCGAAAGGCGAATTTACCGACCGAAAAGCGGGCAGTTTTAGAGAATGTTTTTGCGCTGAAAACCGAAAAACTCTCTTCAAACTATTTTTTGAATGTTGTCACGGCGGATATTGACGAGGAAATTGAATTTGTGGCAAAAAAGATTTCTTTTGAGGTTCATAATGGGGCGCGGTATAAGGATTTTTCGATTGCGGTGCCAGAGGAGGGCTATTTTGAAAGGATAAGAAAACTCTTTTCGAAATACCAAATTCCGCTTTACGCTGACTACACCCTCTCACTTAATGAACTTATGGTCAGTAAGTTTTTTACAAGGGTGCTTTCAATGCGCACACATATCAATAAGGACGCCATTTCCTATCTTCTTTCCTCGTCACTTATTGAGGTGGAAAACGCGGAAGAACTTTTGAAAATGGTGGATTATTACGATATCGACGACGTCCAAACTTTTAAAAATAATTCAAGTGCGCTCGATTATATTTTCGACATTTTAAGTGAGTTTAAGGCGGAAGCGGATATTTGTGAATATGCCGAGATTTCGCTTAAAATTCTCGCTGTTATAAAGCAAAATTTTGAGAAGATAAAGGGTTTAGACTTACAAAAACAAAGCGAAAATGAGCAGGCAATTTTGTATATCGAAAAGATTTTGAATGACCTAAATTCAAGGAAACTGCACCTCACTTTTGACGACTTTAAAACCCTCATATCCACAATTTTTGTTGGTATAAAGGTGGAAACCGTGCCGTCATATATCGACGCGGTGTTCGTTGGCGACGCCACCAAAAGTTACTTTGCCGACTCAAAGGTCCTTTTCATTTTGGGGGCAACTGCCTCACTTTTGCCACGCACGGAAAAGGATAACGGAATTTTGACCGACGAGGAACTTGCGCGCCTTAACTATCTTAAACGAATTGAGCCAGAAATTAGGGTGATAAATAGGCGCAACAGGCTGAAACTTTTTGAGGTTCTCGGGCACGCCGAAAAGATGCTTTATGTTATAACTCCGCTTGGGAATGGCGCCAAAAAGGCGGGCTTTGTGGAAGATTTAATTAAAGTTTTTGGCAAGGTGGACTTTTTTGAAACGCTCACTCTTTTTAATCGTGCCGATTTAACCGAGGAAAATAAAATTCGCTTGCTTTCTTTTCACTTAGCGAATGAAGTTGTTGCAGAGGAAAATTTAAGAAAGTTAGAGGGTAATTTAAGCGCGAAACTTTTAGGCTCGGCGCGCGCGGTGGCAACGAAGGGAATTTTCACCTATTCTTACGACCACTTATCCACAAATCCACTTGGCGAAAAGATTTCCGCGTCGCAACTTGAAAGTTATTTTGCTTGCCCGTTCCGCCATTTTCTTTCCTACACTCTTAGAATCAAAGAAAAGGAAAAGGCGAAAGAGGATAAGCGCAAGATTGGAACCTTTAAGCACGAACTTTTGAAGATTTTTATTGAAAAACATAATTTTAAGATTAAAACCTTAAATGAAAGCGAAATTTTGGCGTTTCTTAATGAAAATTTTAATCCTCTTTTTGATAAACACTTTGGCGATGAAGATGCGCTTAGGTATGCACTTAAAAAGGAATGTGTGGCGCTTTTAAACACCCTTGTTTACGAACAGAAACAAAGCGAATTTGTGCCGACAAAAGTGGAAGAAAAAGTGGAGGGAAAGATAGGCGACAAAAGGTTTGTTGGCTTTATCGACAGGGTGGATGTTTATAAAGATTATTTTCGCATTATCGACTATAAAACAGGCACGGTTGACGGCGTTTTGAAGGACCTATATTTTGGAAGGAAACTTCAACTTTTCTTATATGGCAAGGTGGCAGGCGAAAAACTGAGAAAAAGTCCAGCGGGATTATATTATTTCGACGCAAAAGCAAAATTAAAAAAGGCGGGGGAAGCGCAAAAAATTTTAAATGGCGTCACGCTTAAAGATAACGAAATCGTGCTTGCGAGCGACTGGCGCCTTGATGAGGAGAAGTTCCGCTCGAACATTTTGGGTGCGGAGAGAAAAAAGGAGAACAAAAAACAAGAATTCCTCTTTAAATACGGCAAATTCGTGGACGGTTTTTGGGAATATTTTGACTACGCAGAGAAGGTTTCAAAAAAGGCAATCGAGGAAATCGAGGAGGGCTACATTATGCCAAAACCACTTGAAGGCGAGTGTGAGTGGTGCAAGTTTAAATCGGTTTGCAAGTTCGATGGTGACGGCGTAAGGAAGAAAAAGGGAGGTCGATTCTAATGGAAATTGAAGAGCAAACGAGCGTTCTTAAATTTAACAAAAAAAACCTCATTGTTTCGGCTTCGGCAGGAAGCGGAAAGACGTATATTTTAATAAAACTCATCACCAAACTTATTGCCGAAAAGAAAGTGCCAATTAAAAAACTTTTAATTTTGACCTTCACAAAAAATGCCTCGATTGAAATGAAGGAGAGGCTTCTTAAAAACCTTAAAGAGATTGAAAATCCAAGCGACTTCATTTTGAGGCAAATTGATGATTTGTCGGTTTCAAATATCTCCACAATCCACTCCTATTGCGAGCATTCCTTAAAAAAATACGCTAACATTTTAAAACTCAATGAAAATTTCACTCTGGCGGATGAAAATTTATCTTTAAAACTCAAAGGCGAAGCGTTCTTTAACTGCTTAAAAAAGTGGAAAAAACAAGATGAATTTTTCGACCTTTTTCAAACTTTTGGCGAAAAGCAACTTTTTGAACTAATTTTGGATATAGGGAAAATGGGCGAGTCAGTTGCTGACAAAAAGAGTTTTTTTGAAAATATCATAAACAACCAAATCGCCATCTTTGATGAGGCGGAAAAGATTGTGAGTGATGCTGTTCATAAGGTGGTGTTTCGGGCAAAAAAACGCCTTCAAAGCGCGCATATCGATTTCGATTTTTGCGTGGATAAACTTTTGAACACCTCGCTTCTTGGAAAGGCGGAATTCTTGAAAGAATATGATTTTCCGCGCTTGCCAAGTAAGAACTTAATAGGCGAAGAGAATGTGGCGCTCTTAAATGAGATAAAAAAAGACTTAAGGGATGTTTTTGACGAGATTAAAGCGCTTTCACTGACAAAAGAAAAGGAAGAAGAAGAGAAAAAAGCGGAATTAGAAAAACAACTTATCGCTCTATATTTAGAATTTTTGCAAAACTATTCGGCGCTTAAAAAGCAAAAAAATGTTTTAGATTTCTCCGATTTGGAGCAGAATATGCTTTCGCTTATCGCAAACGAACTATTCAGCGACAAGTTTGAATTTGTGTTCATAGATGAATACCAAGACACCAACTTTTTGCAGGAGCGCATTGTTAAAAGTGTGGCGAAAAATTCGCACTTCGTGGCGGTTGGTGACGCCAAACAGGGAATCTATGGCTTCCGCCTTGCGTCGAGTTCGATTTTTCTTAAAGATGTTAAAGAATTTACGCTAAATGATGAGGACGAGGCGCTTTATTTAAAGTCAAATTTCCGCACGAGCCGTAAGATTTTGGACTTTATAAACGACATTTTCAAAGATTCGATGACCACAGAAAGCGCGGGGATTGACTATAAAAAAACCGCTATGCTCGACGGCAAAAAGGACTTTAAAGACGACGGCTCGGTGACGGTTGACGTTGTTGTTAAGGACGAAATTGAAAGAGAAGAGGCTAAGGAGATTTACTCGGTTAAGGAAGCCCCACTTGAGGGTGGCGACTTCGAAAAGGAACTTATGGTGGTTTTGGTGCGCGTTGAAGAGGCGCTAATGTCGAAAATTTATGACCCCGAAATTGGTGACTATCGTAAGTGTGAGTATAAAGACATCGCCATTCTCTCGCGCGGGCGCACGCCGTTCTATGAGAGGCTTGACGAGTTTTTGCGCGAAAAAGGCTTTCCGGTTATGTCGAGCAAAAAGAAAAAACTTTTAAGTTCGCCAGAAATTCAAATTCTTTTAAACCTCTTAAAGGTTGCACTATGCAAAAATGATGAGGTGGCGCTTTTGTCGATACTTATGAGTAATTTTGTCCGCCTTGACGTAAACGAAATTTACAGGCTGAAAAAGAAGAATGTTTCGCTTTTTGAGGCGGTTAAGGAAAATTACGCTGAAGTTTTCGAAATGATTTCAACTTTTAAAATGAATGGCGAGGTTTTTGGATATCGTCGCGCCTTCGAAATGCTTTTTGACGCCACAAATTACTATTCCTATATAAACCAAAAGGGCAACCTACGCTTTTCGGTGCAAAAGTTTTTGGAGGAAATTGAAAGTTCAACTTTTAATTTTGACTTGCCTTCTCTCATCTCGTATTTTGAAAATGTTGATGTTTTAGACGGCGAGATTTCGGGCGGAGAAAACGCCATTCTTCTTTCCACAATCCACGGCACGAAGGGACTTGAATATCCTGTCGTCATTTTGATTGGCGCGGGGAAAAGTTTGAAAAAGTCCTCCTCTTCGCCGATTGCGATGGATGAAAATTTGGGTATTGCCGTGAGGCGGTATGTGGACGGAGTTGAAGAAAAAACCGTCAAACTTTTGGCAATTAAATATATTTCGCAAAAAAAGCAGTTTGAAGAGGAAATGTTCATCTTCTATGTTGCCCTCACACGCGCCAAAAATCGTCTATACATAATTGGTGAGTATAAGAACCCATATTCAATTAATTTTGACACCTATTTTGACTATATCTTCGCAACGCTTTCAAGGGAGGAAATAGATAAATTTTTAAGCGAAGAACACCTAGAAAAAGGCGCAGTGAGTTTTAACCTTGTGACTGGAGTTGATGATTTCACCATAAAAAAAGAGGGCGAGCCTTTTGGATATGCCGACGAAAAAGTGGAAGAAAAACTACGAGAATATTTGAATTTTTCCTATCGTTTTAAGAATGAAGAGAACATTGCTTACAAAAACTCCGTCACCTCATTGACAAAAAAATATGAAGAGAACGAGGTGTTTTTGCCGTCGAATATTATGCCAATCTCGCTGGATGCAGTGGAGGTTGGAAATGCCTATCACCTTGCGCTTAAATGCATAGATTTCAACGAAATAAATTGCGAAGGCGACCTTGAAAAATATTTCAACTTGTCGCTTAAAGAGGTTGAAAATAAGATAGACAAAAACCTTCTCTTTAAAAATATTCAAATATTAAAACCTTTCACAAAATGCGGGGATGTTTTCAAAGAGCAGGAATTTGTTATGAAAGACACTCTTAAAAATTTGATTAAAAAGTCTGTTGTCAATGATGAAATTTTGGTGCAAGGCGTTGTTGACCTATTTGTTATTAATGGCGAAAAAGCGGTGCTAATTGATTATAAATATTCCTCATCGAATAAATTTAATTTGATAAATAGATATAAAACGCAATTAATATTATATAAAAACGCCATTGAAAAAGGACTTAATAAAAAAATCGAAAAAATGTTTTTATTAAATTTAAAAACCACCGAACTAATCGAAATTAACGGCGATTAAGCGATTTTTTTGAAATATTTTTCGGGCGAATTTATGATAAAAATATGAAAAAATATATAGGAAAAATAAAAATTATAAAAAAAATATAAAAAATATTTAAAAAATTATTGAAAATTGTTAGTATTTATTTTTTTGTTGTGCTATACTAAGAGTGTCAAAGGAGGGGTTTTCCTATGAAATTGGATGTCGTAACAGGCATAATTGACTTTTTGGGTCAAATTGCTCCAAAAATCACGGAGGATGTTTTATTCGCTGTCGCCATTGCAGTGGAAGCGCTTATCATCATCTTTTTCCTTGTTAAATCAGCGTTTTCCTATGAAGCGTGCCTCAACAGAAGTTTGAACAAGTTGAACTACTGGCTTTTTGAGCGCAAAATGATAACGGAAGAAAACATACGCGAATTTAACGATATGCTTAAAGCAAAGGGACCGAAAAGGCTTTGCTATTTTTGGCAACAATACATACTTTTTAGAGAGGGTGCGCCGTCAACCTATCTTTCGTCCGAGAATTTGGTCGACAAGCCTTTGAAAACTTCGTCCTATAATTCGAACATCAAAAATTTGAACATAATAAGCGTTGCTTGGGCGATTATTATGACCGTGTTTTTCGTGGTCTTAGACCCAGCGGGTAACGTGATGACCGCCGATGTGTTCGCAAGCGCAGTTTTAATTATTGCCTTCATTTATCTTTTGAATTTAATTTTTTCCATCTACCTTCGCGCAAGAAAAAATGCGCTTTTGAATTCGATATATCAAAACGTTTCCCTCTTTGGAAGATTTATGGATAATGCGTGCGTTGATTTGCCGTCGTATATCGACTATCAAATCCTCTTCACTCCGCAAGAAATCGAAAAGGGGCAACCAGTTCTGCGCGAATTTTTGGATTTCAAAGCAAGAAGAGAGCGCGAGGAGTTCAATAAAGCCAAAGAGAAAGATGTTGAGTATGAAAAATACGACTTTTCATCGGTGGGCGTCAATGGCTCGGTGGTTTTAGATAGGGCGATGAAAGAGAGCGAAATTTACCTTAAAAAGAAGGAAAAAATGTTGGTTAAAATCGCTCAACTTGAAAGTGAGTTAGACACCCGAAAAAAGAACTTCGACAATATCCAAAAAGATTACCAAAACAAATTGCAAGCGTCGAAAGAAAATGTGGACAGGCTTTTGCAACAACAAGAGGAAACCACCAATCGTATTGAAAGTAACTATCTAAGAAAACAGCAAATGCAAGAAATTGCCAAGCAAGAGCAGTTGGAGCAAGAGTTTGAACAACAACGTGCAAGGTATTTGCTGGAAAAGAACGAACTTGAAGAAGAGATTAATCGCCATCAAAAGGAACTTGACGAAAGCAAGAAAAATGTTGAAGAGATTATGCTTGGAGAATATCAAACCTTCTTTAACAACTTCTGCGTAAGCGCCGAAAAAGTGGTGACAACCGCGTTTAGCGAGCGCCTTCTTAACCTTAAAAAGACGAATGACGAACAGCAAGAACAAATCGCAAAACTTGAAATTAAACTTAAAAACACGCCACAAGGCGAGTATGACGGTTCCACGGCGGAGCAACCGAGTGGCAAGTATGACGAAAACGGCAATTTTGTTTATGACAACGGCACTTATTACGACAAGGACGGCTTCTTCCACGACACCGAGGGCAATGTTTATGACGCCGAAGGTAACTTCATAAGAAAAGAGGAAAAGGTTGCCAAGGAGGCGGAAGAGAAAAAGGTTATCGACCTTGACAGTTTGGATGCTTTCGATTTTGTCAACGACGTTTCCGAAAAGGATGATGTTTATAATGTTGCCGAAAATGTTATTGAGAACATCGACAGCGACATTGAGGTGAAAAACAGCGGGGCTAAGAAGGACTATAAATCGCCAGAAACTCCTGCCCAAGAGGGCGAAAAAACTGAAGAGGTCAAGGTGGAAAATGCTGAGCCTCAAGCTCAAATGGAGGAAGTGAAGTTTGAGTTGGTGCCGGTTGAACCAAAGAAAAAGGCGGGCAGACCACGAAAAATTGTGAAAGAAACTGAAAAGAAGCCAAAAGGCACGCGTGGTAGACCAAGAAAAACAACTAAGGAAACCGAGGTTAAGGAAAAGAAGAAACCGGGGAGACCTAAGAAACCAGCGGATTCAACCGCTAAAAAAGAGCCTAAAAAACCAGGTAGACCAAGAAAAACCACAACACCTACAAAAACCGAGGCGAAAAAACGCGGACGCCCAAAGAAGAGCGAGAGCGGAAATAAGGACCTTGAAGAAATCAACAAGAAGATAACCGAACAACGCAACAAGTTGAGCGAAATGCGCGATAATTTGAACAAGGAGTTCGAGGTTGCAATTAAAAATTTGGAAGAGGCAAACTTTAACGATGACAGCCAAAGGCGTGAAGAGATAACCAAAGAGATTGAAAAACTGCAATCGGAGGCTGAAAAGGCAAAGGGCAAGGAAAGTGAAAGCAAAATCGCTGAGATAAATTCCAAATTAGAGGCGCTTATTGAAGAGGTTAAACGGCTTAATTCTTAAATAACGAAAAGAGTTGGAGTGTGATAAAATCAATCCAACTTTTTTAATCGCCATAGTATGTCTACCTCATAAAACATCTCACGTGGTTTTATACCAAGGGCTAATCAACTGCTGTCTTTGCGTTATGGGTTAATATTGTAACCACACTGTATCGCTTAACACGTAATATTGGCTATCCCGTTAGGCAGGACAGTTATTTGTCATTCTGAGCAAGGAGCGATAGTGACGCCAGCGAAGAATCTCGTCGTAGCACTGCTTACAAAAATTCTAAAAACACCACTTTGAGCGAATGCTTGCTATGTTATGCATATTTTTAAGAGGAATGATTAAACATACGCGGGCAAAGTTAGCAGGTAGCCTTCGGTTTAAGCGATATAGTCTAGCACGCGACACCTTAAAAAGTGACAGCGTCACCTACGACGAGATTCTTCGCTCCGCTCAGAATGACAAACGGATAACAGTCCTTGCGGTAGAGACAATATGGCGTGTTAGGCTCTTTTTAAGAGGATGATTTAGATATATGCGCAGGCGAGGATAGAGCGCCTAGTTTTCGTTTTGGGCTATTTGGCTGTGTTTTACTATCAAAAAAATATTTGAAAAATTTTCTTAAAAAGTATTTACATTTTGGGAAATTTATGCTATATTAATATCGACATCAATATTGGAGGTAAATTATGATTAATTTAAAATATGGACTTGAGGATGTGACAATTATAGCGCCAGAAGATGTTAAGAGTAAGGTGAAGAATTTTGAACTTGATAAGCAAGTGAATAAAAGTAAGCAGAAGGGCTTGGATAGATAGGATATTTGCGCGAGAAATATTGCAGTTTTGCAATATTTTTTCTTTTTATGCGCTTAATTTTTTAAATTTTAAATTTTTTATGCGATTTTATTTTGATTTTTAAAAAATTTATGATATCATATATATGTAGTATTATCTTTTCGAGGGAGTATATGAAAAAAAATCAGTATCTTTATCCAGCAATTTTCATTAGAGATGAGGACGGGAAATATCAAGTTTTCTTCCCAGACCTTGATATCTACACCGATGGCGACAATCTTTCGGAGGCTTATCTTTACGCGCAAGGGCTTTTGAAGGCGTATTTTTCTTACGCTGAGAAGTATGAAGTTGATTACAGCAAACCAACCAAACTTGAAAAATATCTTTCAAAATGCAAGCCAAACGAACTTGTGATGTATGTTGAAACGATTGTTGAGGTCTAAGAGGCCTCACTTTTTTTATCTTGCCTATTGACAAAGGGTGAAAAAAGACTTATTATATATATGTAATGTAAGCGCGGTGCAGTTATGGCGAAAGTGTGGTGCAGTATGCAAAAAGCGTGATGCAATGTGGATGCGTGAAAGTGCGCAAAATAAGTTGTTGTATATAGGAAGCATTTTGCCTGTGTGAAGTGATGCCACTTAAACGTAAAAAAGAGCGTTGTAGCAAAAACTAAATGCGCGTGCTAGTGTATAAGCAAAAACTAAGTGCGTTACTATATATGAAAAGCGCAACATAATGCAAGGCAAACATAAATAAGCAAAATGTAAATGCGTTATTAATGAACACACACAAGTAAGTAGCAAGAACTGCGAACGCAATAAAAGGAGAAGGTATGAAAAGTTTTTTTAAAGATTTAGCCGAAAAGTTTGTTATCATTTCAAGTGACCACGAAGAAAGAGCGCGAAAGTTAAAAGAAGAAAAGCACTTAAAACTTGTGGGGCTTGAGGATAGAGAGGAGGAGAATTGAGCGCTACCTTAAATCTCCAAGCGGAGTTAACGGCGAGGTTAGCGATTTCGTTTTGGAAGAAGAGGAAAGGGTGCTTCGTATGCCTTTATCGGTCAGCGACGGCGCAAAAAGCATTAAAAAGGCGTCAGTAATAAGCGGGAAAGACAGCAAGGGCAAAACGTGGAAAGAGGTGGAGGTTTCTCCGTTTGCGACGGGCGTGTATGAATATCAAAAAGACCCAAAAACGGGCAAGGTTAAAACCAAACCTCATCTTGGCGCACTTAAAGTGGCGGTGTATGTTCCTCTTCGCTATGGCGAAACTGGGCTTATCATCGACGAATCGTATAAGTCGTTCATTATGGCGCTTAATCACAGCCTAAAAAACCACTTCG
>CALVOG010000011.1 GCA_944350265.1 uncultured Clostridia bacterium
GCAACCGTTTGAATGGTGCTGTCATTTACCAAAAGACGGCTGACTGCATCTTGTATGTCAAAATTGAATGTGACCTTATTTTCTCGTTTTTTGGTTTCGATTGTGATAACGGTGTCGCTTGTGATGCCTGAAATTTCAAACTTACGCTCAGTTTCGCCACTTGAGATTTCCACTATTCTTATCTCATTGTCGCTTGCGATGCTTTCAAAAACATATCCTTCTTCAAGAGTGACTGTGAGCGTGAACACATCTTCCGCGTCCGCCTCGAATTTGTTGTTTGAAGTTGTCACCTCTTCTCCGTCAAGTTCCACCTTGAATGTGAAGTTTTCGCCCTTGACTAAAACATCATTTTGGCTGACACTGCTTGTTGCAAACATATATATTGGCGATGGACTTGCCAGCATTTCGAAGGTCACCGTTGCATTGCCGTCCTTTTCTTCAAAGTCGATGTTAACCTTAGTGCCGTCAGTCAAGTTATAGTAAATTTCGTCCACCTCATAGCCTTCAACATTTTCAAGCACTCTCAAGGTGAATGTGAACTCCTCGCCATAATTTATCTCGTCGAAAACATAGCTATCTTCTTCTTTGAGATAGTCATAATGGAGAGAGGTGTAAGCGATAAACAAGCGCTCGTCAAGTTTGAGATAAACTTGGTTTGGCAAAACCTTCCACGAAGCGGTGAGCGTGATGCCGTTTTCGTTTGCCATAACGCTTTCGCCTGTCACCGCCACGTCATTTTCGTCCGTCCAGCCCAAGAATTCGTGCCCTTCTCTTGTTGGAGTTTCAACCTCTGCCCAAATAAGGTTGCCTTCGCCGTCCTCGGCTTCAGCGAATTTACCATTGAATGGCACATAAATGGTTTCGGTTTTGTTGTCATAACCATAATCGAGCGTCACCGCAATTTTAAGTTCACTAAACTTTGGCGCATACTTAACAACATATCCATCGCCATCTTTTTGAGCGTAATCTAGGATGAGTGAAGTTGCAAAATCTTTGGCGCTCACTTCGCTATCATTCTCAAATATATATGCTGAAACTTCATAGCCTCCACGCGTGAGCGCTGGCAATGTTTGAAGGTTTGCATTTATTAGGTTCTCGCAAGAAGTGGAGTAGATGTAAGAGTTGTCGGTGTAAGGAGAGAACCTTTCGTCAGCAAACGTTGCGTCGGTGGCGCCACTTAAATCAAGGATGACTGAAACGCTGGCGTAATCAAATTTAAGTGTGACAGTTAAATTCGCCGTAACCTCATTCAATGTAAGCGTGACGGTGTCGCCACTAGGCTCGTTAGTATCGAAGTTATACTCTTTCCCTTCGTCGTCCACCATTTTAATTTCGCTGATTCCAATAAACTTTTGAAGGGTGACCTTAACCTCCGCCTTTTCGCCGTGCGCAATTCTCGCCTGCACGGTGGAAGAGAGGTTTTCCGTGCCGTTGATGGAGATGTTGGCATAGTCGTCATAATTTAGCCCCAGGCTATTTCCGTCTTTATCCTGCATATTGACGATGAAGAGATACTCATTGCCAATCCAGTCAGCCGTGAAGGTGACGCGAGCGCTCTCTTCGCTTTCGTATAGTTTAAAGAGGTCCTCTTCGTTTGAGAGTAATTCGTCTAAGAAGGCAATGGTTTGAGCATTGTTGCCAACATAGACTTTGTAGACTTCTCCTTCTTGGATATAATCAAGCGCCAGCCTTGCAAGAACGCCTCCAAGGTAGGTCCATTCAGGCGTATTTTCTGGCGCCGTCAGGTTAATGGTCCACGTGTTAAAGGTGAAGCCCGTGCGCCCAGTAAGCAAGGACGGGAAGAGGTTTTTCGCGCCCGAAGCGTTCGAAGAGAGATAGTTCGTTGCTTGGAAAGGATAGTTTAACTTATCCAAAATCTTCTCAGCGCTGACATTTGGCGTGACGGTGTCGCCGTCCGCGTTATAATCGAACGTCACGTTTAGAGTGATTGGCGTAATCTCGCCACCATAATAGGTTGAGAAAAGGTAGTTGTCAGCGTCGGTGCCGGAAATTGTAAACTCCACACCAACACCGCTTGCTGGCAAGATTTGAGCGTATTTTGCGCTGTCAACGCTCACAATATCGCCCTCAACAAGCCCTTGCACGCCAAAGAGTAGGCTTCCGCTTATGTCTTTAATCTCCGCCTCGTCGGTGCCGTCATAGAGTTTTGTGAAAATTTCTTTAAGCGGAGTTTCCGTTTCTTTCACGCTGAGCATACGCCTGTCTACATATAAGCGTGCGGTGAGATTTTCGCTTTCCTCGCCCTCAGCATTTATATAGTAGCCAATTTCAAAGTCACGCGAGTTCAAGGTGACTGAGAGCGCATAGCCATTTTCGCTTGCTTTAAGGTTGTTTGACGAGGAATACACGCCGTTAACAACTTCAATCTCTGCCGAAATTTGGCTCTTGTCATAATAGAGTAGGTCAAGGTCGCCATAATCGAGTTCATAGCTAAATTCAGGCGTTTGACCATAGGTTATTGTGGTGTCTGCAAGCATAATTCCAATTTTTGCCTTGGTGATTTTGCCCGTGATTTCACCAGCGACAGCATAGTTTCCGCCGTTTATGAGTGTGGCAACAACTTCGTAGCCCTCGCCAGCATATCTTGCAACAGTATCGTCATCCATTAAAGTCAATGTGAGTGAAACGTGTTCGCCAGTGATTATGCCGTTAAGAACTTCGCCTGCGTCATCGTAAGTGAAGATTGCATCGGTGTTATCAAATTCCTTGGAGATTTCGCTCTCCTTAAATTCAAGTTCTTTTGGAAGCACTTTAAGAACATAGGAGGAAAGAGTGTTCGGTTTTCCAAACACAACATCGAAGTTGGTGGAGGTCACGTTGCTTGTGTAAACCGAATAGTCGCCCACATTTTTCGCCACGGTGTTTCCAAGAAGGAAGAGGCTTGCCGAAAGCGAATCGTCGAAGGCGTTGCTCTTTGTGAAAGTTTTGCCGTCGAAGGTGTAGAGACTTAAAGTGTATTCAATTTCGCGGTTGCCCAAGGTGTCGGAAAGCACAATCTTATAGGTTTTTGCATTTTCGTTAACAACAAAGGTGAAAGAGTTATATGAAAGTGCGTCGTAAGTTAAAGTCATATTCACACACGCGGTGTCGTCGGCAGTTATGCTGTCAGCACTTGAAATGAGAAGGTAAAATCTCTCATTTGACGGCGTGATTCTGTATGCACCGCTTCCGCTTTGGTCGCTGACGGAAGTAACAACATAGTTTTCCGCCAAAGTGTCACCCGAAAGAATTTCGTAGTAGCCAACCTCAACGCCTGCGCTTCTTGTGAAAGTCACATCAATGGCATCGCCATAGATTGTGTTATACTCACGCGTAAACGTGCTCACCAAACTCTCTTCCGAGCCGTAACTTGTGCGATAAACGCCGTTTGTGGTGAAGGTGAAGTTAAGTTCGAATGGCGTCACGTTAAAGGTGAGAGTTGTTGGTGTTATGTTGTAGTTATGGCTCTCAATTTGAAGAGTTAGCGAATAAGCGCTTCCAACAACGAGGTAGTCATTAAGTGAATATTCGCCATCTTCAATCGTGGAAACAACCGTATATTCCGTTGTTGAAACCTCTTTTCCGCTTGATGTGACAATATAGTTGAAAACGGAACCTCTTGCCACTTCGCCGTAAACATAGTTGTTCTTTGCAAGGCTAATTTCAGCATTTGCCTTAACTATTTTGCCCACTGCGGAGTTGGTGTCGTTTAAAAACCTATAGTTCTTCGCGCTTGCGCCGTTAAGGTAAAGCGTGACAGCAATATCGTCACCCACCGCACTTTGAGCGTAAATTGCCGAGATGCTGACGTCGTCATTGACTGTGCCGTCATTGACCCGCTCAGCAAAGTCGATGTCATCCTTTCTGTTTGTGGTGTCATATGTCTTTTCAAGGTCGAGTTTTGAGGTGTCCACCGAAATCGCCTCGATTGTGATGTAATAGTTTTCATAGAAGGCAAAGTTTGTTGCGCCCTCCGCTTCAAGTGTGACGGCAAGCCTATAACTGCCCGCATCTTTAAGCGAGGCAAATCCGCTTGCAAGCGAAATTGTGACGCTTGTTATTTGCCCAGAATACTCCTCCTCACCGAGATTTGTCTTTCGCACCAAACTGAAACCAACATCAATCGGCGACACCTTGGTGCTTGCTATCGTCAGCTTTTCGGTGGTGTTTGAAAGCGAGTAGTCATAGCCATTATACATTAAATTCAAAAGGTTTTTATTATCAAATTTAAGGAAGATTATCTCGTCCGTCGCCACAATTTGGAAGGAATCTTCGGCGGTAAGCGTGACAACGATACTGCCATCAAGGAAGGTCGTTTCACCCGTCAAATTAAGGTCATACTGCCCAATCGCCCCTTGCGCATCTTGAGTTAACCCAACTGGGATATAAGTCAGTTCCAAAACGTCGCTGGTTTTTGCATAAGTTTGCGTGTCGGCATAGGTTGTCACCGCGTCCACAGTTGTTATGGTGATATAGTTTTCTGGAAGAGTTACCTCCATTTCATATGGCGAAATCTTCACTGTGTCACTGTTTGTTTCCAAAATGTTGAAGTCGCCAAAGGTGGAATCCACCACTTTCACCGAGTAGGTTCCTTGATAGAAGTAGCCGAGCCTGTTGACAAGCGCGCCCTCTAAATCGAGGTTGATTAAATAGTTGGAAATAGCAAACATATCTTGCAGATTTGTGCCGTCCTCATCAGTGAGAGTCACCGAAAGTTCGCTTGCAAGGTTTGTTTTAGAAAGTTCGCCATAGGTGTAAGCATCTTTGCCGTCAGCATACTTTGCTGAAATATTCAAAATCGCATCCCTTTTTAAAATGCTACCCCTTGCTGTTACAAACGACAAACTGTAGTTGCCAGCAACATATCCTTCGGTTGCCGAAACCACAAGGCTGACACTTATATTCTCGCCCACGTGGTAGGTTGCGAAAGTTGCGTCGATGAACACGCCCTCATAGTCCTCGCCAGCAACTGTACCGTCGGTTTTAAGTTTCAACTTGTTCGTGCCGTCATACACCTTTTTAAATTCAAATCCGTCAACGTTGATTATTTGAGGCTGAATTTCAAAAACATATCCCTCAGCAAAGAGGATGTTGGTGTAATAGTCGGCAATCTTGGCGCCCTCTTTCACCGAAACAACAACCTCATATGTTGCGCTATTCACCGCCGTTTCAACGCTTGAGGAGTTGACTAGGTTCAAAACGATATTGTCATAATTTAATAGGTCTTTAATAAGCGAGAAGTTGCCCGTCACCACTTGCCCTGTTAAAACGTCGTAAGCAGTCAGCAAGCGGTTATCTTTGCTTGTTTGACCGTTATAAACCACAATTTCGCCGTCCTCGATTTTAAGGCTGTAACCCGTTTCGTTATATTCCACCGAAATCGTTGAGTTACCGCCCCAAGAGAGCCTTAATGTGTCTGATTTCACAATCTCAAACACGCCAACAGCGGTGGTTAAGTTCTTTAAACTTCCATCATAAAGCACGGTTTCGCCAAACACAACCTTATAGTTTTCTCTTTGGCTAGACGATGTGAAATCTATTAAATATAGGTCATACTCGCCGATATCTTCGCCCGCTTCTCTACTCAAACTTAATGTCACATTCTCACTGTTGACGCTCTTGGCGTAAGAAAGCGCGGTGTCGGTGGTGTTAAACTTTTTGGTGAGGCGGATATCCTCTTGCTGTAAGTTGATGGTGTAAGGAAGAACGGTGACCGCAAACTCGCTTTGAATATCGCCGTTGGTGTAGTAGAAATTATTGTCCAAAGTGTAACCAACAACATATTCGCCAACATTTTTAATCTCCGTCACAGGGCTGTCGTTCTTGGTGACACCAACCACAAATTTGCCCTCTTGCCCATAGGTGAAGTCAGCATAGTTCACTTCGCCATAGGTTAAACTTTCCGCGTCAAACATTTTGTAGGCAAGTTTTAAGGTGAACGATTTAATATGGTCAGCGCCGTCATAAACAATCTCGTCGTCACCCACAAAAGTCACCCCGGTGATTTCAATAGGTTTTAAGTCCACAACAAAGGTGACATCATCATTGGTTAAACTGTAATTCGAAGGGTCGGAAAGGATATCTCTATATTCCGCCTTCATCGACACCGTGAAACGAACGATGTATGTGCCGTTATCTTCCAGCGTTCCGCCAAATTCTGGGCTGTATGCGAGGCTATAGAAGTTCGACGATTGTGCCACAACCTCATTTTTCTCGCCGTCCTGCCCAGTGAAAACAATCTCGTATAGATAGTCGAAAAGTTCACTTGTTTCAGCGCCATAGTTACAGGTGTTGTAGGCGTAAATACTGTCAAGCGTGCCAACACTTTGCGTGAAAGTTGCGTCCATCGAACTTACCGAAATGTCGCCCATACCCCAATAGGCTTTGAGGTTGATTTCGGCGAATTTATTGTCGCCTATTCCCGCATACGTGCCGTTTGCGCCCGTGAAAATTTCCGTGTAGTCAACTTCGGCGCCACTTGGTTGCGTATACGAAAGACGCTCGCACACCAAGAAGTTTGCGCTTGGCAATTTAACTGCCTCCGCGGTGTCGGCATTAAGTTGAATATAGTGAGATGTTTCAGTGCTGTCAACCGGCAAATTATAGTCAATGTTGACCTTAACAAGGTCGCTGTAAGTGGCGTAATACGACACTCTTGTGACCTCGCCTTCAACATATTCAATTTCGTTCGAGTCAGCACTTAAATCGATAACAAACTCGCCCGACGCTCTCACGCCGTCGCCGTCAAATTCGAACGCCTCGGTCCTTGCAAAGTCGATAAGACGAATGCTGTCGCCAAGGTAAATCGGCGCTTGCACAACAATGCTGGTGATTGCTGACGTGGTGACTATCGTTGCCGATTCCGTGCCGTTTCCAACAACTTCAAACAAGAGCCTGCCGTCTTCGGCATAATATCTTCCGTCTTGCAAGCCGGTTTCCATATCCGCCGTTTCCTCAGTTATGCCGTCAAGCGAATATGAGAAACCGATGACGTTAAAGAGTCCGTCATAGTATTCCTCGCTTAGGTCGGCGTGGTTGACATAGCCATCCACCTTTGTGAGCAAAGTTGACTTAAAGGAAATTTGTGCCACATCTTTCGTTGAATAGATATAGTAAACAAATTCTTCGCTTAAAAGAAGGTTGACATTCTCGGTGATATATGTGCCTCTACTCTCGCCGTCCTCACCCTCGCTGACAATAAGCACTTGATAATAGGAAAGATTGAAGTGGTTTTCTGGCGTGTAGAAATTGTAAGTCGTGTCCACATCCTTATTACCAGTGTTAGAGGTTGTGATGTCAAGGTCGATATAAATGTTCGAACCTTCTGTGAGTTGATAGTAAACCGAACGGTCGGTGTGGAAGAATTCCTCTTGCCTTGTTTCGTCGATATAGTTCACCTCAACCTCTTCAGCTAAGTCGCTATAAAACTCGGCTTTAAGGTAAGCGTTGTTATCTAGCCTTAAGATTTGCAAAAGCATATATGCATTAGGGAAGGAAACATAATACATCCCTTCACCGCCCACCGTGATGGCTGTGAGATTATAGTTTTCCGCCACCGCACCGTCAGCAACTTTAAGATATGCCCTAACCTCATACGAGCCGTTCGCGCGCATTTCCATTGGCGACACAACTTCGATGCCAGAAATGTAAACATCGCTGTTGACATTCACCGCCGTTTCGCTTGTCAGCGTGAACTGAGAAGGGTTATAAATTGAAGCGCCGTCATCGCCATAAAGCACTTTTGAAGAGATTTTGTTGTTCACATCATAACTTAACAAGAAGAGGTTTTTAAGAACACTGGCGCGAGTTAACCTTTCCTCGCTAAAACCAAGCACCTCGTCCTCGTTTTCAATGTCGAACCTATCGTCGCCATCAATTCCCTCAGCGGAATAGTAAACGGTTTGGTCGTAGTGAGAGAGGTAGTCGGTGTAAGTCCAATTTCGGTAGGTCATAAATTCGTTATAGCCGTCATATTCCACGAGTTCGCCGTTAATCGTGTAACTATAACTATTCACCCTTGTGTTTGCCATATTAAAGTATTTCATAAACAAGAATTCATAAGCATTAACAAAGGTCGCGCTCGGTGAAATCACGCCGTCAGTTCTAAGCGAATTCACCATATTTGTGAAGGAGCCATAGCCATTGAATGTTGCAATCACTTCCTCCGTTTCAACAAGCGAAACGAGGTATTTTATGTTCTCATAATAAAGCGAATAATCGTTTGCCATTGAATAGGAAATATCCGCAGGAGTAATTACGAAAACAAACTCGCCTGTCACTGTCATAACATCGCCTGTTGGATAGAATTCGCTGACATCCTCCATTGTCAAGGTGAGGTAAGCATAATATGTGCCAACGTTAAGAGATGGAAGGATGATGTTTGTGCCGTCAAAGGTAAGCCCAGATTCGCTTGTGAAGTCATAATGAACGTCAACATCGCCATACAAACTTGTCACCGTGAAGCCCTCTTCGGTTTTAAAGGCAAGGTTGGTGCCAGAGAAGGTGTAATCAGTAATCGGCGAGGAAATCTCAGCGCCGGTATACACATATTCTTTCGAATTGTCGGCAATTTCCATTGTGTATTCGCCGTTGAACACCCACGTTGCATAAATCGTTACAGCAATTTCGCCCTCGACGTCGTTAAAGCCGAAAACGGCGGAATTAAGCACGGTTTCGCCGTCAACTTTATAGTAATCCGATTTAATGCCCGTTGATGCAAGAGTGTAAAACCCGTCAAAAATGAAGCCGTCACGCGTTACATTTTCCGCGGTGTAGCTATTTAGTTCTTCAATTTTTGTGTTGTAGGTGACGTCCTCGATGACAAAACTTTCGCCCTCAACGCCACTGACACTGCCCGAATTTAAGATAACTTCAACATCATATTTTTTCGCTAGCCACTGAGCGTAAAGCGTAATCGAAGTGTCGCCGTTGTCGCCCGTGCAGAAGTTATAAGAAACAACATCGCCTGCGCCGTATGAGTCGCCCGTGCCATCCGCCTTCGTGTTCCAGCCGTCAAAGTGATAGCCCGTGAGCGTGAAGCCGTTTTCGGCAATCGTCACATCGCTGTCATATGTGCAAATGGTGCTTGCCGTGGCGCCCGTTGCCCTTCCAAAAACATAACTGCCTTCCACAAGTTCGTCGGCGCTTGAATAGTTAATGTAGTAGGTGTTTGGCGAGTAGTTTCTTGCAAAGTAAGCGTGGAAATCACCCTCTCCCGTTTCGTCGGCGTATTCATTTGTGAAGAAGTTTTCGTCAAGCCTGTAATAGCCGATATATGTTGGAGAAGATTCGGTTTTGTCGGCGTTATAAACCAACCAGCCGTTTGCCGTGTAGCCCTTCTTTCGGCTGAAGTATTCATTTAAGATAACGCTGTCCTCGTCGCTGACAAGATAGTAACTTTCAAGTTCGTCCTCTTTTTGTTTTAGGTATTCCTTAGAAAATTCGATGTTCGTTGCCGTGTTATAATAGAACTTCAATTTCACTTCATTATCTGTGACATCGTTGCCCAAAAGGTCATAGACAATTTCATTTTCGTTTGCGCCAGAAGTTAGCGAAACAATCAAAGTTTTTTGCGTTACCGTTGGCACAACATACACCTTTTTGCCATTCAATGTGCCGATATTTTCTTTGAAATACGCCTTGATTAAGTCGCCATCAACGGTGATTTTGTTTATGCCTGTTTCAATGGCGATTTGCTCCGCGAAGTCGGTGGCGCTAAATTTTGTGAGGAAGAGTGATTCGTCGTAGTTCGCGCTTGGGCTGACATACGCCTCGTCGCTTAAAAGCGCAACGCCAGTGAAATTATAGCGGTTTGAATAATACTCATTCATCTCAAAAGTGAAGTCGTTGTTCCCAAGAACGTCGTCATTGCCTTCAGCGGTGTTGCCGAAGTAATATGTGCCATTTTTAAGCCCCGTCGCCTCGTATACGCCTTGTGGCATATACCTCAAAACCTCGGTGCCGTTATAGTTTTCAATGATTGTGCGCCCGTCGGTGATGTTGTTCGGGTCGCCACTTCCGCTCGCCTCAAAAAGAACGGTGTTGCTTATGAAAATCGCCTGCAAATCGATGGAATAGCGGTCGGTTGCGCCGTCATATTCCAAGTATTCGCTGTAACCTCTTCCGCCATCGCCTGCAAGGAAGGATAGCATTGAAGAGTAGGTCACTTCTTCGCTGTTAGAAATATACTCACTAATCTCAGCACCCTCTTCGCCCGTCTTAATGGTGAAGCCAGCAAAGGAGTAGCCCGAACTATTCGAGTTTGACATACGCGCCACCGCATCTTCGCTTAATCCAACGCCAAAGCCGTCGTCTACTTCTAGGTTGATGGAGGTGGATTTTTCGTCCTCACCAAGCACCCAAAGCGTGCCGTTCTCGGTTGACTCGTCGTCATAGAGCGGGCTGGAAGCCGTTTGTCTATACTTTGTTTCAATGTTAACCTTATATCCAACTTCTTTCAAAACAAAGGTCAAGGTGAAGTCGTAAGCCTCTGGTAGATGACGAAGGGTTTTTGACCCAGTTTCACTTGTGATTCTTGCCTCATTATAGTATAGGTTGAAGTCGAAAGCGGTTTTTTCGCCTTTATAGATAAGCCCTGTGACGCCCAAAACGTCCTCACTTGCCTCCGTCGGCGCGTAAACGTCGAAATACTCTTTCAGTGTTCCGCCATCAACCTCGTTCACAACGATGTCTTCATAAAGATACGCCTCATTATCAGCGTCAAACATCTCGCCGTTCTCGTCAACAAGGTTGAGGTAAAGTTGATAACTTAACTTTTCCCCTCCAACGTCATCTATAAGACGATTGCCATCGGTTCTATCAAATTTGCTAAATTTAAGCGCGGTGTCAACAAGTTCGGTGGCTCTATAAGTCCATTGATAGAACTCAGTGTTGACAATTCTTAGTGTCATCGATTTCGAAGTCAGTGGACTTATTGTAATTTGCGAACCTTCCTTGTAAGTTGTCCACTTTTCCACATTTTGAACAGTCTCATCGCCTTCATTTAACGAGAAGAAAATGGTTGGAAGTGGTTTTTCTTCTGTGCCTTCAATAATCTTGCCGTTTTCGTCCACAAACTGGATGTCGACTTTTGCAGTTATACGCTTTGAATCGACGCTTATAAGCTCTTCCTGCCCGTTAAGCGCGCCAAGATATACCGAGACGGAGTAGAAGTTTTCGCCGTCATCTTGCGCCTTTGTGAAGTCATAATATATCTTTTGAAGGTTTTTGTCAGTCACGTTTTCAAGCGGTCTTAAAACGGTAAAGGTTTCGTCGCGCTTGCCCGCATATTCAATCATATAGTAAGCGTCGCTCTCAGTTGAGAACACAAGCCCGAACATTTGGTTGGTGAAGAAGTTGACAACATATTCATACCTGCCCGTTTCATTCGGCTCTGCATCCTTGTTTCTTTCAATGCTCGCCACTCTATCCAAGATTTTGAAGGAAAAATCACCAATTCTTCGATATAAACTTTCATCGCCCGAGCGTGCCAAAGACTCTTCAATTAAATAAAGGGTTTGAACTTCTTTAGTTGCCTCTTCGTTTGCAACTTCGCCAAATTCATAGAGGTAATATTCATATCGCTCGTCTTCCTCGCGCTCTGGGAAGTATAGCCTCACAATGAAGGCATTATAGTTGGTGTCTGGCGACGAACTTGCTCCGCGTATTAGGTGAAGATATTTCAAAACATCGCCCTCTACAGGCACATCAAATTTATCAAACTCGTTACTCGACGAAATCATTGTGTTGTCGAACATATTAAGCGCAAAATTGAAACTTTGATTGCCGATTTTGGTGGTGAAATCAAGGTTATATTCGCTGAGACTTACGAATTTTGCCTCGCCATTTTCTTCAACAAGCACGCTGACATTGCCAGAGTTTAAAACGGCATTTGGAACAGCAAGACCACTCGACACGCTCTCGCCAAGTTCGAGGTCGAACTGGTTGGAGGTGCGGGCAATTTCAATATTCAATTGCCCATTGCCAATCGCCTGACCAAAGGTATATGATGCAACCTCGCCAACTGTGATGGCTGTTTCATTCCAATCGTAAATGAAACTTGGCCAAATTTTGAAAGCGCTTCCATATGTGTCAACATAACCAGCATATGACGGATTTTCCACTTGCCCGTTGAACTCAAAGTTTGAAAGTCCTTCGAAAGAGTCTTTATAGTTTGATATATCAAACGAGAAGCCCAACTTTAAGGTTATATCAATCTTAATCGCCTCAAAATATTCATCCATCATACTTGTTGAATAGTCAAAGACAAGTTTATCTTCATAGATGTCCGCGCCCGTTTTTTCAAGTATGGTTTCAACTTCGCCTATTGTTTCGTTCGCCGTTTTGGTGATGTAGGTGACTTTAACCTTTTCAACCGCCTCATCCCAGTTATATCTATCCGTGTAGCCTGTGGAATTTATGGCGGTGTCGGCAAAGTTTATGGTGAAAGAATAGTTGTTTCGGTCGGTGCCTTGCCATTTGAGATAGTAGTCGTTATCAGTATTGAAGAAAAGACCTATATCACTCTCCGCTGTTAAAATGTTAAAGCCTGAATATTCACCTTCGGCATATTCATCGTAGACGCCTTCAACGATAAAGCCCTCTCTGTCAAGCACTGAGATTGTGTTTTCAATCTCCTCTCTAAGCCCTGCAAGGCTGTTGAAAGTGTTGTATGGCAAAGTTGCCGGAACAGAACGATGTTCGCCAATTCCTGCGTAATTTCCACCGTCATAGTTTGGGTTTTTCTGCGTGCTATAGTAGGTTTCGTATGAGTTATAGTATACTTCAAATCTAACATCATCCTCTTTTCCCCAAACGGCGGTGATTCCGTCCGTGATAAGGCTTAAGTTGTTGCTCTCGTCAACACTTTCGAAAGGAAGAGAGTTATGCGTGTATGAAGAAATCTTATAACCCTCTTTCACTATGTAATAGTTGTCGCCATTGTCATTTTGCGCTTCAAGTGTGTCAACTGGAAGTTTAGAAAGGTATGTTTCATCATAGAGATTGCTTTGCTCGTCTATCAAAAGACTTAAAATTTCGCCATCCACCAACACAAATTTGCCGTCGCCAAAATGCGTTTTGATTGCGCGCGTTTCAGTGTCGACCACATCGTCATAAACCGTTCCGCCGTCGGTGTCAAGTTCGGCCTCCACGCCCTTATCGAGCGAAAGATTTGCTTGCGAAGAAAGATTCTCCATTCCGCTTGTGTAGGACGCGCCACTTATGTTGTTTTCGCCGTAGATAAGATAGGAACTTGACGCATTTGCAATCGTGTAAACATCATATCCATTTAAGTCGTCGTGTGTGTAGTTTGTGTTATCTTTACAGTTGATGACGTAAGATTTCACAACATTACCAACAAGTGTCGCGCGGTGAATATCGTAATTGACATCGCCAACAAAGTGGAAATCTTCGATGATAACATTGCGCACAACCGCGTTTTCAATCGTTCCAAAAAGCCCGATGCTTTGAGCGTAATCCACTTGAATGGAGCAGTTAATGCCAGAGATTGTGTGTCCGTTGCCGTCGAATACCGCGTTTTTGAAGGAATAGTTGTTAACGCCAATCGGCTCCCACGCCTTGGAGCTTAAATCAATGTCGTTTTGAAGAGAGAAATAGGTCACGCTTGTTTGGCTGTAATCGCCCGCGTTATATCTATCAGCAATGCGCGCAAGGTCCTCGGCGGTGTAGACAAGATACGGCGATGTGAGCGAGCCTTCGCCCTGCCAATTTTCTTCCTCGGTGGCATCCCAGTTTGAATTGCCATTGTCGAAGTTAATGTCGAGGTATGGCAGTCCGTTATTCACGCTTTCGTCAATAAGCCAGCATCCGTCCTCGTCCTTAAAGGTGAACCCCATTCCGTAAACCCGCACCGATTTACTTGGAGTGGTGGATAAGAACTCGTAACTTGTCACCTTTCCATCGAGGTGCGCAACGCGAGTGAGGTTTGTGAGGTCGTTATACGCAACGAAATTGCCGTTTGAATCAACTGTGTCGGTGTAGAAAATTTGATATGGCGCATCGTAGTCATAGAAAACGGTGTTTTGGCTTATCGAAGAGGCCACATTGCTTGAAATGTTGGAGCCCAAAAATTCCCTAAAGAACAAGTCGTCGCCAATATCGTCGATTTCAGTGGAGCCATCTACTGAAACTAAATCGCCAACGTTGAAAGAGTTGTTGATGAGATAGCCGTCGGAGGCTATGGTGTAAACCGGCGTCGGTCCGCCTGCATAACCAATTAGGCCTGCAACAAAAACATCTCTGCCTGAGCCACTTTGATAGCCGTTAAGATAGAAGTCGCCAGCATTGTAGGCGAAGCGAATGTTATAGCAGTTGATGTTGGCTGAGCCCGATTTCACGGTGTCGGCTTGCCCAATAAGTCCGCCTGCCTTAACATTTACGTTGTTTGTGCTTGCGAAAAGATGAATTTCGCCGTTGTTGAATGAATTTATAAGCGACAAATATTTTTTAAGCGTCACTCTCACTCTGCCGACAAGTCCGCCAACATAGATGGCGCCCGCGTTTGTGTTTTGGTTGTTCGCAATTTCGCCAACGTTAAAAGAGGTTGAAATTTCAACGTCGCCATTCACTGAGCCCACAAGCCCACCAACCGTTTGAACAGCACTCACCTTTGCAAAGTTGCCCGAATTTTTGATTACCGCCGTGCGAGAGTTGTCGTAGTTGTCGTGCGCATAGCCCACAAGCCCGCCAACATATGCGTCGGCGCCGTAAAGATTCGAATTCACCTGCCCGCGCACACTGACATTGTCAATCGTTCCGCCGTTGAGTTCGCCAACGACAGCGCCGATATATTGCGTGCTTGCAATTCTGCCTGAAAAATCGATGTTTGTTTCGGCAAGGTTAAGATTCTTAATTGTTCCATCCACTCTTGCAAAAAGACCGAAAACAGGCGAAGAGGACGGATTGTGGAGGTTGTAAATCGTCTTATGATTGCCGTCGAATGTGCCACTGAAATAATTTGTGCGCGTGGCGTTATAACCCATCGGCTTCCATTCGTGCCCAGCAAGATTGATGTCGCTTTCAAGCACAATCGTCATATTAGCAAACGCTTTGCCGTTGTTGACTTGCGTAGCAAAATATGAAAAACCGCGCGCCGTGTGAATCCTTATCGTCTTAACCGACGAGGATGTGATATCCACCTCATTGCCCGCCGAGTCGAACCCTTGAATGTCGGTGTCGTTTTGATTTACGCTGGTGGCGTAAGTGCCATCCCAACGGCTGGCGTCCACGCTGACCGCGCCCGCGCTAAATGACGGCAATGTTACGCCAAGCGTGCCGAACATACCGCCAAAAACAAGTAATAATGAAATGAGAAAACTTTTTACTTTCATATCAACCTCTACCTTTAGTTTTATTATACCTAATTTTCTAAGAAAAAGGCAAATAATTTATAAAATAAATATTAAATAATAAACATTTTGCGCTGGGTGATAATGAGAGAAGTTATAACCGGGTGCGTTTGGGTGCGAGAGCGTGGTGGCAACCTAACCCGAGAGCGACATCGCTAAATGTCATTCTAAGGCAAAACCGAAGAATGGTCGTAGAACCGCTTACAAAATTTGAATAATACCACTTCAAGCAGTGAGGCTTTCTGTGTTAGACACTTCCACTTAAGAGGAATTATTCGAAATTCGCAAAAAGTGGAATATGCAGTTGAAATAAAAACACCATTTACCGATTTGTAAGTGGTGTTTTAACAAGATTTTATTAAATTTACAAGCGTTGAAAAATGTGAGTTAATCAAAATTTAGGCAAGAAATTTTTAATTTTGCTAACGCAAAAGTTCAATAAATTGCATTATCGCAGTTTGTTTAGCCCTTGGCCTCACTCGTATATGTGCGCTTGCTCTTTCGAAGATATAAGCGCTTTTTGCAAGGTTTTTGTTTCACAAAATCGGGGCGCCGAGCCTATAGATTGCCTGCAAAAATTTGGTATACCACCGCCTCTCCTTGTAATACTGCTGGTCGATTTTCACGGACGCGCGGATGTCCTCCATCACGCTTTGCCAATAACTTGCCGTAAATTCCTTTGAATAGATGATAACGGTGTCCTCAAAGTTGAGTGCAAAGGAGCGATTGTCGGTGTTACACGTGCCGATTGAAACCTTGTTATCGTCCACAACAATCGCCTTGCTGTGCAGGAAACCTTTGTAAAGATAAACATCGGCGCCAAGGTCCAAAAGTTCTTTGAGATAGGAAATGGAAACGTGAAAAATTGACTTGTGGTCGGGCTTAATTGGGATGATTATTCCCACTTTCACACCACTTGCGAGTGCAATTTTGAGCGCGGAAAGAAAACTATCGTCCGGCACAAAATACGGCGACTCAATCATCACATATTTCTTGGCGTTGGTTATCATTTTGATGTAGGTTTCTTTGATTTTTTGAATCGGCAAATCTGGGCCAGACTCAACAACTTGCAAACTGATGTCGCCCTTTTTCTTAACCTTTGGAAAGTAACCTTGCTTGACGTATTCATCAGGCGCACTGTTTTCTTTTTGGGTATAACGCCAATCGTTTAGGAAGATGTTTTGAAGAAGATACACCCCGCTCCCCTCAATGCGAAGGTGAGTATCTCGCCACGGCGAAGTTTTCTTGGCTGTGCCGTAGATATGGTCATTTCGAATATTCATTCCGCCGGTGTAGCCAATTTTGCCGTCGATAACCACAATTTTGCGGTGGTTGCGGTAATTCATTTTGAGGTTTAGAAGGCGGATATGCCCAAAAGGCGGGAAAAACTCTGCAACCTTACCGCCTGCCTTTTTGAGTTTGCGAAAGAAGCGTCTTGGCGCGCCCAAACAGCCGATTGAGTCGTAAATAAACTTCACTTTAACGCCCTCTTTCGCTTTTTTTATGAGAATATCCATAACTTCCTGCCCCGCCTCGTCGTCGGCAAAGATGTAATATTCCATATTGATTGTTTCTTTGGCGGAGAGCAAATCTTTTTTGAGGTCCGCCATTTTTTCGTGTCCCCAGCGGTAGAATTTAATCTCGTTGCCTGGGCAGAGCATACTGCCAAAATTATAGCAACACTTAACAAGCCCCGCGTCCTCTTTAAGTTCATTTTCAATACCACCGTGACTTCTTAATGTGCGCTTAATTTCGTCGTTATAGTCGAGGTAGTAGAGTTTATGTTTCCTTATCATTCGGCGAGTTCGAATCGACAAGCCATTGCCCATTACGATGTAAAAAACATAGCCAACAATGGGTAGAATTGTGAGGACGGTGGTCCAGCACACAATGGTGGTAAATTTTTTTCTTTCCAAGAATACCATTGAAAGAAAGAGGAGAAAATTCAGTGAATAGGTGGCAATAAAGACCCAAAACCAAGCATTCATACGCTTCCACCTGTTGCGAGCGAACTTTGCGCATTCAAAGGCGCGCTACAAGTAAAATTCACCGTCACAAGATAATAATTACTGTTGATTCTCACATAAAATTCACGCGTTACAACATTATCAACAGCATCATTTTCGCTAAGTTCGACCGTGGAAACGTCGTGCACATCGCCATTTTCAAACACATACCACACAATACTGCCCGTCACGTGGTCGATTTTAAGCGCCTCTGTCACCTCAGCGTTAAGTTGAGAAAGAGGATAGCCACGCGTGTAGAACGTGTTAACATTCAACCTCACAGCGCCCGAGTAGTGATAGAAAGTAAAGTCAAAAACGGTGTAAGCGCCGTTAGCGTCAAGCAAGAATTTGATGTTTGCACGGTTATCGCTAAGCGTGTTTTCTGCAATTTCAAGTTCGTCACCAACCTCAGTCATTTCCTTGTTGGCTGAAAGTTCGTAGAGAGTGTAATCGGTGCCAATTTCGCCGATTTGCGCTTCAATGCTTGCGATAATCTCTTCTTTACTAACCACATCGTCATACCAAACAATATTGCCCTCGCTTTGCGTTTTGTGGATATAGTAATTGACAACATTTTGTGTGACGCTGTTATCGCCAACAACATAGTAGGTTTTTTCAACAACGCTTGGCGCGGTGTTCATAAGCGATTCATACCTAGTTTCAACCAACTGATTTTGTGAATCTATTACGTAAATATTGCCTTCGCCTAGAAGCGAGGATAAAGTGTAGGAGGTTTTTGAAGTGAGCGCCACATTGAAGTTGTTTTCTTCGTCATAGAAGAGAATGCTGACCTTATAGTAGGTTGTCACGCCCGCATTCACCTCAACCAAATCTATAGTTTCCATTTTGGAAGTGGTTGAGGAAAGATTAAGAGTGGCAATGCTTGTGCCATTAAACTGTTCTCCTTCTGCGAAGATACCTTCTGCCACATCTTCGGCAAGGTAGACATTTTCTGGCGAGTCAAAAAGTGATTCAAGCGACTTTGTTTCATTCGTTTTAACAGCAATCGCCTTTTCGCTAGGTGCGTTTTCATTAAACACAATAGTTTTCACATTGATAAGTTTGTAGGTTATACTGCCTCCCTCGCTCACACCACTTTCAACAAGCACGCCGTCATATTCACCCGTGCGTTCGTAAACATAAGAGTCCTCATTGTTCGAGTTGTCGTATGATTCACCGCTTCCCGCTTTAAGCACCCTATATGAAACATTCGTGCAAGTGCTGTCAAAGATATAATCGGTGAAAACAATTTCCTCGTTCACTGGCACAACAATCGTTTTGCTTGAAGGAGCTCCCACTTCGTTTGTTGGCGCGCTGTAACTGCCTCTACCGTAAAGTTTTTCTCCCTCATTAAGCGCAATAACGGCGTTATTTCCAAGATAAACGCCCTCGCCAGTTTTTGAACCGCTTTTTGCGCTGTCACTTAAACGGATTTTTACCGTTCCAATGTTTATGCCCTCTCTATCTTCAAACAAGCCATCCGCGCCAGCCACGTGAAGAACAACTGCCACCTCAACATAGTAAGATTGAATGTTAAAGTTGGTGCCTGTGGTTATCGTGCCCATCGCGTCCACGCTTGCTCCGCGAGCGGTTTGCCCAGAGAGTGTGTAGGAATAATAGTATGGCTTCGAGGCAATCGTGCTTCCGCTCAAACTTGGGCTATAACTTAGGTTTTGCGCCCACGACGAAACTGGAATGACGTAATACGACCCGTTTGTCGTTTCAACCTCATAGTAATTCGAAACGGTCACTTCAGTTGTTGTAATGCTGTCAGTTAGCGTGCGAAGGGTGACTATGTGGTTGTTTTGGTAATACTGACCATTTTCATCGATAATTGTGAAGAAATCGCGCGTTGTGTAATGCTGAGAATTGAGTTCATCTGCGCTTTCAATTCTTAAAATAAGCGGTCGGCTGTTTATCGTGCTGAGTGTAATGTTGCCACTAGAATTTCCGGTTGCCGATTCAATAACGCTCACTCCGCCATAAATGAAGTCCACTTCGCCCGAAACATTTGTGACATTTATTTCGTATGCCCCCATAACGCTGTCGTCTTTCACTGTGGAAATTCGCACATATTCGGTGTGTTCATAATTGAAGTTGTTAGTAAGTGACACTTGTCTTGTTTCTAAATTATGGCTTATGTCAAACGATACGCTCGCTCCTGGCGCCATTCTAACTTCAAGCGTGTCGTTATACACACTTCCTCCACTGGTGAACGAACTGCCATTCACGCTCTCCGTATCCTTATACTCAGTCTTTGTGAGTTGTGTGTTTTGTTTTCTTTGAATGTTAAGAGACTCTCTTAGCTCCGCTGTGTTAGTGCCGTCCGTAAGCGTTATCACCATATCAACATTCTCAACAACATCGCTGGTGCCGTAGAAATATCCTGGCAAGGTTGGAATGCGAAGGATGTCTTCATAATTATCGCTTGTTTGAGGAATGGAATTATAGCCAGTTATTAACCCCTTAGAAGAGGACAACATATAGTAAGAATCGGTGGTTATGAGGCTATTTGACGGCGTCTTGTCTGTTCGCCCTGCCACTGCTTGCTCGGAGTTATAGGAACCAGTTGCTTCAATCTTTTTGCCGTCATACTCAAATGTGATACTTTGAATCGTAACATTGTTGACGTTCGATACGTGCTCACCATAAGCATTGCACGATGCGATGTAAGGCACAACATCAGCCCCTTCGGTTTTTGTGAACATATAACTTTCAAAGCCTGAGAGAGTAACATCCACTCCGCCGTGCGACGAGAAGTTCGGCTCTTTAAATTCGCCGTCGCTGTGAATTGGTTCAAGTGTGGTGTTATAATACGTAACTGTTAAAACCATATCGCTTGCGCCTTCACTAATTCCCGCGGTTCTTATATATAGTGTTACTGTGCCTGTGCTTGACTGCCTTGCCACTTCAAAATCCTCAGTAAGAAGGGTGTCGCCAGACGAATTTTCATAACCATAACGTATTTCGAGCATATCAAGCGCGGAAGCCATATTTCCACCGTTTGCGTTTGTCAGCGTGATGCTCGGCGCGTTTGTCGCTGTTGGTGAAATGTTAATATTGTAAGCATAGTCATATGGGAATTGAGGTTGAGAATCGCCT
The DNA here is from genome assembly GCA_944350265.1 of uncultured Clostridia bacterium. Classification (GTDB taxonomy): domain Bacteria; phylum Bacillota; class Clostridia; order Christensenellales; family UBA1242; genus Caccovivens. Next base: position 20,477 of record CALVOG010000011.1, read on the forward strand.
CCATCCGCCTTTGCTATGCCACCCTCGATTTCGACCTGCCTATACTGAGCGCCGATTTGAATGACACCGCCCTCGGCAACGTCACGCGTGCTGACACCTTGTATTTCTGGGTTCATTTGGGCTTTTATTACGAAATAGAAGCGAATCTTGAAGCCGAAGTTGTCAACGGCGTCGAAGTAGTAGGCCCGCTGACCTAGCGATATCGCTTTCGCAAGGAAGGAGATTAATGAGGCATTTTTCGACGAATTCGCTGTGTAAACATTGCTACTATAATTCCAACTTCCGCCTAAGGAAAGCCCTTGGTCGTCATACCTATTAAATCCACTTGTGCCGTTCACGGTGAAGGAATAGGTGAATTTATTTGAAAGGTTGACACTGTCAAGCGCTGTGTTATTCTGCCCATTTGTTCGGTAAACTCTCACAACCGAATTTTCGCCATTAATGCCGTAAATATTATACGTATTATTGCCCGCATCAACGCTTGCAATGGTGAAAGGATTATTGCTTGAATTTGTGCAGTAAACCACGTCGTTTAGAACGATGTTGTCACCATAACTAACGCCTGATTCTCCACTTTTTGTGGAAAATTCAACGCGATAGGCTGGCATAATTTTCACCAAAATGTCGGCAGATTTTGAATATTCCTTGGTGCCAACTTTAACGATGTAAGTGAGTTTTAACGCCACAAAGTTGCCGTTGTTGGTTGCTCCTTGTGCGCTTAAAGTGTAGTTAATTGGATTGTTTGGCGCCGACGTTTGCCCTTCGTAAGTGAGTTCAAGGTAGTTTTGGCTGGAGTCACCGCTGGTCGAGTCAAGGTTCATTTCATAGCGCGGATTAAGCCCCGTTTTAAACCTTTCTCCACTTGCAACGCTCGCCGTGCCGTTAATGAGGGCGTTATGAAGAGCCAAAACCTCCTCGTTATCTTCCACCTTATTGTCGCTAAAACCGTAAAGTTGAAGGTTAAGATGCGCGTTGTTATTCTCAATCTCGCTCGCTGAATAATCTTCGCCCGTTGCCGAGTTGATGATGCCAAAGCCCATAGATAGAAGGTCATTCTTTTGCCCAGCATAGATGGTGGCATAGTGGTTTTGTATGCTTGTTTCCACATCGAATTTAACCGTCAAAAGTGTGGCGTAGGTGGCGTTTGCATCAACGATGTTATCGTCAGTCAGCGCATACTTAATTGCCATTGTGTCAACGCTGTCGGTGGTGTCGCCAAGGTCCACTTCCTCCATTGGCGAGTCGCCGAGATGAATTTTTGCAATCTCGTTTGATATTTCTTTGCCTGCAAACTTAATAACGATTCTCTCCGTCAAATACGGAACAACTGTGAACACGCTTTCAAGGTTAGTGACAGCATTCTCAGCGTTATCAGCGTTACTTTTGTTATAGTAAACACCTCTAAACGAATAGCCCTCATAGGAAGCGCCAAGGTCGACAACATACTCAATTCCCGTCTCTTGCACGCTTAGATATTCGATGAGAGGCTCGCTGTTTTGTTTGTCGAAACGAACGTAATACTGCCCACTTGCACCGCTTGCGAACTGATATTTAAGCATTCTATTTTGCGTAAATAGGTGCGTGTCGTCGAACTTTGAAATGTCCTCAACATAAATGCGTTCATAGTTATTTTCCACTAGGTTTGTGGCATTACGCTCAACCGTCACGCTGTTTTGATTGTTGACGGTCACATAATAATAATCCGTCACGCTGTTCGCAACAATGGAGAAGACAACTTTGCCCACTCTGCCCGTGTCTATAAGTTCGAACTTAAGGTCAAATTCTAGCCCTTTTCCAACCTCGCCCACGCTCTCTAGGGTGATGTTTTCATTAACCGACAGTTTCACATTGTCAATCTCGTCAACCGACACGGCAATTTCGTAAGTATAATCGCCTTCGCCCAGTTTTTCAACCACAACTCTACTGCCCACGTCACTCCTTGCAAATTTAGGTTTGCTGTTAAAGAAATCCTCTAAGATTTCGCCGTTGTCAACATATTCGCTGGTGAATGTGGTCGCCTCCAAGTTTTCTGGGTTTGGATAATTAAATGAAAGGCTGACGTTTGGCGAAACGGTGTAGTTATACCTTATGTTGAAAGTGAAGATAACGTTGTTGTTAAAACGATATTCCATTGCGAGAGTTAAAACAAAGTTTTGTTTTTCTGGAACGTTGGTGGTTTTAAGCGCGTAGGTGCTTCCTCCGCCCTCAAAGGTGAAGGCATCAACTCCGTCAAGCGAAGCCAACTCGTCAGCGCTCGTGTAATTCAAAAGTCTTTCGTTAAATACGCTTAAAATTGCATCTCTTATGTCGCCTGATTCAACGCTCAACTCTCTTGTGTCTTGCGCCATAATTTCGCTTGTGGCGTCCTTTTCGATGGTTTCATTGTTAAAGGATTTTGAGAAATTGACGTCAAATGTGAAGGAATAAGGCGTGTCGCCCTCCTCTATTGTGGCTTCAATTGTCACCGTGAAGTCTTTATTGTGTTTTGCCGTTCGCAAATAGTTAATTCCGTTCACGTTTTCAATCACGGCGTAATGCCCAGACACTTGCACATTTTCGCCGTCAATGTTGACCGCTTTAACCACATATTCAAAATCGTTTTTGATGTCATCTCCGCCCGATTTTTTCACAATTTCTTGGATAAATTTTGAAATTGCATAGTCGTCACCGCTCTTAAATTTGCCCGACAAGTCCTCAAAATCAATGTCGTATCCGCCATCAATATTGAAAGTTATGTCGAAAATGTTGGCGTATTCCGTGTAAATTCCAATGCTGAAAGAAGAGTCCTTATCGATAGAGTCCTTTGTGTGGAAGGTTAGGATATATTCCGCTCCGCTCGCCTTAAATGTGAGGTTGACAATATTTTTCGTTGGAACAAAATATGTGACTTCGGCGCCGTCGGCACTGGTGGTGGTCACCCTGCTGTAAGTAGCCTTATCAATCGTCGTTCCGCCAAGCACAATGTCCTCTTGTAGCGCCTCAAAGGTTACGCCAATATAACTGTCAGCGTCATCATTTTTAAGCGTCAGCGTTTCGCCCGATGCACTGAACACAACAAGCCCTTCATTTGGAATGTCGATGAAATATTTAAGATATTTTTCAGCGTTGTCGGTGGTGAGATGCGCATTCACTCCGCTTGTTACTGGCGTTTGAACGTCGCCCTCGTCTCTTAGAAGAGTGACTTGGTAAACATACTCCGTGCTTATGGTGACGTTGTCGCTGAAATTGCCATTATCGTCTTTAACAAGTCTGTCTAAATCTCCGCCCGCGCGGTTGACGATTGTTGGGCTATATGACGGGGTGTTATTGATTAAAAGAGTGTAAACCTTTCTGCTGTTAGCAACATTTTCAATCGTTCTTGCAACTTTGACTTCGATGACCGCGCCTTCGCCTTTTTCGGTTAAAACGCCACGAAGCACACCATTTTCGTCGAAACTGAGCGAAATATATTCCTCGTAATTTGCGTAATTTTGCCCATTCACGGTGACTGATTCGATGGCGTAAAGATATTTTAAACCTTCAACCGCATTGCCGTCTTTGTCGATAACGCTTGGGAAACGCGTTTTTCCAACAACTTCGTTTGAGGCGTTTTGACTTGTGAACTTATCTTCAAAGTTGACTTCAAATGAGGAGTCGTTTGTTTCAAGGTATTCTTTAGAGTCGTTGTAAGGATAGGTGACATCGCCTTCAAAATCGTAGTTTGGCGTCACCTTTATCCTATAATATATATATTCGCTAAATTGTTGTCCGCCAACGCCTTGCATTGTCAGCGTCAGTTTTAGAACGGCATAAACATCGGTTTCAATATCAATCATTGAGTTGATTTTTATGGCGTCCGTGGTTCCGCTCAAAGCGTCGTATTTTGTCGGCGTTATTAAATCTTCATAGCCAAGTGTCACGCGCTCCACTTGCAGGTTGTAAGTTATTCCCTCATTATCGAGGATGTGGAAGCCAAACAATTTCTCGTCCATATCGCCGATATATAGAATCTTCACCGTCTGCCCAGCGGTCACCTCTTCGAAAACATTGGCGTTTTCAAGTGCCACCGCGTCGCCTGTTATGATGTCGTAGTCATAGACAACATCGTCGCCGTCATTATTTTCGCTGTAAACAACATATTCAAGCCCAATTTTTGTGATACGCAAAGTGAGAGAGATTGAATCGGTCACGCTCTTATTGTTGGATATGTTTGTGGAAAATTTCAAGGTCAAGTCGCCACCAAGATTGAAGTTGGTGTCTAGGGTTTGAGTGGAAAGAGAGTCGTTTTTGTCGGTTTCAACAAGCCCCACGCCATTATATTCATAAAGCCAGCCTTCCACGAGTTTATACTCATTTGGGCTAAATTGCCCGCTGAGAAGCACCAGTTCGTATCCGTTTTGTGTTGCCAAAAGTTTATAGTTTTCGTTGTTATCAATTATTTCGTCGATAAGTTTTTGTGCGCCCTTCTCTTCGCCGTAGCCAATATAGAACGGCAACTCATTGACATACTTTCTCTCTTCGTCAACAAGCACATATTTTCCGTCCTCCACTTTAAATATGATGGCATACGCTGACTCATTTGTTCCATTGTTGACGATAAGTGAAATGCTGTCCTCTCTAACCGCCCCAAGGGTGTTTACGTAATTTTTTTCAGTGCGCACAATGCTTCCTGCATTTTCCTCGCTTACTGCAATGTAATCTCCACTTGTGTAGGCTATTTGACTGCCGTTCAAACGACTTGGTGCATTGCCCTGTTCGCCACTGCGGATATAGTCAATTAAGTCGGTTGCGCGATAAAGAGAATACTTGGTGTCTAAATTTATTCTATCGCCCGAGAGCGAGTAGAGGTCAACATAGTCGTTATTTTGCACAAAAGCATAGTTCGGCGTCAGCAGAAAGGTGATTTCCACATTGAGCCCATAAGGGTTATAGCCCTTAAACGAGAATGTCGCCTTCCCAATTTGTTGGCTTGTCACATCTTTGAAGGAAATGTAACTTGTGGTGTCATTTTTTTCCACAACGATGTTAGTGTCGGATTCAACATACAAATTACCGTTCCAAGTGGCGTTTTTCGTTTCGCCGTTCTCGTCCACTTGCGCATTTTTGATGTATCTTATTGGAAGATAGGTGTTAAGGTCTAAATTTTCTTCGGCGCCGAAGATGCGTATCTCTTTTTCTTCGCCAGAAATTAGGTAGTCAGCATAGCCGTTTTCGGTTGCATATGCCTCAAAATTCGGCGACCACTCGATGTTTTGCTTCAGTGTGAGTTTCAGCGTGAGGTTGACAATTCCGCTTGCGTCGGTGATGTCAAAAACCAGCCTAACGTCGGTTGCAAGTGCGGAAATCATATAGAAACTATAGATTGAATCGGTGTAATTTTGCACTAAGTGTTCATTCATAAGCCCACTTGTGATGGTTTCGCTGTCCATAGTTGCAGTGGCTTCATTGCCTAATTTAATTATTCCGTTTTTAATATTTTCCTCTGTCGTTTCGCCACTTATTAAGAAAAGGCTGTCAAGGTCATCGCTTCCATAGCCCACCATTTCTTCTTGGTTAAGGGTGAAGGATAAATCATTTATTTGAAGATGTCCGTCAGGGTCATTAACATCGCGCCTATACACCTTCACCAAGTCGTTCATTTTAACAAAGTCGTCGGTGACGAGGTATTTTTCAATTTCAATAACACCCTCGCTTAAATTTTCAAGTGTGCCTATTGAAGTTGTGTCGCCAGCGCTGTCACTTGTGCTATATTCCACCTTTGAAACGCCCTCGCTCTTCACTTTGAAGTAGATGCCGTCCAGCGATGCGCTTTGTGACGAGCCAGCGTTTTGATAAGTTGCATAGAGCCTTGTTGTGACTCCGTCAAGGCTAGAGGTGCTGTTGAATTGTCTGATTTCATTATTGGTTATCGTCATAACCTTTTCGCCATCAATAGGATTTTCAGCGAGTGTGTAGGTTGCCACATTGGTTCTTATAACCTTCCCTTTGGTGTCGTAAAGGATGACGGAAAGTCGGCTATTTAGGTCGTCATAGCCATTCAACTCTTCATTCCCCGGCCAAATTATTTTGGTGCCTTCAATGCTTATATCCACACTTATCGCCATATCTTCGCTGTCTGGCGCAAGCACGCCCTCCATCGACGAAAAGGCATATTGCGCGCTGTTGACGCTTTGCTTATAAAGCACAAACGAGTCTTTTGCGCCGTTATAGTTGATTTGAATTGGTGTTTCTTGCACGCGCTTGCCGTTGTTATAAACAAGGTATGGCGTCAGCGCTATCCCCTCAATGTTAGAGAAGGAATCGTAAACCACAATGTCACCACTTATGCCGTTATTCGAAACTGTAAGTTCGTTCGAAACAACGATATATTCCGCCACATCGCCAGTGTCGTTCTCTCTAAATTCTATTCGCAAATAGCCCGATTCGTCATCAGCGCTGGCGTTAAAAAGATTGAGAAGTTGGTCGCGCTTCGATGTGTCGCCGTCAACAGTTATGCTAAATGTGAATTCGTCATTCTCAGTGAGTTTGGATGGCAACAGTATCCCGTCATTTTCGTCAAGGTAATCTCTGTCAACACCCGACGTCAGCGTAAGGCTGGTGGTGAAACTGCTGATTGGGATGGTTTCGTCAAGTTCCAAACTCTTCGGGCTACTTATCTTCATAATTTCATACTTATCGCCGTTTTTTATAACCTCGCCGTCAGCGTTGGTGCGAACGGTGGCAAAAACAAGATAAACGGTGTTCGCATAGCCCGCTTTGGAGGTTAGGCTTGTGGAGCCGAGTTCGTAAAGGGTGACTCTGTTATCTTGGGAGCCTCCTCCTGGAATATTCGGCATATTGAAGTCCACGCCGTTTTCGTAGACATATGCACTCACAAAGTCGATTGATGTGAAATTGCCCACCTCGCCGATATTTGCGCCATTTTCAAACATAAGGAAATACCTCACGGTTTGGTAAACATTCCCGCTTGGCACCACCGCATATTGCGAAATTTCCACACTGTCGGAAAGGTGGCTGTCGCTGTCGTAAACTATACTTAGCGTTCCATCCTCTTTCCAATAAATCTCCTCTTCCACACTTTTTGTGAAGGTGATGTTCATATGCGGAAGAGTTTCCATTCTTTGCCCGCTGGCAAGGAAAAGTTCGTATTCTCCGCCTTTTTCAAGGAAGAGCGCCACTTTAAAATCGACGGAAATTTCGGCGTTCGAGGAGATTGTGTAGTTATAATTGCCTGCCTCACCAACATTTTGAGTAGGCAAGAAGAAGTAATATGTTATCTTTGTTTTTTCCACGTCGCCTTCAAGCGTCACATCTTCGTAGGTAGGTTCAAAAGAGTCTATATCTTCAAGTGAAGATAGTTTTGTGACTGTCGCGTCTTTGAGTTTGCCATTTTCGTAGTTAAATGAATAACTAATCTCGTCATTTTCCTCAATTTTATCGGCGAGAATCTCCACCTTTAAAACATCACCACTTATTCTAAAGTCGGCATCGCCAAGTGTGCCGTCAAGCGCAATTCCCACATTGCCAGAATAAATGGAGTTTAAAATTCCGCCCTCTTCATCTCTTATCTCCACTCCCATATTGCCGTCGAACTCTTCAAGCGTTGAGTTGAGCGCAAGATGGAAGTTTTTGTCCACATTTGCCGTGAACGTTTCGCCCGAAATCATAAAACTGCCCACCGACACCTCTTTCACCACGATATCCGCAACGGCAAAAGACCTAAACGAACCTTCGTGCGAGTTCATATAGTTTAAAGCGTCCTCGTTAAACTGCTTTAATTCGCTTGCGGTCTCTAATTCCTCAACAGGCTTCGAAAGCGTTGCTAAAAACTCCTTTTGGTATTGGGAGTTAGAAAAAACATAAACGGTTATATCGTCGTTATCATCTTCGCCAACGCTCACGCTTTTTGCGTGGAAGGTTTTGGTTAAATAGTCAAATTCAATGTTGTTCGTTGAAGTGGTGTAGAAAACATACTTGTTTTCATTCGACGAAAACACCTTTTCACTGCGCGTTGGAGTGAAATTTACGCCAACTTTAAAGTGCGAGCCGATAAAAACGTTGTCGAGCGCCTCCATCGAAGCGTCCTCGGCGTCATAGCAAAAGGCAGTTATGCTGTCAACCGGCACATCAACGCTCACGCTTATAACCGCTGGGTCGATTGGCGAATAGGACGTGGATGTTGCCGTGATTGTCGTTCTTCCGCCCATAATGAAACTATCCTCTGGCGAGCGCAAAAGTTCCACCTTGAACGCCTTGTCAAGTTGCACCGTTTCAGGCACCCTTATTATGCCGTTGTCTATGTATCCATTTTCTCGCCTAAGTGAGTTTGTGCCAGCCGAAAGTTCGAGTTTGACATTCTTTCGGTTGACATCTTCGGTGGCGGTTGAAAGAGTGAGGTAGAAATCCTCTGCCGTCTTCATCTCTCCCGACGATAAGTCATACTTTTCGTTGTCGGTGACAAAAAATATTCCACTTTCAGGGTAAACAGGCTTGTCGCTGAGTTCTCCGCGAAGATACTGCACAAGAATCGTCACCCCAACAAGTGCGATGATTGAAGAAATCGTTATTAAGATGACCTTCCAAACGGCCAGCGCTTTTCTCTTTCCTTTCATAACCACTCCTTGCGATATATATTTAATAATATCAAAAATATTATACAATTATTTTTCTCATTACGCAAACAAATACCCTAAAAAATCAAAAAAATATGAAAAAAATATTTCTCCCTTTTTGTGTTAATTTTTTTAAATGCAAAAATTAATATTAAAAAATGACAAAAAATCTCTTTCATAGATTTTCACTTGACAAAAAATGTGCGAATGGTTATAATTAAATAAATTTGAAAAATGAGCAAAAATTAATAAAAAATGCCGTTTTTTTGATAAAAAAGTAAAAAAAAGTGTGTTTTTTGATAATTTTTCGATTTTTTAATAATTTTTTTAAGGAGCAAAATATGATACAAACCGTAAACGTTTCTCTCGCCTTCGGCGGACGCACCCTCTATAAGGATGTAAACCTAAAATTCACCAAAGGAAATTGCTATGGCATTATCGGCGCGAACGGCGCTGGGAAATCCACTTTCCTTAAAATTTTGACTGGCGAGATTGAACCTAACACTGGCGAGGTGGTCATCACCCCGGGCGAAAGAATGTCCGTGCTTGAGCAAAACCAAAATAAGTATGACAACGAAACCGTTTTGCAAACCGTCCTTCTTGGGCATAAACGCCTTATGGAAATTCAAAGGGAAAAGGACGAAATCTATATGAAGCCCGACTTCTCAGACGAGGACGGCATCCGCGCGGGTGAACTTGAAACCGAGTTCGCTGAACTTGGTGGCTGGGAAGCAGAGGGCGATGCGAAAAGCCTCTTGCAATCTATGGGCGTTATGGAGGCCGATTTTCAAAAGGCTATGGGCGAAATGGACGCAAAAATTAAGGTGAAAGTGCTGTTGGCGCAAGCGCTTTTTGGCAACCCTGACATCTTGGTGCTGGACGAGCCAACCAACAACCTCGACTTTAAAACAATTAGGTGGCTTGAAAACTTCCTTTTGGACTTTGAAAACATCGTCATCATCGTTTCGCACAACCGCCACTTTTTGAATAAAGTTTGCACTCACATTTGCGATGTTGACTTTGGGCAAATAAATATGTTTCTTGGCAACTACGATTTTTGGTATGAAACAAGTCAACTTCTTTTAAGACAACAAAAAGACCAAAACAAAAAGGCGGAACAGCGCGCGAAGGAACTTAAAGAATTTATCGCACGCTTCTCGGCAAACGCATCAAAAAGTAAGCAGGCAACAAGCCGAAAGAGGGAATTGGAAAAGTTGACAATCGAAGATTTGAAACCGTCATCGAGAAAATATCCTTATGTCGATTTTAAATTCGAAAAGGCACTTGGCAAAGAGATTTTGAAAGTGGAAAACTTAACAAAAAAAGGTATGTTCAAAAACCTCTCTTTCAACGTTGAGGCGGACCAAAAAATCGTGTTTTTATCCGCTAATTCGCAAGTTTTAACCACGCTTTTTAACATTTTAATGGGAATTGAAAAAGCAGATAGCGGAACGGTATTCTTCGGCAAGACCGTGACGCCGTCCTATTTGCCACAAAACAACAACGAATATTTCGATAACTGCCACCTCTCCATCGTTGACTGGCTGAGGCAGTATTCAAAAGATAAGTCGGAAAGTTATGTGAGAGGATGGCTGGGACGAATGCTCTTCTCGGGCGAGGAAAGTTTGAAGGAAGTTTCAGTGCTATCCGGTGGCGAAAGAGTGAGATGTATGCTTGCAAAGTTGATGCTTGAAGGTGGAAATCTTCTCATACTCGACGAGCCAATCAACCACTTAGACCTTGAAAGCATCACATCGCTCAACAAAGGAATGATAAATTTTAAAGGACCGATTCTCTTTGCCACAGGCGACCAAGAAATCATTGAAACGGTGGCAAATCGCATAATCGACATCGTTGACGAAAACACGATAATTGACAAACAAATGACCTACGAAGAATATATGGAAAAGCACAAAAATTAAAAGAGGCGAGAATTAGCAACAACATATCACCTAAAAGATAAAAAATCTAAAACAAAAAACAAACTGACACCGCAAAATAAATAATTAAAACAGTTTAAGTCTTAGAAAATAAATTCTTGTGAAAGTTTGAAAATAACACAAACTATGTGCTGTTAAAATTTTGTAGACATAAAATTTAAATAAATTCAAAGAATTTAGCGTGTTTTGCTCGACATCACTCTTTATTTAAACATCAGCCTCACTCAAATGCGACTTTGTCACGCTTGCTTTCGATAATAAAAAAATTTTCGTATCTACTTAAAAGCATAGATTGAAGATAAGGGTGCAAGAAACAAAAAATCATATGTAAAAAAATATAAAAATAAAAAATAAGCAAAAAAACACCCGAAAAATAACAAAAATTATGAAAAAAATATAAAAAATTAATTATTTTTATGTGAAATACCATTTTTAATTGATTTTTTTGAATTAAAAAGGTTTTAAAATGTGATTTTTAAAATAAAAGCAAAAATAATTCCGCTTATACCTAAAAAACACACTAAAAAATGCTTAAAAATGATAACAATTTTAATATTTTCTATGATTTTTTTAATTTTTAATTGGTTTTTAATTATTTTTTCCAATTTTTATTCAATTTTTTTAAGGAGGAGAAGATGAAAATTAATGGAAAAGTTGCCGTTGTCACCGGTGCAAGTGGCGGAATCGGATTGGCAATTTCGAAGGCTCTTCAAAAGGAAGGCGTTAAGGTTTATGATATCTCGCGCACAATTAAGCCTCACGAAGAGATTGTGAAAGCATACTCAGCCGACGTCAACGATACAAAAAAAATTGAAGAAATTTTAGAGGAAATTTACGCCGAAAATGGGCATATCGACATCTTTGTGAACAATGCGGGCTTTGGTATTGCGGGCGCCGTTGAAGATGCAAGTGCCAAAAACATATATGCGCTTGTGAACACCAACCTCTCAGCGGTAATAGCGCTTTCGGGCGTTGCAACAAAATTTCTTAAACGCTCAGGCAACGGTGGCAATATCATAAATATCTGCTCGGTTGGCGGAGTTATTCCTCTTCCATTTCAAGCGACCTACAGCGCCACAAAGGCTGGTGTGGAAATTTTTTCAAGAGCGCTTGCCAACGAAGTGAAGCCGTTTAAAATTAAGGTGACATCAGTTTTGCCAGGCGATACGAAAACCGGTTTTACGCAAAATCGAATCATAGAAAACAACAATAACAGCGAAAAATACCAAAAAAATGTGGAAAAATCAATAAAAAAAGTGGAAAAAGACGAACAAACGGGGAAAAGCCCCGACACTGTCGGCAAAGTTGTTGTGAAAATTTTAAAACGAAAAAATCCACCTCTTCGAAAAACGGTGGGATTTTGGTATAAGTGCGCCGTGTTTTTGCCACGCATCTTACCAACCAAACTTATCAACTATATCGTGCGAAAAATCTATTGCTAGATTTTTAAAATAATAAGCGCCAACGGACAAAAGTTGGCACAAATCAATTCGATTCAATGGGGTCTTGCACTTTGCCGAGGGCGAGTGACCAAAGAGGAGTATGCGGAACTTAAAGAACAAATTTTGGAAAACCCGGTTCCTCCTCTTGCAAGAAATGTGATTAAACCTCAATCTCACTTTTTTGCATTTCAATCTTTCGGCAAATTTCGCCCCAATTATAAACGCTTTCGGCGCCTTTCACTTTTTGAGTTCTATCACTCACAAACTGAAAGCATTTAACTCCCGCCTCTACAAGTTTAGTTAACACCGAATAACTGTCATCAATCATTAAGTCGACATTTTTACACGCTTCGGTCTTATCTACCTGCGAAAAAAAGTAGCCATCAAAAAATATCTTTTCCTTTTTTAGGCGTTTTTTTGTGAGTTTTATATGCTTTTCGCCACAACGACCGCGTCCTGTGATGGCAAAAAGTTGATGTCCGTTTTGTTTTAAATAAGACAGCGCCTCCTTCACATACGGCATCAGTGGCGCCTTTGTTATTGATTTTTCATAAACTTTCATCATCGCGTCAAAATCGCTTGCATTTAACGCATAGCGGTTTTGTGTGGGTGCCGAGCAAAAATCCAACTTTTTATCGTCAATTTCCTGCATAAAATTGAGTTCTATGTATGAGGCGATGTAATTTTCCGAATTAAACACCACCCCGTCTAAATCCACGCCGATTTTCATTTTCCACCTATAATTTCTTTTTATTTTGATTGATTGCCTTCACAATGCTCGCTATAACTTTTTCTTTATTCATCCACCAATCACGGCTCCAAATTCGCATAATCGTCCATCCGCGCGATTCCAAAAACTTATTGCGATAGACATCTCTTTCCAAAATTGAGCCACTGCTCTTTTGCGCCATATAGTCGCACTCCAAGCCCAAAAGATACCTATCTTTCTCTTTGTCATAGACCGCAAGCGAGATTTTGTAGTTGGTGTTGCCGAGGTTAGTTTCAACCGTGTAGCCAAGTTTCACAAGTGCGTCCTTAATTTCGTTTTCCAACTTGTTTTCCACAATTTCGTCGCTCTTGCTCTCTGGCAATGGAGGCTTAAAACTATCCAAAACATACTGCACTTCTTTTGGCTTTTTGTTCGAAACGGCGCGCACATATTTTAGGTAACTTTTAAAGATTTTAGGCCCCGCATTTTTCGTGCCCTCAACCAAAAGTTCTTCTGGTTCAATGCTTGTCACAACATAGATTTTTTCTTTCGCGCGGGTTATGGCAACGTTCAAGCGGTTTTCGCCACCCTCGATGGAGAGCGGTCCAAAATGCGCCACAACCTTGCCATATTCATTTCTCGCATATCCAATGCTAAATATGATGATGTCGCGCTCATCACCCTGCACATTTTCAAGGTTTTTGATAAAGATTGAAGTGTCCTCATTATCCTCTTTTCGATTTTGCTCTCTTAGGTAGGCATCTCTAAACGCTGAATCCTTTTGACACTCTAAGTCGATGGCGTCCTCAATCGCATTTTCCTGCTCAGTGTTAAAGGTGATTATGCCGATTGACGACTTGTTGCGCTTATTTTTGATAAGTTTTTTAAGAAGCGCAACCACCGCCTTCGCCTCTTCGTCATTTTTCCTTCCAAGCCACTTGCCGTTCACTTTTATCCGCTCAATCGGCTTGTTGCCGACATTTTTTGAAATGTTTGGCGCGATTTGCAATTTCCCGTCATAAAACGCGTAGTTTGAAAAGTTGATAAGTTCCTCGTTTTTGCTTCGGTAGTGATAGGTTAAATTGGTGCTGTTGAAGCGCGAAGTGGCAAGGTCTAAAAGGCTCTCCACTTCAAGCGCTGCTTGTGTGGCAAGGTCTAAATCATCGTCGCTGTCATTGCCCATATAGCGCTTAACAAACGTTGCGGTCGGCCTAAGTTGCTTGCTGTCGCCTGCCACCACGATATGTTTTCCGCGATATATTGTTGGCAGTGTGTTTTCAATGAACACCTGGCTTGCCTCGTCAAACAAAATTATGTCGAACATATCCTTTTTGAGCGGAAAAATTGTCGACACACTCTCCGGCGACAAAAGCCAGCACGGGAAAAGTTTTAAAAGGAAATCGCCATGCAAATCCATCATTTTCCTAATTGGCAAAAGTCCTTGCTGTTTTGTGATTTGGAAAAGGTAATTTTTGTTGTCTGGGCTTGCGTTGAAAAATTCAATGTAGTCCTCTTTAAACTTGCCAAGGCAAATCCGTTTTGATATCTCTTTTTCTTCGTTTTTAAGTGACATTATGCGGTTTCGTATGTTCTCAAAGTCGATGATTTTTGAAAGTTTGGTCTTATTTAGTTCCTCATATTTCACCGCCTCGTGGTAGATGCGAATTTCCAAAAGTTTGTCGATAATATAGTGATACTGCCTTGCAGTTTTGGCGTTTTCATAGGCAAAGTTAAGAATGGTTTTCTCTTCGTCGGTCAGCCCTTCAAGTGCCACATTGACGTCTCTTATTTCCAAATAATCGTCAAGCGCGTTCAAAAGAAGGCGCAAGAAAATGGAGTTGCCATTGATGATGTTGTCAATCGTCATCAAGTAGCCCTTTCTATCCAAAATTTTGTTGAGGAGCGAGTAACTTTTGATGTAATTTTGAATGTCGACCATCGTGTTTTCAAAGTTCTTCTCAATCTCTTTTTCTCGCTTATTCATCGCGCTTTTCACAAAAGGATAGGCTGGGAAAAGCACCTTCGACCAGTTTAGCGCCGTGTGGAGTTTTTTATTCTCCACTTCACTTATCATCTTCACAAGCGGTTTCATTTGGTCGGTGGTTTCCACGCCGTTTTCAAGCATATACACTAATAGTTGCCTTGCGTGCGGATGTTTCGCGGTGTCGAAAGGCACGATATTTTTGCCGATAAGTTCGCGCAAGTAGGTTTTTGTTTGGTTGATAACGTGAATTTCCACCTTCGATTTGATGTGGTCGATAAGCGGATTGTTCTTCTTTAGTTCGATATATCGATAGTAAAGGTTGCCCTTATTTTTCTCTCTTATCACGCGCAAAGTTGACGAAAGGCTCTTATAGTCCATTGCCATAATGTCCTTATTTTTCACCATCAACTTGTAAAGCTCATAATCAAAACTCTTCTTCCCAATTCTTGCCGAATTTGCATACATCTCCTGTAATGACAAGCCAAAAGGTGTTTTTGTGAAGAGCGCGTCGGAAATTGTTTGAAGCTCCTTCGTTTCCAAGCGAATGTTGTTTTCCACAAGGTCGAACGACGCCTTTTCGTCAAGCACTTTTCCGCTTCCCATAACCGCCTGATGCATTTGATTGCACCTTTCATAGAATGCCACCTTATTTTTCTCGGCGTCCGTCAAAAACATACACTTCGAGTTAAGCCCTTTAAGACGGTTGAAAACAACATCGAGCGCCGCCTTCTTTTGCGAAACCACAAGCACCCGCTTGTTTTTTGCCAATGCGTCGGAAATTATATTGACAATGGTCTGCGATTTACCCGTGCCAGGCGGTCCGTAAATGACAATATTTCCGCTTTCGTTAAGTTTTTGTATGGCGTTTTCTTGCGCATAGTCAAGGTCGTTTATTGTGTAAAGCCGTTCGTCGTATTTTTTCTTTTTCTTCTCATTTTTGCCCGCCAAAAGTTGTTCTATCGCCATTGACGAAAGGCGTTTTTTCTCTAAAAGCGTGTAGTCATTATATATCGAGTTCGCCAGCGGAAATCTGCCAATAACGCACGCATTGACAATTTTCATACTGTCAAATTTGAAATTCTGCTCCTTGATGTCGTCAAACTTAACAAGCGAATTATCAAAACGCTTGTCGATTTCAAACTTGTAGCCATATGCGGAAAGATACTCCAAAACGTCTTTGACAGATTTCAGTTTGTAGTCAATAAGGTTATCGAACTCCATTATCATTCCGTCGTTGTTGAGGCGGTGTTCCTTTGCATAGGCAAGCATTAAAACCTTGTTGAACTGCACGTATTCGTCGCTCTTTGCCTCGATGGAAACCGTGCTGTCGTTCTCCACATTGATGACAACAGGAAAGAGGATGAGTGGCGCTTTTATGGTGATGTCTTTGTTGAGATAGCCCGTCACAAATGGGTAGCCGATAAAGAGTTCATAGCGCCCCGTTTCCTTCGCAAACTCTTCAATCTCCCTTTTTAGAAGCCTCAGCGCGCTCACTTGCGAGGTTATGATTTTTTTGCCCTCTTCACGTTTAAGGCGCTCTCTTCTCAGGTTTTCCAACCTCTTTTCGTCCGCCGAGAGTTCGTTTGTGTCTTTATAGAGCGTTTTAAGTTTGGCGTCTAAATTGAATGCCTGATAAATTCGCTCCTTCGCCTCTTTTTTTATGAGAGCGTAAGAACTGCGCTTGCCTTTCCAAAGGAAGGTTAAAAACTCCGCCATTTCGTCTTTGTTGTTGCCGATAAGCGCGCCGATATCGTAGGCGTATTTTTTGGAGATATTTTTCGAATAAAGGCTCCTGTTCTTACCGCTGATTTCAATAAGTCGTTCTTTGTAATATTTATAAACCGATTTCATTTTAAACCTCTTGTGTATATTGTAGCAAATATAAAAAATATTTACAACTATTAATTTGTAAATATACTTTTATATTTTTTTATTACAGTCAAATTAACACACAAAGAGAAGCTGGGTGCTAAAAATAAGCGCCTTAATATTAAAAATATCAAGCGCGCTCTTAGCAAAAATTGAAACTTACCTTAATAAAAAAATTTAGCTATTTCTGCCCAAAAGCGCCAAAATTTAACAAAAAACCCAAAAAAATATTTAATATTCGGTCTATTTTTGCTTAAATTTGGGCGTCAAAATAAGCGTGAATAGTTAAATTTATTAACCACAAAAAATGCAAACTCTTAGCGTTTTTTGTTTTCTTGCCTCACTCTGCCGATAACAAAATCGCCCTCCTCGGTGTCTTTTGTCACCGTGGTGCCAGCGCAGATGAAGGTTTTGTTTGCAATCTTCACAGGCGCCACAATGTTGACATTTGCGCCCACAAAAACATCGTCGCCAACAACGCTTCGCATTTTTTCTTTCCCGTTATAATTTGCAAAAATCACCCCGCAACCAATGTTCGTGCGCGCGCCGACATCCGCGTCGCCAACATACGATAGGTGTGGAATTTTTGTGTTTTCACCAATCGTGCTGTTTTTAACTTCCACAAAACTGCCAATCTTCACGCCGTCCAAAATTCGCGTGCCTTTTCTAATGTTGGCGAAAGGACCGATTTTTACATTGTTTCCAATCACGCTTTCAACAACGTAACTATCCTTGATTTCCACGTTTTCACCAATAATCGTATTTTCAATCACCGAACAGCCTAAAATTTTTGTGCCTTTACCGAAAGTGCAATCGCCGATTATTTTCACATTTTTGTCGATATGATATTCCATATCGTTCTATATGAAAAATGGAGCGATTGTGTCAACAACTACGCTCCATTGTGATTTCATTTTTGAAACGAAGATATTTGTCAATCGTTTCTAAAAGGTAGCGCTCTTTTTGTTCACTGTCGAGGGTTTTTAAAAGTTTGTCGTCCATCAAAAAATGCATAGGATTGAAAATTTCGTTCTCTCTATCCATTAAATATTCCACCTTTTCCTTAAAAGCATCGTCCTTAAAGGAAATGGTTTTCACTTTCACATTGATGCTGTTTTTAGTGTCCTTGCCAAGCAACTTGTTTTTTGCGCGCAACGCAAAGTTTTTCAAAATGTCGTTATTTTTCATTAAATTTACCTCCTTTTTAACAACAAAAAAATTATACAATAAACAGCGTAAAAATCCAAAGAATATTTTGTTTTAATATTGCTAAACCTGTCGAATAATAAAAAATTTTGAGGTATTTTTCTGTTCGATAAATACGAAGGTGTGGCGTTTTGTATTTTTACAAAAAAGTGGAAAAATTTAGGTGGTAAAAAAAATAAAATGTGTAATAAAATTACACATTAAATTTCTCTAAATTCCTTTGTTAAATAACGCTTTTCGTTTTCTTTTTTCTCGTTTAAAAGTCTTTCGCTATTCATCCTTTCAATTTTGCGGTCTGTTTCTCTTTTTTCGATAATTTTGACCTTTTCTTTTTCTAGGGCAATCTTCTCTTTTATCTCTCTTTTAAGTTTTAAAACATATTCATTAAAATTCGACGGAACTTTGCCAGCGTCAATTTTTGCTTTTAAGCCCTCTTCAATTTGCGTCACGCACGACACGATGAACATCTCATCGCTAAACCATTTCGTGGCGAGTTTTTTAAATTCGCTTGGCGCTTTATAGAGCTTCCTTAAAATTTTAACCTCTTGGCTATCCTCGGTCACTGGCACCACATTTCCGTTCACATTCTTCAGTTTTTCGGTGTAAGCATCCCACATTGCGCCCGCCTTATCAATCACACAAAGACGCCCTCTTCTTGTTTCCACTTTGGCAAGTCCGTTCTCAAATTGCGAAGCATACTCAAGTTTAAGAGGCAAAATCTCGCCCGACTCATACATATATGTTTGGTAAACTCTCCTGCCCTCACGCACATTGATAACTGCCATACCTTCCTTAAAATCGTCAGGCTTAACAAAAAATCTTTTATACTGTTTTTGTTTAAAGCGCTCAGCTTTTTTCTCTTCAATAAGTTTAGTTTGCGCCACAATTTTTCCTTTCACGCCTTCAATCAATTTACCTAAAAACATTTAGAACACCTCCCTTTCGCACTCGTCCGCAAATGCCAGCATACGTTCCACTTTTGCTTGATAATTTTCCACTTTCACGCTTCGATTTTTTCGCTCTCTCACAATTTGTTTAGCGAAAAACGGCGGATAACCTCTGCTCACCAATCGCTTTGTGTAAATTTTGCTTAGTCCGCCCAAAAAGTTGTTTGAGAGTGCAATACCCATAAGATTATTCTTGCTTCTCTCGTCAAACCCGCGGTCTAGTGCCTCAAGTGAAAACAGTTTAAAGTGCTTTCGAAGGGAATCCACCGACACTCTAAACAACTTATCACCCGACTCTTTAAGCACTTCGTCTGGCAAGATTGTGAAAAGCATTGGGCAGACCAAAAGATAGTCTTCAAGCTTTTCTTGGTCATATGTGCCGACATACCGACTCACCGATTTAAGCCTGTTGCCCACTCTTTCAATATCCTCGCTCATTTCAATCGCCACGCGGTTGTTTGTGACAGGGTCGTTAAAAATGGTGTTGCCATTATTGCCGTAGATATCAAAATACTCCCCGCGCGAATCCTTTTCGCCTTTCACAAAAATTGTGCCATTATTTAAATTCTTGGCAAGATAGTGACAGCCGTTAGGATAATACGCCTTCACCACAATCCGCTTCACATAATCGAGCGGATTTTCAATTCGTCGAATCGTTAAATACTCCTGAAAATTCATCATTCACCTCGTGCCTAAATTATACACCATAACCCCGCCACTGTCAATACTGAATTTTAAAAAATAGAAGGCATTTTTGCCTTCCACTGCTTGTTAATTTATTTTCACTAAATGCTTAATGTTGTAACAATGTATAATTTATACCGCCAGGACTGCCAACCTATTTGTCATTCTGAGGTGGCAATGCCACGTTTTATATTACATTTAACGCGCAGTATCGCTTCTACCGTTAGGCACCCATCACTTCAAAAAATGCTTGCCTTGCCACAATGTTTATACCGGATGGACTGTCGGCTTGCTTGTCATTCTGAGCGTAGCGAAGAATCTCGTCGTAGGACGGCTTACAAAAATAAACTCAAATAGCAATAAATTCAAAAGTAATTTTGATAAGTAAGCATATTTTAGCGTTAAACTCAAATTGCAATAAAAAAATCCACCGACCTAAGTCAGTGGAATTTTTATCAATTAAATAGTTGAATCGTTAGTTCGAACCTTTCTTTTGGAGATTTCTCTCCTCATCGACCATTCTCTTTAAAAGGAGGTGATCCAGCGGCACCTTCCGATACCGCTACCTTGTTATGACTTC
>CALVOG010000012.1 GCA_944350265.1 uncultured Clostridia bacterium
GCCAAGACGATATATTGATATGCCAAAAGAGTGGCAAGCACGCATCGACGAAAATATGAAAGAAGTGATAAAAAAGTTTGATGCCATCAAATTCACTTTCGCTGACGATGGCATTCCATCTTTTGCCGAAGCGGAGTCGAAGTCAAATAGGCATTGCGCTGTTTACACTGCATCGCTATACAAAGTTGCAAATAAAAGCGACCTATCAAAACTTAAAAACATTGTGAAGGCGGAAAAGAAAAAGTTAACTAAAGAGGCGGAAGCAGAGCGCGAAATGCAATAATTTAAGCGCAATTCTGGCATAAAATTTTACTTAAAGATTTGGGAAGGATTTTTACGCAAATTCTTAAAATCTTTTTGAAAAACACTTGACTTTACCTATAAAGTTATGGTAACATTAGACTGACACTTTTTGAGGTGTTAGTTTTTTTGTTAGGAGATGAAATTATGGCAGCACCAAAACGCAAGATAATCACATTGGAATGCACTGAGTGCAAAAACAGAAATTATTCAACTGAAAAGAATACTTCTGCTAATGCTGAAAGAATTGAAATTATGAAGTTTTGTCCAACTTGCAATAAAAGAACAAAGCATAAAGAAACAAAATAGTCTTTGGGGGAAGTATGTCGAAAAAGCATAAAATTGCCAAAAAAGAGGCGCAAGCACAAAAGAAACTTTTTGACGGCGACGAGAGTTTGGAGAAGATTAAGGAAATCGAAAGTGGGGTTGTTGAACTTGACGACCAAACTTTTTCTAGTGACGCCACTGCTGAAGAAAACGCCGAAGAGGTTGTAATCGAAGAAGCGGACAAAGCGGAAGTAGAAAAAGCAGAAACGGTTGAAGAGAAAAAGGACGCTAAGAGCGAAAAGAGCGACAAAACTGCCGAGAAATCCAAGGTGGAAGAAAAGAAAAAGCAAAAAGATAAGAACAAAAAAGGTAAGAAGAAGGAAAACAAAAAGGGGCTTGTTAAAAAGACCAAAGAAACAGCAAGCGAACTTAAAAAGGTGACGTGGCCGACCTTTGGTGATGTTGTTAAGAAAACAGGTATCGTTATCGCCTTTGTTGTGATTTTCGGGCTTTTGATTTTCGGCGTTGACACGCTTTTGGCGTTTTTGTCAGGGCTTTTGATTTAAAGGAGAAACTATGGAACACTCGAAAGAACCAAAATGGTATGTTCTTCACACCTATTCGGGCTACGAAAATGTTGTGAAAGAAAACTTGGAAAATGTGATTAAAAAGTTTAATTTGGAAAACCGTATCTTCGAAATTGTCATCCCAGAAGAGGACGTCATTGAGGAAAAGAACGGCAAACAAAAACTTGTAACGCGCAAAACAATGCCTTGCTATGTTTTCATCAAAATGATATATGGCGATGACCTCTGGCACAATATTGTCAACACGCGTGGTGTCACGGGCTTTACGGGTCCAAAAGGACGCCCTCTTGCGCTCACCGACGACGAGGTTTTAAGAATGCGCCTTGAAAAAATCAAGGTTGAAACCGACATCGAGGTTGGCGATATGGTTGAAGTTGTTGAGGGACCACTTGACAAAATGGTTGGTAAGGTGATTGGTGTTGACGCTGAAAATAACCAAGTGACGATTGCAGTTGAAATGTTTGGGCGCGAGAATAACGTTGAGTTGGCGCTTGGGCAGGTTCACAAAATAAACCAATAAAGTTTGCAAGATTTAGAAAGTTTATTGAAAAAATGCAAATGTGATTGATATTTTTAGGGAAACCTTTAAAATATTGTCCTCAGCAAGACAAAAAACTACTGTTGTGGAATTGTTAATTCTTCCAGCAAAACCACAATAATAAAAGGTGAGAGTGAAAAATTTTGTTATTTGAGGCTCCATTAGGCTGATGTTTGGCTAATCTTGGCTATTTAAAAGAGTAAGCGTATAACACAGCACTTACAGCGCCACGCTTACACATTCTAAATCAATTTTCGATTTTGTGAAGTGTAGAACTGTGAAAAAAATTAAAAATGAAGCCTTAAAATTGGTTACAATTTTGGAGAAGGAAGTGAATGTATGGTAGGTGGTTTGATATTTGCATATCGACACGCAACACGCTAACATAGCACTTACAGCGCCACGCTTACTCACTCTAAATCAATTTTTAATTTTGTGAAGTGTAGAACTACGTTCGGCGAACAAAATTAAAAATCACCTACAGGGAAGAGGATTGGGACGGGAAACCAACGGAGTAGCCGTTAGGAAAGATTTGTCTTTCCGTGTCGGCGTTAAACGTAGTTGGTGTCCGCACCACTATTTTGTGGGAGAGCGATTGCCACGCTCAATTCACCACTTTAAGGAGGTATTTTATGGCGGCAAAAAAGATTAAAGCGATTGTAAAATTGCAACTTGAAGCCGGTAAAGCCACTCCAGGACCACCAGTTGGTTCCACTCTTGGACCACACGGTATTAACATCGCGGGCTTTACAAAGGAATTCAACGAAAAAACGGCTTCGCAAGCAGGGTTTATCATCCCTGTTGTGATAACTATCTATGAAGATAGAAGTTTCACATTCATTTTGAAGACTCCACCAGCAGCAGTGCTTATAAAGAAAGCGATTGCGGTAGAGACAGGTTCTGGAAAACCAAACAAACAAAAAGTCGGAAAAATCACAAAAGAGCAATTAAGAAAGATTGCTGAAACCAAAATGCCAGATTTGAACGCTTCTTCCATCGAAAGTGCGATGAGTATGATTGCTGGAACGGCGAGAAGTATGGGCGTTGAGGTCGTGGATTAAGGAGGAGTTATGAAGAAAGGAAAAAGATATTTAAAGAGCCTTGAAGCCTATGACAAGTCCAAATCTTACGACATTGGCGAGGCAGTTGAAAACGTTTTAAACACAGCAAATGCAAAGTTCGACGAAACCATTGAGGTGCACGTAAAACTTGGCGTTGACGGCAGAAATGCTGACCAACAAGTGCGTGGCGTTGTGGTTTTGCCAAACGGAACAGGTAAGAGTGTTAAGGTTTTGGTGATTGCTCGTGGCGATAAGGCAAACGATGCAACAAGCGCTGGTGCTGATTTTGTGGGCGCTGAAGAGATTGTCACAAAAATCCAAGGCGGATGGCTTGATTTTGACGTCTGCATAACCACCCCTGATATGATGGGAATTGTGGGCAGAATCGCAAGAATTTTGGGACCTAAGGGCCTTATGCCAAACCCAAAAAGCGGAACAGTCACAACTGATGTTGCAAAGGCAGTTAAAGATGTTAAAGCAGGTAAGGTTGAGTATAGACTCGACAAGGGTAACAATGTGCACGTTATCATCGGCAAAAAGAGTTTCGGCAAGGAAAAACTTGTGGAAAACTTCACAACCGTTATGGACGCCATTGTGCGCGCAAAACCTGCTGCAGCGAAGGGGCAGTATATAAGAAATGTCACCCTTGCTTCTTCTATGGGGCCTGGGGTTAAGGTTTCTTATAGTCTATAAGCCCTCAAATGAAAGGCAGGGCGACCTGTCTTTTCTTCTACCATTGAAAATTTTACATATTTTCGACATTAAAAGTGCTTTTGCGCACGCATACAAAAAAAGCACTAACGCAAAATAAAAACGAATTTTTCGAACAACTTTCACATTTTATTTGACTTGCATTGCCTTTTTATATTAAAATGGATTTGTTGATTAGACAAAGAAATAACACTAGGGAGATTTTTATGAAAGTTAAAACACAAAAATACACATTTAAAGCCTTTGCTCTTTTGTTTGCTCTTTTGTTTACTGTGCTTTTCATTCCAGTAAACGAAATGGCTGCTTGGGCGAAAATCGCTGAGGAATATACGGATTATTCCTATATGACTATCGGCTCTGAGGACGAAAAGGTAACCACCAGCGTCTATACTGGCGCAACTTACACCATTGCTAACGCTTATATCGGCGGAAAATCGTCGTTTAAGATTGGCGATGAGTCGTTGACGACGGGCGATACTGAACTTTCTGCGGGTGTTAAACTTGTTCGCTCCGATGTTACTGTAACCTACGGTTCTTCCATTGGTTCTGAACACGGCAAGGTTGAAGTTACAAAGAGTGAGGATGGCTCAAGTTACGGCACTTTTAAGGCTGAAAGAGAGGGCGCTTACACTGTGACCTATTCTTACGCATACGAAATTGACGGCAAAACATATTACAACTACTATGATATGACGGTTGCAAGTTATGTTTCTGAGGTTAACATCAATTTGGAAGCAAATCAGCAGGATTTCTTCCCTTCCATTATCGACCTTAGCCTTCTTAATAAAGAGAAACTTCCTTTGCCTGTTCCAACTGTAACTGACGAAGATGGCGAAGAGATTGAAAACTTGGAAATCATTATCGACGACGGAGAACTTGCGGATAAGAGCGAAGTTGGCCCAGAGGATGATATCAATCAACTTCTTGTCACTGTAACAGGCGGACCAAAAGGTTCAACCATCAATAAAACCGAATATTTGACGATGGAAGAAGGCAAAGTGGTGCTTAACACCGCTGTGTTCACTGCTGATGGCTTTGACACCGAATTTGCTGATTATGAAATCACATATTCCTTCTATCACAACGGTCAATTCATCACATCTCTTCCAAAGGAAAAGACCACAGTTTACAAGAAATATTATGAAAACTACTCGCAGGCCAACCTAACAATTAAAACTGACGCTTCAATGCCAACGTCGGTTCAGCCAGGTGTTGAGCAAGAATTGCCAGGCGTTATTGTGACAACAAACAGCAAAGTTACGCCTGAAAATTCCACAGTTGACGTGTATTACACATTGAAGGTTCAATATAGAGCGAAGGCAGGTGACAAACCGGCTGACTTAGACAAGGCGCTCTATAACACCGACGCTGAAAATCCAGTTGTTGACAAAGATGGTAACCTTGTTGACCCAACCAAATTCACTCCGCTTCAAGAGGGTTACTACAACTTCATCTACACCGCAACTGATATCTATGGCAACACTGTTTCCACTTCAACATTTGAGTATAAGTGGGATAATGTTAAAGACACCGAAAAGCCAAGCGCTATCGTTTACGACGCATCAGTGGTTGACGAGGACGGCAAACCAACCCTTGAGGATGCTTCTTCAAAACTTAAATTAAACGCTTATCCAAATGGCGTTGTAATCTACGCCGTTGGCATTAAGGATAACCTTGCAACAATCGAAACTGCTGACCTTAAAAGAGAAGTGCTTTCAAGCAGTAGCACGAACGACGAGCCTCTCTTTGTGATTGAAGGTTACGATGCATACAACTTGGTGTTCAACTATAAGGCATCAAGTAACGAAACAAATAACGCTTATGAAAACTTCTTGGATAACAACTACTTGGTTAGAAAAGACATTGCGAATAAAGAATTAAGCGTGGAAAACGATGCCGAAATGCTTTCTTACTTCAAAGATAACCACTACCTTATCGTTATCGACAGAGGAAATGCGGGCGAAATTCAAAGATATTTTGAAGACGTGTTCACCGCTCAAAGCGCTGAAATAACTGACGGCGAATCTCTTATCGCTTGGGCAAGTGAGCAAACCGAAGAAACCCTTTCTTCACTTGGTTTTGCATTTATCGACACAAAGGAGACCTTTGGTGCTAGTTCAAATAATGGCGGATTTAACTATTCAACCTATTCAATTAGATACTGCGCTGTGGATACGGCTGACAACGAGAATTATCATTCCTACAGCATCACACTCACCACAAGTTCCGATAATGAAGCACCAGAACTTTCCATTTCCACAACTTTTGAAGATGTTTATCAACCAACCGAAAAGGTGACCTTCGCAAAACCTACCGTTTCTGACAACGAGGATACCTCGGCAAGAATGATTGTTAAAACATTCTATCGTCTTTTGGACGACGAAGGCAATGTTGTTGAGGTTAAGGACGGCGAAGAGGTTATTTCAAACGTTGATATGGATGACATCTTTGACGACCTTACAACACAACAAGATAACATTAACGATTCAACTGGTATAACCTATGCAGAAATGTATAAAAAATACCACTTCTCCACTGAGGACACGAACGATGGTTATGTTGATATAACCGACAGCGAAGCAAGCGAATACACCATCGACCTTGCAAAATCAAACGGCGCAACCAAGGTTCAAATCTTTGCTTATGCTTATGACGACGCTGGCAATGTTGGCGTGGTTGGCAAAGAATTTGACGTTGCAAACGAAATCGACAAAGCGGTTCCAAAACTTAAATCGGTTGAGGTTGAGGACGAAAAGGTTTACTACACAAATGGCGACATTGAAACTCCAACTGTGACCGTTGTTGACGACCTTGTTTCCTATATGGAATACAACATTGTGGCAAGCCACATCGACGAGGAAGGCAACAGAACTTCCGCCGAAACGGTGTTTAATGCAACAAAATCTTCAAGCGAAAGCGAAGGCGAATTTGTTGTCAATGGCGGAACATTCAGCCCATCGTTTGCTGGCGACTACACAATTTCAACCGCACTCACTGATAGAGCAAACAACACCATCGTTGTGTTCACACATTACGAAGTTAACGAAACAATCAACAGCAACAACTTCAACGTGACCTACGCTTTTGACGGCGCGGAAGTTGAGTTAGACGAATACTATGATGCTGAAACTGGTAAGTTCAAGGGTGTGAACATCCCAACACCAGAAGTTGAAATTTTCATTGATAACACTGTTGACTATGAAACCTATAAAGAAAATGCTGACAGTTACACCGAAAAGAAGCCAGATTACGTTGTGATTGGCGTGGACGCTGACGGCAGAGCAACTGACTACTCAGTTTCGAACGGTTTGAAGAACACCTTTGTGCCAAAAACTAGCGATGTTGGCAAACAAATTGAGGTGACCTACACTGTTAATTTGAGAGCATACAATCCATCATATTTCACTTACAACGAAGGCACAAAAACTGACCTTGACGAATTTAACAAAAACTACTTCACAATGGTTGAAGGCGACACAACAACAAAGTTTAAGACCATTGACGAAAACACTTTGAAACTTAAGTTTACTGACGATAATGTGTATATTGCTGAAAAGGACAGCGAGGGTAACATCACCGCTTACCTTTCAACAGACGCAAGTAAGACTGATGTTACTACCTCTACACTTTCATCCTTAGACTTCAATGAGATTTTTGGTAACCTTATTACGGTTGTAAGCAATAGCGCGGAAGAAAATGGCGTGAAGTATATTAAAGTTAGCGATAAAACAGGTCCTGTTATCGAGAAGTCTTACTATAACTATGAAAGAACGATTGACGCTGAAAGACTTGAAGACGAAGGCTATACGCTTAAAATTAAAGGCATTTCAGCAAGTGACGCAAGTGGAATTAACTTCAACAAATCTTCGATAACCGTTAAGATTGAAAGAAAAGAAGATGGCGACACAATCACTGACACAACCATTTACTCTGACGGCGACGCTGAACTTTATAACGGCACCGAAAAGGTTATTAAGGATAACTGCACAATCACAATCACCTACACTGTGTTTGATAACAACAATAACTCCACAACTTCGGAAGGATATGTGATTAAAGCGGGCGACGTAACTGCGCCAGAAGTTAAACTTGACGGCATCAGCGAAGAGGACTTCACAAAAGTTCCTGCACTCACAAAGTTGGAGGATAACCTTCTTAAGATTGATATTTCAAAGATTAAGGTGACCGACGATAACACCGCTCCTGAGAATATCACAGTTAAATATGAACTCACTTTGGAAGGCTCAACTGAAACAATTGAGGCTGAGTATCAAACTGACAACGAAATCGCTTACAAGGTGACTGAGGCGGGCGTTTACACCTTTAAGGTTATCGCAAGCGACGAGGCTGGAAACTTCAACGACAGCGTGACATTTGACTTTGATTTCACCGTTGAGGACACATCTCCAACAAACGTAAATCAAATCATCGGCACTGTGCTTATCGTTATTTCCGTGCTTGTTCTTGCAGGCGTAATCATCTACTTTGTTGTTTCCAAAGTTAAACTCGACAAAGAGTTGAAAAAGTAATAACTAAGTGGCATTAGAGAGCGCATAAAAAGTTTAAACCGACAAAAGGTTTAAACTGAGAAAAGTTTTAGACCTAACAAAAAAGATAATGGAAATTTCCACTATCTTTTTTTAATGCCTATTGCAAAATGCTTAATGTAATGAGAAAGTCCTTGCGGTAGAAGCGCTGTGCGTGTTAAGTGTTCTAATAAATGTTCTAAA
Organism: uncultured Clostridia bacterium; assembly: GCA_944350265.1. Classification (GTDB taxonomy): domain Bacteria; phylum Bacillota; class Clostridia; order Christensenellales; family UBA1242; genus Caccovivens. The sequence continues at coordinate 8,195 of CALVOG010000012.1, forward strand.
GAGTATAGGTTTGACTTATGCGGAAACAATCGAGAAAGGTTGGCTTTTAAGTGGTTGTTTTCGAATTTTAGTAAGCCGTTCTACGACTCGGCGTTGTCTCAGAATGACAAATAGGCTATCAGTCCTAACGGTAGAAGCGATGCTACGCGCCAAGCGTTTTTTAAGTGGATAGATTAGACGTTCGCGGGCGGGTGCTACGACGAGATTCTTCGCTTCGCCTCAGAATGACAAATAGGCTATCAGTCCTTGCGGTAGAAGCGCTGTGCGTGTTAAGTGTTCTAATGTGAGTTAAGCGTTTTAATAAGCGTTTTAAAGAGTTATAGGTTGAACTTATGCGTAGGCAATGTGATATTTTTTGTAGAACGGCTAATTTATTTATCACTATTTGTGCTTGTGAGATAGTTAGACTATTCAACCTCAATTTGCGTTTGTGAAGAAGTTAGATTACGAAACCTTGTGATATTTTTGTGGAACGGCTAAACTATTTATCACTATTTGTGTTTGCGAGATAGTTAGGTTATTTAACCTTGATGTGCTTTCGCAATACGACGATAACTACGATTGCGGCGATTAGCACAAGTATGGCAACCACAATGGAGATTATTGTTGCGGCGTTGAATGGGTCCTCTTTGATAACTTTGTAACTATAAAGGAGTATTCCACTTGGCGACACAAGTTGCACGAAATATGTGTTTGCGTCGGTTATTGATGCGGTTTGAACGCCCGTTGATTCAGCCGTGATATCGTAAGAATCATAGACAATTTTTGCTCCATTTTCTAAGTAGTAAATAATTTGCAGTGTGCTGTTACCAAACTCGTTATAGACATTCACAGTGTTGAAAGTGAGGGTTATTGTTGACTTTGTTGTTGCGCCTGGAGCAATGTTTGAGAAGATTAAATCTTCCGTGCCAACCTCAATAATCACGCGATAAGTCCAACTAGATTTGGTGTTTTCGCTTTGGTAGTAGGTTTCGTTGCTGTTAATTGTGATGTCATAAACACCCACGCCTGTTTTCTCGTCGATATAGGAGAGTGCAAGTTCCGCAAGATATTCCTTTCCATCAACGAAGATGGTTTTCATATCAAGGGTGTTTAGAAGTGTGCTTGTGATATCCACGCCGTCACGCTCGACCTTTTCAATGTAGTAATTCGAATACTGGTTGATGATGTAAGAATAGCGGTATTCGTTCGGGTTCAAAATGGTGAAGGAGTAGGTCAGCGCTTGAATATCTGGCTGTTCTCCGCGCGAGGAGGTTGCCGAAAGGGTAACTTTATAGTAACCTGTTTCGGTGAAGGTGTAACTTCTCGTGTTACGGTCATATGTTTCGCTGATTTTTTGGGTGTAATCCACGTTATTTCTTGTCACGCTGATTGCCACGCCGTTTAGGTAGAAATCATACACGCTTCCGTCGATTGTTAAGGTCACATCACCATTGAAGGTGGATTCATTCACAGGTTCGCTTGTCACAACCTCTTCGCTGTTTTGGTCGTAATAGGAAAGGGTGAACGGAACATCTTTTAAGAACACAAGTGAGAATTCGCTGGCTTGCGAGGTGGTGTTCTTAGCAAAAGTTTGATTATTGCCCGCTTTGTCGACAAATTTAATTTTGTAACTGCCCGAGCGGGTGATGTAGGTGTAGTAATACTCTTCTCCGCCAATCTTCTCGCTAAATAGGGTCGGTTCGATTTTAACGTTGTTCTTGTAAATCTCAATGCTTATCGTGTTTTCCTTAATCGCGTAGTATTTCGACCACTCAATTTTCAGCCTATCAAGCGAGGAGGTGCTTGGCACAATGTATTCAAAGTTAGATTTGGTGATTAAGTTGTCGTTTGTGTCAACATTGCCCGAGGAGTTATAGGAATAGAATCCTTTCACAATGCTGTCAGTCGGTTCAATGAAGGTGATGGCAATATACGCATCGAAAGGCGGAATGTTGCTTAGGTCTGGGTTGTTAGCAAGGTTCAATGTGTTAGAAATGTGATAAATGTAGGTTCGCACGTTGTCGGCGTCAACATAGTGTGAGGAAAGTCCAACCTTATTTTCTTGCGTCCAGGTGATGTATTGCTCGGTGTTTGTGACGATGCGCACGCTGGATTCGCGGTCGATGTAGTTGATGTTCACAATGTAGTGGTTCGGGTTTTGGTAGTCGCCATTACGGTTGGTGTAGGTTATGCCAGAACGGCTCACCGTGTGCCACTCGCCATTTGCGTCCTTTGCCTCAACATAGAACGCGGTTTGTGACGAAGAGGAAAGTGTGAATGTGTAGATTCTTTCTTCTGGCACGGCGTCGAAGATGTATCCGCCATTTGAAAGTTGGTTTGTGAAGTTTTCATTGACAATATAGTTTGCATCATACCAAACTTTCAGGCTGTAAGTTACGCTGTCAACATTGTCAGGGCAGGTGATGATTGTTCCACTCTCCACCTCTTCATAGTCACCGCCGTTGGTGCTCAAATAGTATTTTATTGGCAAGAAGTTATTGGATGTGTCGCCATAGATGAGGGTGGTGCGCGAGTAGAAAGTCACCTTTTCACCGCCACTTAAACCTAAAATTGCATCGGTGATGTTTCCACCGTTGGTTGTGAAATAGAATTGATTGTTGTCAGTTGTCATCGAATTGGCGTTAGGTGTGCCAACTTGGTCATTTAAGATGAAGTAAATCGATTTAATCGGGTTCACCACTTCGCCATCCGTGGCGTTGGTGTAAGCGTATACATCGTAGATATCAATTCTAAACTTCAAACTGTATTTTTCCTGCTCGCGGATGCTGAAAGTGTTTCGAATTACGGAGCCTGAAATGTTGTTTTGCCTGAGCGTGATGGACGCTTCATTATCTTCTCCCATTAAATCTTCGAGAATAAGTTCGGTGTAGCCAGTTAAATCTTGGTTATTTGCCTCGTATAGGCGGATGAGGTATTTCCTTTCGTTGTAGGTGTAAGCAAAATCATCCTCAGTGATGTAGGTTAGGTTGTTGTCGCGCTTATCATAGAACGCGTAAAGGTTGTTATTGCTGTCCACTTCCTTATAGCCCGTCGTTTCGTTGTAAAGGTGAATTTCGTTATACTCATTGCCATAGTTGTCGAAGAATTGATAGATAATTCTCGTGTTTTCTTGGATGTTTCGCGTCACCAATTCGAAGATGATGTTGGTTGTTGTGGCGGAAACAGTCACATTTGCGTTCGACAAATATTGGTCGGCATATCCAAGCGGGTTGGTTGCGTCGTAGTAGACAACTTCTGGGCTGACGCCAACGATTTGCGGGGTGTAAATTTTAATATGGGTGAGATAGGTTTGCGCGATTGTGCTTTCAAGCGCCTCGTTCGAAGGTTGAGAAATGGAGATATATTCTCTTTCAGCCGATGATGACAGCGTTGCGGTGAGTGAGGTGTTTCGCGTGTTGAAGTAGAAACTTTCCTGCGTTCCGCGCGTGGAGTCATACACGGTTAGGCTGTCTTTAAGGCGGGTGTCTTTACTGCCGTCGATAAGCGACACGATATCCACCTCTTCAAGCGTCAAAATGTTGTTTGATGTGCCTAAGATTTGATATACCTTGCCGTCTACAAGCCAAGGCGAAGAGAGGTAATAATTTGTCACCAATGTTTCGTCCACATACTTATCAATGCGGAAGAGCGCCCAAACGTTACCAAAGTAGTTAAATGATTTAAGTTGTAATCCTGGTTTTGCGTAAATGCTTAGAAGGGCGTTGTGTGAAGATGATTTTGCGTAAACATAATCCGCTTTTGAGAAGGTTTTTGTTTCGTTGTTTTCGGTGTATTCGAAGATTGCAAAGTTTTCGTCGCTTGTTATGTAGTCAACCACGAAGACGGTGTAAATTGTCAAGTTGCCAGCGAGGTCGCTTTCAACAATTTCATAGTAGGTGTTCGCTTCGAAAGACGCCAGCGTGGATATGAGTTTATATTCGTCGTCGCCCTCACGGAAGGTGTCTGGCGTTGCCTCTATAATATTGTTTTTGTATTTATCTTTCACAACTCTATAATAGATATTTGGGCTCTCCGAGGAAGAGGTTCTTTTAAGTGTGTTAAGGAAGGAGGCTTCAACTGCATAAGCATACGACCCAAACGTGCCAGTGGTTGTTGAGATATTGTAGGAAGTTTCGTTTTCGTTCTCCACCACTTCGCCAGCATAGTTTTCCTTAATTCTAAAATTTTCATAGCGTAAAAAATCTTTGATGTGGAAATTGTTGATAACATTTGTCACGAGATTATCGATATTCGTGCTAGGCGCTTCTCTATCTAGTTGAATGCGCTTGGTCACTGTTTCGTAGTAATCGCTGTGGTTTTCATATTGCATTGTTATGTCGATGTAATCGCCGTGGCTTGTCACGCCAAGTTCGGCAAGGTTAAGGTTGCCGTAGTAAGAGTCAAGCGACTGTCCGCTTCTAACGAAAAGTTCATCAAGCGTCACGGTTTTCTTAGCGATTCTATTGCCAGAAATTGTGAACTTTTCGGTGTCGATACCAGCCGTGTAACTATCGCGCGGGATGTCCCAGGTGAGCTGGATGTTGTTTTCATTGGTGTGGTAAACCGTCATTCCATTTTCAACGGTGGAGTTAAGCATACGTCCTCGCTGAGTTGTGCGCGCGTCGAAATCTGGCGCTGTTTTTTCGATTACGAAGGAGAAGGTTGCCACTTGTTGGAAGTCGGTGCCGTAGCCTTGGTAAACTTTCACAACATACTTGCCTTCGGTTGTCAAATATTCCAACTTGTTGCCCGTTGCGTCATAGAAGTTCACAAATCCATTTTCGCTTTCCGCATTTGTTGGGGTTGGGTCAAGGAAAGTGGTGGTGGTGCGGTAGAGCGGGGCGCTGGTGCCACCTTGTGGGTCCTTATAAATTTCAGCAAAGATGCGATATTCGTTAATATACACATTTCCGTCGTCGTCCGTAAGGTAAGAAGCACCGCCATTTTCCAGCGAATTTAGCGAGTAGTAGGCGTTTTTATTTTCGTCGGTGTTATAAACAACCTCGTAGTAATACTCATTCTCACTGTCGCCCATCACTTGCTGTCCGTTTTCCATCATCGGGGTGCCGTCAGGGTTAAACAGCCCAACTTGCTTTGGTTTCTTCACGGCATACATTGTGTATTTATACGTTGGCACGTAAACTTTAACAGGCAATTTGTTGGTGTAAAGAATTGGGTTTTCGTTGCCGTCGTGCAAGGTGAGGCTGTTTTTGTTGCCGTCTGGGCTATCTGGGAAGGTGATGACAAGGCTGGAGTTGTTGCCACTGTCATACATACTCACATAAATTTCGCCACCAATCAAACTCTCGGAGTGCGATTCGTTGCCTTCGCCCTTGGTGTCAGGTGTGGAGATAACCTCATTTCGGTCAACGTAAAGCACAAACTTTCGGGTCACATAATCTTGCTTGTCAATTTCAGGGGTGACGGTTGTGTTGTAAACCCTTGTTATAACATACATACCTTCGTTTGTTATGTTGTCGCTGTTTTTTGAAAGTTCGCTTATCACGGTTTCGGTGTTTTGACCGGTTTCGTAGTTATATAACTCAAATGTGGTGGTTTTTTCGTCGCTTAGTTCGCGGTAGTAATGAGTTATGCCGTCAACATCCTTCTCCATATCAACATACGCGTAATAGTCAACTGTCACGCGGTCGATTTGCACCGTTGAACTATCCTCTGCAACGGTTGGAATGAAGGAGGCGTAAACAAGCTCGTTGACGTTTATCGGCGAAAGGTAGGTGGTTAAAACGTTGCCGTTTTCATCCTTACTTTCCACCATTAAGTTGCTGGTGAGGTAAATTGTTTCGTTGTCGTTTTCGTAAAAAAGCCTAAATTCGCTGGTGTCGTGACTGACGATGATGTTTTGCCTTGCGCTGTAGTAATTTGTGTATTGAATGCGTGCGTCCTCAGCGGAAGAAAGGTCATAAGTGGTGTTGCTTTCATCTCTAATAAGCACACGGTAGGTGTATTCACTGCTGTCGTCAAGGGTGATTTTGTTTTTCGTCGCCTTTTCGTAGGTGTCACTGCCAATCGGGGTTTCGTAAACTAAATCGTCAATTCCAAAGGTAAGGTAAGGGCGGTTCGTTTGCCCAGTGAGTGCCGTGCAGTTGATGAATTGAATGTATTTCTCGGCGTATAGAAGGTTATAGAACGCCTTATATAGTTCAAGCGAGGTTTTGCCGTTATAATCTTTGTATAGAGAATAACTTGCAATGTTGTCCTCGGTGACTAAGTCGATATTCGAAGGAAAGTTAATTGCTCCATATGGGTCGCTTATCGAAATCGCCTTATAATCGCCCCAGTAGAGGGTGGACCTTTCTTGGATGTAATGATAGGATGGAATCAGCGAAAAGGTGGAGTTGGTTTCAAGTGCGAACATCGGCGAGGTGTTGTCGATTATGAAAATTTTAATGGAGTGGTTGCCTGCTTCGTCGTATACATCGAAAATGTATAAGCCCGCTTCGGTCAGCGCGAATTGACTTGTGGTTGTGGTGGACTGCCCGAGGGTGTTACCAGAATATCTCACCCATTTGCGGTCGCCTGTGAGGTCAAGGGCGTTGTTTATTGGCATATATGAAGCGCCCTGGAAGGTTCTCAAAAATATATTAAGAACGTTTGAAATGTTGAGGTTACTTTGGTAAAATTCGCTGTCAACGATTGGGAAATATTTGTAATACGCAAAGGTTTCAGCGTCGCTATCCTTATCTTCCCACGAAACAACGATGTTTTGGTTTGTGGAAACGCCCTCCACGTAATCGAGAATATTATAGTTTGTTGTGCCAGATATTAGCGAAACATTTCGCGCGCTTAAGTCCTCAATCGGCATTTTGTCTATGGTGAAATAGTATTGCTTGATAATTCTTTCGTTGACAATGTCAATGTCGGTGTCGGTGATTTCGTTGGTGTAGTAAAGTCGAATGGTGAAGCGCGCATTTTCCTTTAAAATGACCGCTGAGGAGTTGTCGTTGAGTTCGTGCATATCAATTCCGCTCCTTCCGCCGTAAGAGTCTAAATATGATTCTGTGATGTAGTCAAAAGCGTAGATTTGCACGGTTATATCCTTGTCGTGCACGTTGGTTTCTTTAAGCGAAACGGTGACATTCTTGTTGGTGTAGACGTCGCTATACACCATATTGCCATCCTCGTCGGTGATACTTAAAACAGGCGGGTTGGTGTTGATTTTGAAGTAGAAAATTTGGTAGAAGATGGTGTCAGCGTCGCGCTGAGCGTTTACTGTGTAGAAATTTTCGAAGGTGTAGGCGAGAATGAGGAGGTAAGTGCCAGCGTCGCTTATCGAACCGCCTCTATATTCTGAGCGATATAACTTCTGCCCGCCAACTTCCACATAATCACTACCTCCGCCGATGTTGCTCGAAGAATAGAGATAGGACTTTTTGGCGCTATTTGTTGAAATTGTGGCGTTGGAGTTGAATCGAACAAGCGCTTGGTTGGTGCTTTCTGGCTCAATGCCCTTCACAAAATTAAGCACATTTGATTCCACAAAAGTGATGTTGCCCTTGTCGTCGCTTGAAGATGCGTTTTGGGCGTAGTTCTCATTCGAGGAGAGGAATTTTGAGGTCAAATCGGCGCTGTGATAGAATTTTCCGTCAAAATTTCCACTTTCGTTTTCGTAGGTTTTAAATTCCGTGAAAGTTTTGTTGTTGTCATAGTCGATGTGCATAAGTTGGTAGCCATAGACATACACCATCACCTTTTTTGTGGCATTGGCGAGTGCCGAAAGTTTGTATTTATTATAATTTTCGCCGTTTTTGAATGTTGCCACCGCTTCAAACGACACCGAGTAGTTGCCCACATCGTAAAAATATACGGTGGTCTGGTTGCCATTTTTGGTGTAACGAATAATGCTGTCGCCCTCAACCAAGATTCCGTCATTTTCGCCGTTATCGTTTTCGGCGAGGTATGAAAGCGTTGCTAGGGTGTAGGTTGAGTTCAATTCCTTGGTAATCGCAAGGTCGTATTTTGTGTGGTTGTAAGTTATGGAAGCAATGTTGTTGTCGCTTGCGGAGTAGTTCGAGTAAAGGTAGTCACCAAAGTTTGGGCTGACAGTGGTTGGAATGGTGGTGGTGCTGTCAAAATTATCGTTCGAAAAAACAGGGCGGTTGTTTAATATGTAGGAATTTCCTTTCAGCACGAAGAAGGAGTAGGTCAGCGTTTGGGTGGAATCGGAAAAACGGTCTTCGCTTTGCGTTGTTCCGCCGTCGGTGCATTCCCAAAGGTTTACTTCAACTTGCAAGGTGTAAAGCCCTTCAATCAAATTTCCTGTTTCGTCAACAATGTCAAAGGTGTTTTTGACTTCTTCTTCACTAAGGGTGCTGGTGTCAGCAAAGTTAATCTCAAAACTTTCTGGCACAACATCATTTAGGTTTGCAAATGTCAGCGGAAGCCCAGAGTCGCTTATTGCTTGGGTGTTAAACTCTTTGCCCGCCAAACTTTGTTCCACGCCGTTGATGTAAAGATTGACCGTGCCACTCACTCGATAAAAGTAAAAATGCGAAAGGTTGTTTTCGTCTGGGTAAAACACATAGTCATAAATCTCCCCGCCACCCTCATTGACGGAGTTGCCATTCATTTTGAAGTTGATTGTTAAAGAGTTGTTGTTGAAAAGGAAGATGTCGCTTTCAATCATCTTGGTGACGGTTTCATCTCCATTTGCCGAAACGCCAACATATTCGGGTAAATTATTTTCCACATTTTCAACGATTGTGGTTTCGGCGCTCGCTCTTTCTTTTTTAGGCATCAAAAGAAAAAGCCCACCAAGAAGAAAGCAAGCGGAGAAAATAACAAGCATAAAAGATTTCAAAGTTTTCATAAACACCTCTCTTACAAGAAATATTTTAGCACATTCTAAAAATATTTCAAAATAAATAGATAAAATTATTATAAATATATATAAATATTTTATTACATAATAAAATCATAATTATAAAAATTATCAACATAAATTAGCAAAATTCTAAAATGAGTAAACATTGAAATTTGAAAACAATATAAGTTAGTAAATTAGTATGATATAAATTTTAAAAAATGTTATATAAATTCACCTAATTATTAATTTTTAATCAAATTTTTTTAATTTTTTTATTAAATTTTATGGTATTTTTTTAATTTTTTTCGTTTTTATTAATTTTTATATGATTTTTTAATTATTTTTAGTTTTATTTGACATACTAATTTTATGGTTAAGTTTTTAAAAAATCTCTTGCTTTATATCAGTGCTTTTGTGCCAATGTATTTTTTGGTACTATTGAAACTTGTTGTGGAAATCATAAACGGCAACCTTTCCTTCAACGCGCTTAACACCATAAATTTTGTGCTTTTAATTGTGCTTATCTTATGCGGAATTTTTGGGCTAATATTAAACATCACTTTAAGTGGAGAGAAGGCAAAAGAAATTTTTGTGCTTAAAAAAGAGAACATCACCGACAAGCATTTTTTGGGTTACTTTTCACTCTTTGTCTTTTTTGCCATACCGCTCGAATTTGAAAAAGTCAGCGTTTTTTGTGTGATATATGCGATTTTGATTTTCATAGGTGTTGTCTACATCAACAATTCGCTTTACTACATCAATCCGCTTCTAAACATTTTGGGTTACAAATTTTTTGATATCACGTATAGAGATGAAACGGGCGAAATTGGCACGGCAAAAATTTTTTCTAGGAGCGATATAAGGGAAAATAAATCTTATATGGCAAGGATAAAAAATATCCACTTCACTTTCATAGAGAGTGACAAAAACCACCTAAATTTTCCAAAAGAATGATTGTGTAAATGCGGGGATAAAATTTTTAATGGAGGATAAGAATGTTGCCCATTCTAAGCAAGGCAAAGGATGGTCGTGGCGCTCGCTCTGTATGCCTAATAAGTCCTTGCTTAAAAACTCTAAAACCACAAAAAAATCTTTGATAACAAAAAGTGTTGTGAGAGTGATGTTTGCGCTGAAAACCACCACGAAAAATCTTTGATAATAAAAAGCGGATTGTTCTCTTTATCGGTGTCATATAAAAAACATCTTTATGATTTCGAGTAAAAAGTGCAAAAAAAATCGATTTTTTTAAGAAAAAATGCATTTTTTTACGTATTTTTTATCTTTTTTCTTTTAATTAAAAAAATTAGGCTAATAATTTTATTATGAAAAAGAAAGAAATATTTTTTCCGCTTGCAAGTGGTGCAGTGTGTTTGGGCGAAGGAGTTGAAGCACTTTCGTGCGTTTCCTCAAACGGCGAGCGTAAACTTTACAGCAGGCGCGCCAGCAACAAAATTATTCGTTTTCACTTTCCGTTTGCGCGCGGGCTTCAATTTTTCTTGTTTGGGCTTATCAATTTTTTTCGCGCACTTTTTTGGGTGAATGAGAAGAAAAAGAAAAAAGATTTCACCGTTCTTTTTATCATTTTAAGTGTGCTTTTTGGCATTGTGTTCTCGGGCGTTATAATTGGCTTATTGCCTGGCAAGATTGGCTATTTTTTAATCTCGGCGGATGGAAGCACATTTCTACGCAATTTTGTCATCGCCTTCTTTCGGCTCATCCTGTGCGCCATATTTTTAACCCTTCTCAAATGCTTTCCAGTTGTTAGGGAGTTTTTTCGGTTCAATCGTGCCGTTGACCTTGTATCCATTTACGGCGAGGACGCGCGCGGGCGGTATAAATCGGGCATTTGCGACCCGCTTAATTTTTTAAATTACCTTGTTTTTGTTTTCTTTTTAGACATTTTTGTGGTAACATTAATAGGGGCAAGTTTTAACTTTTTCTTCAATTTTTTAATAAGTTTGGCGGTTTTGTTGCTGTCGATTATGCTTTCATATGAAATTTTGTATCTTCTTTCGATTGGCGGAAGTTACCTAAAATCGCTCTCGTTTGTCACCTCGTTTTTTGTGACGATGAGACCGTCGCTAACACATATCGAAACCGTTTTAACTTGCCAAATGGAGGTTATGTTTTTGACGTCGCAAAAGGATAGAAATTTTATGGAAAATGACGGACGAAAGCCGTTCGCGGTGGTGTATGGCGAGGCGAAAAACAAGTTGCAGGGCATTGACAAAAGCGACATCGACTGGATTTTTGCCACCATTTTGAATAAAAACAGGGCGGAAGTGAAACTTGTGGAGAGCGTCACTGAAAAGGAATACGCGGAGATTATGCGCGCGGTCAATCGGCGAGCGAATGGCGAAAGTGTGGATAACATTTTTGGTTACACCGAGTTCTATGGGCTTAGATTTGACGTCAACAAAAAGGTGCTAACTCCGCGCCCCGAAACCGAGATTTTGGTGGAAAATGTTTTGAAAAACCTCAAAAAGAAAGGTAAGGTTTTGGATGTCGGCACGGGCAGTGGCGCGATTGCCGTGACGATTGCGAAATTAAGCGACGCCCTTGTTACGGCGATTGATATTTCTCGCCCAGCGCTTCAAGTTGCGGAAACAAACGCCAAAAAAAATGGTGTGAAGGTGGAATTTTTAGAAAGTAACCTCTTTGAAAACTTGAAAAAAAGAAAAAAATTTGATATAATAGTTTCCAATCCGCCGTATATCCCAACTGGCGACATTGCCAAACTTGACAAAAACGTTAAAGAGTGCGACCCAAAAATTGCGCTTGATGGTGGCGAGGATGGGCTTAGGTTTTACCGAGAAATAACTGCTGGCGCAAAAAAACACCTATATAAAAACGGACTTTTGTTTTACGAGGTGGGCAAGGGGCAGGCGAGTGCGGTGAAAAAAATTATGAAGGAAAGCGGATTTAAAGAGATAAAAATCGTTAAAGACTATAATAAAATTGACAGGGTGGTTTATGGAAAACTATAAGGAAATGCTGGAAAAAACAAAAAAATCAAAGGAACGCTTTGATGAATTGACCGACGAAATTATGAGACCAGAGGTGATTGCTGACAATCGTTCGTGGAAAAAGTTAGTTAAAGAGAGAAATTCCTTGGAGAATATTGCAAATGCCTACCAAGAACTTTTATCGCTTTCAAACAACTTAGATAAATGCGAAGAGGATGTTAAAACTGAAACCGACGCTGAGATGAAAAAACTCTATCTCGCGGAAATCATCTCTTTAAAAGAGCAGATTGAGAAAAAGGTGGAGGATATGAAAGTGCTTCTTCTTCCAAAGGACGAAAACGACGAGAGCAACGCCATTTTGGAGATTCGCTCGGCAGCGGGAGGCGAGGAAAGTGCGCTTTTTGGGCTGGAACTTCTTAGGATGTATACCCACTATGCCGACAAAAACCGCTGGAAAACGGAAATTTTGGATATAAACGAAACCGAACTTGGTGGAATTAAGGAATGCACGGTGCTTTTTAAGGGTAAGGGTGCGTATGCGAAACTGAAATATGAAAGCGGTGTGCATCGCGTGCAACGTGTGCCAGACACCGAAAGTCAGGGGCGCATCCACACTTCAACGGCAACCGTTGCTGTTTTGCCTGAGGTTGAGGATATTGATTTTGAAATACTCGACAGCGATATCAAAATTGATACATACCGAAGCGGTGGCGCGGGCGGTCAGCACGTCAACAAAACCGAGTCGGCGATTCGTATCACACACCTTCCAACGGGTATTGTTGTCACTTGCCAAGACGAGCGCAGTCAACTTAAAAACAAAGAAAAAGCGATGAATATTTTAAGAAGCAAACTCTATGATTTTTACAGGGAACAGCGAGATAGTGAGTATGACGAAAACAGAAAAAGTCAGGTTGGACGCGGGAATCGCAATGAGAGGATAAGAACATATAACTATCCACAAGGGCGCGTCACTGACCACCGCACGAATCTATCTTCATACGATTTGCAGGGCGTTCTCAACGGCGATTTAGACGAGTTTATCGAGGCAATGTCGCTTAAAGAGCGCGAAGAAATGCTGGCGAATTTATGATTGTTGCAAGGTCTATTAGTTGACGAGTGCGCGTAATGCTAACGATATAAACTGAATGCGCGCCGGGCATTTCTAAGAGGATAGATTAGACACGCCTGCATCTTTAATAGACTACATTAGCATAAGTAATAAAGCCTGTCACACGACATTGTAATCACGCTGTGTCGTTTTTGATGTTGTGTATTTTTCTATCGCTTAACGCGCTATAACGCTTATTCCGCAAGGACTGTCAGCCCTGTTTGTCATTCTGAGCGAAGCGAAGAATCTCGTCGTAGCACCAGCCCGCGTATGTCTAATCTTTCCTCTTACCGCCAACTAAACACGCCTAAACTCCAAAGCCACACATCTAAGGGCGCTTGGTCATTATGAGTGAAGTGAAGAATGGTCATTCGCCACTTTTAAAATTCGAAAAAGAATATTTGCGCTTCTTGGTCGTCTCGCGTGCGCAACAACCATTGAGCGCTTATTTTATGAGAGACAAAAGAAAAAAGCGAGTTCTCCTCGCTTTTTTGATATCTTTTTGTTTTGACAATAATTTTTTAGGTAATTTCTTCAGGCTATTGGTATTTGGGCTTTGAAAATTACATACCAATAAGCGCTCTTGTGGTGTCGACAATGCTTCTTAATGCACCTTCTTCGCCTTCAAGCTTGTAGCTATCGAATACGCCCAAGCTGTCCAAAATAAGTGGAAGAATAAGGTTGAAGAACAAGATTAACGCGATTGTCACCACGATTGACACGATGATGTTAATCAATCTTTTCTTTGCCTCTTCTCTTTGTTCGGAACTATCCGCTCTTGCCATTCTTACGCCGACATAGATTGCATAAACAGCACCGCACGCACCAACCAAGATAAGTGCAATCCACAAAATCCATTCGACAGATGTTAGCAAATCATCAAGCCACCCATAGTTTTGCAAACCGTATTTTGCAATTAGACCTCGCCACGTCATACTTTTATCCTCCTATTTAAAATTATCATTATCAAAACAAGAACTTTTATTCTTTAATTTGATTACAAGCATATAATAGCACATAAAAAAATATTTGGCAAACGATTTTAATAAATTTTTTAATTTTTTTTTAAAAAATTTTTTTTCATATTAAAAAAATAATTATTTCGAATTAAAAAATATTTGCCTCAAATTAAAAAAATATTTTTTTTACATTAAAAACTAATTGTTTCGTATTAATTGCCTTAATAAAAAAACTAATTGTTTCGTATTCATCTTAAATTAAGAAAATAATTACCTCAAATTAAAAACTAATTGTTTCGTGCTTATAATTATCTCAAATTAAAAAATGTGTTTTGTAATTATAATTATCTCAAATTAAAGGACTAATTGTTTTATATTTACCTTAAACTAAGAAAATAATTGCCTCAAATAAAAAAATGATTGTCTTAGATTAAAAGATTAATTAGTGAAAAAGCGTGGTGTTGAAAGATAGGGTAGATTAGACATTCGCGGGTGGGTGCTACGACGAGATTCTTCGGCGTTGCCTCAGAATGACAAATAACCACCCTGCCTAGCGGTAGAAGCGATAGTGTGTGCTAGGCTTTTTTAGTGAGACATAATTAGACAAATGTGGAAAAGAGGATAGATTTGATATTCGCGGGCGATGATAGATAAATTAGCCTAATCCGCAAGGCGATACCATTAAATGTCATTCTTCGCTCCGCTCAGAATGACAAATAAACCGACAGTCCTAACAGAATAATTGTTACTGCGCGTTAAGCGTTTGCTAAGAGGATGGCTAATTTTCCATCTAGTTGCTAGAAAAACACGGTTAAACACGCGACGCATCAAAACGACACAAAAAAACTAAAACATTTGACGGCAACAGCATCCGCCGTTGTTCCAGCCGTTATTTTGACCGTTATTCCAGCCGTTATTGCTCAAACCAAGCAGTAGCAAAAGCAAAATGTTTGTGTTGGTGGCGAGGTTGGTGTCGTTATTGCTGGCAAGCACCGATAAAAGAAACACCCACAAAAACTCCTGCGACATAGCAATCCTCCTTTTCAACAAAAATCTTTTAAATTAGATAGTTTTCGGCACATTTTGAGGTAAATTCAATTTGACATATCTCTCAAAAGGTTGCAAAATAAAGTTGTATGCTAATTTATATGTTGTTTTGTGAATTTTTTGTTACAGGAGGCGCCGTGGGAAAACTTCTTAAATTAAACGAACTTAGCAAACTTGAAGTGCAGAGTCTTCTGCCGAGCGATGACGTTGCTGGCAGACTCGCGCTATATTTTCAAAACTTTTCCGACCAAACGCGGATTAAAATTTTAACCTGCCTTTCGGTTATGGATATGTGTGTGAGCGATTTGTCGGCAATTTTAAATGTCAATCAAACCACACTTTCGCACCAACTGAAAACGCTTAAAGACCAAAACATCGTCTCGTATAGAAGAGAGGGGAAGGTGATTGTGTATATGATGAAAGCGCCAAGCGTGCAAGAGATGATGATGTGCGCGGTGGACAGTTTGGGGCGAGACCAAAGCGAAGGCTTTTAATGAAGTTGAAAATGCCAATAATTAAGTGAGTAAATATAAAATTGTTACCAGTGTAATAAATATAAACTATGTGATGTTAAAATTTTGTTAACTCAAAATTTTAATAAATTCTAACGAATTTAGCGTGCTTTGCCCGCCATCACAGTTTGAATAAACATCAGTCTCACTCAAATGCGACTTCGTCGCGCTTGGTTCGACTTCCGATAATATAAATTGTTACCAGTTTAAATTGATGATTAAAAATAGATGTGGCGAAATATCAAAAATGAATGTGAAAAAAATATCAAAAATAGATGTGGCGAATTTAAGATATCTTTAATTGACGAAAACACACACAGTCATAAGGCGATGTTTTTGCTCTCTTCTCTTTACTTTTTCGGTGCGGGCGTGATATAATGATAGGGCTATGAAAAAAAGGATACTTTTACATTCGTGTTGTGGACCTTGCTCCACGGTGTGCATTGAGAGGCTTAAAGAGAACTTCGATGTCACAGTTTTTTATTACAACCCAAACATCTTCCCAAGGGAGGAGTATGAAAAGCGCAAAGAGAACGAAAAGGTGGTTTGTGCGCATTTTGGGGTGCCGTTCGTGGATGGCGACTATGACGAAGAGGGCTGGCTTGAATTTGTTAAAGGTTTGGAAGGAGAGAAGGAGGGCGGAGCGAGGTGTGGAAAATGTTTTTATCACCGCTTAAAAGAAACAGCAAGAAGAGCCAAAGCGGAAGGGTTTGATGTTTTCGGCACAACGCTGACGGTAAGCCCGCACAAAAGCACTCCGGTAATTAACGCAGTTGGAAAAGAACTATCGCGCGAGTTTGATGTGGAATTTTTGGAGGAATCTTTTAAGAAAAAAGATGGATATTTGCGAAGCATAAACCTTTCAAAAGAATTAGGGCTATATCGTCAAAATTATTGCGGATGCAGATTTTCCATTCGAAAAACCGACTAAAAATGCAAAAAAAATCCACTTTTTTTCACTTTTTTCGCATTTTTCAGGCTATTTTTTGAAGATTTTTGATTTTTATAAAGATTTTTTAACAAAAAAACATAAAGCGCTTTTTAAAGATTTTTAATATTTATTTTGATTTTATTTTTGATTTCATAAAGATTTTTTAATGAAAAAATTTAGTGTTTTTTCAAGGATTTTCAACATTTATTTTAGCGTTTAAAAAGTTTTAAGAAAAATTAGCGATTTTATTTTGATTTTTGTTTTGTTTTTTTAAAGATATTTGCTATACTTTTAAAGTTGAAGGAGTCACCTTTGAGGTTTGAAAATTATTTAAGTTTTGATAGGCAAAAAAAAGAAGAGACGACGTCCATTGCGTGGTATTTGACAACGCATATCGCTTTCTATGTTTTTCTCATCTTCTTTCTCATCTTTTTCGCGTGGTATACCTATTTTATGGTGACGCACCGATGTTATCTCGTTTATGGCGCGTCGATGAAGCCAACTTTAAACGAGCAGGTGGCGGATGGCGATAACGACGGGTATATGGACGCCGTTTACATCAACCTCTATGGCAAAATTGACGTAAGTGACGTTGTGGTTTTGGACGAGGTCTCCAGTGAGAACGAAAGCATAATAAAGCGCGTTGTGGCAAAGGCGGGCGACTATGTTACCATTGCGAACCTTAGCGATGACGGCGAGTTTTCTCTTTATCGCATACCAAAGGAAGAAATGGTGAACGGCGAAAGCAGAATAAGCGACGAAGAGGCGAAAGTTGTTGAAACCAAAGAGGTGGCGGGGTATGATGTGCTTTGGACACACTGCTCACTAGATATTGAAAACGACATATTATATGAAAATAGGTTCTATGAAAAGTTTTTGTCTGACCGCCATAATGGTGGCTTTGAAAGCGCCAACGGCGAGAAGTATGATTATTACACCTCGCCAAATGGGCTTGTTTACGTTCGCGTGCCAGAAGGGAAGTATTTTTGTTTGGGCGACAACCGTGGCTGGTCGGATGACTCGAGGAAGTATGGTTTTATAGGCGAGGAGAAGGTTGTCGGCGATGTGGAATTTATCGTCTATAACTGCTCTTTCGTCAACCGCCTTTTCGAAGTTGTGAAATATTATTACGCACAAGTTGAAGTTTTTTTTAAAAGATAGTGAAAATTGTTTGGAATTATTGAAAATATGTGCTATTATATAGGTAGCAGTTATTGCTAAATATCACAAAAAGGAGAATTTTATGAACAAAGGTGATTTCATTAAGGCAGTTGCTGAAAAAGCAAATTGCACACAAAAGGACGCAGGTATCGTTTTCGACGCGATGGTCGACACAATCGTTAGCGTTCTCAAGAGCGGGGACAAAATTGTTGTGCCAGGCTTCGGTTCTTACGAACTCGTTAAAAAGGCTGCAACAACAAAGGTTAACCCAATGACTAAAGAAAAGGTTAAGGTTGCCGCTTGCAAACAACCAAAGTTTAAGTTTGGTAAAAGTTTTAAAGCAATCTTTAATGCGTAACTTTTGAGGCTATAAAAGAGGTGGCGGGCTGAATGTCTCCCACCTTTTTTATTGCACTGTGGTGCGATATTTATTTAGCATCACATAGTTTCCATTAACAATCCTCATAAAAACATTTAACACGCAGTAACGCTTATTCCGTTAGGGCTGTCAGCTCATTTGTCATTTCGTCAGCAAACCACGGCTAAACGCGCGAAACCTCACACATTCAACCGCGCTTTTTGTTTATTCCGTTAGGACTATCGACTCATTTGTCATTCTGAGCGAAGCGAAGAATCTCGTCGTAGCACCAGCCCGCGAATGTCGAATAATTCCTCTTAAAAACACTTGCTACATCACAACACCTCTACCGCAAGGACTGTCAGCCCGTTTGTCATTCTGAGCGGAGCGAAGAATCTCGTCGTAGGACGGCTTACAAAAACTCGAAATTATACTACTTTGAGCGAATGACACTTAATCGCAGTTAAACGCTTTTCTCTAAAGAGGTTGTTTTCGACATCCGCGGGCGGGTGCTACGACGAGATTCTTCGGCTTCCCTTTCGGTCGCCTCAGAATGACAAATAACTGTTGCCGGTGGTTTATGCCATACTACGCGTTAAACGCATTAAAAGGTTGTTTAAAGTGGCAATTAAATTTTTTTTAGAAAATTATCTCTTTTGTTAGAAAAACACGGCTAAACCCAAAGCACCTCACCCATCCAATCGCGGTTGGAAAAATTTTTTTGAAAATTTTGCGAAATCGTTTGGTAAATTGAGGGGTTTTAGATATAATAAAAATGTAAGTTTGAAAAAGCTAAGGAGGGGTGTTTATGAAAAGTGGAAGGATGAAGCGTATTTTGCTGAGCGTTATCGCTTTCCTTTTCGTGGGTTGTTCCATCGCTGGCGGAACGGTCCTTCTTTCAAACTCCTCTATCAGCGATAGTAACCGGGGGGGGGGATTCGACCTCTTCCGAAAATGAATTAACCAAAAATGCGCCGACAAACACCTCAGGCACATGGACATCGTCTGGTAGGTATGCCGATTCTTTTGCAGGCGGTGACGGACAATCAGAGGCAACGGCATACCAAATTTCCACGCCTGAGCAACTTGCGCGTCTTGCGTATCTTGTTAACAACGGAAGTGAACAATATATGTTTTCAAACACATACTTTGTTCAAACAGCGGACATAGATTTATCATTGCACTACTGGGACGCGATTGGAACATCATCCTACTATTTTTCTGGGCACTATGACGGCGGAAACTTCACAATCTCTGGGCTTTATACAGAGTCAGGTTCAAGTTCAGCATATAGTTACCAAGGGCTTTTTGGATATGTAGAAGGACGATCATCATCTATCCGTGCATCGATAAAAAATATTGGTATAATCGACTCAAATGTGCAAGGATATGAATATGTCGGCGGAGTAGTGGGTTATGCTTATGAAATCACAATCACCAACTGTTATAACACTGGCTCTGTAACTGAGAATGATTCGTATGTAGGCGGAGTTGTAGGGTATGCTAGTCGTTCCGACATCACCAACTGCTATAACACCGGCAATGTAACTGGGAGTTATCGTGTTGGCGGAGTGGTGGGGGATGCTAATTCTTCCGTCACAATCACCAACTGCTATAACACCGGTACTGTGACTGGGAGTAGTTGGTATATCGGCGGAGTTGTGGGGTATGCTAATTCTTCCGTCACAATCACCAACTGCTATAACACCGGTACTGTGACTGGGAGTAGTCGGTATAATGGCGGAGTGGTGGGGGATGCTTTTTCTTCCACAGTCACCAACTGCTATAACACTGGCTCTGTGCATGGGAGTAGTTGGTATACCGGCGGAGTTGTGGGGAGTGCTGAGAATTATTCCGACATCACCAACTGTTATAACACCGGCTCTGTAACTGGGAATTCCGAAGTCGGCGGAGTTGTGGGTTATACTTCTTCTCCCACAGTCACCAACTGCTATAACACTGGCTCTGTAACTGGAAGTGAAAATGTTGGCGGAGTTGTGGGGTGTATTTATTATAATTATACAATCACCAACTGCTATTATGGTGGAAACTGCACGCTTTCGTATGGAATTGGGAGTTCTTCCTTTAACACTGGGGCGTCAAAAGATTCAAATTTAATTGCTAATGCCAAAAGTTTAAGTTGGTATCAAAATAGCTCTAAGTGGAGCAGTGGGTATCCATGGGATTTTGAAAATATTTGGACTTTTGTTGAGGGAATGAATGACGGGTATCCTGTTTTAAGAGGGTTTTCTACTAAAATTACATACAATTCAAACACACAACCTGAGGAGGTTGTGAGTGAGTCTTTTTCCGTGGGCGAGACTATTGTTTTGGCGGAGGCGGATTTGTTTGAAAGAGAAGGTTACACTATTTCAAGTTGGAACACAATGGCGGATGGAAGTGGTGATAGTTTTGCTCCTGGTTTCACCTTTGAAGGTGGAGTTAGTTTAACTCTTTACGCTCAGTGGGGAAGAATGGCTTACACTGTGACTTTCGACGCGAATGGCGGAAGTGGAACAATGAGCAGTGTTGAAAAAAATTACAATGAAGATTTAGTTTTGCCGGCGAATGAGTTTACAAAAACGGGCTATAATTTTAAAGGCTGGGCGACAAGCGCTAACGGTTCAGTTGTTTATGGCGACGGTGCTAAATATACGGCAAATGCTAATGCAACGCTTTACGCCGTGTGGGAAGCTATGGTTATCACGGTAAATTTAGATGTCAACGGCGGGGCGGGCGGAACGAGCGCGATATATTTGAAGTATGATAGCGGGTGGTATTCGAGTAGTTCCTGCACGAGTCCGAGTAAGATAACTGCACTGCCGTCCACGCCAACACGGACGGGGTATGAGTTTAAAGGATATAGCACCGAGCCTGACGGGAGTGGAACGCTGACTGTTAGCGCGACGGGCGCAATTAATGTGAGCGACACCTTTTATTCAACGGACGGCACGCGGACGTGGTATGCAGTTTGGGAGGCGAGAAATCCGGCGTATTATTACAGCGAGGGCGGATATTGGTATGTTGAGAATGGCAAGTTACCACAGAGTAAGGTGAGCGGGAGTTTGAAGAGCACACTTTCAGGGCAGTGGGGTTCACTTAGTGATGGCTCAGTCTACTATATGGGCGTTGAGGAACTTGCTGAGAATGATTTGGCAGGTGACGGCGGGATGCAGTCAAAGGTGTATAACGGCGAGGAATATGTGAAATTCAATGGCGAATACTACCTTGTGGAGCCTATCAGGTGGAGACTTGTGTATTCGTCCAGCCAACAAGAGGGCTATGCGGTTGAAGATACCAGCGTTTTGGCGACAATGGCGGAGATTGTGTTCTTGGGCGGTTATTCCAGCACCAAGATAGGTGCGGGTGCGGGGTATTCCGCCGAGAGCGTGACAATGCTTTTAAAAAATCAAGTTAGCACTGAGTTTTTGGTGAATGAAAACCGAGAGGTGGAAATCTTCGGCGCGCCTAAGGATACCACCAGTGTGAGCGGGAGCGTGTTTGTGGCGTCTAGTGAGGAACTAGCAAACTTCAAAACGAACAAAAATAACACCACGGGCAGTGGAGTTAAGGCGGGCAAGGTTTCACTAAGTGACTTTGTGAAAGACTACCTCCGCGCGACGGGTCAGGGCAACTACTACTTCACCCGCGACCTCGGCGACCAGCTTAACACCATCCGTTGCCTTAACCCAGTGGGCAACCGCTCCCAAGCCAAAGCCCAACAAACTCTCGGCGTGCAGTTTACAATTAAGGTTACGGAATACGCTTGCAAAGAGATGTGACTTTTATAGCGCCTAAAAGTCACCAAAAGACGCTGGGGAATTTCGATTTTCCCCAGACCCCTTAAAACGACCTACTTTGAAAAAGTAGGCAAATGCAAGCGGGGCGCTGAAAGGGTTGTTTAGGTGTAAGACAGGGCAGTTATTTGTCATTCTGAGCGAAGCGAAGAATCTCGTCGTAGAACGGCTTTCAAAATAAATGCGTAAACAGATGTGGCGTTGAAAGAAAGTGTAAGTGGGGCGTTGCAAGACAAGAGGATGCTTTTAGAGGTTTCTTAACAAGAGTGGGGTTTCCCACTTTTTTGTTGTATTTAATAGAATATGCCGACTTTTGCGTTCCGCTGAAAGAAGGTGTAAGCGTGGCGCTGAGGGCAAAGAGGAGGAATTAGACATTCGCGGGCGGGTGCTACGACGAGATTCTTCGCTCCGCTCAGAATTACAGATTGCCGATACTCCTAATGATATAAGAAGTGATGTAACGTAATAAGTGTTTTTAAGTGGATTTTTTTGACGTTTGTGGGTAAATAATTGCTCTATCCTAGCGGAATAGGAAGAGAGTGGGGGTTGACTTGGTGCGGAGTTTGTGGTATACTCTTGGCGAGGTATATGTTATGGATATTGAAAAAATTTATGAGAATCTTATAAGGGCTACGGAATATGACTATGCCAACGCGGTTATTGGCGAAGAAAATAATCAATATTTTTCTCGGTCAATTAAAGATTTTTGCGACAGGCAGGTTCAAAAGTTCGAAACGGAGGGCGAGGATAAGCACGGCTGTTGCTTGAATTTTTCGCTCTACCTTCTTGCCAAAACCAACGGCATTTTTATGACCACCAAGGATAAGCCAATGGTGGAGGGTGGCAAACCGACAATTCACTGCGCGTTTATCTATGAGGATAACGGCAAACTTTATGTTGCAGACCCTTCGGTCGACAAGAAAGAGGGAAGTTGTAAGGCGCACTATAAAATTCCACTTCGTGAGTATTGTTATCCTATGGAAAATCAGGTGTATACGCTGTATCTTAATATGAAAAGAGATTCTTCAAACGCGTTTATTGCCGAGCTTGCGCGCGGTGAGAGATTAAAACTCTCGTCCTTCGAAAATTTGTCGGATGAGCAGGAAAAGTGGTTGCTTGACGTGATTTTGGAGGCTGAAAGTTCTAATGATTTAGGCGAGGCAACGAGCGTAAGTTCTAAGGAATTGGGCGACGCGTCTAAGAAATAGATGGCAAGGATTGCTGTTAAGGATTTTTTCTAAACGGCAAGGCGAAATTTTGTTGTGTAATATATAAAAAAATAAAATATAACCAAAATATTATCAAAAATAGCCCAAAATGGTTTACTTTTTGCGTTTTTTCTTGTATCATATACTTGACGGAGGCTTATTATGAATGTGAAAAAGAAATATGGCGAAAATGCGGTGCTCATTTGGAAAGACCGCAAGCGTTTTATGGGTATGCCACTTTCCTTCACGCGCTATTACCTTATTAAAAATGGCGACGTCTGGTTTAAAACTTTCCGCGATGTTGGGCTTTTTTCCACGCACCTAGAAGAGGTGAATTTGTATCGTATGTATGATATCTCGCTTCACCAATCTTTTGCGGACAAAATCTTTAACACGGGAACGGTTGTTCTTTATAGTAACGATGAAAGACAGCCTCAGTTGGTTTTGAAGAACATTAAAAATCCGTTTAAAGTGCGCGATTTGTTCTCGCAACTTATCGAGGAAGAACGAAAGGCAAACGGCGTGCAAGTTGCCGAGATTCAGTCGTAATTTCGCTGGAGGGTGGTGTGATTCATTCTCTTGCGGGAGGCGAACTGAAAGAATATTCGCGCTTCGACGTCGCAAAAGTGGAGTATTTAGACACGCAAGAAAGGGCTTTTGCGCTTGTGGCTTGTCCAAATATCGCCGAAAACGACCTTGTGATTATCGATTTTAATGGGCAAGAACGTGAGGCGAGGGTTTTGCGTGTTGATAAAAATGTTTATGAGCAAAATTTTCCTATTTCGGTGAAGCGTCTTAAAAAAATTGTGCGAAAGGTTTAGGCGGGCGATTTAGTTAGGCGACATAGTTGAAAACATTTTAAGTTGTGAGATTATGGCATTTGATGGGCGATTAAATAAAAAAATGAGAGAAATTAGAAGTTTTTTTTGTGAAATGCTTGACAATGGGCGTTTTTCTAGGTATAATTATTGAGGTATTTGTGAGAAGCGCTTGCGCGTGTTCGCCTTTTGGCACACCGTTTTGCTTGAAAAGTTTGGGGCGACTAAGCCAATCTTGCTTAGAAAGATAAACCGTGGCAGGCGATGAAAAAATTGCGCTTATTCACAACAATCACGATGGCTTGTAGCTCAGTCGGTTAGAGCACCACCCTGATAAGAAAAAAATTGGGGTTTGGAGACAGTGACCGGGCTCCACTCATCCCGAGAAAAACTTAATATAGGATTGTAGCTCAGTCGGTTAGAGCACCACCCTGATAAGGTGGGGGTCGGTGGTTCGAGTCCACTCAATCCTACCAGTCTAAAACCCCGATTTTATCGGGGTTTTTATTATGATTTTATAACGAAATTTTGTCCGAAAAACTGTTGCAAATAAAATCAAAATTTGTAGCAAATAATTTTTATCTATAAAATAGGCAAAAAAAATGACCGAAAGTTAAAAATCCTAACTTTCGGTCAAATTCTTTCTAAAACCGCCTAAAACTATGCTATTTGCAACAAATTGCAACAGTAGATTATAATTCTAAATTTGGAACATTTTCTTTATCAGCATAATCAAGTGGATTTATATCTTTAATTGCATGCCTTACATCAGCAACTTGAGCTATATCTTTTCTTGCGATTGTTTGAGATAATTTAGCACCCGTTCCAATTTTTGTTATTTTTAATATGTTGCTACCTAAAAGATTGTTAAAATAATCTTCCATTTCTTCTACATAGCCGAGAACATGTTCTATCGCATAATTTTTTATTGTTATGCTAATAAATTCTTCTTCTGACTTTGAAATTGTAGCAGAACAATCTTTAAACTTCCTTTGAATATTTTTTACCCCTTTGCTTGTCAAGCCAGCAATTTCACCATCAATGTATTGAGCAAAATTTAAAAAGCACTCATCAGGTTTTGTATCTAAAAGCATTTCCGCAAATTGCTTAATGCTAAACTCCGCCACTCGTCTAAGTCTTTGTGTGACAGTTGTGTGCTCAAGTTTCTTTATTTCTTCACTTGGCAGTCCAGAACGCGCACAAACTTCTTCCCACGAAATTTCTTTTGCACCTTCAAAATCACCAGTATATATAAATCCGGCATTACTGTTATTATTTATTCTAATCGGATATGGTCTAAACACACAATATTTTCTCACCTGCGAACTTAAGTCGGCGGCATGAATATCTTTTAGTGCCTGTGCAGGAGTGCAATCTCTTGAAGTTGTGTTTGGATAATTTGCACTGTTGTTTAAGCCCAAAGCATCACCCTGCGAAAGTTCAACAAGGATGTTTTCGCTTCCCTTAAAAGGCGGAAAGCCATTATAAATCATTGGGAAAAAGGTTTTTGAATTGACAATCTTAATTAGTCCTTCTTCTTGTAGTTGCGAAAACCTTTTATCATCACACACCAAAACATCTTTCCGCATAATTTTATCAACAAGTGCAGCGCCCGCACCACTAAATGTGCTTCCTGATTTGATTGTTTCCTCTTCCTGATGTTTATGTTTGTCCGATATTACTGCGGCTGTGTCGGCAATATAAATTTGCCTGCCATTTAATATGTCTTTATATTGTGTCAATTCTAACAAAAATCTATCAAAATCAATTATCGCACTTTCACCAATTACTAAATATGGAATATTTTTATTCACGAAACCAATAGGAATATGTTTTGTTACCACTTTTCTTCCATCATCAAAAACAAAACTATGCCCAGCGTTTGGAGCGTTGTTATTAACACAAACTTGAATATTTAGTTTCTGGTCTAGTGCAAGTTCTCCACAAAACTTGCCCTTTCCACAAGAACCCCACATTCCATCATAAACTATATGAATTTTTCCATTAAATTTCGTTTTCATAGTAAAATTATATCATAATCTACCTTGTAAGTCAATATTGGCTTCGCTTTACAATTTTCACATCTCAAAATCTTTTTGTTTTTTCTTTCTTTTC
>CALVOG010000013.1 GCA_944350265.1 uncultured Clostridia bacterium
TTTTGGTATAAGCGATACAGCCTAACACGCGGAACATCAAAAAGTGGCATTGCCACCTTCGCTCCGCTCAGAATGACCAAGCGCGCTTGGATGGGTGCGGTGTTTTGAGTTTAGCTGTGTTTTTCTAGTGATAAGAGGATAGATTAGACGTTCGCGGGCGGGTGCTACGACCATTCTTCGCTCCGCTCAGAATGACAAATAGGCTGGTAGTCATTGCAGGAGAGGCGATACAGCGCGTTAGATTTTTTAAGTGGGATGTGTTTCGACGTTCGCGGGCGGTGACGGGTGATTAGTTTTTGGTTTAAGCGATACAGCCTAACACGCGGAACATCAAAAAGTGGCATTGCCACCTTCGCTCCGCTCAGAATGACAATAAACCAATAGTCCTAACCGAATAAGCGGTATAGTTCAACACGTGTTACCTTAAAATGTGATAGCGTCACCTACGACCATTCTTCGGCTTCGCCTCAGAATGACATTAAACTGCATTGTCTCTGGTTTAATCAGTATAGCCTAACACGAGGAATGACAAAAAGTGACAGCGTCACTTATTTCGCATATTTTTTATAGATGAATTTTGTGACGTAATAGTTGATTGGAAAGGCGATTAAGAGCGCGAAAATTGGCACGAGTAGTGATGTTAAATAACTTGCCATTGTTTCGGCAGTCATTCCAAAGCAAACGTTCACAACGAACACCACCACCGATGCAAGCAAAAACACCACGAGGTTTATGATTCCGTTATATTTCAAACTTGCCTTTCGGCTGGCGACACATTTATACCTCACAAATAGGATGATTGAGAACACTGCAAACAGTGCTGGCACGGTGTAATACAAAAAGTTGGAGGTTGACATTAGGTTGCCCGTTCCACGAACGATGAGATAGATAAGTGCGGAACTTACGCCAACAAGCCCTAGGAGGATGAGTGAGGCGATAAACTTAAGAAAGTTCGTGTTGTGCATACGTTCCACCACGGTGTGCTTATACTCTTTAAATTCAATTCCGTGGTTGTCGTAATAACTTTTAAGGCTTTCATAGTCGGCATAAGTGTTCGGCACGCGCTCGATTTTTTGCGCGCGAATTTCTCGCACAGGTTCCTTCTCTTTTTGCTCTGCCTTTTTCTCCATAATTTTCGAAACCATATCGTTGTAAGTTGGTTCGAGTTTGTTATCTCGCATAGGCGCTGGCAAATTTTCATCCGCCACGCTTATCTCAATATTAGGCGGGGTGATGCGCTTTTGATACGGAATGGAGTCGAGCGTTTGGGTGATGAAAGTGCCGTCGTCCTTTTCTTCAACCTTATATATATCTTCTTCGGTGGCGCGGTTGACCACACTTGGTTGACCGCTTTGTTCGTATTTTTGCCGTGACGCCAAAAGCGAGGCTTTAAGGCTTGCCACTTTTTCGTCAAAATCGTCATCCTTCTTCTCGTAGATGACGGGCATTTCAATTTGATTGTCCGAAAAACTTTTGCGATTACGCGCTTTTTTAAGTTCGCTTGAAAAGTCGTTGATTTTTTTGTTTTGCTCAATTTGTGAAGGCGACAGGGTTTCGTTAGGGTCCAAAAATTTGCCGTCATCCTTCTTTCGCGCTTCCTCCTCTTTCTCGAATGTGAAAAAGTCGATTTGGTTGTCGATGACGCTCTCTTCTTCCACTTCTTCTTTCTTTTCCTCCACCTTTTTAGGCGAGGCGTAATCAAACAAATTTTTTTGCTCGAGGAACATCGGTTTCACGTTTTCTTCTTCAAAGGAATTTTCGTTGGTTTCGGTGGTTTCGCTAGCGCTGTCAAAATCTTCGCTGGTTTCGCTGTCATTCGAGGAATCTTCACTTTCCATTTTTGACAAAACCTCAAAGTTGACGCCCTCAAATTCCACTTTTAATAGTTCCAAATTTTCTCTGCCAGACGGGGTTAAAGAGTAGTAATGTCTTTTCCCGCCGAACTCACTTTCGCCCCAAAACGAGGACGAAACATACCCTTTTTTTTCGAGGCGGGTGAGGCAGGAATAGAGCGTTGGTTTTTTCAAAATGTAACCACCGCGCGTTTTTTTGGTGATGTATTCGATGATTTCCAGCCCGTATTTTGAACTTTCAGCAAGCGAATCTAAAATCAAATATTGCACTTGACCGTTGGAAGTGAAAGCCATAAAATCCTCCCTTATTTAATTAAATTATAGTATTTTATTGAGCATTTGTCAAACAAAATTCATAGTATTATGCAAATTTTCTTTTATTGCATACCACCACAACATATAGTGTATTATGCAATAATCTTATTCAAAATGTTGTGCCTTGCTTTCTAAGTTGTTATTTCATTTTTTAAAATAACTTTTAATAAAATTTTCCTTAATTTTGTTTGCATAAAAATTTTAAGAATGCTAAAATATGAGAATGGAAATTGAAATTATTAAGGAAAAAAGAAAAACTCTCCTTCTTCGAGTTACCAAAGAGGGGAATGTTTTGGTGAAGGCGCCGTTAAGATATAGTGACAGCGGAATTCAAACTTTTCTTGCGTCCAAGAAAGGGTGGATTGAAAAACAAATAAAACGCCAGCAAATGTTAAGAGATTTTGCAAGCGGTTTTCATTTTGACAGTTTGATTTATCAAAATTCCATTCCTATTATGGAAACCAAAACCTTGCGCCTTGACTTTGAAAAATTAAGCGAAAAAACAAGGCTCAAAACGATTAAAAAAGAATACCTTTCTTTCTTCCAAATCTTAAAGGATAGGACGCTAATTTTGGCACAAAAATTTGGTTTTTCGGTGGAGAAAATTTCACCGTGTTCGTCCAGCGTTAAGTGGGGTTCATATAGTTCAACAGGCGAACTTAAACTGAATTACAAACTCATCATTCTGCCAAGTTATCTTGTTGATTATGTTATAACGCACGAACTTTGCCACATTCGTCATATGAATCACAAGCCTCAATTTTGGAGGGAAGTGGAAAAATATTTTCCAGCTTATAAAAGGGCGCGAAAGGATATGAATTTATATTCTTTTGTTTTAAAAACGAAGTTTTAGACATATTTTTGCCAATTTGAAAGATACTAAACCTATGAGTAGGAAAAAATTTTGGCAGTTATATTTGTTTTTATGCGCGCTGTGTTTGGCGCTCATAGTTATGCCGATTGTCGACGTTTTTCGCGTTGAGGAAAACTTTCTTGCAAGTTATGAGGACGTCGCTTCCGCCAACAACAATCATCTCTTTGGCTCGTATGTCACTTGTAAACTTCAAAAAAATGAAACTTCAACTTCTTCACAAGCCGAAAAGGAGGGCGAAATCGTTTTTAAACTTTTCGGCTTCATTCCCATCCGTAAAATCAGCGTTGTTATGGTGGGCGAGGATGATTACTATATTGGCGGGGTACCGATTGGTCTTTCAATCTCCACCAACGGGCTTATTGTTATCGACGACGAAGCGGATAGCCCGCTAAAAGAGGGCGATATTATCACCGAAATCAATGGCGTTAAAACAAGTAGTGCTACCGATGTTACAAGCGCGCTTGATGGGGAAGATGAGGCAGAAGTTAAATATTTGAGAAAAAACAAAGAGATGCGCGCACTTTTGAAGATTAAGGACGGAAAACTGGAGCTTGTTGTGAAGGATAATGTCACTGGTGTTGGCACGCTCACTTTTGTTAATAAAGACACAGGCGCTTATGGCGCGCTTGGGCACGCGGTGGTTGACGAGGCGGGCGGAAATGTTGTGCCGGTTAAGTCGGGCAAGGTCTATAAATGCAACCTCATTGGAATTAATAAGGGACAGAAGAATAACCCGGGGCAACTGAGGTGCCTCTTTCTTGAAAACGGCAAAAATAATGGCGATATATTGAGCAATAACAAGTTCGGTATCAGTGGCACAATGACGTCCGCGGACGGGCTTGTGGACGAAAATCGCACCGCAAAACTCGGTGGCAGGCTTTCAGTAACGCCGGGTAAGGCATATATCGTTTCGGATATCAGCGGAATCAAAGAGGAATATGAAATTGAGATTATTAAGGCAAATTACCAAAAGAAGGCGAACGACAAAAGCCTTGTGTTCCGTGTGAAAGATAAGCGCTTGCTTTCTCTGACGGGCGGTATCGTGCAGGGGATGAGTGGTTCGCCGATTATGCAAAACGGCAAAATTGTTGGCGCGGTTACGCACGTGTTTTTAGCGGACCCAACTAAGGGCTATGGCGTGTATGTGGACTGGATGGTTTAAGTGACCCTTCTTATTGCGTCGCGTTTCAATATAAAAGAGAAGTTTAAGCGCGCTTGTCACTTTACATCGCGGTGGCTATGTCACTTAATCCGCGCGCATATCTCTAAAATATACCTCTAAAAAATGAAAAATGTTAAGCATTTTATTTTAACCTAACTATAACTTGCCTAAAACCTTGCAATCTATTTATTCAAAGTGTTATTAATTTTTCAAAAATAAAAATCCTTGTTTTTGTTTTGATTTTTATTTTATATTTGATATAATTAATAGTATGAAAATAATTCATTGTGCTGACATTCATATTGATGTCAAAGATGTGAGAGGACTTGGGGCTGAAGAGCGAAAAATTAAACGCAATCAACTTATCCAAAATTTTTTCGACCTCATCGCTTACGCCAAAACAAATGAGGTGGATGCGATTCTTCTTTGTGGCGATGTTTTTGATGTTCCTTCGCCAAGTAAAAATTCGGTCAACTTGTTCAAAAAGGCGATTTTGGGCGCGCCGAATATCAAATTTTTTTATATCTACGGCAACCACGACGAAGGGTTTTGCCCTTTTAGTGAGGGTGAGGCGGAAAATTTCGTCTACTTTAAGGATAAGTTTGCAAAAGTCGACCTTGATGACAATGTGACTGTTGGAGGCGTGTCAACAACGCGCTATCTTCAAAATTCCTTTTACTATTCAATAGATTTTGATAAGGATAGGTTTAATATCTTTATGTTGCACCAGCCAATTAACGCTGGCGACGATTATTTCAGCGGAGTTTATGCGAAAGATTTGGCGGGGAAAAATATTGACTACTTGGCGCTTGGTCATATCCACCAAAAGAACGGCGGAAAAATCGATGGGCGCGGAATTTTTCAGTATTCAGGTTGCTTGGAGGGCAAAAGTTTTAACGACGCGGTTAAACTTGGCGAGAAAAAGGGCTTTTATCTCATCGAGGCGAAGGGGAAAAATTTTAGGTTCGATTTCATACCTTTTTCTAAGTATGACTATCGCAAAGTTGAGATTTTGGTGACGCCTGAAACCGACCACTTCGCAATTATGAAAAAGGTAGAGGAAGTGAAACTCTCCAAAACCGACATTGTGAGGCTAATTTTTAAAGGTAAGCACGCTGAGGACAATCCTTTGCAAGTTGAACTTATAAGGCAAAATTTGTTTGGTAAATTTTTCCACCTAGAAATTTTGGACGAAACCAGCACGCTCTTTGATTTTGAAAGTTATAAAAGCGAGGTTTTGTCGCTTAAAAGTGAATTTATAAACGAGGTTTTTGCGTCAACGCTGTCTGATTATGAAAAAGAAAAGGTGGCAACGATTGGGCTTGAGGCGCTGAAAGGGGAGGATATTTCGCTGTGAAACTTATTTCGTGTCATATTGATGCCTATGGAAAGTTGAAGAATGTGGATGTGGATTTTAATAAAGGTATCACCACGATATGCGAGAAAAATGGCTACGGCAAAACAACGCTCGCGTCTTTTATTAAGGCGATGTTCTATGGGCTGGAAAATTCACGCAAAAAACTTGGCGAGCGGGCAAAATACCAACCTTTTGACGGCGGGAATTTTGGTGGCGAACTTACTTTTTTGTGTCAAAAAGGGGTATTTAAAATTAGGCGAAACTTTTTGGGAACGGCAACGAAGGACGAGTTTTTTCTTTATAACGCCGAAAATAACTTGAAGAGCGATGAGTTTTCTTCTAATATTGGGCGCGAACTTTTTGGAGTTGGGCGCGAGACTTTCGATGCCACAGTTTTCTTTGGGCAGAAAGAACTTGTAAGCGAAATCAATGATGACATCAAGGCGTCACTTTCAACGGGGAAGTTGTATGGCGATGATGTTGACGCGCTGTCGAAAGCGCTTTTAAAAATTAAAGAAAAAATTAAAGATTATCAAAAGGAAAATAAGGCGCTTGATGTTGACGGGCAGAAGGGGAAACTTAGAGAGTTAAATTTAAAAGAAAGTGCGCTTGGTGATAAAATCAAAAATGCAAATGAAATAGTTTTAAAGGATGAAAAGGAACTTTCCTCACTTCAAAGAGTGAAAGAGGAAATGGATTCGAAACAAAAAGAGTTTGAAAAACTTTCATCGGAACGGCAGGCGGTTGAAATCTATCTTGCTGACATTTCAAATGTGAATGCTAAGGAGGAGGAAGTTACGAAGGAGAAAGAGCCTAGAAAAGGCGGGAGAGTTTTATTTTCATTATCCATTATTTTGATTGTGCTTTCACTTGTTTTTGTTGGCGTGTTTATTGCGCAAAAAAATATGATTTTCATATATTCTTTTATAGGTTCTCTTCTTCTTGGTGTGGTGCTACTTGCAGTTGCGATTTTTCAAAAAAAGCGAAAAAAAGGCGCAAAAAACGAAAAAAATGTGAAAAAAAGTGATTTTTTTGATAAAAATCAACCAAATTTAGAAAAAATTAAAGAAAAAGAGAATGCGATTTTAAGTATCGAAAAGAAGATAAATTCTCTTTTTGGTGGAACAGTTGAGGAGTTTGTTTCCAATTATGAGGACGTTGTCAGCAGGATGAACGCTCTTCAAAAAGAGATTGTTGAAAAGCGAAATGACGTAAAGCATTATCAAAATGAAATTGAAAACTTGGGGATTATGGAGTGCAATGATTATCTGCAAGCGAGCATAGAAAAAAGTGAGGACTTGGCGAAAAAAATCGCTTTGCTTGAATTAACTCAAAACTTTCTCACCTCGGCTTCTCAAAATCTATCCAAAAGATATGTTGGCCCCGTTCAACAAAAATTCGATGAATATTATAAGAAATTTTTGCAAGATGACGCGGTGGTTATCGACGGAAATTTGGATGTTCGTTTGAAGAGGAATATGTTTGAAGAGGGGTATTTGAGTGCTGGCGTGTTTGACCTTGTGGAGATATGCAAACGCTTTGCGCTTGTTGACCTTGTTTATGCAAAAGAAAGACCTTTCATTATTTTGGATGACCCATTTGTGAACCTTGATGACAGCAATTTGGAGGTTGCCAAAAACTTGATTGTGAAACTTGCCGAGCGTTTTCAAATAGTTTTACTGACTTGCCATAAGTCACGCAAAATTTAAACCTAAGAAAGGTTATAGATTATGAAAAACATAGTCGCGCATCAATAGTAAAATTCAATATGCAAACTTCAAAAAACAACCTGAAAAGAGGTGCGAATTTTATGGTAAGGTAGTTAAGGTTTTGAGTTGTGGGTATTTTGAGTGGCTGGGAGTTTTGTGTGAGTAGATTATCTATGAGAAAGTCATTTTCGTCATAAATAGTTTTGAGTGGGTGAGAGTTTTGCGGAGTAGATTATAAGCAAATGAGAATGTGCTACTATTAGAGGTAAAAAAATGAGTTTCGAGTGATGAAAAAATGGATTATTAATGAATAGGTTAAGTTGTGAAAGTTTATAAATAGCAAAAAAGTGCAAAAAAATGCGATTTTTTTAGTTTTTTTATATTTTTTGTGCTTTAATCAGTATTTTTTAATTTTTGGGGTTATATTTTTGTTTTTTCTCTTGTTTGTTTTCACTTTTAACCAATTATTTTTTAAGGAGGTGGGCTATGGTTGA
The DNA here is from genome assembly GCA_944350265.1 of uncultured Clostridia bacterium. Classification (GTDB taxonomy): domain Bacteria; phylum Bacillota; class Clostridia; order Christensenellales; family UBA1242; genus Caccovivens. Next base: position 7,765 of record CALVOG010000013.1, read on the forward strand.
GATTAAAGATGTGGCAAAGAAAATTGGTGTCAAAGAGGACGACTTAGAGTGCTATGGCCGATATATGGCGAAGGTCAAAGACCTTCATTTTTCGCCCAAAGGTCATCTCATTTTGGTGACGGCAATCACGCCTACTAGGTTTGGCGAGGGCAAAACCACGGTGTCGATAGGGCTTGCCGACGCGCTTGCAAGGCTTCATAGGCGGGTTGCGGTGGCACTGCGCGAGCCGTCGCTTGGTCCTACCTTTGGTATGAAAGGTGGGGCGACAGGTGGTGGACGTGCAACAATGGAGCCTGCTGACGAAATCAACCTGCACTTTACGGGTGATATGCACGCCGTGACAACTGCAAATAACCTCTTATGTGCGAATATTGATAACCACATATATTATGGAAACGCGCTTGACATTCAAAAGGTGTATTTTCCGCGCTGTTTGGACCTCAATGACCGCGCGCTACGTGAAATTACCATTAACGAGGAAAAACTCAAAAATAATCGTGTGCGCAAGGAGCATTTTGTTATCACGCCAGCAAGTGAAATTATGGCAATCCTTTGCCTGGCGGAAAATGAGGATGATTTGCGAGAGCGACTTTCTAATATTGCGATTGGTGAGAACAGTGCGGGCGAGGTGGTCTATGCGCGTCAACTTAACATTGTCAACTCGCTTATGAAAATTCTCAAAAATGCGATATATCCTAATTTGGTTGGCACGGCAGAGGGCACTCCTTGTTTTGTGCACGGCGGGCCATTTGCTAACATTGCGCAGGGCACGAACAGTGTGATTGCCACAAAAACTGCCCTAACCTATGCTGACTATGTTGTCACGGAGGCTGGCTTTGGCGCCGACCTTGGCGCGGAAAAATTTTTTGATGTTATGATGCGAGAAGCAAATTTGGACGCTGACGCGGTGGTTTTGGTTGTGACGATGAAGGCGCTTAAAGAAAACGGTCTTGAAAATTTTGAAAAACATATCGACACCATAACAAATGTCTTTAACAAAAGTTGCGTGGTGGCGATTAACCATTTCGAGGGCGATGACGACGCCGAAATTGAAGAATTTATCAAACATTCTCCTGTGCCGTGTGCGGTTTGCTATCCTTTTGAGCGCGGAGGCGAGGGGTGCGAAAAACTTGCGAGCGTCTTGCTAGCGAACATAAAAAAGAAACCTCTCCACTTTGCATATCCACTCACCTCAACCATAAAGGAAAAGGTTGAAAGCGTGGCGCATAAGGTCTATGGCGCGCAAAAGGTGGAGTTTGTTGGCGAGGCGAAGGATAAACTTGAAAGATATGAACGGCTGGCGAGCGGTTTTGAGGTGGTGATTGCTAAAAGTCAGTATGCTCTTGTCGATGAGACAGAAAGTGAGACGCTTAAGGTTTTTGACTTAGAGCTAAAAACGGGCGCGCGCTTTGTGGTTTGTAAGTGCGGGAAAATCAATTTGATGCCAGGGCTGCCCAAGGTGCCAAGAGAGTAGGGAAGTGGAATAAAAAATCACAGCATAGATGTTGTGAAAATCGCAAAAACACAACGTATTATTAGGTGAGGCTTTGTGAAATATAAGAGGATATTGTTTAAACTTAACGCAGTATGCTTTTTAGAGTATGCTATGGTTAGTGTGCATAGATTTTGCGCGACAAATTTTATGATTCCATATTAAAAAAAGGTAAAAAAATTAAGTTAATTTGCAAATTGAAAAATTGGCGATAGTTAAAAATTTTTAACTATCTTTTTTATTTTATCACGCCATATCTATGCAATTTAATTAAAAAATTTTAAGTAATATTTTTTTTAAAAATTGTTTGCATATTTTTTTGTGGTTTGATATAATATGCAATGTGTAAAATTGTTTTACGTTTGAAAATTATTAGAAGGAGTTAATATGAGAAAAATTGCAGTTGTGGTTGATAGCAACAGTGGAATTATGCCGGTGGAAGGCAAGCATATCGGGGTGAATGTGGTGCCGATGCCGTTTATTATCAACGACGAGGTTCTATATGAGGGAGTTCAACTTAAACAGGAGGAATTTTATCGACTTCAGCGCGAGGGTGTGCGCATCACAACCTCTCAGCCTAACATTAATGAAATTTGCGAACTTTGGGCGAATCTTTTGAAAACTCACGACGAAATTTTGCATTTTCCAATGTCAAGCGCGCTCTCAATGTCGTGCGAAACGGCGCAAAAATTTGCGGAAGAGCAATTTAAGGATAAGGTTTTTGTTGTTGATAATAAGCGCATTTCCATCACGCTTAAATCGTCGGTGTTCGATGCGCTGAAACTTATAAGCGAGGGGCGTAGTGCCAGCGAAATAAAAAAATATTTGGAGGACGATGCCTTAAATTCTTCAATCTACCTCATTGTTGACACGCTAAAATATCTTAAACAAGGCGGGCGTGTTACGCCAGCAGCAGCGGCAATCGGCGCGGTTTTGAATATCAAACCAATTTTGACCATTCAGGGCGGAAAGTTGGATAAGTATGCGCTAGTTACGAACATCAAATCAGGCAAAAAGAAGATGATTTCGGCGATTAAAAAGGATATCGAAAAGAGGTTTTCCGCTTTTGTTGAGGCGGGTGAGTTCGCACTTGCCATCGCGCACACCACAAACGACGAAAATGCGGAAATTTTCAAGCAGGAACTTATAAAAGAATTTCCAAATATACCTATCACATATGTTGACCCGCTTGCGCTTAGCATAGGAACGCACACAGGTCCGCGAGTTTTGGCTGTGGGCGGGTACCATTTCTACAAAAATTAATAAAAATTCAAATTGATATGTCGCAAATTGGTTGCAATCTCGTCGCGTTGTAGGTTTTGATAGTAATTTATAGTATCAAACTAAGGGTAAGAAAAGCTATATGTATGAGGTTGGAAAAATTTTTTTTAAAATCTTGCGAAATCGTTTGGTATTTTTGGGAAAGGTTGTTATAATATAGGTATGGAAACGCGAGTGGACTGCAATGGCGAACTCGCAAAGTCCTCTCACAACACGCGCCGAGGTGAGTGGGCTTAGGATTTTGAAATAAGGAGGGAGTATGAAAAATATGAGCGCTAGGGCGAGAAAATCGCTTAAATGCGTGGCAATCGTTCTCTCGGTCATATTATGCGGGGGGGGGGGTGCTTTTTAGCCCTCTTTTTGCGCTCCCGCGCAATATATAGTGGTGACACAACCTCTTACGTCAAGGTTGATGAAATATACAACGACACAACAGGCGCGTTCGACGCAGACAACGTCAACGCGCTTTTAAAATATATTACGGGCGACGCGGACATAACAATAGATACCGCCACGGACACGCTTAACACAATGGCAACGGCTAACACCACATCAGCGGACATTGCCACCAAAGCGGTGTTAGACAAAGCGTTTGATGACGACGTCATTGTTATCTTCGGCGGGCTTGACTGGCAGGTTGTTTACCTTTCCAAAGACACTGACGGCAATAATATTCTCACCCTATGGCTTTCCTCCAGCCGGCAGGACGCTTTTGCGGGCAGAACCTCCACTGAGGGTCAACTGTATGGTTTTATCAACAATTCTCTCTATTCTGACTGGTCATACGATTGGTCGGCTGACACACCTAGTAGCAATTATCCAAGCAATATGTATAGTTCCTCATACATAAGGGTGGTGACGCTTAACGCAGGAGGGCAATACGGATTAAGCGGAGGTTCTTCGCTTTCTGCAGAGCAAGCCCAAAACGAAAACAGCGTGTTTGCGCGCTTCACAATGGAAGAAGTGGAAGGTTCTCTTACACAATATATAACAACTCCAAGTAAAGTTAGTTGGCAACACAATCAAAGCGCGGTTGCAGAGCATGGTTGGAGCATCAATGTTCCAAACGACTCAATAGATATTCCTACAAGTGGTTCATACTATATATATCCTACATCTGGCAGTATGAACTACCACTCAAAGACCAATTATGACGAATGGGCGACCGATTACATATGGCTCCCAAGTATAACTGAGACGGGCTATAATAGTTCACGCACAGGCATATGGGAGACCTCAACAGAGCAACGTCAAAATATATCCTCTTCCGATTCAGAGATAACCCCAGGCGTGGGAAGTAGCAATTCTAATTATGGAACGTATGTGATTAACCATTCCTGGCTCCGTTCGGGCGGCAGCAATAATGCTCTCTTTGCTTCTCGTCTCTACCCGTCCGGGGACTTCCAGCTCGACACTGATGTCAGATTTTCTGAAGCCGTGCGTCCTGCGCTTCACCTTAATTTGACGAAAGTTTTGGAGAGTGCGGGGAGTGCCACGCGGGTGGCTCTTGAAAACAACGGCGGGGTTGGGCTTAGCGAGATATATATCGACGAGGACGGCGGGGTGTTTTTGGACTCGGAGCTTGAGAATGGTGTGTCGGTGTTGCCGATTGTGCCTGTTAAAACTGGGTTTGAGTTTTTGGGGTATTTTGTTGAAAACAACACAACTTCGGCGTGTGTGATTGACAGTGAGGGCAATTTCACCAGCAATTTTGTGCCTGAGAATTTCTCAAGTGGAACCACTTTCTACGCGCAGTGGGGCGAGGCAAGCACGTTCAAAATCACGTTGGAGCGGAACTTTGGAAGTGGCGGGCTGGACGCCATTTGGGTGAACGAGATTGGCTTCTTTTTGGACGATAAGTGCAGTGTGAGAATTGGGCGGTTACCCGAGGTGCCGGAGCGGTTGGGGTATAACTTTTTGGGATATTTTTCCTCTAATAACGACGACGCGGTGCAACTTATCGACGCGTTCGGTGAATACACTGAGGCAATGGTGCCGAGTTACTTCGATGCGGATGTGACGATATATGCCCACTGGGAGTCGGAGTCGCTGGCGTATTTCGACCCTGTGGGTGGATATTGGTATGTTGAAAATGGACGTATGCCTCAAACGCGTGTCACCGACGAGGAGTTGATTGCTGATTTGGAGGCGTCGCGGGTTGTTGGAAATGTCTACGAGTTTGCTGGAGAAAGGTTAGGTTCGTTGAAAGTTGGTGGGGTGGAATATTGTAAATTCAACCGGAATTGGTATCGCGTGGAGCCGATTCGCTGGAGATTGGTTTACTCCGCCGAGCAACAGGACGGCTATATCTTTAACGCGGGGAATGACCAAAACAGCGCCACCCTTGCCATTATGGCGGAAATTGTGTATGTGGATGCGTATTCGACCACCTCGATTGGCGTGGGTGAGGGGTATTCGGCGAGCAGTATTGAGGCGCTTAAATATAACCAAATTAGCGAAAGTTACCTTAAAAGTGAGTCGCGCGAAGTGGAGGTCTTTGGCTCGCCAAGTTCGTTTGTTCAAAGTGAGGCGGACACCATTTTTGTGGCGTCAATAGACGAACTTCAACAGTTCACTTCCTCACAATTTAATCCAAACGGAGGAGAGACGGTGGGGAAGGTCGGCTTCAGCGATTTGGTGCGCGATTATCTTGCACTGTTCGGGCAGGCGGAGAGGTATTTCGTGCGCGATATCGGCAACCAACTGAATAATATCACCACTTATACCCCGGCGGGCGGGCTGTCGCAGGCGCGCTCAACCATTCGCCTCGGGATTCAATATTCCATTAAGGTGAGGCAGTATGAGTGCAAAGGGGTGTGACTTAATTGGTGCGGACACCAACTACGCTTAACGCCGGCACGGAAAGATAAATCTTTCCTAACGGCTACTCCGTTGGTTTCCCGTCCCAATCCTCTTCGCGTCACAAACGGCACTCCATTTCGCGTTTCGGTGTAAACACCAAACCGCTTACCATTCGTTTGTTTGTTCCTTTTCTCCAAAAATGGTGAACATTTTTGGAGTGCCACATTTTTGATTTTTAATTTTGTTCGCCGAACGCAGTTCTACACTTCACAAAATTAAAAATTGATTTAGAGTGTGAAAGTTGGGCGCTGAAAGATATCCTTTAATTTTTTAAGTTTTCGGCATAAAACATATTCTTGAATTTTATGTTGTTTTCAAATAGCTCATCAAATGTTCCAACATCCACTATCTTGCCGTCATCAAGGAAAAAGATTTTGTCAACATTTTTTATCGTTGAAAGGCGGTGTGCAACAATCACGATTGTGCTTTGTCCTTTCATACTGTCAATAGAATGTTTGATGTCCTCTTGTGCGAAGTTGTCAAGTGAACTTGTGCTTTCATCAAAGATTATTATCGGCGAGTTTCTTAGGAGCGCTCTTGCAATGGCGAGTCTTTGTTTTTGTCCGCCAGAGAGCTTTATTCCACTTTCTCCCACTTTTGTGTCAAGTCCTTTTTTAAGCGTTCCGACAAATTCTTTTAAAGATGCTCTTTTAATGGCACTTTCAAGTTCCTCTTCTGTGGCATCCTTTTTTGCCAGCAATAAGTTCTCTCTTATCGTCATGTCGAAGATATATGGAAATTGATTGACGAGAGAAATAGTGTTTCTGAGTGACTGTTTGTCTAAATCGTTTATATTTATTCCGTCGATTAGAACTTCTCCGCTGTCGACTTCATACATTTTCGACATAAGATTTAATATTGTTGTTTTTCCAGAGCCAGATTTACCAACAAAGGCAACCGTGGTGTTTGGTTCAATCTTGAAAGACAGATTGTCAAAAATCTTATTAACACTTTCGATTTTTCGTTCTTTTTTCTTTTTCTTCTTCTTTTTTGTTTCGTCTGCCTCTTCTTCGTCTGCATATTCTATATATGAATAGGAAACATTTTTAAAAACGATTTCGCCTTTAACTTTTTCTACCGACTTTGTTCCGAAGTGTTCGCATGGGAAGATACTTTCATCAAAAAGCGACATCATGCGTTCTGAACATACTCGAATTTCAACAAAGTTATCAGCGATGTTGCCTAAAATCCAAATAAAGCTATATAGGTTGCCATTATTTGAATAGATTATCATGAATGAGGCGAGTGTCAAAAGACCTAAATCAATGAAATAGACGCCGAGTGCAAGCATTAAAATTCCAACAAACTCCACCACAAAATTTCTTCCTGACCAGAATAATATATCAGTCATTTCTGTTTTATAGCTTGATTTTTTATATTCGTCATAGTTTGATTTTGAAACTTCACTTAGTTTTTCTTCTAGTCCTAAGCTTTTGATGTCCTTTTCACTTCTGACAATTTCAGTAGTTAGAGAATTGATTTTATCATTTTTCTTGCGAGTATCTCTTCGATTAACTCTCTTTTTCTTGTTTCTAAAAAATTCCAATGTGAGTCCTACGGCAACGATTGCAAAGATGATTATGCCTATGTAGATATTGATGGTCGTTATATATATCACAATGACAAGAGATGTTAAAAGGTCGGTGATAAAATCTACCAAATTTGCCAACATTCCAACGATAAGTTCAGGGTCCTTTACAATTCTCTGCACAAATGTGCCTGTATCATGGTCGGCATATGTTTTTGAGCTTAATCTAAATGCCTGTTTTGCTAAGTCCAAATTCATGTCAGCCATAATATTGTTGGCATATTTTTGATAGAGATAGTTTGATATGAACCAGCAAACTCTTTTGACAAGCACAAGTCCTGCGACAAAGAGAAAGGTGTAGATGGCAAGCATAAGTTTGTTTCCTAAATCGGTGATGTATGATATTGCCTTTGCCATATAAATCGTTTGAAGCACAGTGCAAGCGCCAGCTATTAGATAGACAAGAATATATGAAATTAAGCCAAACTTATACTTTGAAAGATATGACATGATAGATATCTTTCTTTTTTTATTTTTTTTCATAAAACCTCCTTAATTTTCTTCGGAGGAAACGCCTCCGATCGATTTTTACGAAGGCAACAAAAAAACCTTCGCAAGTTTATCATACGAAGGTTTTTAATTACGCTAAAATTAATAAAGTATTAATAAATAACCGCAAAAGAAAAACCATTCGCATGATATCTAGTGTTGTAAACTGTTTGATTAAGTAATTTGCTCATTTTAAATAGTTCTCCTTTTGTTAAAATATTTTTAGGCCTAAGCAACAGCCTTTCGACTTTTTCATTATATGATATAATTTTTTATTTGTCAATATTTTCTTTAAAAATTTATATAAAATATTAAAATTTGATAGCAAAATTTAATATTTTATATATAATTATAATAATTCAAATAAAATATATCAATATTAATATAATGATGCTTGCATTTGAAAGGTGCCTAAGGCGTTATAACTTTCATACTGAAATATTTATAAAAAATTTTTAAAAAGTTGGCATTTTTAGTTGACTTTTTTTATTTTTGTGCATATAATAGTGTTAGCACTGGAAAGTCGAGAGTGCTAACAACCGAATCGCCTAGGAGTTAATATGGAATTATCTCAAAGGAAAATCAAAATTTTGACAAGTGCGGTTGAGGAGTTTATTAAGGACTCCTCGCCAATCACAAGTGGGTCGGTTAAGGACAAGACCGCCATTGATGTTTCCACGGCAACGCTTAGAAACGAACTGAACGCTTTGGAGGCTATGGGTTTTTTGAAGCAACTCCATACCTCTGGCGGGAGGGTGCCAACTGCGCAGGGCTATCGTTTTTATGTGGAAAATCTTTTAAAAGACGTGAAGGCAACGAACGGCGAACTTGAAGAGGTGAAAAGGGTTATTGAAAACAGAACTCAAAGCCTTGCTGATATGATTTCAAAGATTGCCAAAATCATCTCAAAAGCCACGAACTATCCAACCGTTGTGATGATGAATGGTATTGAGAACTTAATACTCACCGAATTTAAAATCATACCACTTTTGGATGAGAAATGTATGGTTCTTATCGGCACAAACTGTGGTTATATTTCGCAAAATATGGATTTTTCTGCAACAGTGGAAAACTGCACCGATGCTTCGAATTATTTAACCAAATATTTTAAGGGCGAAACGATGGGCTTTCTTATTGCCAATATCGACGAATATATGCGCGGTATGAGCGGTGAGATTAAGGCTTTTCAAGGAATTGTCAACAACATTATACGCGGTTTAACAAAACTTAATAAGCAAAAACTTTTGAACGTGCAAACGGATGGTATGGCAAAACTTATCGAAAAGGATGAAGATATCAAAGAAACCAAGAAAATCATTAAAATGCTCAGCGACGAAGAGGAACTTATTGAGTTTTTGGATAGGACGGACGACAAGATTTCTGCCGACGTCACCGACGAACTTTCCGTTATGAAAGCGCCAATTATGGTCGGCGGTAACAAACTTGCCTCAATCGGCGTCATAGGTCCGCAAAAAATGGACTATTCTGGCATCGCATCCGCGCTTAAGGTTGTGATTGACGAACTTAAAAAACAAGGCGAGTAGGAAAGGAGGCAAAATGAAGAAGATGCAAGATTGTAATTTAGAGGAAGAAGAAAAGAAAGATACTTGTGAGGATAGTTGCACTTGCGAAGAAAATTGCAAGTGTGACGAAAACTGCAAATGTAGTGATAAATGCGATTGCGAAGATGATTGCAAATGCGAGGAAAATAATAAATGTAACGACGATTGTTCTTGCAAAGGCTGTCACTGTGAAGAGAATGAAGAGGGATGTCATCATAAACATCACAAAAATGAAAAGAAAGATGAGCCAGACTACTTAGCGCTTGCTCAGCGAATCCAAGCCGAGTTTGAGAACTATCGTAGGCGTATGGCTGACCAACTTGTTATCGAACGGCAAGAGGGGGTTGTGAGCGTGATAAATGTCTTTTTGCCTTGCCTCGACACTTTTAAGGAGGCAAAAAAATCTATAACCGACGAAAAAGTTTTAGAGGGCGTTAATATGATTGAAAACAAGATTATGGACGCGCTAGACAGGCTGGAAGTGGAAAGAATCGAGTCCGTTGGGCAGAAATTCGACCCTAATTTCCACGATGTGATTGCGGTTATGCACAACCAAAACTATGATGACGATATCATCTTGGAGGAATACCAAGCGGGATATAAATATAAAGGAAAAGTCATAAGATATTCAAAAGTTATTGTCAATAAAAAGGAGGGAAATTAAAATGAGTAAAATTATTGGTATTGACTTAGGAACAACAAATTCTTGCGTGGCTGTTATGGAAGGCGGAAAGCCAACCGTTATCGCTAACGCAGAGGGCGACAGAACAACACCATCTGTTGTCGCTTACACAAAGGACGGAGAAAGACTTGTGGGCAAGGTGGCAAAGCGTCAAGCGATTGTCAACCACGAAAACACGGTTATCTCCATTAAGCGCGAAATGGGCACAAACTACAAGGCAAAATTGAATGGTAAGGAGTATTCTCCACAAGAAATTTCCGCTATGATTTTAAGCAAACTTAAAGAGGACGCAGAAAGTTATTTGGGCGAAAAGGTGACGGAAGCGGTTATCACCGTGCCGGCATATTTCAACGACAGCCAGCGTCAAGCAACAAAGGACGCAGGGCGTATTGCTGGGCTTGATGTTAAGCGTATCATCAACGAGCCAACCGCTGCTGCGCTTGCTTACGGACTTGACAAAGGCGAAAACAAGAACCAAAAGATTTTGGTCTACGACCTTGGTGGTGGAACTTTCGATGTTTCCATTTTGGAAATAGGCGACAATGTGTTCGAAGTTTTATCCACAAACGGTAACACACGCCTAGGCGGAGATGACTTCGATAACAGAATTATCGACTTCTTGGTGGAAGAATTTAAGAACAATAATGGCGGTATGGACTTGTCGAAAGATAAACTTGCTATGCAAAGACTTAAAGAGGCGGCAGAAAAGGCAAAGATTGACCTTTCTGCAACTCCAAAAACCACCATTTCTCTTCCATTTATCACAGCGGATGCGAATGGTCCTAAACACTTAGAGGTGGAACTTACGCGTGCTAAATTTGACGCGCTCACCGAGGATTTGGTTAAAGAAACCATCGACTGCGTGACAAAGGCTCTTAAAGACGCCAACCTCTCAATCGGTCAAATCGACAAGGTTATCTTGGTTGGCGGTTCAACGAGAATTCCTGCCGTTGTTGAGGCGGTTAAGTCTTACACCGGCAAAGAGCCATACAAGGGCGTAAACCCAGATGAATGTGTGGCAATCGGCGCGGCAATTCAAGCGGGCGTGCTTGCTGGCGATGTGAAAGATGTGCTTCTTCTTGATGTCACACCACTTTCACTCGGTATCGAAACAATGGGCGGAATTTTCACAAAATTGATTGAAAGAAACACCACTATTCCAACAAGAAAGAGCCAAATCTTCTCAACTGCAACTGATAATCAACCAGCCGTTGACATTCACGTTCTTCAAGGCGAAAGAGAGTTTGCGGCTCAAAATAAAACCCTTGGAAGATTCCAACTTAACGACATTCCACCAGCACCTCGTGGCGTTCCTCAAATTGAGGTTACTTTCGATATTGATGCCAACGGAATTGTTAAGGTGTCCGCAAAAGATTTAGGAACGAACAAGGAACAAAACATCACAATTACCGCTTCTTCTAACCTTAAGGAAGATGAAATTCAAGCCGCTATCAAAGAGGCTGAACAACACGCTGAGGAAGATAAAAAGAGAAAGGAACTTGTTGAAACAAAGAATCAGGCTGACAACCTTGTTTATAGCCTTGAAAAGTTATTAAAAGATAACGGTGATAAACTCAGTGATGACGACAAGAAGAAACTTAGTGAAGCCATTGAAAAGGCTAAAAAAGACTTTGAAAGCGACGATTTAGACACCGTTAAAAAGGCGATTGACGAACTCACAAACGCTTCAAACGGCATAGTTTCAAAGATGTATCAATCCGCTCAAAATAACGCTAACGCTGGCAATAATGGCAACAACGGTCAAAGTGGAAATAATGACGGTGACCCTGTTGTTGATGTTGATTAGGGTGTATACATTTTCTAACTGGTTAAAAATTTAATTAGGAGTAGTTAAGTGGCAAAAGAAATTAAGGTTAAAGTTGACAAGCGAATAGAACTTATGGGAGTGTGTTTGAGGTTATCTTATTATAAAGATAAACTTCCTTTTCTGGTTACAAAACTTGAAAATTACCCTTATCACGAAGAAGTTGAAAAGTGGTTTGCTCCTTTTAAAGAACATAAGGCGATTAGAACGCTTGATGAAATCACTAGAACTTTAAATTTTGGCTATGATGCGCCATTTGTTTTAATGACGCAGGTCGATGACGATTTAAGTTTTCATGGGCAAGATAAGTATCCTTTTGCCACGAGACTAAATAAATCTCCATTGGTTTTGAAATTTTTGGATGAACTTAAAGATTTTGTTAAAGTTTCAAAATTTGATAAGTTTTTTGATAGCCACAAAGAATTTTATAATAGCGAAGTTGATAGTTTTAATAAATCACTTCAACTTGATGATGTTATTCCTTTTATGAAAAAATTATTTCATAAAGAGTTCGATGATAAAGAATTCATCATTATCCTTGCACTTCTTTCAACAGGCGGTGGCTTTGGTTTAAATGATTTTAGCGGGAAAGAAATTTATTGCATTGAAAGCAAAAATCGTGAGAACGAAAATGCGGTGAATTGGGGTGTATATCATAGTGCTGGGGTGCGTTCACATTACTTACACGAGTTTTGCCATTCGATTATCAACCCATTGACAGACAAATATATTGAACAAATCGAAAAGTTTGAAATTCCAAATGCCGACAAAGAAAAGTTGAGAAAAAATGCTTATGCTAGCAATCGTAGTATCACCAACGAATACATCATTCGTGCCATTCAGCTTTGCTATATTAAAGATGCTGATGAAAACTATACTAGATTTCTTGATAATAATGAAAACAAAACAGGCTACAACAGAAAAATTCTTTTGAATTTGGCGGAAAAACTTGAAGAAATTAAGAACTCTAATGTAAATTTTGAGGATAAATTTGTGGAAATCGCAAATGTTATTCCAAGAACTTATGCAAATTTACAAAAAGAAAAGATTAATTAAAAAGTGGTGAGTGCCACAAAAAAGGAAAAACTATGGCGAAAGATATAAATGTTAAAGTTGACAAGCGGATTGAACTTCTAGGGGTATGTTTGAGATTGTCTTGTTATAAGGAAAAACTTCCCTCTTTGGTGATTGAACTTAAAAATTACCCTTACCTTGAAGAGGTTGAGAAGTGGTTTGCGCCGTTTAAAGAACACAAGGCAATCAAAACGCTTAATGAGATTATAAAAACATTGAGTTTTGGCTATGACGCTCCTGTTTTTCTAATGTTGCAAGTGGACGACAACTTAAATTTTCATGGGCAAGATAGGTATCCTTTTGCCACGCGACTAAATAAATCTCCGCTAGTTTTGAAATTTTTGGATGAACTTAAAGATTTTGTTAAAGTTTCAAAATTTGATAAGTTTTTTGATAGCCATAAAGAATTTTATAACAGCGAGATTGACAGTTTTAACAAGGCACTGCCACTTAATGATGTCTTGCCTTTTATGAGAAAGTTGTTTCATAAAGATTTTGCTGATAGGGAGTTTAATATTATTCTCTCACTTCTTTCAACAAGCGGGGGATACGGTTGTAGCGATATCACAGGCAAGAAATTTTATTGCGTGGACAGCAAAAGACGTGATGCGCAAAATAACGCTTCTGGTTGGGGTTATGATAGCAGGGCAGGTGCGCGTTCGCATTATTTGCACGAGTTTTGTCATTCAATTATAAACCCGCTGACAGATAAATATATTAAGCAAATTGAAAATTTCGAAATTCCAAACGCCGAAAAAGAAAGGCTGGCGAGAAATGCTTATGCTGGCAATGTGCCAATAATTAATGAGTTTATCATTCGAGCAATCCAAGTGTGCTATATAAAAGATGTTAATGAGGATTATTCACAATTTCTCAGTTTTAATGAGGAAAGAATTGGTTACAACAAAAAAGTTCTCTTAAATTTGGCGGAAAAACTTGAAGAAATTAAGAACTCTAATGTAAATTTTGAGGATAAATTTGTGGAAATTGCAAATGTGATTCCAAGAACTTATGCAAGTTTACAAAAAGAAAAGATTAATTAAAAAGTGGTGAGTGCCACAAAAAAGGAAAAATTATGGCAAGTAAAGATTATTATAGTATTTTGGGAGTGGATAAGAATGCGAGTGCCGATGAGATTAAATCGGCATATCGTCGCCTTGCCAAAAAATACCACCCAGACCTTAACAAAGCGCCTGATGCTGCCGAAAAATTTAAGGAAATAAACGAGGCTTATGAGGTTTTGGGTGACGATAAGAAGCGTGCAAATTATGACCAGTTCGGCTCTGCTGACGGTCCGCAGTTCAGTGGCGGGCAAGGTGGCGGTTTCTCCGATTTCTTCGGTGGTGGCGGATTTGGTGGCTTTGGCGGAGGCTTTTCTGATATCTTCTCCGACATCTTTTCCGCGTTCGGTGGAGAAGGTCGCCGTAGCCGTGTGAATGAGCGAGGCGAGGACATCAATCTTGCTATGAAATTATCTTTTGAAGAGGCGCTTTTTGGCGTGGAGAAAACGATAACAATCAACAAAATCGACGCCTGCACGTCCTGCGGAGGCTCGGGCGCGAAAAACGGCACGGCATTCTCCACTTGCCCAGATTGTAAGGGCTTAGGACGGGTGAGAATACAGCAAAACACAATGTTCGGCACCACGATAAGAGAGGGCGCTTGCCCAAAGTGCGGTGGCACGGGCAAAGTTATAAAAGAGAAGTGCGCCGAGTGTGCAGGAAAGGGCTATAAACGCGTGCAGAAGTCCATTGTGGTTAAAATTCCTGCTGGTATTGACGACGGACAGACGGTTAGAATGCGCGGTGAGGGGAATGCTCCGCTCGGCCGTGGAGTGAATGGCGATTTAAACATCAAAATCACGGTGGCAAAACACAAACTCTTTAAGCGTGACGGAGTGGATTTGTCTTACGATTTGTATCTGCCTTTCACCACTCTTCTTCTCGGCGGAAAGGTGGAGATACCTCTTCCAAAGGGCAAGTTCGTATTAGATATCAAAGAGCGAACGCCAAGTGGCACAATTATGAGGCTTAAAGGTAAGGGTGTGAAGGTTTTGAACCGCGAGGCGTATGGCGATCTTCTTGTCACACTAAAAAGTGAACCGCCAAAAGCATTAAGCCCACAGCAGAAAGACCTACTCGAAAAACTCACGGAAAGTTTTGCCGACGCCGATTTTCCAAAATACAAAGATTTCAAAAAGAATAATTTTTAAAGTAAGCACGATTTGAATATTTGCGAAGTAACATATAGTTATGGAATGCGTGTTCGTTCTAAGTTAAATTTAGGATTGCAAAGTTTATAGCGAGCAGTGCGTTATTAAAATAAAAAACACCTTATTAGAGCAAAATTTAGCAAAAATTAGGTGTTTTTTTCGTTTTTTTGTGATTTTTAGGGCATTTTTTATCATTTTTTAAGAGAGTATGATATAATAGGATTAGAAAGTTACTTTTTTATAACGCGTTTCACTTATATTAAGCATTTTGAAATAATCAATTTCTAATAAAAGCAAATGAAAGAATATTAAAGATAAAATATAAAGGAAATTAAATAAAGCAAATAAAATAAAGTAGGAGTCTATATGAGAGAGTTTGATGTTTTGGTGCTGGGCGGTGGTGCTGGCGGTATGATGAGTGCGGTGTATGCTAAACGCCGAGGGCTTGATGTGGCAATTATTGAAAGTATGATGCTTGGCGGAACGCTTTGGCAAATTGAAAAGATAGAAAATTTTCCGTCCTATGCGGAAGTTTCGGGCGCCGAACTTGCTGAAAATTTTATCAAGCAAATTAAACATCTTGGAGTTGAGGTTATTAATGACGAGGTTGTAGATGTCGATTTTTCGGCAGAGAAAAAGGTTTTGGTTGGTAAAAAAGAGAGATATTCTGCCAAAAGCGTGATTATCGCCAGCGGGCTATCATATAACAAACTCGGCTCGAACGAAGACGATTTTTTAGGGCGAGGAGTGAGTTATTGTGCGGTTTGCGACGCTAATTTTTTCAAAAACCAAAGCGTTGTGGTGGCGTCCAAGAAGGGGAGCGGAATTTTGGGTGCGCAACAGTTAAGTGAGGTTTGCTCCAACGTGACAATTTTGGATAGCGAAGATATGACCACTTACCAAAAACATAACAAAAACAGCAAAATAAAAATCCTCTCAAACGTAAAAAGTTTGCGCGTGCTGGGCGAAAATAAGGTTGAGGGCGTGGAGTTCGAGGTTGGCGACAAAAAAGAAAAGTTTTCAACCTCCGCACTCTTTGTGGAACTTGGGAAAAAGCCAAACACTGCACTTTTTAAAGACCTAAAACTTGATGAAAACGGCTACATTTTAACAAATGAATATATGGAAACATCGATTAAGGGCGTTTTCGCTGTGGGGGATATCCGCGCAGGCGCTCTTAAACAACTTGTGTGCGCTTGCTCCGACGGCGCGATTGCAGGCTCTCGCGTGTAACGACCAATCTCGGCCATTAAATTTTTTAAAAATTTTGCGAAATCGTTTGGTAAATTGAGGGGTTTTAGATATAATAAAAATGTAAGTTTGAAAAAGCTAAGGAGGGGTGTTTATGAAAAGTGGAAGGATGAAGCGTATTTTGCTGAGCGTTATCGCTTTCCTTTTCGTGGGTTGTTCCATCGCTGGCGGAACGGTCCTTCTTTCAAACTCCTCTATCAGCGATAGTAACCGGGGGGGGGATTCGACCCCTTCCGAAAATGAAATAATCAAAAATGCCCCAACAAACTCCGACCTTTGGACCAACGGACATTACGCGACCGCCTTTGACAACGAGGGCGAGGCGGGCATAGACGGCACCACCGAAGAAAAAGCCTACGAAATCCGCACCGCCGAGCAACTTGCTCTCTTAGCCTACCGCATAAACACCTCCTCCACAAATTCTACATACCGCTCACTCTACTATGTCCAAACCGCGGACATAGATTTATCATTGCACTACTGGGACGCAATTGGAACAGAAAATTATTATTTTCGTGGGCATTATGACGGCGGTGGGTATGAAATTTCTGGACTTTTTACCCAACCCGGCTCGACAGATGACTATTCTTATCAAGGTTTATTCGGATATGTGCGCGGTGGAAGTTCTTATGCCACAGTTCATGATGTAACAATAATCGACTCGAATATTCAAGGATATGAATATGTTGGCGGAGTTGTGGGGGAGGCTTATTATTCCACAATCACCAACTGCTATAACGCTGGCGATGTAACTGGAAGTGGCCGTTTTGGCGGAGTTGTTGGGAGCGCTTCTCGTTCCACAATCACCAACTGCTATAACACTGGCGATGTAACTGGAAGTGGTGAATATGTTGGCGGAGTTGTGGGGTTTGCTGGTTCTTCCGTCACAATCACGAACAGCTATAACGCCGGCACTGTTGATGGAAGTAGGCTGGTCGGTGGAGTTGTGGGGAGTTCTTATTATCATATCTACAACTGCTATAATACCGGCACTGTTGATGGAAGTAGTCAGGTCGGTGGAGTTGTGGGGAAGGCTCAAGATTATTCCACAATCACCAACAGCTATAACGCCGGCACTGTTGATGGAAGTTATTATATCGGTGGAGTTGTGGGGGAGGCTCAAGATTATTCCACAGTCACCAACAGCTATAACATCGGCGATGTAACTGGGAGTATTAATTATGTTGGCGGAGTTGTTGGGTGGGCTTCTCGTTCCACAATCACCAACTGCTATAACACTGGCACTATAAGTGGGAGTGGTCATCCTGCTGGCGGAGTTGTGGGGGAGGCTCAAGATTATTCAACAATCACCAACTGCTATAATAACGGCGAGGTTATTGTAAGTGGTAGTGATGTTGGCGGAGTTGTGGGGGATGCTATTACTTATTCCGCAATCACCAACTGCTATAATACCGGCACTGTTGATGGAAGTAGTCAGGCCGGCGGAGTTGTGGGGAATACTTCTAAATCCACCGTCACCAACTGCTATAACACCGGCAAGGTGACTGGGGATAATTGGGTCGGTGGAGTTGTGGGGAATACTTCTTCTAATTCCACAATCACAAACTGCTATAACACTGGTGCTGTAACTGGGGATAATGATGTCGGCGGAGTTGTGGGGTATGCTTATTCTAATCCCACAATCACAAACTGCTATAACACCGGCTCTGTAAGTGGAAGTGGCGAAGTTGGCGGAGTGGTGGGGAGTGCTTATTCTTCCACAGTCACCAACTGTTACTATGGTGGAAACTGCACGCTTTCGTATGGAATTGGGAATTCTTCCTCTAACACTGGGGCGTCAAAGGATGAAAATTTAATTGCTAATGCCAAAAGTTTAAGTTGGTATCAAGATAGCTCTAAGTGGATTAGCAGGTATCCATGGGATTTTGAAGAAGTTTGGTCGCTTGTGCCGAGCGCCAATGACGGTTATCCTATCTTGCAAGGCTTCTCAGTTAATATCACATATAATTCCAACTTTGGTGAAAATGAGGTAATAACTGAGCAAGTGCCTAGCGGGCAGGAGATTGTGATTGCGGGGTATGACCTATTCACACGAGTGGGCTATGAGATATCTCATTGGAACACCAAGCCAGACGGCACTGGTTTAAATTTCTACGCAGGAGATACATATTCAGAGGGCGCTGGGCTAACCCTCTATGCCATTTGGGAGGCTGGTATTTACTCAGTTACATTAGACGCAAACGGTGGGTCGGGCGGAACGAGTGCGATATATTTGAAGTATGATAGCGGGTGGTATTCGAGTAGTTCCTGCACGAGTTCGAGTAAGATAACTGCACTGCCGTCCACGCCAACACGGACAGGGTATGAGTTTAAAGGATATAGCACCGAGCCTGACGGGAGCGGAACGCTGGCTGTTAGCGCGACGGGCGCAATTAATGTGAGTGACACCTTTTATTCAACGGACGGCACGCGGACGTGGTATGCCGTTTGGGAGGCGAGAAACCCGGCGTATTATGACAGCGAGGGCGGATTTTGGTATGTTGAGAATGGCAAGTTACCACAAAGCAAGGTGGGTGAGAGTTTGAAGGCGACGCTTTCGGGGCAGTGGTCGAGTTTGACTGAGGGTTCAGTTTACTATATGGGTGTTGAGGAACTTGCTGAAAATGATTTAACGAGCGACGGCGGAATGCAGTCGAAGGTGTATAACGGCGAGGAGTATGTGAAATTCAATGGCGAATACTACCTTGTGGAGCCAATTAGGTGGAGACTTGTGTATTCGTCCAGCCAGCAAGAGGGCTATGCGGTTGAGAATACCAGCGTTTTGGCAACAATGGCTGAGATTGTTTTTGTAGGTAGTTACTCTAGCGCGAAGATAGGCGTGGGTGCGGGATATTCCGCCGAGAGCGTGACAATGCTTTTAAAGAACCAAGTTAGCGATGAGTTTTTGGTGAATGAGAACCGAGAGGTGGAAATCTTCCGCGCGCCAAAGGATACCACCAGTGTGAGTGGAAGCGTGTTTGTGGCGTCTAGTGAGGAACTAGCAAATTTCACAACAAGCAAAAATAACACCACGGGCAGTGGCGTGAAGGCGGGCAAGGTTTCACTAAGTGACTTTGTGAAAGACTACCTCCGCGCGACGGGTCAGGGCGAATACTACTTCACCCGCGACCTCGGCGACCAGCTTAACACCATCCTCTGCCTTAACCCAGTGGGCGACCGCTCCCAAGCCAAAGCCCAACAAACCCTCGGCGTGCAGTTTACAATTAAGGTAACGGAATACGCTTGCAAAGAGATGTGACTTTTATAGCGCCTAAAAGTCACCAAAAGACGCTGGGGAATTTCGATTTTCCCCAGACCCCTTAAAACGACCTACTTTAAAAAAGTAGGCAAATGCACGCGTGGCGCTGTAAGACAAGAGGATAGATTTTAGAATGTCTTAACAAGAGTGGGGATACCCACTTTTTTGCTGTGTTTAAGAGAAATATGTCAACTTTTGCGTTTAGTTTTTTTTGTTGTTTGGATTATTCCGCCAGGCAGGGCAGTTATTTGTCATTCTGAGCGTCAGCGAAGAATCTCGTCGTAGAACGGCTTTCAAAAATTTGAAAACTACCACTTTGAATGGGCTGAATGCGATAGGTATGATTTAAATGGAAGACATATATAAGATTAAGGGCTCAACGTATAAAATGCTTAGTGTTTCTTTGTGCTAAGCGTTTTTTTTATGAGGATAAGTTAGACGTCCGCGGGTGGTGGCTACGACGAGATTCTTCGGCTTCGCTCAGAATGACAAATGGGCTGGCAGTCCTTGTGGTAGAGGCGATACTGTGCGTCAGGCAATAAAAGAATACGCAATAAAGTGTAACACGCGACACATTAAAAAGTGGCAATGCCACGATGAGATTCTTCGCTTCGCTCAGAATGACAAATGGGCTGGTATTCCTGAAAGAATAAGTGATGTGACCTTTCGGCGTTGTTTTAGAATAACGTTTTGTCTCGCTGATAAGTGATGTAACCGTGCTTTACGGAAGTTGGTTGTTCTGGTTTTCGTTGCGGTGGGCTAGGTAGTCGTAGAAGTCGGGGTTTATGGTGTAGAGCC
>CALVOG010000014.1 GCA_944350265.1 uncultured Clostridia bacterium
CAAATTTTTATCTGTTTCAAAAGTATTTAATCTGTCTATAATTTTTGAAACTAATTATAAAAAAGAGTTTTACTTTAAAAGTAGAACTCCTTTTTTCTTGTTTATTCTGCTAGTTTCAAAATGATTTGACCTTAATTTTTGTTATTTTTATGCAACATTTTTTAATAACACCCCGCGCGCGAACCACTAACGCTGTTAATTTTTCATTTTTAACGAAAATGGTGTCACGGCTTACAAAAATTCTGCCCCTTAACTGTTCTATAAGACAAACTTCGCTTAATTAGTCACCGCTTAGAACAAATCGTCATACTTATCTTCGTGTGTGATGATGCCCTTTTTGTCGCCAAGAGTGAGTTTGTGAACAAGAAGTTTCATATTCTCTTCCTCGTAAGTGCCGAAAGCAGAGTCAACAAACAAACTGTCATAGATTTGGTCAAAGATGGTTTTGTTTGTGAAAACATTGAGAGGTGTGCTTGCCAAAGTGCGGATATCATTTTGAGTGAGAGTGAAGTCTTCGTTCACACTGCTATAAAGGTTTGTTACCTCGCCAGCGTAGAAGAGGATGTAATAGCCGTCACTGCCACGAACAATGCCCGAGATATCGCCAACTTGCGCTTTACCGTTGTTGTAAAGCGATTTTATGGCATTTTCGAACTCGTCATACATTTCATAGCCTTTCATACTATCGTCCGCCACATTAGCGCTTGCATAAGTGGTGTTATAGAGAACTTCGCCCGCATTCGAAATGCCGAACACGGAAAGTTTGTCGCTGTTAAGATAGGTGGTGTCGGCGTTATAGTAGTAGAAATAATCTCTAAACGCGGAGGCTTTTTCTCTTGCAATCGCCTTGTTTTCTCTTTCAACATACGCCTTAACCGTTTTTTCTTTCACCTCTTGCGCCTCACTAGCGTCAAGCGATGAGATGTCAATATTGTAATCATTTAAAATTGCGTTAACTTGCGCCTCATTCTTCAAAATTTCATCAGCATTTTTATAGTTCTTTGTGGAAGAAAGCGCATTTTTGATTTCTTTATAAAGTTCGTTGGCGCCAATTTTTTTGCCTGTTCCTTCGCCAGTTTTGCTATCTCTCACTTCCACCCTTGCGTTTGAGTAAAGATTCAAAAGTTTGTCGTAATATTCGTCGATGTCCATACCTTCTTCAAGTTGTTTATCTAGGTTATCCTTCGCGCCGTCCTCAAAGCCAATTTTAATTACGGCAACATTGAAGAATTTTGAGCCCTCACTGGTGTTAATATAGTTTGGCATTGTGCTTTCTGAGAGGATATCACTTTCAAAGGTTTCATAGTCGCTAACATATTTTTCATAGTCAGTGACAAGGTTGTTTTCGTAATATCTCACAACATCCTCAACCTTAACGTTTGTCACAAAGGAGCCAGACTTTGCAAGCCCGTTATAGATTTGTTCGTATTTTTCAACAATATAGTTATCTTTTAATATCTCATAAACGCGGTCAAGTTCAAACATAAAGCAGGTTTTTTCGTCCTCGAGGTCGAGGTAAGAATAGTTATCTCTCACCTCGTTCATATAATCAACTAACGCCGATTTATAGTTTGTGGAAGATTTTGCATACTCCAAAATATCCTCATAGATGAGGTCTTTGAAGATGTAGTTGCCCTCGCTGTCTTTATGTTCAAGGTCGTAAGCAGTGCCGTCGCTGTTTTTTAGAATATAATTTCTGTCTTTCACATTCTTAACAACGTCCACCTTTTTAATTCCCACCTTGCCGTTAGCGTCGGTGTAAAGCGTAGCTTTTTTCTCGTATTCCTCAAAAACATTTTCCGTGGAGGTTGAAGAGGAAGTGGAAGAACTGGTGCTTTCGCCCTCGCCCACAATCTCGTTGTAGTGCTGTTCATACAAATCCAATATTGCTTCGTAAGTTTCTTCGAAAAGGTAGGTTTTCTCGGCGTCGTTTAATAACTCTTCGCCATTATCAGCATAATAGCGTTCAACCTCAGTTATCATCAAATTTCTGTTTATCAAAGTGTCGAGCGTGAGGTTAATCGCCTCTTCTTGCGTGTAACCATTATCAACATATGTTGAGCCATAACTATAATAAGCATCCAAAAGGTCGCGCTTTGTTATCTTTTCGGTGTAAGTGTGAGTTTCCTGCCCAATCGCATACTGATAATTAATCTCAGCAACCACAGCGTTATAGTAAGTTTTCAAATCTCTTGTGAAGAGGTTGCAACCAGTGAGAACTGACGCGCACATCATCACACATAGAACAAGCGAAAATATTTTTTTCTTCATAATCTCTCCGTAAGTTAGTTTTAAACTTAATCATTATACCTTATCTTCCGCCAAATTTCAAGCAAAACAGCGCATTTTTTTGATATTTTTCATAAGAAAATGCTTTTTCGTTTTAAGACAGCGCCTTTTCAAACATTTTGATAAGCGTTTTCATCTTATTTTCCACATTTTCATCGGTTTGCAGTTTTAGAATAGGTAACTCTTCAAATTTTAAACTGAAAGGATAAAATTCACCCATTTTCGACAATCTTTTATCGATAATCTCCTCGCTTTTATAAAAATATACCAAGCACTCTTTGGTGTTTATGCGGATGAGTTTGACGTTGAAATTTTGCGCCAGATTTTTGAGGAGTGCCACATTTGCAAGATTCTTTGTTTCCTTTGGAACATCGCCATTTGAAAGTGCAAGTTCTTTTAAAACCTCATCCTTTTCTTCGCTTGAAGAAATTTTGCTTATTTTGTCATAGAAAACAATGCGCTCTTCTTGCGAAGTGACGTAATCTTCGGCGATATAGGCGTCAAGTGGCATTTCAATCTTAATTTCTTTATTTTCTTTAACCTCACCGCCATTAAGCGTTCTTGTCACCTCGTTTAGAAGTTTGAGATACATATCATAGCCAATCTTTTCCATATGCCCGTGCTGTTCTCTGCCCAAAATATTCCCCGCGCCACGAATTTCCAAATCGCGCATTGCAATTTTAAACCCGCTTCCAAGTTCTCTAAACTCTGTGATTGCTTCAAGGCGCTTAAAAGCATCCTCGGTGAGGATTTTTCCTCTATCAAAGGTGAGGTAGGCATAAGCAAGTTTGTCACCTCGCCCGATGCGCCCTCTTATTTGATAGAGTTGGCTAAGCCCAAGTTTGTCGCTGTCAACAACAAAAAGGGTGTTTAGCGACGGAAGGTCGATGCCGTTTTCGATAAGAGTTGTGCTTATGAAGATGTTATATTTGTTGTTGTAAAGTTCGTCGATAACGCGTGAGAGTTCGCGCTCCTCCATCTGCCCGTGGGCAACGCCGATGCTCCCATTTGGAAGAAGATTTCGAACGTGCGAAGCAAAAGTGTAAATTTCGCTGACACGGTTGAAGAGGATTAGCACCTTCCCTCCGCGCGAAAGTTCTCGTTTGGAAACATCGGTTAAGAGGGTGTCGGAGTAGTCTGTTACATATGTTTGAATCGGCAAGCGCTCCTTTGGAGGCGTGGCAATCACGCTTATATCTCTAATCGAACTCAGCGACATATGCAAAGTGCGCGGTATCGGCGTTGCTGAAAGCGTTAGGACGTCGATGTTGTTTTTGATTTTTTTGATTTTTTCCTTATCCTTCACACCAAAGCGCTGTTCTTCGTCTAAGACGAGAAGCCCGAGGTCTTTAAATTCCACCTCCTTTCCAAGAAGTTTATGCGTGCCGATGAGAATGTCAATTTCGCCGTTTTTAAGTTTCTTCAAAATCTCCGTTGTTTGCTTTTCGGTTTTGAAGCGATTTAGAACCTCAACTCTCACCCCAAAAGGCTTATAACGCGCGGACGCGGAACGAAAATGTTGCTCGCTTAATATGGTTGTTGGGCACAGAAATGCCACTTGCTTGGAGTTATAAACCGCCTTGAAACACGCGCGAAACGCCACCTCGGTTTTACCAAAGCCAACATCGCCACAAATCAGCCTATCCATAATCTTTTCGCTTTCCATATCTTTGTCGACATCGCTGATGGCATCCGCTTGGTCGGGCGTGAGTTCATAAGGGAAAAAGTCTCCAAATTCCCTCTCCAATTCTTCGTCACGGGTAAACTTAAAACCTTTAAGCGACGCTCTTTCCTTATAAATTTTGGCAAGTTCAATCGCCATCTCTTTTAAATTTTCTTTGACCTTATTTTTTAGGTGCGTCCACTCCTGCGAGCCTAGGGCGTTTAACTTTGGATTTTCTCCGCCGATATACGCCGAAAGCACATCCGCTTGCTCGGTTGGAAGGTATAAAAGCGCGCCATTTTTATACTCAATAACAAAGTAGTCCTTTTCAAAACTTGTCAGTTTCAGCCGAACGATATCCTTGCAAATGCCAATGCCATAGTAGGAATGCACAACATAGTCGCCAACCTTCGGCAAAAAGGAGAGTTTTTCCTTTCCTCTTTTAAACTCCACCTTTTTTGGTTTATATAAATCATCGGTGCCAATGGCAATCACTTTCTCATTTAAAAAACTGAACGAAAATGGAAAATATGTGTTTAAAACATACACCTTCCCGCCCTCAATTTCGCCCGAATAGTCCTTAAACGGCACTTTGTTTGTCAGCAAAAATTCCTTCATAAGTTCAGCGAACTTGCCAGCAAAAAGGAGGACGGCGTTTGAAGAGTGTTTATAGATTTCAATATCTTTTTTTAGCGCCGAAAAATCGGTTAAATAACTTTTACGCCCAATGGTTTTGTTTTCATATCGAGCATCACCAATATTCGAAAAAGTTATGTGTTTTTTCGCTAAGAGCGCCGAAAAATCGGCAAACATATCCTCGCGCGTGAAGGAGAGATTTTTTCTTGCCTCCTTTAAAATTTCACACTCATTTTCAATCTTTATAGGCTCGTCAATCACCAAATTTCCGCAAATATCGGCAACTGTGTTACCTCCAACTTTAAGCACAAGCGGAAAAATATTTAAACTGTCAATCTCTTTCAAGGTTTTCATTGATGAGGCGTCAAAGTGGATAATCCTTTCCACCTCTTCGTCAAAAAATTCAATGCGCGTTGGACTTTCATCGCCGTATAAAAAGATGTCTAAAATGTCGCCACGCTGGGCAAACTGCCCTTCGATGTTGACGTAATCAGCGCGCTCGTAGCCAAAAGAAAGAAGTTTGGCTGTGACCTTCTCAGGCGCCACCTCTTCGCCCTTTTTAATAAGCAAACTTTCCTTTAAAGACGGCAAATTGAACTTTGTTGTCAAAGACGACGGCAAAAAAACAAGATAGTCAATTTCTCCCACTAAAAAGCGAGAAATTGCACTTGCAAAAGGGAAAAGATTCGGGTCGACTTCGTCCTCAACCTCTCTTCCGCACGCCACAATTTCCACATTCTTTTTAAGCGCAGTGAGAGCAAGTTTAAGTTTACTCGCCGTCACAAAATCGCCACAAAGATAAACCGCCCGTCCAAGGCTATTCGCCAAAACGGACTTTTCACCTATTGTCACACCGCCAATTTCGCCCTGCTTTAAAATTTCAGCCAAAAATTTCATTTAAGCCTTTCCAAAACCTCGTCTGCCACCTTTTCAATGATAGGCGCAAAAACCTCTTTATCATACTTTGAAAGCACATAGTCGGCAAGGTCCATAAAGATATCTCTGCCGATACCAACACGCACCCTTTCAAAGTCCTCGCCAATAAGTTCCACGATATTCCTAAGCCCATTGTGCGTGCCACCGCTTCCGCGTTCCTTATAGCGGAAATTGCCCCTAGGTAGGTCTATATCATCACAAATCACCAAAAAGCGCGCGTCTTTAAACTTACTTTTAAGTTCCTTCACGCAGTAGCCACTGAGATTGACAAAAGTTTGAGGTTTCACAAGCAAAAGTTTTTCTCTGCCAAGGCGACATTCCGCCACCAAACCCTTACACATTTTCTTTGTGAACGAGGCGCCCAAACGCTTTGCAATTTCATCCACAACATCAAAGCCAATATTATGATACGTGTGGTCATATTTCGGTTCATAGTTTCCAAGCCCAACAACAATTTTCATATCTCCTCCTATAACACTTCATCCGTCAAACTCTTCCCAAAAACGCTTTTGTTTTCGGTGATTTTGCAATTTTTAAGATGACAGCCCGACACCTTTGCATTTTCGCAAATTATTGAATTGTCAATAACGTTACCACTCTCCAAAACCGCGCCCGCACAAACCACGCTTTCGCCTTTAATAACATTGTTTGGATATATAAACGCGCCACTTTCAATCTGCACGTCGGCGTCGATAAAAACGGTGCTTTCGCCAAGGATGATAACGCCCTCGCTGATGTGAAAATTTCTTATTCTATCGCTTAAAATTTTAAAGGCGCGGTTAAACGACTCTCCGTCCTTAACCACCAAAAAATCTTCCTTTGAGAAGAGGTCAATCGGCGAAGATAAGAGCGAGGAAAAATTTTCAACATAGTCGCTTTTAATCACAAATCCACGTTTAAGAGGTAAAAAATTCATCTTTTTTGAGGCAAAATACTGCATAATCTCAAAAAATGTGGACTTTTGAAAGAGCGGTGTGTCGTCATAAAACACAGCAATATTATTATAGTTTTCCCGCCACCTTAAAAGCGCGTCAAAAATTTTAACCTCGCCCTCTATAAACTTTTGCGTGCAAATTGATGTGGCAATCTGCACATATTCCTCCATTTTTTTGCCCAATATAGGAAAATTTGTCAGCGGATTTTGAGTACGCACGATAAAAACCAAAGTTTCATCCTTAATCCAATCAAGCGAAGAGGAGGAAACAAGTGGCTCAAAATTCATTCTATCAACAAGTTCGTCAAGTTGGTCAATTTCTTCTTTTTCTTCAATTTCAATATCCATATATTAATTATAAATTTAAAAAAAATAATTGTCAAACGAAATAACATTAAACTTTTAAAAGTGAAAATGTGTTTGCGCGTTTAGTTAGACAATGATTGCAATTTATGATTTAGTTTTTTTAAGCAATGATTGCAATTTATGATTAATTTTAACCAAGTAATAATTTTATTTTTATTCAATTAAGCGATGGTTTTAATTAATTTGATTTAATTAAGCGATTGTTGTCGCATATGGTTAATTGATATGTGATTAATTAAACAATGTTTTCGGTTGCAATTTATAGAATTTGAATCATTTTAATGTGATTATATAGATAAACCAACAAAAAATTAAAAATTGCGGGAAAAATTATGCAAATTCGTTTTTAAATTTAAAAAATTTGTGATAAAATAAATTTATGATAAGAAAAGGAATTTTAGGTTTTATTTTCGCATTCGTGTTTTTGGCGCTTGGCGTGTTCGCTCTTACGCCCACTTCTTTGGCGTCAGCAGAAACTGGCAACGTCACAATAAGTCGAAGCGACTCGAACTTCACATTTGAACTAACCGGCTTTAGTTCGCAAACAAGCCCGCTTTCGCCAACCTATTCCACTCCTGTGACAATCATTGACGACGAACACGGAAAAGAGGTCAATTATGCCTATTATGACTGGTCAAAACTGAAATTTTTTGGCATCAGCATCAAAAATTCGCTGTCTGGCAACGAGGACACCTTTGTCGACGTCAAACTTCTAGTTTCCTATAAGCAAACTGAAAACCTCAGCGAAAATGTTGGCAAGGAGCGCGTGATTTATGAGGAAACCATCTCTGGCAACACCCTTGCAAACAAGGCGCTAACTTTTCATATCGACCAGCCCGAAAAAATCACTGAAAACGCCATATATGGTGACGGGTTCGGCATCTATAAATTTGATTTAATATATAGTTATGTGGATGTGTCAAGTGGCAACGCTAACCCACTCTCCCTTTCACTTGGCGAAATTTATGTTGCGGTTATGCCTGATGATATCGACACCAAGTCTAAACATATCACCTTTAAAGCCGAAAAATACAGTTCAAACGAACTTTTAGATTCCTATTACATAACCTTCAATGAGCGCGATTATGACTACGTCAACCCTTGCCATATAAAGTGGTCGGTGACGGGAATTGGAAAGGATAACACACGATATGTTATGCGCGAATCCGACAAAATTGAAGGCGACTATCGCACGGCACTTTGGGAAAGTTACGGCGATGATAACGAGAAAGACACCGCCTATGATATGTTCGGCAAGGACTTCCTTTTCGACAGCCATAATGTTGAGGGGCGGTTTGATGTCACCTGCACAATATACAATTCGAACGGCGATATCATCACAACCTACTCCACCACCGTCAGCACAATAAAAGACGAGTCAAACTCCTACCTTTGGCTTTACATCGCCCTTGCAATTTTACTTGTTGTGATAATAATAGGAATAATACTTATCATAGTTTTCCGCAAAAAGGAAAAGATTTGGTAATTTTAGTGTTCCACGTGTTTAGATATGTCTAATAGAGAAAGTGCGGTTCACTTAAAGTGGTATTTTTCGAATTTGTGTAAGCAGTTCTACGACGAGATTCTTCGCTGGCGTCGCTAGCGCTCCTTGCTCAGAATGACATTTAATGGTATCGCCTAACGGTATGGACTAAATTGCAATCATAACATATCGCCATATTTGGCAATTTGCTTATGCCACAAGGACTATCAGCTTATTTGTCATTCTGAGGCGAAGCCGAAGAATCTCGTCGTAGCTCCCGCCCGCGAACGTCTAATAATTCCTCTTAAAAAACATTTAACGCGCAGTGTCACTTATACCGAAGGCAGGGCAGTTATTTGTCATTCTTCGCTTCGCTCAGAATGACATTTAACGATGTCGCCTTGCAGTATGGGCTATAATTATTCTCACGCTTGCCCACTCTTTTTCAGCGTCCCGCAATAGAGAAGGTCGCCAATGTTTTTCGTGGCATCTGGACGACGAATTTTTTCCAAACTCTCAACATACTTCGTTTTATTTTCCAAAACGCCGTCAACAAGTTCGTATACTTTGCTGTTTTTTGTGATATATTCACAAACATTTTGTTTTGTGAGGTAAAGCATATTGTCATACTCTTGGAACGGCAATTTTTTGTAACTTATCACTGGCAAATATTTCGAAAACGCCTCGCTGGTGGAAAGCCCGCCCAACTTGCCGATTAAAACATTCGACGCGCTCATAATGACATCAACATTCGTGCAGAAGCCGTAAATGGTGATATCCTTTTTAATCTTTCCGCGTTCTTTAAGTTTTTCAAGTTGTTTTTTCAGTTTTTCATTACGCCCGCATACGCACACAATTTGAAAGTCCTTTTGGCACTTGTTGAGGTTAAGAATCACCTTTGCGGTATTTCCAAAGCCAACGCCACCGCTCATAAGCATAACAGTATCTTTATTTTCGTCAATTCCAAGCATTCTTCGCGCCTCTTTTTGGTCGATAAATACGCCAAATTTGGACTGGATTGGAATCCCCAAACTTAGCCTCTTTTTGAGGTCAAAACCGCGTTTCGTCAGGTCGTCATCAAAGTCATCAGTTGGCGTGATGATGTAATCAACCTCAGTTAAAAGTTCGGTGTATGGTGCAACGTCAAAATCAGACACCACCGTGACCACCCTTGCGTTAAGCGCGTTAGGATTTCCCTCTTTTCTTAAATCGGTTAAAATTATGCCCGCAAAAGTGTGCGCACAAAAAATGGCGTCGGGCTTAAATTCGTTGATAACATCTTCAACATACGGACGCGCGGGTTTAATAAATGTCGAACGCAAGGTAACCGCGTCCTTTGAATAATCCCGCCTTTTCAACCTTTCAAACTGGCTGTTTGCGAACTTTATAAAATACTTCACCAGCGTGAAATATCCATCGTTGACCATCCACCCCGCCTGCTTTTTCTTAATTGTCATCGGTCCATCCTTAAAAAGGTCAATCTGTTTAATAACAACGTCCTCATAGGTTTCTTTCAAATAGTTTGAAATGGCGCGACTCATTGAGTTATGCCCCTCGCCCGCCGAAACGGTTAAAATTAGAACTTTCATATTTTCCTCACTTTTCTTTTAGATTTTTGTATATTTTATATCAATATTCCCAACTTTCTTTTAGATTTTGTATATTTTATATCAATATCCCCAACTTTCTTTTAGGTTTTTATATATTTTAATATCAATCCATTAATTTATCGATTTTAAATTATTTTTCCATCAAATTTTGGCTCTTGTTTTCAAACCACCAAACCTTACTTTTTTTACATCCAAAATAAGTTTCCAGCAATTAGAAGTAATTTTTATTATTATACTATAAAAAATGAAAATAGCAAAGAAAATAATGATTTTTCTTAAAAAATTTGATTTTTTTCGCATTTTTTATTAAAATATCACTATAAAATTTATTTTTTTATATTTTTCGCGTTTTTTTATTAGATGTTTTAAAAGAACGAAAGTTAGGAGTTGTTATGAATGAAAAATATGAGTATTGGTTAAAAAATATTGACGATAAAGAGATAGTCAAAAAACTTACCGCACTCAACAAGGATAAGATTGAACAAAATTTTTCTTCCTCTCTTTCTTTTGGAACGGCGGGCATACGCGGAGTTATGGAACTTGGCACAAACACCATTAACCTTTTAACCGTCGGCAAACTTGCCTATGCACTTGGGCAGTATGCGCGAAACAAACGAATTGTTATTTGCTTTGACACGCGCAATAACAGCAAGGATTTTTCTCGCTTGTTTGCAAAGATTTTAAGCGATTTTCAAGTTGAAGTGTTGCTATTCAAAAATTATGCACCCACACCAACTCTTGTTTTCGCCAGCACATATCTTAAATGCGATTACGCCGTCAACATCACCGCCAGCCATAATCGAAAGGAGTATAACGGCATAAAAATCTACGGCAATGACGGCATACAAATTGATGAAGAAGAGCAAAAAAAGATAACCTCGCTCTTTGACGCCACGAACGAGGTGGAGGTTTTTAATAAATACCAAAAAATGCGCCTTAAAAAGGTCAAATTCGTTGGAAAAAAGATTTTGGATGCCTACATAAACGGAACTTACGAAAAGCAAAAGCGCTCAATTAAGATAACCTACACCGCCCTAAACGGCACAGGCTTCAAACCGCTTAAAAAACTTTTTGCTTATAATGGTTTTAAAGTTAGCGCGGTGCAAACGAAAAAAGACCCGAACTTCACCACTTGCCCTTACCCTAACCCAGAGTTTGAAGAGGCATTTGCAGTTGCCAAAAAGAAGGCGCTTAAAAATGGCAGTGACATCATCATCGCCACCGACCCAGACGCCGACAGGCTGGGCGTTATGGTGAAAAGTGGCAACACATTTAAAAAACTTTCAGGCAACGAGGTTGGCTATATTTTCGCCGACGCACTCTTAGGCGAAAAGCGAGGTAACATTGTGGTCACAAGTGTTGTCACAAGCCCGCTCATCGACAAAATTTGCAAGAAGTATAACGCCAAACTATATAAAACACTGACTGGCTTTTTGAGTATGGGTAAAAAAGCGAAAGAACTTGCCAAAACTTATGGCAGAGAAAGCATCGCTCTTATCTATGAGGAAAGTTGTGGATATGTTGTGAATAACGCCTATGATAAAGACGGCATTTTCGCGGGATTAAAGATGGCGCAAATTGCTGAAAAACTCAAAAAAAATGGCAAAACTCTCTTAGAGTATTTGGCGCAAATTTATGAAAAATACGGCAATCTCACCGCACTTGAAGATTCCTTGCCAACCAAAAATTCGCAAATGTTCATTGAAAAAATACGAAAAAATCACTTAAAAACGCTAAAAATTGACATAAAAGAGATAATTGACTATCAAAACGACAACACAGGGCTTCCTAAACAAAACTTTTTGGAGTTTAAACTTGAAGGCGGTTCGTTCATTTTGCGTCCAAGTGGAACGGAACCAAAATTGAAAATCTACCTCTTCCACCAAGACCCAGATTTTGCTCACGCCCTCCTTAAAAATTTGAAGGACTACATTATAAAGTTAGAAAAATTATAGATTTATAGCAAACTTTAATAGCAACAAACATATAACAATCAAACTTTATAGCATATAGCAATCAAACTTTAATAGTGACATTTTAAAGAAAACACGCATATATGTTTAATCTAATAGCATTTTTAAGCAAACAAGTTTGCAACCATTTAAGTGTTTAATAATCACACCTTAATGGTCGCATTTTAAAGCTGTTGTTCCGTATGATAAACGACAAAAAAGTTTTATAATCTTAATGGTTGCATTTTAAAGTTAGCAAATAACAATCGCCAAAATAAATAATGCAAAACAAGAAAAATATAAAATGTGAACAGCATAAAGGAAAACGCCTAGTAAATTCACGCTAATTGTTAGGTAATGCAGTTAATAGGTGTAGTGTTAGACTATGTCGCCCATACCGAAGCACCCCACCTTTCGCCTGCTTAGTCCCTATCAAAAAAACATAATTTCCTCCTTAACTATTTTAAAGTATAGCACAACAAAAACCAAAAAACAAGAAATAATAGGAAAAAATGCATTTTTTTATAATTTTTTTGCTATTTTTTTTATAAAAAATGGATTTTTTTTAGTTATTTAAGAGTTTTT
The DNA here is from genome assembly GCA_944350265.1 of uncultured Clostridia bacterium. GTDB lineage: Bacteria > Bacillota > Clostridia > Christensenellales > UBA1242 > Caccovivens. Next base: position 12,455 of record CALVOG010000014.1, read on the forward strand.
CGAGTTTTTTGCATTTCTCTTTATCCATATCTAAAACATTTTCGAGGCGGTATTTTATCCCTAATTTTTTATATTTTTCTTTCGCCATACTGTGATAAGGCAGTAGTTCCACCCTCTCAACATTTTCAATGTTTTTTATGTATTCCTTTAAGCGCAAAATGTCCGCCTCAGTGTCGTTATGCCCCGGCACGATAACTTGCCTTAGCCACAACCTTTTTTTCTTCTTTTGGCAGGTGGCGAGGAAGCGGTTATACCTCTCAATATTTTGCCCCGTCAGCGCCTTATATTTTTCGGCGTCAATCGCCTTAACATCAAGTATAACAAGGTCAACATAGTCGAGGATTTCGTCATACTCATCGCCCGCACCAGAAGTGTCGAGGCAAGTGTTTATGCCATATTTCTTACACTCTTTCAGTGCCTCCAAGAGGAATTTTGGCTGACGCAAAGGCTCCCCGCCCGAAAAAGTCACACCGCCGTCGTCGCCGAAGTATGGCTTATATTTAAGCACCTTTTTAACAAGTTCCTCGGCGGTCATTTCAATCTTTTTTTCGTCCGCCCAAGTTTCTGGGTTATGGCAGTAGGCACATCGGAGCGGACAACCTTGCATAAAAACCACGAACCTAACGCCAGGTCCATCCACAAGTCCCATACTCTCAAAACTATCGATATTCCCTTTAACCATCCTTCTCCCTCCTTAGCACAGTGGTTAGTTTATACCGCAAGGACCTACCAACCTATTTACCAGCGCTCCACTTTTATAGAATAAGATTACCTCGATGTGTGGAAGGTGCGAGCGATAACCTCTTCTTGGTGCGCGCGCGAAAGTTTGTTGAAATTCACCGCATAACCTGAAACGCGAATGGTGAGATTTGGGTATTTCCACGGATTGTTCATTGCGTCAATAAGGAGCGAGCGGTTAAGCACATTAACATTTATGTGTTGCGCCTTTTGGTCGAAGTAGCCGTCTAGTATGCTCACCAAATTTTTCACCATAGATTTTTCATCTTTGCCGAGTGCGTCTGGCACGATTGAGAAAGTGTTTGAAATGCCGTCCTGGCAACAATCGCAATAAGGAATTTTTGCCACCGAGTTGAGAGAAGCAAGCGCGCCCGAAGTGTCACGCTCGTGCATTGGGTTTGCGCCTGGTGCGAAAGGCACGCCTGCGCGTCTACCATCTGGCGTCGCACCCGTCTTTTTGCCATACATAACATTCGAAGTTATGGTGAGAAGTGATAGGGTTTTGATAGATTTTCGATAGGTCTTATACTCATCAAGCGCCGATTTGAACGCCTTAACAAGTTCAACAGCAATCTCGTCCACCCTGTCGTCGTCATTGCCGAATTTTGGGTAGTCGCCCGAGATTTTAAAATCAATAATCACGCCGTCATCGTTGCGCACTGGTGAAACTTTGGCGTATTTTATGGCTGAAAGCGAGTCGACCGCCACTGAAAAGCCCGCAACGCCAAACGCCATTAATCTTTCAACGTTGGTGTCGTGCAGAGCCATTTGGATTGCCTCGTAGGCGTATTTATCGTGCATATAGTGAATGATATTCATTGCATCAACATAGGTTTTTGCCACCAACTTCATTGTTTTGAGGTAGTTTTTCCAAACGTTATCAAAGTTCAAAACGCCTTCCTTATTTTTCTTTAAGCCCTCAACCACCAAAACTCCGCTTTTTTCGTCGACGCCTCCGTTAAGAGAGTAAAGCAAGGTTTTTGCAAGGTTACATCGCGCACCGAAGAATTGCATTTGCTTTCCCACTTTCATTGCTGAAACACAGCACGCAATCGCGTAGTCATTGCCATAAATTGGTCGCATAACATCGTCGCCCTCATACTGAATTGCGTCGGTTTTTATGGATATCTTCGCGCAAAAACGCTTAAAATTCGCTGGAAGTTTTGAGGAATAAAGAATGGTCAAGTTTGGCTCTGGCGACGGGTTAAGATTGACAAGCGTTTGAAGATATCTAAACGAATTTTTCGTCACCAAACTATGCTCCTCGTCAAGCATACCACCCACGCTTTCGGTCACCCAGGTTGGGTCGCCCGCAAAAATCTCGTCATACTCCGGCGTCCTTAAATGGCGCACGAGGCGAAGTTTTATAACGAACTGGTCGATAAGTTCTTGCGCCTCTTCTTCGGTGATAAGTTTGCGCTGTAAATCTCTTTCAATATAGATATCAAGGAAGGTGGAAGTTCTGCCCAAACTCATTGCCGCGCCATTATCCTCTTTCACGCCCGCAAGGTAAGCAAAATAAAGCCACTGAGTTGCCTCATATGCATTTTTTGCTGGTTTTGAGATGTCAAAGCCATAACCTTTCGCCATTTCTTTGAGGCTGTTGAGCGCCTTAACTTGCTCGGCAACCTCTTCGCGGAGCCTTATATTTTCCTCGCTCGAAATGTCGATTTGGGCGTAGTCTTTTTGCTTAAATTCAATAAGAGTATCCACGCCGTAAAGCGCCACGCGCCTGTAATCGCCGATGATTCGCCCTCTGCCATAGGCATCCGGCAAGCCCGTTAAAAGCCCCGCCTTTCTTGCACGTCTAATTTCTGGCGTGTAGACATCAAACACACCGTCGTTGTGAGTCTTACGAAATTCCTTAAAGTATTTTTCAAGCGTTGGATTGAGTTTTTTGTTGTATGCTTCAAGCGCCTTGTCCGCCATACGCGTCCCGCCATAGAGGTTGACAATTCTTTTTAAAGGCTTATCGGTTTGAAGCCCCACAACCACCTCATTCTTTTTGTCAATATAGCCCGGCTTAAAACTATTTATCCCTGAAACGGCGTCAAGTTCCACATCCAAAAGCCCCGCCTTCGCCTCTTTATGTAATAACTTTTCGCACTTTTCCCACACCTTTTTGGTCTTTTTTGAGATAGGGGAAAGGAAACTGTCGTCGCCACGATACTCCTTATAATTTTCCCTAATAAAGTCAGCAACGTCGATATTTTCGCGCCACTTCTCGCCTGAAAAACCCTTGTAAATCTCTTCGTATTCCTCTTTCATAATTTTCTCCTTTTTTTTGCTATATTTTTTAAAAAAACACATTATATGGGAATATTTTTATATTCCTATGCCTATATATTGTATATCATATATAAAAAATAGTCAAATAAATTTAAGAGAAATATAAAAAAATTTTCTTCCTTGCTTAAACTACTAGAAGAAAATTCTTAAATAATGGAAAAGACACTAATTATAACCGCAAATTTTTGATTTTGAGTCCTAAGAGGTATTTTTATATTTTGTGAAAGCCGTTCTACGACGAGATTCTTCGGCGTAGGTGACGCTGTCACTTTCTAAGATATCACGTGTTGAGGCTATATAAAACATATTCCATAAGGCAGGGTAGTTATTTGTCATTCTGAGCGAAGCGAAGAATCTCGTCGTAGGTGACGCTGTCACTTTTTGTTGTTCCACTTGTTTGTCTTTATTGCTTATATCGAAGGTAGTTACTCTAATACTGCCCGCGTATGTCTAATCTATCCACTTAAAAGAAATAACTTAATTTGGTTGACCAACCATTCATCAAAGTGGTATTTTTTTTGAATTTTTGAAAGCCGTTCTACGACGAGATTCTTCGGCTTCGCCTCAGAATGACATTTAGCGGTGTCTCCTTGCGGTTTAAGCTGTGTCGCCAACCACGCTGTGCCACTCTTATTTTTGTAAGACTGGTCTACGACGAGATTCTTCGCTTCGCTCAGAATGACATTTAACTGCCATACTATGCGTTAGAGACGATACAACGCGTTAAACATACCATAAAGAAGGTGTTTTAGAATGGCAACGCTCTTATTCTTCACTATTTGAGGTGAAAATTTCATTTAAAACTTCGTATAACTTTGTTGAAGTGTTTTCGGTGTTGACATAAAAACAACGCCCACGGTATTCGCCGTCAATTCCGCGATATATGTTGAAGCCGTGATAATCCTTATCCACCTTAATTGTCAACTCATTGAACCCAAGCCCGTTGAACTCATAGTATCCATCGAATTTGAAAACAAGAAAATAGCCGTCTTTCAGCATCTCATCATATAATTCTGGGAAAATCACGCCAAGTGCTGGGGTTTCGTATGCGTTCTCTAAATACGCCGTAAACTCCTTTTGAATTTCCGCCTTTTGCGCGTCGGTGATTTCCACCACCTCGCCATTCGCAACAAAACTCATCTCGCCATATGGAAAGACATCTAAAACTCCTAAAATTGCTGAAAACATCATTGGAACTCCTATTAAAGAAAACAATAACCTCCTCACTAAACACCTCCAAAGGGTATTTTGTGAGAAAAAATTTTTTATATACAAACGATAGGTAAAAATGTGGAAAACGAAGAAGGAAAATCGGTGTTAAGCGAAGTTGGCGTCCTAATTCTCGGCAAATTGACTGTTATATAGGTCGGCATAAAATCCGCCTTTTGCCATAAGTTCCTCGTGGTTTCCGCTTTCAATGACGTCGCCGTCTTTAAGCACCAAAATGACGTCCGCATTTCTTATGGTGGAAAGGCGGTGCGCGATGATGAACGAGGTGCGCCCCTCCATAAGTTTATCCATCGCCTTTTGGATGAGTTCTTCCGTTCGCGTATCCACCGAACTTGTTGCCTCGTCCAAGATGAGCATAGGATTATTTGCAACCATTGTGCGCGCAATGGTGAGAAGTTGTTTTTGCCCTGCCGACAAATTCACGGCATCGTCAATCACGGTGTCATAGCCGTTTGGCAAGGTTTGAATGAAGTGGTCAACGCCGATTTGTTTGCACGCCTCCACAATCTGCCCGTCGGTGACATTTTCCTTGTTATACCTTAAATTTTCTTTGATTGTGCCTTCAAACAGCCAAGTATCCTGCAAAACCATACCAAAGAGGTTGTGGATGTTCTCTCTCGTTAGGTCCTTTATCGAGCGCCCGTCAATTCGTATATCGCCAGAGTTAATTTCATAAAAGCGCATAAGAAGGTTGACAAGTGTGGTTTTCCCCGCGCCTGTCGGTCCCACAATCGCCACTTTTTCGCCCGCATACACTTTCACCGAGAAGTCTTTTATTATGATTTTATCGCTTGTGTAGCCAAAGCGAACGTGGTCGAACTCCACATTTCCCAAAACATTTGTAAGCACCTCAGTTTTGCCGTCCTCATTTGAAAGTTCCTTCTCTTCCAAGAACTCGAAAACCCGCCCGCACGCTGCACTTGTTGACTGCAAACTTGTCAGCGCCTGTGCAATTTGCGAAAGTGGATTGGAGAACATTCTTGCAAAAATCATAAACGTGAGAATCGGCTCAACGCCGATAATGTTATTTAATGCCAAAACCGCGCCAACAATACAAACACACACAAAGGCAAAATTCCCAACAAAGCCCATAATCGGCATCATTGTGTTAGACAAAAACTGCGATTTCCACGCGCTTCTTTCAAGTTTTTTGTTTATTCTTTTGAACTCCCCACCCTTATCACTTTCAGCATTAAAAAGTTTAATGACGTTATGCCCTGAATACACCTCTTCAATGTGCGCATTAAGGTCGCCCAAATCTTTTTGTTGCATAATGAAATACTTTTGCGATTTGGTTAAGAAGATAATCATAATCGAAAAGCCGATAAATGTGGCAACGATGACGGTGAACGCCATAATCCACTGCGTCACAAACATCGCAATCGTCACACCCACAAAGAGGATGATGTTCGAAAAGAGGCTGGACACCGATTGGTTAAGTGTTTGCCCGATGATATCAACATCGTTGGTGACCCTACTGAGCGTGTCGCCGTAAAGGTGAGTGTCGAAATATTGAAGAGGAAGTTTGTTGATTTTTGCGGAGATATCATCTCTAAATTTAAAGACCACTTTTTGCGTTGTTGTTGCCATAATGAAGTGCTGGAAGTAGCCAAGAAGTGACATAATTAATGCCAGCGTTAAAATTGTCAGTGCAAGGCGCGTGATATCGTCGTAGTTTATATTGCCCGCTTCAATTATTCCGCCAAGCCTGCCAACGAGGATGGGTGATAAAATTTGACAAACCACCGAAACTATCCCCAAAAAGAGCGCAACGCCAACTAGAAAATAGAATTTTTTGCAATATTTCAAAAGTTTGACCATTGACTTTTTGAATTGTCCCTTTTTTACGCCCGTTTTCTTCATTTCAACTCCTCCTCGGATAACTGCGACAAGGCAATTTCCTTGTAAATAGGACAATTTTTGAGTAGTTCCTCGTGCGTGCCAATTCCAACCATACTGCCACTATCCAAAACTATAATTTTGTCCGCATCCTTGATTGTGCCGATTCGCTGAGCAACCACAAACTGAGTTGTGCCTGCCGTATGCTTTTTAAGCGCGGTTCTAAGTTTTCTGTCCGTCTTAAAATCTAGCGCCGAAAAACTGTCGTCAAAGATGAAAATTTCCGGCTTTCTTGCCACCGCACGCGCAATCGACAAGCGCTGTTTTTGCCCGCCTGAAACGTTGGTTCCGCCCTGCGCTATGTGCGAATTAACGCCATCCTTCATACGCGACACAAAGTTCGAAGCCTGTGCAATTTTAAGTGCCTCTTTCACCGTTTCGTCATCGGCGTTATTGTCGCCAAAATTGACATTTGATTTCACCGTTCCACTGAAAAGCACCCCGCGCTGAGGCGTGTAGCCAATCTTTTTGTTAAGCACTTTGGTGTCGTAATCTTTAACGTTGACGCCGTCGATAAGCACCTCGCCCTCGGTTGCGTCATAGAGGCGCGGAATGAGGTTGATTAATGTGCTTTTTCCGCTTCCTGTTGAGCCGATAAACGCCACCGTCTCGCCCTTTTTCACGCTGAAAGAGATGTTGTTTAAAACATATTCACTGGCGTCGGCATACTTAAAGGAAACATTTTTGAAAACCACATAATCGTCGCCACCTTTCTCTTTTTCATCGCCCTTAAATTCGCCCGAAACAATCGAATTGTGCGTATTTAGAACCTCGTTTATTCTTCGCGCCGAAACAAGCGAACGAGGAAGAAGAATGAAGATGATGATAAGTAGCATAAACGACATCACCACCTGCATTGCATAGGACATAAATGTGGTCATCATACCAAAACTTGGAAGCCCACTCGGCTTAACAATATAGGCACCAATCCAATAAATTGCCAGCGTCAGCCCCTGCATAATAAGCGTCATTCCAGGGTTCATAATTGCCATAACTCGGTTCGCGGAGAGGTTGTTTTTAGTTAGTGCGCGATTGCATCCCTCAAATTTTTCGTTTTGATAATCTTCGGCGTTGGAAGCGCGAATCACTCGTATGCCCGTTAAATTCTCACGCGTGACACGGTTGAGATTGTCGGTTAAGGTTTGAATTTTTTTGAACTTTGGCACAGCAAAAAGGAAAACAATCAGCGTCACAATAATAAGCGCCAAAACCGCGCCCGCCGTCGCCACCGACCACTGCCAACTTTTGCCAACAATGATGCATATCGCCCAAATCGCCATAATCGGGGCTTTGATGAGCGACTGCATACCCATCGAAATCAGCATTTGCACATTGTTGACGTCGTTTGTGGTTCTCGTCATCAAACTTGCCGTTGAAAATCTGTTGAGTTCGGTCAGCGAGAAACTTTCAATCTTGGTGTAAAGCGCCAGCCTTATGTTCGCCGACAACCTCGCACTTATCTTCGACACAAAAAAGTTCACAGTGACCGCCGAGAGTAAACTTCCCACCGCGCACGCAAGCATAAGAGCGCCATTCGTTAAAACAACACTTGTGAGGTTTGTTACATCGCCCTTCTCTAAATAATCCATCATATTTTCCATAAATTTTGGCAAGGTTAAATCCAGCCAAACCTGCAAAACGATAAGCCCGATTGCAAAGAAGATGTAAAGATAGTCAATCGACTTCAAATATTTAAATAACTTGAACATACACGCCTCAATTAAATGCTTATGCCAAAATAAGCATACAAATTTTATCATTTTAAAAAAATTTTGGCAAGCAAATTAAAAATTTCCCACAAAATTTTTATTCAACTCGCCAAAATTTCGCCCTAAATTATATTTTCTCATAAATTTGTGGTCAAATCCTATCTTTTTGTGCTATCATAAATATATGGTATTTATAGACCGAAAGGAATGGCGAGAGAAAATAGTCCATACGCACTGAATGTTTACATAGGTTGCAGTCATAGATGTAAGTATTGCTATGCTCCACACACTTTGCAAAGGTTATAATAATTCTTATGGAGAACTATAAAGATGGTTAAATTTTTGGTTGATAAGCGAACAGAGTTAATTTCTATAATTTTAGCACTTTCGCAGTGCAATAACTATGCGGAAGAGCATTTTAATTTGGATATTAAAGATGATTATAGAATGGATGTCGTAGATTATTTTTCAAAGTTTAAAAGGCATCCATCAATTTTACTTGCAAAAGAACTTGGAGAAAAAGAAAAGGGCTTTAATTATGACAACCCCCTCCTTTTGGCTTTAAATTTAGAGCCAAATATGACTTTCAAAGGACAACTATCACAAAATATTTTAGATGAAATTGAAAATGAAGATTTGCTAGGCAGATTTTTATATCAAGTTGAAGATTTTGCAAAAATATCAAACTTTAATGATTTTTACATTAAACATAATCCTTACTATCAATCGAAAATAAAACAACTGTCCTCGTTTTTTGAGGTGAAAAATTTCGCTCATTTTTTAGAGAACTATTTTAAAGAACCAGCGACTGACAAGTTTGTTGTAAATATAATCCCCTCTCTTACAAATAGCAATCACGGAATAAAATTGGAAGATGGTGTGTGGGCTTGCGTTGGCTTGCCTAGTTATGACAATAAAACAATTAATCCTTTTGATGATGGCTATACGCATATTATCCTGCACGAATTTATGCATTCATTTGTAAACAAAAACACATTGAAATATTTAAATAGTGGTGCCACCCTAAATATCGATAAGTCTTTGTTTAGGGCTGTAAAACACTATCAAAGCCAAGTTTCATATATCAATGACACAGTTGTTCGAGCATTAACTATTCGCCTACGCGAAAAACTATATGGAATAGACAAAGATAAATTTTTTGAAATTGAAAAAAGACAAGGATTTTCGTTCGTTAGAGAAATTTATAACGAATTGCTTGTTTTTGAAAAACAAAATACAAAATGGAGTGAGTATTTTCCTAATATGATAAAGGCATTTTCAAAGAGCAAAGATTTTTTGCGTGAGGGCAAGGACAAAATATGATTTTAAGTGTTTCAAGACGAACTGATATTCCTGCGTTTTATGGTGATTGGTTTTTTAAGCAGTTGGACCAAGGCTTTGTTTTGGTGCCAAATCCTATTGCTCGCGATAAAATTGCAAAAATTGCACTTAAACCGCTGAAGATTGAGAGTGTTGAAACAAACCTGCTTGGAGAAAAGAAAGTTGAAACATCTGGCAACGTTGAAGGTATTGTTTTTTGGACAAAAAACCCAAAACCTATGCTTGATAAAATGGAAAAGTTAAAGGACTTTAAGTATTATTTTCTTTACACTCTCAACGCCTATCCAAAAGAAATTGAAGCAAATCTGCCACCACTTGAAGATAGAATCGAAAGTTTCAAAATGCTTTCAAAATTCTGTCCTGTAATTTGGAGATATGACCCAATTCTCGTCACTGACGGCATTGATGAAAATTGGCATATTGAAAAGTTTGAATATTTGGCAAAAGAATTGAATGGACACACCAAACATTGCAAAATCAGTTTTTTGATTGAAAGTTATAAAGGGTGTGATAAAAATTTGCATAAACCTAGCGTTTGGCAAAAAGATAAAATTTTATCTGCAATTTCAAAAATTGCTAGTGAAAATGGAATTCAAATTGAGGCGTGTGCCGAAAATGACTACTCAAAATATGGCATTGTTCCAAGTAAGTGCATAGATGGAGAAATTTTCGAGAAACTTTTAACTGAAAAATATAAAGATTTGAGTCTTCAAGTCAAACGCAAAAATAACAAACTTGATGGGCAACGCAAAAATTGCCTTTGTATGCCGTCGGTTGACATAGGGCAGTATGACACTTGCTTTCACGACTGCAGATATTGTTATGCAAAAAAATCTTCTCAAAAGTCAATGAGAGATAAATCTGTCGGCACTATTTACGAAAGGAAAACCGAGCTTGAATTTGAGTACAAGTAATGCTATGAAAAACTTTTAAAAGAAAAATATGTATAAATAAAATAAAAAAATTTATATGTAAAGTTTGACATCAATTTTGACATCAAATAACACATTTTTAGATAGTTTTAGATAGAATTAGACCGAAAGTAAAAATTTCACACTTTCGGTCTTTTTTATTGCTTAAATTTAATAGAAAAATATTTGATGTCAAAAAATGCAGTAAATGATGTCAAAAAATTAGTTATAAAAGCATAATAAAAACCCCGATTTTATCGGGGTTTTAGTGGTAGGCTTACCGTGGACTCGCGAATGTGCCAGCGAAGCGCCAGCACGGAGTCGCGGAGCGGACGCCGGCCCACACATATTCTATCAACATAATTGTTTGGTGTTAAGTGGCACCACCCTGGCAAAGCCGAAGGTTTTGCACTTGCCGATAGGCAAGCATAAGGTGGGGAAATAAAAAAAAGTGGAAACTAGTCCACTTTAAACATACTGGTTGGCTTACCGTGGACTCGCGAATGTGCCAGCGAAGCGCCAGCACGGAGTCGCGGAGCGGACGCCGACCCACACATATTCTATCAACAAAATTGTTTGGTGTTAAGTGGCACCACCCTGGCAAAGCCGGAGGATTTGCACTTGCCGATAGGCAAGCATAAGGTGGGGAAATAAAAAAAGTGGAAACTAGTCCACTTTAAACATACTGGTTGGCTTGAGTGGACTCGAACCACCGACCCCCACCTTATCAGGAAAAGTCTTTTTGAAGAGTGGGTGGAACACCTACTACCTTTTGCCCCTTATTTACAATAATTTTAGCACAACAAAATTTCTTTTGCAACAAAAC
>CALVOG010000015.1 GCA_944350265.1 uncultured Clostridia bacterium
AATTTATTGTTAAAATAAAATAAAAAAAGCACCTTACTTGGGCGCTTGGAGCTGATGGCGGGACTCGGACCCGCGACCTGTTGATTACGAATCAACTGCTCTACCAACTGAGCCACATCAGCATAACTTTTTTCATTATACATTCTTTTTCTCCGTTTGTCAATCAAATTATTGGCGAAATAAGAAATTTTAGTATGATTTAGTTCTGCAAACCCTTCAATGCTGTTTTTCGGTTATCGTTAGCCCTTTTTCATAAACATTCAACTCTTTGGCGTGTTTAAAACTCAATATTATACTATTCATTGTTTATCCATTACTTTAAGTGTGAATATTTACTTTAATAGGTGCGAATATTTATTTTAAAAAGTTATAAAAATATGCATTTTTTCTTCTAAGAATATTTTTCAAATTTTGGTTTATTATTGACTTATGGTGGGGTTTGGTATATAATAAGAAAAGTTTAGAGGGAGGGATGAAATGAAGGGTGTTATTGAAACTAAAAATGGTCTCAAAATTATCTATAAACGCAAGAAAAGCGTTGACGGTGTGGCGGTCATAATTCACTTTTTGGCAGGCTCGGCGAACGAGGAGAAGAATAAAAGAGGTCTGGCGCACCTTGTGGAACACTGCCTTTGCAACTGTTCTAATGAAATTTTATCAAAGCAGGAACTTTACGATAGTTTCAGTTTTTTTCCTTATCGCAACGCGTATACAAGTATTTATAGCCTTCAATTAGTTGGGCTTTGCAATAAGAATGATTTTGAACTTCTTATTAACAATTTAACCTCTGGCTTCACAAAATTTACCAACTTTGAAAACGAGTTTGAAGATGAGAAGAAGGTGGTGTTACAAGAGATAGCCACAAGGCGAAAGACCAATTTTTTACAAGCCTTCAATCATCTTTTTAAAAAGGCACACCAAGAGAAAAATTTTGTTGATATGAAGGACGAACTTGTTTCGGGCGACAGCGAAAGCGTTTCCAATCTCACCGCGCAAGACGTTTTAGATTTTAAAGAGGAGTTTTTTTCAATTAAGAATGTGGTTGTCGACGTTGTTGGAAATGTTCCACTTAAACGTGTTCTTAAAGCGTGCGAAAAGTATATTGTGGCAAGGCTAAAAAAGGACGGAAAAGTTGGCTATGATTATCCACAATCAAAGCCTTTAAAACAAGGCTTGTTCATTAAAGAAGAGCCTGTTGAGGCGCAAAAATCCTTACTTCAAATCGACTGGCGCTATAAAGATGGCGAAAGGTATATGTCGTGGCGCGAGATGTATGTGAAGAAAATGGTGGCGCGAGTTACTTCTTCAATGGCGCTCGATAAGTTCCGCGTGCAAAATTCGTCTTGTTATGGCGTTTCACAGCGTTTCTTTTACGATTTTAAGGACTACACTGGCTCGTTTATCATCGAGTGCGCGCACGATAAGGTGGAGAAAAACTATCAACTTTTTTTGGAATTTGTTAAGGATATAAAGGAAAACGGGCTATCCAAAAAGGTGTTTGATTTTGAATATAAATCCTATTTCGATAGTTACAACCTTGACTGGCCGAAACTTTTCAATATGGCACGTTCACTTATTAATGACTACACAAATTTAGGCGAAATTTTGTCGAAAAGAGGGGAGAAAAGGCATAAGAAAATTTGCCAAGAAATAACATTTGAAGAGGTGAATGACTATGCAAGAAAAGCGTTTGTTGGCAATCCAAGCATTGTCCTTTTGACAAAAACTGACATAAATATTGATAAATCTAAGGCGAGGGTATTGCTTAAAAAACCAATTTGTGATATAATTAAAAAAGATTAGTTGTTTTTAGTTGAGAATTACACTTTTGGGCGGAATTTCTCATAGGCGGAATTTTCTCAACATTTAGTTAAATTTAGGAGATAAAATGAACAGTTTAAGAAAACATAACCAATTTGTTTCAAGCGTGAAATCGAAAGAGTGGAAGGAGTTTATTAGTGAACGCATAAATAAGGAATGCTTCGGGTTTGACGACTACTTCAAAGATTTCGATTTTTCGCAGTTTGATGGTGATGAGTCGAAGGCGTATGAGGACGCAAAAAAGGCGGTGCTGGCATATCAAAAGGCAGGCATCTACCTCATTTTTCGCACAGCATACGAGGTGCCAGATGTGTTCTCTTCAAAATTGACGCCAAACAATATGCACGTTTTCCTATTCATTCCCACCAACACAAGTTATGTGCTGAAAAAGTTGCCGTATAACTGGAGCGCGCCAAAAACTGGTGCGGAATTTGCGCGAGGATTTTCTCATTATTTTCCGCGAATTAAGAGGGATATCGTCACGGCGTTTGATGGTATGAACGAGTTTGATTTCGACGGCGAGTTCGTTGAATTTATGAGTAAAAATGTGGCTGATAATGACGCTTATGGCAGATATTTGCAAAGGGAATTGTTGCGCAATAAAAAATATCTCTCTACTGGAAACAAACACGCGTGGGGCGCTGACGAAGAGCAGGTTATCTCTAAATTTGCTGGCTCGCAGAAGGCGTAGGTGTGCCTATTGCCAAATTGGTGAGATTTAGCGAGATATAGAATTATCGTGGAATAAACAAAAACATCGCTTTTGAGCGCAAAGACTCTAGGTGGTGTTTTTTTTATTAATTTATTTGCTAAAAAATGCGGTTTGGTGTTAAAATAAAAATAATAGGAGTGAGGTATGGAGAAAAGAAAGACGCTCTTTTGGCTAAATTCAGTTTTTGCGCTACTAATTATCGTGGTCGACATTTTGTTTATCACGCTTGGACGGGCATATATCTTTAAATCGCTCGCAAGCATTTTATTCGTTGTTTTGGGCGTTATAAATATGTATTTCGCCTTTTCGTTTAAAGAGCGCAACCCGCATTTCAAATTCGTTATGCTGACAGGCTTGGTGTTTGCGTGCCTGGGCGACATCTTTCTTATCGACTTCTTTTTAGTGGGCGCCGTGCTTTTTGCTGTTGGGCATATCTTCTTCTTTGTTGCCTACGCCTTATTAAATAGGATAAATTGGCGAGATATTGCGCTTTCGCTCATCATTTTTGACCTCTCACTTCTGCTTATCCTGCTTGCGCCGATATTCGATTTTCAAGGTATGCTTCCTGTTGTTATTGTCTACGCTTTCATCATCGCGTTTATGCTTGGCAAAAGCATTTCCAACCTATTTGAAAAGGACTACCGCGACAAAAACCTCCTAATTATGCTTGGAAGTTTAATGTTTTTCCTTTCCGACTTAATGCTACTTTTCAACGTGTTTGCCGATGTTTCGCGGGTGTTTGACATTCTTTGCTTGGTGCTTTATTATCCCGCCGAAATCTTGCTTGCCATTTCCATATCATACAGCGGGCGCAACGACAAGGAAATGGGCGTGTTTAGAAAGATTTTCTGCCGAATTTTTCAGCAATGCTTTCACATTTTAATTCCGCTTTTGCCTTATCGCCAGCCGAAAATATTAAAAAATATGGACGAGGTCATCTTGGCGCTTAAAGAGGAAAAAATCAATAAGATTCTTCTTGTCACCGACAAATCAATTCGCGGGTTAGGGCTAACGAAGGAACTGGAAGAGAAGTTGAAGAGCGCCGAAATTTCCGTTTTCGTTTTTGACGACATACTGCCAAATCCAACCACGAAAATGGTGGAGGCGGGGCTTGAAATTTACCTTAAAAACCACTGCGCGGGCGCCATTGCGTTTGGTGGCGGAAGCGTTATGGACACCGCAAAGGTGATTTTGGCAAGAAGTCGATATCCAAAAAAGAGTATAGCAAAAATGCGCGGGCTTTTAAAAATAACCAAAAAACTTCCACCACTTTTTGCCGTGCCAACAACCGCGGGGACGGGTAGCGAAACCACACTGGCGGCGGTTATCACGGATGCGGAGAATAGGGATAAATACGCCATTAACAGCTTTCCGCTCATTCCAAAATACGCCGTTTTGGACTTCAAAACAACCCTCGACTTGCCGAAAAGTGTAACCGCCACAACGGGTATGGACGCGCTCACTCACGCGGTGGAGGCGTATATTGGAAAGTCAACAACGCGCTTGACAAGGCGGATGGCAGAGGAGGCAACAAAACTTATCGCTGAGAATTTGGTGACGGCTTATGACCAGCCACATAACGCCGTTGCGCGCCAAAATATGCTGAAAGCGTCCTATTTCGCGGGCGTGAGTTTCACCATTTCCTATGTTGGCTACGTCCACGCGATTGCGCACTCCTTGGGCGGACAGTATGGCACAGCGCACGGCTTCGCTAATGCCGTTGTTTTGCCGTTTGTGCTTAAAAGTTATGGTAAAAGCGCGGAGAAAAAACTTGCGCGTCTCGCTGTTACTATTGGCGTGGCAAAGCGGGAGGAGGATAGGCACACCGCCTCGCAAAAATTTATCGCTTTCATTGAGGGACTCAATAAACATTTCGGCTTGCCAAATTTTATCGCCGACCTCAAAGCGGAGGATATCGAAACGCTCGCACATCACGCCGATAAGGAGGCAAATCCGCTCTATCCTGTGCCAAAACTTCTCGGCGCGACCGAACTTGCGGATATCTACACCCAACTTCTATCCCAAAGATGACGCTGACACTTTTTAACGTGTCGCGTGCTGAATTTTATCTTTTCTCATTTTTAACAAAATTTAACTTATACAGTTAGGACTGTTGGTTCCATACGTTTAAATTGTTCTTTAAAAAGAAATATGCTTGATGTGCAGTAACATTTATTCCGCTAGGATTATTAGCTTATTTGTCATTCTGAGCGAAGCGAAGAATCTCGTCGTAGCACCAGCCCGCGAATGTCGAATCTTTCCTCTTTTTTACGAATGTCGAAAAATTTCCATCCTCACTGTCGTTCTTCGTCATTATGCTTCGCCCAGCCCAAAAGCCCATACTTTTCGCCTAAATCCTCCCATTTTGGGTTTTGTGAATCAATCAAAGCCTCCTTTTTGGCTCTTGTTAAACCTTTAAGTTGCTTTTCTCGCTGAATGGCGCTTTGAACGTCGGGAGTGCTTTCAACAAACACCAACTTATGCACTTTGTATTTTTTAGTAAACCCATCATTAACACCATTGCAGTGTTCGTAAAGCCGTCGGGCGACGTCGTTCGTTACGCCCACATATAGAGTGGAGTTTGTTTTATTTGCTAAAATGTATACAAAATATTCATTCATATAAGTATGGTAATACTAACGCTCGCTATTGTCAAGCGTTTTTTCTTTTAAGAGGACGATTTAGACGTCCGCGGGCGGGTGCTACGACGAGATTCTTCGGCTTCGCCTCAGAATGACATTTAATGGTGTCGCCTTCGGTAAGGGCTAGGTTGCAATCTCGTCGTGTTGTAGGTTTTGATAGTAATTCATAGTATCAAACTAAGGGTAAGAAAAGCTATATGTATGCGGTTGGGAAAATTTTTTTAAAAATTATGTGAAATCGTTTGGTAATTTTGGGAAAGGTTGTTATAATATAGGTATGGAAACGCGAGGGGACTGCAATGGCGAACTCGTGTGATAGTCCTCTCACAAATGTGCGCCGAGGTGGGTGGGCTTAGGATTTTGAAATAAGGAGGGAGTATGAAAAATATGAGCGCTAGGGCGAGAAAATCGCTTAAATGCGTGGCAATCGTTCTCTCGGTCATATTATGCGGGGGGGGGGTGCTTTTTAGCCCTCTTTTTGCGCTCCCGCGCAATTTACACAACTGACACAACCTCTTACGTCAAAGTTAACGAAATATATAACGACACAACAGGCGCGTTCGACGCAGACAATGTCAATGCGCTTTTGAAATATATAACGGGTAACTCTTCAATCACATACGAAAACGCTTCTTCAACCCTAAACACTCTCGCCACTAACGAAACTACCTCCGCAGATATCCGTGCCAAGTCAGTCACAGTCAACGGCGTCACAAAATCCTCCTCGCAGGATGTTATTGTTCGTTTTGGCGGGCTAGACTGGCAGGTTGTTTATCTTTCAAAAACAACGGAAGAAGCGGGTGAGGAGATTATCCTCACCCTTTGGCTCTCCTCCAGCCAGCAGGACGCTTTTGCAGGAAGAACTGACGATGAGGGCGCCTATTATGGTTATATCAATAACTCCCTCTACTCCGATTGGTCAAATAACCGCGCATCAAACAATTATAGTAGCAGTTACCCTGACAATATGTATGGAATGTCATATATCCGTGCAGTGACGCTTAACAACGGCGGAGAATATTCCACCTCAGGCTCTTCAAAAATAGAAGCGACTCAAAATTCAAACAGCGTATTTGCACGCTTCACAATGGAAGAAGTGGAGGGTTCTCTTACACAATATATAACCACTCCAAGCAAAATGATGTGGCAACTCGACCAAAGCGCAGCTGCAGAATTCAGTTGGGGTTATAATGCTCCTAATGACTCTATAGACACACCGTCCTCAGGCTCATATTATACAGGTTTCAACTATCACGGCAAAACCAATTATGGACAATGGGCGACCGATTACATATGGCTACCAAGCATAACCGAAACGGGCTACGAAGGTTCGAACATAGGCATATGGGAGACCTCAACAAAGCAACGTCAAAACCTATCCTCTTCAACAAGCAATAACGGCGCTGTTGGCACGGGTAATTCAAGTTCGCCGTGGTCGCATAACCATTCTTGGCGCCGGTCGGGCACCTTCAGTTATGCTATCTATGCTTATCTTCTCGACCCGTACGGGGGCGGCAACTCCGGCTCTTACCACGATGTCTACTATTCATACGCCGTCCGTCCTGCGCTTCACCTCAATCTAAATGAGGTTTTAGCGAATACGGAATATCCTCCATTTGTTAATGTCGGTGAGTTGTATGACGACGAGGCGGGGGAAATGAGTGAGGAGAATGTGAATGTTCTTCTTAAGTATATCACCGGGCAGGCGGATGTGAGCGTGGATAATGCCGAGGAGGTTTTGGGGAGTTTAGCCTCGGCGACAAGGAGTTCGGAGGACTTCCGCGCAAATGCTGTTTCAACAACGGGCGCCAATAAGCAAGCGGGGCAGGAGATTAAAATAACCTTCGGCGGGCTTGACTGGTGGGCGACATACCTCTCCACCGACACGGACGGGAACGTCATCCTCACCCTCTGGCTCGACGAAAGCCAGCAGGACGCTTTTGCGGGCAGAACCGCCGACGAGGGGCTTTACTACGGCTTTATCGACGGCTCCCTCTACTCCGACTGGTCCGCGGACTGGGCGGCTGACACACCTAGCAGTAATTATCCAAGCAATATGTACGGCTCATCATACATAAGAGTTGTAACTCTTAACGCAGGAGGGCAATATGGGCTAAGTGGCGGTTCTTCGCTTTCTGCGGAACAAGCCCAAAACGAAAACAGCGTCTTTGCACGCTTTACTATGGAAGAGGTAGAAAATTCTCTTACTAAATATATAACCACGCCAAGTAAAATGAGTTGGCAGACTTATCAAAGCACAGCTGCGACTAATCCAAGTCAAAGTTATTATCTACCAAACGACAGCATAGAAGACCCAGCAGATAAGGGCTTAGAAGGCAGTTGGCGGAGTTTATCGTATAACTATAAAGACAAAGACGGTTATAAGGACTGGGGAAATGATTACCTATGGCTTCCAAGCCAAGCCGAGACAGGCTATAGCACGTCAAATATAGGTCTTTGGGAGACTTCAACGGAGCAACGTCAAAACCTAACCAATTCAACAAGCAATAACGGCACTGTTGGCAGTTCTAACGTAAATTACACAGAGTTGTTTAACCATTCCTGGCTCCGTTCGGGCACCTACAATAATGCTGGCAATGCTTATCATCTCCTCTCGTCCGGGGGCCGCAGCTACCACAATGATGTCAAGTATTCTAACGCCGTCCGTCCTGCGCTTCACCTAAATTTGTCGAAGGTGATTAAAGATGTTTTGGGCGTTTTTCGGTTAACGCTGGACGACAATGGTGGTAGCGGTGGCGACGGCACGATTTTTGCATCAAGTGATGGCTATTATGCTGACGAAAGTATGGCGACAAAGATTGAAAGCGTGACCGTGCCGAGTTTCACTGCGCACAAGTTTTTGGGATATTTCACTGAGGGCGGAATGCAAGTTACTGACGCAAACGGCGTTATAACAATGACGAGTTCGCAGTTCACGGAGGCAACCACTTTGTTTGCTCACTGGGAGGCGAGAAATCCAGCGTATTATGACAGCGAGGGTGGATTTTGGTATGTTGAAAATGGCAAGTTGCCACAAAGCAAGGTGAGCGAGAGTTTGAAATCGACGCTTTCAGGGCAGTGGAGTTCACTTAGTGATGGCTCAGTCTACTATATGGGTGTTGAGGAGTTGGTGGCTGATGACTTGACGACCGACGGCGGTATGCAGTCGAAGGTGTATAACGGCAATGAGTATGTGAAATTCAACGGCGAATACTACCTTGTGGAGCCTATCAGGTGGAGGCTTGTGTATTCGTCCAGTCAGCAAGAGGGCTATGCGGTTGAAGATACCAGTGTTTTGGCAACAATGGCTGAGATTGTGTTCTTGGGGAGTTACTCCAGCACTAAGATAGGTGCGGGCGAGGGATATTCCGCCGAGAGCGTGACTATGCTTTTAAAGAACCAAGTTAGCACTGAGTTTTTGGTTAGTGAGAGCCGAGAGGTGGAAATCTTCGGCACGCCTAAGGATACCACCACTGTGAGCGGAAGCGTGTTTGTGGCGTCTAGTGAGGAACTAGCGAACTTCACAACGAACAAGAATAACACCACGGGCAGTGGAGTTAAACCGGGCAAGGTCTCATTTAGTGACTTTGTGAAGGACTACCTCCGCGCGACGGGTCAGGGCAACTACTACTTCACCCGCGACCTTGGCGACCAGCTCAACACCATCCGTTGCCTTAACCCAGTGGGCGACCGCTCCCAAGCCAAAGCCCAACAAACCCTCGGCGTGCAGTTCACGGTGAAAATAACCGAATATGCTTGCAAAAGCGTGTGACTTTTATAGCGCCTAAAAGTCACCAAAAGACGCTGGGGAATTTCGATTTTCCCCAGACCCCTTAAAACGACCTACTTTAAAAAAGTAGGCAAATGCACGCGTGGCGCTGCAAGAGTATGTAAGTTTGGCATTGAAAGAAATGTGTAAGCAGGGCGTTGCGAGACAAGAGGATAGATTAGAGTTTCTTAACAAGAAGGGAAGTGTCCTTTTAGTTCTACTAAACAAAAATATGTAAACCTTTGCGCTCCGCTGAAAGTTTTGTGAAAGAATGACGCTGAGGGGTAAGGGGATAGATTTTAGAATGTCTTAACAAGGGTGGGGTTACCCACTTTTTTGCTGTATTTAATAGAAATATGCCAACCTTTGTGTTCCGCTGGAAGAAGGTGTAAGCGTGACGCTGAGGGGCAAGAGGACGAAATAGACATACGCGGGCGGGTGCTACGACGAGATTCTTCGCTGGCGCTCAGAATGACAAGCGAGCCGACAGTCCTAGCGGTAGAGGTAAAATTACGCGTTAAATGTTTTTGTGAAGATAAATTAGACGTTTTAGTTTTTTAAGAGGATAGATTAAATGCTTGAAAAGAGGAGGAATTCGACGTCCGCTGGCGGGTGCTACGACGAGATTCTTCGGCTTCGCCTCAGAATGACAAATAAACTAACAGTCCTAGCGGTAAAATTGTTACCACGCGACGAGTGGTTTTAAGAGGAAAGATAAAACATACGCGGGCGGTGAAAGATTGACTAGCCTTCGATATAAGGGTGATGATAGGTAAATTAGACTTCGGTGCAAGTGAGGCAATCCAACACGCGACGCGTTAGAAAGTGATGGTGTCACCAAAAATTTTCCGTGAAATCATTTTGAGAAATTTTTTTAATATGATAGAATAATTAGAGGTTTGGAGGTGCGGTTTGGCAAAAAAATCTAAGATAGAGAAGGCAGTTGATAAGCAGAAAAAGGCGCATCCTATTGCTTTTTTGCTGGTGGTTTTATTCTTGGCAGTGGGCGCAGTTTGCGGATATTTTGTCACAAAACACCTCACGCGAAATGATAAGTTTGAAATCATAGGCGAACAAACCATCACAATAAATCTAGGCGAAGACTTGCCTCAGGATGAGGGCGCCGTTGCCATCTCTTTCGGCAGAGATATAAGTTCTCGCATTGTGGTTGAGGATAATATTAACACCGAAAAGGCGGGGAGGTATTATATAAAGTATACGGTTGACGACATTCGCTATAATGGTGTTGTTAAGTATCGCTATATCATTATTTTGGCGCCCGAAGAGGGTGATGATACCGGTGACGGCGAAAATGGAAGTGGCAATAATGATGAAAATGAGAGTGGTGATGTAGGCAATGGCGATAACGGCGGTGAGAGTTTCAATATAGGCAATGATAATAACGAAAAAGAGAGTGACAATGCGGGTGGCAACGAAAACGAGAGTGTAGGTGATGATAACAACGGAAATGAGAGCGCCAATGTTCACGAAGATATTAATGGAAGTGAAGATTTGAGTGGCGATAATAACGGAAACGAGAGTGGGCAAATAAGCGAGGATATTAGCAAAAAAACAGTTTGCTGACATAACTGAGATTGAAAGCAAGGTGGACGAGGTTGTTAACGAAAGTCAAGTGATAGTCGAGGATGAGATGGAAAACGCGATTGTTTGGCAAGATACTCTCGAACGCGCACAGTTTAATAAAAGTGACGGCGAGAGTTTGGATGTTTTAGGTGAGTTTTTAAATTTGGAGGCGGTAAATGGCTAAAAGTAAACAAAAAACTTCAATCACGGTTAAGGTTGTTGCAACCATTTTATGTGTTTTGGCGCTTGTTGTGGGCTTTATCGGCGCGGGTTTTGCTTTTGCCGAACTAAACAGACCAGAGAGCGACGTTTTTGTGAGTGGCGATTTTGAAGCGCATTTTTTGGAACTTGGCAACATCTACACGGGTGACTGTATCTACATCCGCGCGGGCGAAAATGATATTTTGATTGATGCGGGCTCGCGCGAAGATAGCGCCGACGACATCATCGAATACGTCGACCAAAACGTCACGGACGGCACGTTGGAATTTGTCATTGCCACGCACGCTGACCTAGACCATATCGCCGCGTTTGAGGACATTTTTAAGCATTACAAAGTGGAAACTATTATCGATTTCCCGCAAACCAACAAGGTGGATGAACAAACGAAGATTTTGAAAACCTATTATGAATACCGCGACAAAGAGGTGAAAAACGGCGCGAAACATTACACCGCGCTTGAGTGCTACGACGAGAGTAAAGAGGGTGCTCAGAGGGTTTGGCAACTTTCCGACGGCGTGGAAATGGAGATTCTTTATAACTACTATTACGGCGAAAATGCGGATGGATATAAAAACGCGGAGGGTGATAAATACACGAGTACCGACGAAAATAACTACTCCGTTTGCCTTATGTTCAACCAAGGCGACAATCACTATCTCTTCACTGGCGACCTTGAGGGCGATGGTGAGTTGAATTTGCTGGAATACTACGATGGCTCCAGCGAAGAGCGCCATAGTTTACCTCAGTGCGTTTTGTATAAGGCGGGGCATCACGGCTCAAAAACCTCCACCACAAAGGAACTTATGGAGGTTATTCAGCCACAATATGTTATCGTTTGTTGCTGTGCTGGCACGCCGGAATACACCAAAGAGGAGGCAAATAAATTTCCAACACAGGCGATGATTGATAACGTTGCGCCATACACGGACGCGGTTTATATCCCAAGCGTGGTCGACACCACCACCGAGGACGAAACTTCGTGGACGGTGAAGTCGATGAACGGGAATATTATATTTGCCTGCACGAATGGAATGGTGAGTTTCACTTTTTCAAATAACAACCTTAAACTCAAAGACACCAAGTGGTTTAAGGAAAATAGAGATATGCCAGCGGAGTGGACTGCGTAGACGAAGGGTGGTTTTCCTTAAATATTATTTTTAAGTGCCGTTTTGATGTTTTGGGTGACGCACAATTTTAACTATGTCGATTAAGTATGCCGTTCTTCGTTTGACCCACAAATTGTGTCAAGCGTGACGAGATTTTACCAACTTTTTCCGTAATGCGACAAATAGCGTTGCCCTTAAATCCTTTCTGCCACATAAACCAAGCATAACTAACTGCACTGCAACCGCCAGCCTTATCCACACCACTTAGAGCGATTTTACCACTCATAAATGTGGTTTTGCTTTTTTATTTTATTTTCTTTTTTCGTATCCGTTTGATTCATAACTTTTGAAAAAAGGTCGCTTTTATTTATGTTTTTGTTCAGCAAAAGTGGCAAAATTTCATTCGCGTTTTTGTTCTTTAAAAGGTTGCCGAAAAGCCCAGCGAGGATATTTTGACCAAATCCTTGAGAGCGGTCGCCTAAAAAATCATTTTGAGTTGCGAAGTTGTTGTCAAAATCAGTGTGGTTTTGATTGTTGCGAAAAAAGTCGTCATACCCATTTGATGGACTTGTTTTTTCATTGCTTGGAGCGGTTTGCTTCACATTTTTGACAATTCTACCGTCTTTTATGAAGATTTCTTCGGGGTAGTTGTTAAGATTTTCCATATCATATTTATATGCTTTATATTTCAAAATTTGTGTAAAAATAAGACATTTTTTGCATATATTGTAAGAGAGAGGATTTATGAAACTAAGCGAATTTTCAAAAAATTTTAAGGACGAAGTAAGGGATGATAATTTAATCAACAAAAAAAGTTTTAGCGAAAAAAGTGAAAAAAATGCAGAAAAATTGCGAAATTTTCAAAAAAATGAGGCTTTTAATGGTGATTTTTATGCAAATTCAACTTTTCAAAGCGAAAAAAATGTTTATAGGTTTCAAAGCGAAAATGACACGCTCGAGAATGAAAATGGTGCTTATCTTCATTTTAAAAGTGAAAGACAGAGTGACGCAAATTTTGGAAAGGACTTTCAAGGTAATCAAAGGGGTGTGAATTTTGATGCTGAAAAGGAAACATTAAACAAGCGTTATGATGAGATAAAAAATTTGCCATATGAAGATTTACTATTGCAATTTAAAAATGAGGTGCAAAGACAGAAAGACGCTGGCGAGTTTGACTATGATGCGCTGAGAACGTCAGTTGAGGCGGTGAAGATGTTTGTGCCAACGGAAACTTATGAAAATATGAGAAGGTTGCTTGATGAAATTGAAGATTGACGAAAGATTATTTCGTAAGATTGTTTGCCTTGAAAAAGATTTTAAAACAAGATGTTTTGTTTACTACAACGACAAACTAAAACTTTTGAAATTTCTTAAAGCGCAAAAAATACCTATCAAAAGTGAATATATGTTTATTGACGCGCTGTATTTGGAGGCGACAAAAGAGGAGATTTTTTCGCTCGCAAAGTTGCCAAATGTTATTTACATATCTTCTTTGACGGTTGCAAGTTCACAAATGAAAGTTGCGAGAGATATTTTAAAAGTTAATAGGTTTAATTTGACAGGCGCAGGGCAAAGCGTGGCGATTATTGACACAGGGATTTCTCCGCACGCAGATTTTATGCTGGGCAAAAACCGCATTAAATTTTTTAAAGATTTTTTAAATAATAAGAAAGATTTTTATGACGATAACGGTCACGGCACCTTCGTTTCGGGCGTGTGTGCGGGCGGAGGATATTTGTCGAATTTTAAGTTTTGCGGGGTGGCGCCCAAAGCGAATATTTTTTCCCTCAAAGCGCTTGGAGAGTCTGGCGAGGCGACCGCGAATAAGATTTTGGACGCAATGGAGTGGGTGTTTGATAATCATATTAAAAACAACATAAAAGTGGTGTGTATGAGTTTTGGTAGCGAGCCGATTGGTTATAACGACCCGATTATGGTGGGCGCAAACGCGCTTTGGGATGACGGCGTTGTGGTGGTTGCGGCGGCGGGCAACAGCGGACCAGAGGGTGGCACGATTAAGTCGCCGGGCATTAGCCCAAAAATTATCACGGTTGGCGGGTTTGATGATAACCGTATGGACGATAAATCGTTCAGCGCCGATTTTTTTGAGGTGGCGAATTTTTCATCGCGCGGACCAGCGCTAAGGCATTATAAACCCGATGTTGTTGCGCCAAGTGTGGACATAATTTCGTGCGGGCGGAAGAAATTTTACACGCGTTTAAGCGGAACGAGTGTGGCAACGCCGATGGTGGCGGGTGTGGTTCTTTTGATGTTTGAGCGCTTTTCAAACTTGACGCCAAACGAGGTGAAATATCGCTTACTTAATGGCTCGGCAAGCATTGGTTTTGATGCGAACAGCGAAGGCTACGGCGTGCCAAATTTGGAGCGAATTTTAAAATAGTTGGCTGTTAAAATGATGCATCATAACATAAAAAATATTTTAGGTTGATGTTATATTTATCAGAAAATTTTATAATTATAAGAGCGTGTTATTTGCGCTCATATTTTTTAATTAATTTCAAAATTTTGTCATTTGCTTCGATTTTTTCACTTTTTTTCACTTTTTTTTCATTTTTAAGGCACTTTTTTTGAATTTTTTGCAATTCGCTTAAAATTTTATCGTATGAAGCCTCCTCTTCTTCGATGTATGAGGCATAGCCGTATTTTTCAAAATATTTGGCGTTTTCAATCTGGTCGCCACGCGAGATTTTTTTTGAAAGTGGAATTAAAAGCATTGGCAAGTTGAGCAGTTTAAGTTCGTTGATAACTCCACTTCCCGCGCGTGAAAGGACGAGGTCGGCGGTGGAATAGAAGTCCTCAATTTTGTCGGTGTATGGCACGCCGAAATAGTTTTGGTGGGTTAATTTTTTTCCGCTCTTGCCGTATATGTGTAGCACAAAAAAGTGCTTTGTGATGTCGTCGATATTTTCATAGACCACATCATTTAGAAATTTTGCGCCACTGCTTCCGCCAAGCACCAAAAGCACAGGGAGGTTGGTTTCAATGTTTAGGCGCCTGCCATCCAAAATGCTTTTTCGAATCGGTTGCCCAGTGTGAACGCACTTTTTTCGTTTAGCCGTGTCTTTAAAGGTGGTGCAAAGGGCGTTTGCGTAGTGCAAAATAATTCTATTCGCAAGCCCAAGTGATAGGTCGCTTTCGTGGCTAATTACGGGAATTTTAAGTTTAGAAGCGCCGATAACAACCGGCACCGAAACAAAACCGCCCTTTGAAAAAACAATGTCGGCGTCCACTTTTTTCAACTCCTTTTTAGCACTACGAACGGCTGAAAAAAGTTTGAATGGAATGAGCAAGTTTTTCGGCGTCAGTTTGCGCTCCAACTTAACCGCGTTTATTTGGTGGTAGGTTATATATGGATATTTTTTCAAAATTTCCTTTTCCATTCCGTCGCCACCGAAGTAGTGTATTTCATATTCTTTTTTTAGGTCGTCAACCAGCGCGAGGGCGGGGTAGACGTGCCCAGCCGTGCCACCGCCTGTTAAAACAATTTTTTTCATACTTCTCCTTTTTGCCCATAATATTGTGTTAGACTAAAGTTTGTTTTCTTTGATATATCTATCCATCATTATCCTTTTTGCTCATAATTGGGATAACTATTATGTTAGATTAAAAGTATTGTGTTAGTTTAAAGTGAAATTATTACGATAAGTTAAAGTTTTATAGTAAGTTAAAGTGAAACCATTACGATAGATTATGCGTGATTTTATTATGCGAGGTTAATGCAAATTTTTTACAATAGGTTAATGTGAATATATTTTGTTAAGATAATAAATTTTTATGTTAAATATTTAAAAGTGGATAATAGCCACAAGGTGAGACCATTAAATGACAAAAACTATAAACAATACCTCTTTGAATAAAAGCATTTTGCCTGGGTAAGCGTTTGGTTTTATTAAACATATTTAGGCGAAGGCGAAAATTTTTGCGAAAAGAGCCTAAAATCATTTTTTAAAATTTTAATTTTATGGTATAATAGCAAAGGAAGTTATTGCGTCATAACCAAAATTGTTGAGTGTGGCGCTTAAAAATTGGAGAGTGTTATGGCAGAAAAAAATTATGAGTCTAAAGATATTGTTGTTTTGGAGGGGCTTGATGCTGTTCGCCTTCGTCCAGGTATGTATATCGGCACCACGAGCGCGCGCGGTTTTCATCATATCCTTTGGGAAATTGTCGACAATGCGATTGACGAAATAAGCAACGGCTATGGTGACACGATTAAGATTGTTTTGAATGAGGACGGCAGTGCAACGGTCAGCGACAACGGGCGCGGTATTCCTGTTGATATGCATCCAACGCTTAAAAAAAGCGGTGTTGAGGTTGTTTACACCACACTGCACGCGGGCGGAAAGTTCAACAATGAGAACTACAAATTTTCGGGTGGACTGCACGGTGTGGGCGCTTCGGTTACCAACGCACTTTCGAAGTGGTGCAAGGTGACGGTGTGCAAGAACGGCAAAAAATATTTTATCGAATTTCACTCCTATGAGGATGAGAACGGAAAGATACACAGTGGTGTGCCTGTTGCGCCACTTAAAGAGATTGGCACGAGTGAGGAAACGGGAACCTCGGTGACATTTATGCCAGACGAGCGGGTTTTTGGCGAGCAAAAATTCAGTTTGGAAGCGATTGTGCGACGTGCGCGTGAACTTGCCTTTCTTAACAAAGGGCTTCGCATTGAGGTGTATGATAAACTGACGGGCGAGGACTATAAATTTCATTATGAGGGTGGAATTGCCGACTTCGCGCTGTATCTTGTTGAGGGTAAAACGGCACTTTTTAAGGAACCGCTGTATTTTTCCGCCGAGAGCAAGGTTTTGCTTTTGGAGGTCAGCATAATTTACACCGACTCTTACACCGAAAACACTTTTTCGTTTGTCAATAACATTCCAACCACCGAGGGCGGTATGCACGAAACGGGGTTTAAATCGGCTTTCACCAAGGTGTTCAATGATTACGCCCGCGCAAACGGCTTTTTAAAGGAAAAGGAACAGAATCTTCTTGGCGAAGATTTTAGAGAGGGGCTCACAACAATCATCAATGTTAAGATGAATAACGTGCAGTTCGAAGGGCAAACAAAGACCAAACTCGGCAACATTGAGGCGAAAACCGAAGTGGAAAACTTGACTTTACGAGAGTTGACGCGCATACTTGACGACAAGAAAAACTCGGCGATTGCTGAGATAATAATTAACAAGGCAAAACAGGCGGCGAAGGTAAGGCTTGCAGCGAAAAAGGCAAAAGAGTTGACGCGCGCAAAGGCGAATGCGGAAAACTTCAATTTGGTGGGAAAACTTGCCTCTTGCTCTTCACGTAATCGCGAGAAAAATGAACTTTTTATTGTGGAAGGCGATTCGGCAGGAGGCTCGGCAAAGCAAGGCAGAGACCGCTCTTTCCAAGCAATTTTGCCACTTCGCGGAAAACCGCTTAATGCCGAAAAGAAACGTGTTGACCAAGTTTTGGCAAATGAGGAAATACGAACGATAATTTCGGCGCTCGACACTGGCTTTGGCGAAGATTTTGACCTTGACAGTTTGAAATACAACAAGGTTATCATCCTCTCCGATGCCGACCAAGACGGCGCGCATATAAGGGCAATTCTTCTCACATTCTTCTTTAGATATATGCGTCCGCTCATCACCGACGGGCACGTTTTCATCGGTTTGCCACCGCTATATAAAGTGTATAAAAAAGATTATGAAAAGTATGTTTATAGCGACGCGGAACTTCCGTCAGCAGTTAAGGCAGTGGGGAAAGGGTATATGATTCAGCGATATAAGGGGCTTGGCGAAATGAACCCAGAGCAACTTTGGGAGACCACAATGGACCCAGAAAAACGCACGCTTGTGCAAGTGACGATTGAGGATGCAACGGAAGCGGAGAAACTTATAACCACCCTTATGGGCGACGCGATTGACGACCGAAAGGCATATATCAACGAACACGCGAACTTTGACAGAGAGGACACCTTTATGAAAGATTACAGCAAGGTGCAGTAAACAAATTCTAGCAAAAAGTAAAAAATCTCAAAAAACCTTTTACATAAAAAACGCGAAAAAATAATGAATTTTTTGTGAAAAAACCTAAAAAAATCGTAAAAAACTGAAAAAATCACTTAAAAAATATAAAATTGAGGAAAAATGGACGACTTTAAAGACGAGGAAATTAATAAACCGATTGATGGGCAGATGTGCTACGATGAACTCTTGCTCCCCGAAGAGGAAAAGCAGGAGCAAGAACCTGTGCCTACGGTTTTGGACGGGCAGATGGATATTTGGTCGCTTGAACCTCAAAATGTTGAAAGTAGTGAAAGTAAAGATGTGAGCGTTAAGAGTAAAAATGACGAAAAGAGCGAGATGGGCGGTTATGAACAAGGAAGTTATGAAAAGGGGTATGAAAGAGAAAGCACGGAAGAACTATTAAATAATAAGGATAGGGCAAAGAACTCACCTGAAAATGAGAATAAGGGTGATGTTGACGAGGTGGACGGCGAGGATGTTGAGAGAGACGATAACATAGATAACGAAAAAAGGAACCCAACAAAAAATCCGCCAAGAAAGGTTTTAAACGAGGTTAGTATTAAGAGGACGGAACCAAAAGCGGAGCCTAATGAAAGCGTAGAGAATGAAACCTCATTAAATGACGAACAATTAGAGATATTAGACGACAAAGAGGTAAGCGTAAAAGATTTTAAGGATAAAGAGTCTAGCAATGGTGAGTTTGAAACGCAAAAAATTACCAGCGATGAAAAAGAGTTGGATGGCGAAGAGAATATAGAAGAAAATATGACAGAAAAAACTTCTTTTATCGAAAACGGCAAACCTATTGATGACGGCGCACGCGAAGAAAAGACGGAAAATGTTGAACCTATTGCCAACGAAGAGTATGACGCGAAGGAAAAAAATGCGAGTGAAAATAATGCGGAAAATGAACATATTGGCGACGAAGAAAATGATGCGAATGAAGATAATGTGAGTGAAAAAAATGCGGAAAATACGGAACATATTGGCGGCGAAGAGCGTGATGACGAGATAAAAGAAGAAGTTGATGGCGATTTACCTACTAATTCAGTCGAAGAGCAAGACCAAATGGAGGAAATATCCAATGAGGCGCTGGCACTTCACGAAAAGTATGAAGAAAGTTTAAAAAAAGTGGAGAAAAGAGAGAGAGTTATGGAAGAAACAAGTTTTTATGGCGACGGTGGAAGCGGAATTATCACAAAAAATTTAAGCGATGTGCTTCACGATTCAATGATACCTTACACCGAACACGTGGTTATGGATAGAGCGCTTCCAAGAGTGGAGGACGGGCTTAAACCTGTGCAAAGGCGCATCCTTTATTCAATGATGGAACTTGGGCTTACGCCAGATAAACCATACAGAAAGTCAGCAAGAATTGTCGGCGATTGTATGGGTAAATATCACCCGCACGGTGACTCGTCGGTGTATGACGCGATGGTGAGAATGTCGCAAGATTTTGTTTTACGCGCACCGCTAATTGACGGACACGGCAACTTCGGCTCAGTGGACGGCGACAGTGCCGCAGCAATGCGTTACACCGAGGCGAGAATGACTCCGCTGGCGCTTGAACTTTTGCGCGATATTGAAAAAGACACGGTGAGGTGGAGCCTCAACTTCGACGACACGCTGAAAGAGCCAGACATCCTGCCTGGGCGCTTTCCAAATCTTCTTGTCAACGGCGCATCGGGCATTGCGGTGGGCGTTGCCACAAACATACCTCCTCACAATTTAGGCGAGGTTATTGACGGCGTGGTCGCTTACATCAACAAGCCAAACATCACGCTAAGCGAGATGATGAAGATTATTAAGGGGCCCGATTTCCCAACCGGCGGTGAACTCATCCTCGGCGATGGGCTTAAAAGCGCATACGAAACGGGCAAGGGCAAAATCACCATCCGTGCAAAGGTGGGCATTGAGCAGAACGGCGACAGGCAAAGTTTGGTGATAACGGAACTGCCATATCAAGTGAATAAGGCGCTTCTTCTTCAAAAAATTGCCGAACTTAAAGAGAAAAACAAGGACAAACTGCAAGATATCAGCGAGATTAGGGACGAAAGTGACCGCTCGGGTATGCGCGCCATCATTCGCCTCAAAAAGGATGCCAACGCCAAGAAGATTTTGGCATACCTCTTCCAAAACACCAATATGCAACTCTCTTACGCGATAAATATGGTTGCCATCGCTGGCGGAAAGCCAAAGCAGATGGGGCTTATGGAGATAATTTCCTATTACACTGCTTTCCAAAGGGATGTGATTGTGCGTCGAACGAAGTATGATTTAGACGTGGCGAAAGAGCGCGCACACATTGTGGAAGGGCTTTTGATTGCCATAAAAAATATCGACGCCGTAATAAAAATAATCAAAACCTCAGCGAATGTGGGCGAGGCAAAAACGAGGCTCCGCGCGAAATTTGCGTTGAGCGAAAAGCAGGCGCAGGCGATTTTGGATATGCGCCTTGCAAGGCTTGTCAATTTGGAAGTGACAAAACTGCAACAAGAGTTAAAGGAATTAAAGGAAAAAATCAAAAATTTTGAGGCGATTTTGAACTCGAAAAAACTTCAACTTGAAGTGGTTAAGGCGGAAATACTTGAAATTAAGCGTAGGTTCAACTCTCCGCGCCGTAGCCAGCAAACGAAAACCGACGACATCGTGCTTAAAGCGGTGGAAGAGGTGACTTTTGAGGATACGCGTGAATTTTACCTCCTTCTCACGGCGGGGAAAACCGTGAAAAAGGTGAATATGGCAAGTTACTTGAAGTCGAATAGGACGGTGAGCGACGGCTCCACACTTTTTGACATCGTCACCACAAAACTCAAGGTTAAGGCGACCGACCAGGTGCTTATCCTCACCGAAAAGGGCAACTGCATTAAAACGAGCGCCGATAAGATTGCCGAGTGTAAGTGGCGAGATAAGGGCGTGACGCTCAAACAAATCGACAGAAGCGTTGATATTATGGAAACGCCTGTCAGCATTTTGCCGGTGGGCAAGGATGAGATTATTATGCTCACCAAAAAGGGTATGGCGAAACGTATGAAAACCGAGGACGGCGTTATCACTAAATCCTATTACCAAGTTTTGAAGGTGGCTGAGGATGACGCAATGATTAACGCCGAAATCGTGGAGAAAGGAAAGAATATTTTGATGTTCACCTCGCACGGCTTCACCGTTAATTTCGACACCGCCGAAGTGCCTTTGCAAGGGCGTATCTCTGGCGGAGTGATGGGCGTGAACCTCGAAAAGGACGACTATGTTGTTATGGCGTGCCAAAATCACTTCGACAGCGTGATGGTGATAACTGATAACGGCTATGTGAAGAGGCTAAGCACCCATCAAATCCCAACTTGCGCAAGGTATCGAAAGGGCGTTAAGTATGTCACTTTCGTGGGGAATGGCAAGAAAGTCCTCTTCGTTGGCGGAACGGATAAGGCGGTTATCGACCAAGGGCTACAATTCAAAATCGTTGAGGCAAAGAAGGTGAAGGTGAGTAACGACCGCCTCGCAAGTGGCGTGCAAGAAGTGAAACAAAAGGTTTTGGATGCCTATAGCTTCGTCGATTAAGCAGTGTTTTGTTGATTAATCAACTTGTCAGTTTCTGCGCTAGAAATGCGGACAGGCTTTGAACGTTTAATGTTTTGCCGATTAATTCATATTATAGCGCTTATACCATTAGGACTGTCGGCTTATTCAATCTTTTTTGCTGGCAAACCACGGCTTGAATACGCAACACCCACACATTCAACCGCGCTTTTTGCTTATTCCGGCTCCATACGTCTAAATTGTTTTTTTAAAAGAGATATGCTTGATGTGCAGTAACATTTATTTCGCTAGGACTGTCCGCCCGTTTGTCATTCTGAGGTGGCAAAGCCACGTTTTATATTACGTTTAATGCGCAGTATAGCTTCTACCGTTAGGCAAGGTAGTTATTTGTCATTCTGAGCGTAGCGAAGAATCTCGTCGTAGAACCCACCCGCGAATGTCTAAATCATCCACTTTTTTACATATCTAAATAAGTACTCTTAAAAGGACGCAAAAAGTGGCAATTAATTTTTTTAGAACTCTCTTTTTTGTTAGAAAAACACGGCTAAATTCAAAACACTTCACTCATCCAACCTCGCGATAAGGTGTGATAATAATATAGCCCTTACCGCAAGGCGATACCGCTAAATGTCTGAGCGAAGCGAAGAATCTCGGCGTAGGTGACGCTGTCACTTTTTAATGTATTGCTTAACACGCGGTAATGTTTATACCGTTAGGACTATCGGTTTATTTGTCATTCTGAGCGGAGCGAAGAATCTCGTCGTAGCACCTGCCCGCGAATGTCTAAATCGTCCACTTTTTATGAATGCCAAAACGTCCTCTTAATCGGTCGTTAAGGCAATTGTTTTTTTAGAACTCTCTTTTTCGTTAGAAAAATAGGGTTAAACTCAAAACCTTCACCCATCCAACCGCGGTTGGAAAAATTTTTTTGGAAATTTTGCGAAATCGTTTGGTAAATTGAAGGGTTTTAGATATAATAAAAATGTAAGTTTTGAAAAGGCTAAGGAGGGTGGTTATGAAAAGTGGAAGGATGAAGCGTATTTTGCTGAGCGTTATCGCTTTCCTTTTCGTGGGTTGTTCCATCGCTGGCGGAACGGTCCTTCTTTCAAACTCCTCTATCAGCGATAGTAACCGGGGGGGGGGATTCGACATCTTCCGAAAATGAATTAACCAAAAATGCTCCAACAAACTCCGACCTTTGGACC
The DNA here is from genome assembly GCA_944350265.1 of uncultured Clostridia bacterium. Taxonomy (GTDB): domain Bacteria; phylum Bacillota; class Clostridia; order Christensenellales; family UBA1242; genus Caccovivens. Next base: position 22,634 of record CALVOG010000015.1, read on the forward strand.
GACGGG
>CALVOG010000016.1 GCA_944350265.1 uncultured Clostridia bacterium
TGGCAGGGGTGGCAGGATTCGCCTCAGGTTGAATTTCTTGGAAAGTCAACCGCCAGCCACATATCCGCCCGCCTGCGTTGTGGCTGAGCCTACGCAACTTAGAGTAGGTTCGTGCGAAATGAATTTCGCAGGAAAACATCGTTTTCCAATCCTGCCACAAGGTTTTGTTAAGCATTCGGGCATTGGCAGGGGTGGCAGGATTCGAACCTACGCATGCACGAGTCAAAGTCGTGTGCCTTACCGCTTGGCTACACCCCTATATTGCGCGACAATATGTCGCAATTTGCCCTACCACACATTTGCCCGCCTGCGTTGTGGCTGAGCCTACGCAACTTAGAGTAGGTTCGTGCGAAATGAATTTCGCAGGAAAACTTTATTTTCCAATCCTACCACAAGGTTCTGTTAAGCGCTCGGGCTTTGGCTGGGGTGGTAGGATTCGAACCTACGCAATGTTGGAGTCAGAGTCCAATGCCTTACCGCTTGGCGACACCCCATCGCGCAAAAATTAGTGGGGTGATCGAAGGGGATCGAACCCTTGACCTCCAGAGCCACAATCTGGCGTTCTCCCAACTGAACTACGACCACCACGATGGTGCTCCCAGAAGGATTCGAACCTTCGACCTCTGCCTTAGAAGGGCATTGCTCTATCCAGCTGAGCTATGGAAGCGAATGGAGCAGGTGAAGGGAATCGGACCCTCGCAACCAGCTTGGAAGGCTAGTGTTCTACCACTGAACTACACCTGCGCAAAATTAGATTTAAAGATGTATTAAGAGGCGAAAGCCAGCGTTGCACCGCTGAACTGCACCTACACGAAACATAGTTTATCACAGCGGAAAAAAATTGTCAAGGAAAATCGCAAAAAATATTCGCATTATGATGAAAAAGCGCGAAGCAAATGCTTAATAAAAAGGCAAACTTAGAAAGACGTTAAATCTTTAATCAAAGTTCAACACGCCGTTCACGTTTTATTTTTCAATCAAAAAGGTTTTATGGTTTCCTTAAAATTCAGCATCACAAAAAACTCTTTTTCTCTTTTAAAAAACTAAAATTTTGGACTTTATCCCCACTTCGGCTTAAACATTCGCGCGGGAATTTGCATATATCTTCTTAAGAGGTGTTTATGTTGAAAGGTCCGCACAAAAATATATGCGTTGGAGGGATTGAGGCGCTCGACCTAGCGCACGAAAGCGTCATCCAAATGCACATTTTGAACCTTGAACTTATCGCCGTTTTGTCGGCATTAAAAGGCACTAAATTCAGCGGTTGGCTCGAGGATAAATGTGGGCTAAATTGCGCCGAAGAGGGATGCCGAGTGAAGAATGTGGCACTCAAATATCTTGGTAACCTAAACGCCGACCTCAACACATATATGGCGAAACTTGGCTACTATAACTTTATGAAAAGAGAGGATGAACTGCCCTTTGTTGAGGTGGACTTAAAGAAAAACACCTACCTTGCCATTGTCAACGACAAAACTTTCTCAGACGGCGACCGATTTTTAAGTTTGGCGTCGTATTTTAACTACAAAATCGATGGCATTTTTGCCAAAGTGGAAAAGAGTTCCCATTCGTGGAAAGACGAGCAGTTCGACGAATTTAAGTTGCGACTTTCTAAGATTTCAAAACTTTCAGCGCAACGTTTCCCCGCCCTTTTTAGAGAATACGCGAAAATTCGGCAGAAGGAGGAAATTGAAAAAATATGATAGGCGAAAAAATGCAAGAAATACCGCATCGTTATAACAAAAAAGCAAAAATAACTAAATAAATCATTAAAATTAATGAAAAAACGCGAAATTTAAAAAGTGAACTTACAAACTAAAATACACCGCCGTTTTAAAAATGTGAGAACATAGTGCTATTATCTTTTACTTTTTGTTCAATGTTTCGCTGGTGATATTAAATGGAAATATTCGCAAAATTAAGGAACCTTATCAGTGGAAAAATAGCAAAATTTTGCCACTTTATCGACAAAAAAAGTGCCTTTTTTGACATATTCACTTTACAATTTTTGGGCAAAGCACTATAATTTACATATGGGCTTTAAGCACCCAAGGTTTATAAAAGGAGTGTGACAAAAATGAAAATTAAACCTATTTTTGACAGAGTTGTTTTGCTTCCTAAAGAGGCGGACAAGGAAACAAAAAGCGGAATTATTTTGCCAACCGCATCGCAAGAAAAATCGCAACTTGCAACCGTCGTTGCCGTTGGAGATGGCGGAACTGTGGATGGCAAAGAAGTGAAAATGGTTGTAAAAGTCGGGCAAGAAGTTTTGTTTAGCAAATATAGTGGCACCGAAATCACCTTTGAAGGGAAAAAATATATCGTGCTTAAACAAAACGACATCTTGGCAATTATTGAATAGGAGGAATTATGGCAAAGAAGATTTTGGAAGGCGAAAGCGCCAGAAAAGCGCTCGAAGCGGGCGTGAATAAACTTGCAAACACCGTTAAAATAACGCTTGGACCGAAAGGTAGAAATGTTGTGCTTGGTAAGAAGTTTTCAACACCTCTCATCACCAACGACGGCGTTACAATCGCAAAAGAGATTGAACTTGTTGACCCATTCGAAAATTTGGGCGCGGAACTTATCAAAGAGGTTTCGGTGAAAACCAACGACGTTGCTGGTGACGGCACCACAACCGCCTGTGTTTTGGCTCAGGCAATCATAAGAGAAGGGCTTAAAAACTTCACCGCTGGTGCTAACCCTATCATCCTTAAGAAAGGTATTTTTAAGGCGGTTGACGTTGCAACGGAGGAACTTAAAAAAATTTCAAAACCTATATCAAACAGCAAGGACATCGAGCAAGTTGCCTCCATCTCCGCTGGCGACGAAGAGGTTGGTAAACTTATCGCCGAGGCTATGGAAAAGGTCGGCGCTGACGGCGTAATCACGGTTGAGGAAAGCCAAACAATGCACACTGAACTTTCCGTGGTGGAAGGTATGCAGTTCGACAGAGGATATTTGTCGCCATATATGTGCACAAACACCGAAAAGATGATTGCGGAAGTTGACAACGCCTACATTTTAATTACCGATAAAAAAATCTCCACAATCCAAGAAATCTTACCACTACTTGAACAACTTGTGAAAGTTGGCGGAAAAATGGTGGTTATCGCCGACGACGTTGAAGGAGAGGCGCTGACGGCACTTATTCTTAACAAACTTCGCGGGTCTTTGAACGTTGTTGCTGTGAAAGCGCCAAGTTTCGGCGATAAGCGCAAGGCTATGCTACAAGATATCGCCACCCTCACAGGAGGAGTTTTCGCAAGCGAAGATTTGGGCTTCGACCTTAAATCGCTTTCGCTTGACAACCTCGGCAGGGCAAAAATGGTGCGCGTGGATAAGGATAAGACCACAATCGTTGAAGGCGCTGGCGACGCTAATGAAATTAAAAATCGCATTAAGTCAATCAAAGAGCAAATCACCTCGTCAACAAGCGACTACGACAGGGAAAAATTGGAAGAACGTCTCGCTAAACTCGCTGGTGGTGTTGCTGTGATTAAAGTTGGCTCGGCAACTGAGGTTGAAATGAAAGAGAAAAAACTCCGCATCGAGGATGCCCTCTCCGCAACGAAAGCAGCAAGCGCTGAAGGTGTCGTGCCTGGCGGTGGCGTTGCACTTTTAAAGACCACACCGGCAATTAGAAAAGTTGTCGACTCCCTTTCTGGCGACGAAAAAACTGGCGCACAAATCGTGCTTCGCGCTGTTGAGGAACCTATCCGCCAAATCGCACTCAACGCTGGCATCGACGGCGGAGTTGTGGTTAACAAAATCTACGAAAACTTGGATAAATCCGCTTTTGGTTTCGACGCGCTTAAAAATGAATATGGCGATTTGGTTAAGAAGGGCATTTTGGACCCAACCAAAGTCACCCGTTCCGCTCTTATTAACGCCGCTTCGGTTTCCGCAACCCTTTTAACCACCGAGGCTCTCGTTGTTGAAATCGACGAAAAAGAAAAACCGAAAGAAGAAGAGGTGTATTAAACTCAAATAGTCGTTTAGCATAACATCCTCTAAAACTATAGCCTTAATTAAAAGGTCAAACCGCTCTAAAATAGTGAAAAGGCACAGCACGCGCGCTTGCTGATTAGAGTAAAAAACAGCTAATCAAGTGGCTTTTAATAAGTCACCAATATAAACAAATCTTTGACAAAAGCATCATGTCATTCTGAGCAAGGAGCGGTAGCGACGCCAGCGAAGAATCTCGTCGTAGAACGGCTTTCAAAAACTCGAAAACTACCACTTTGAGCAAATGACGTTTTCTTATTAACATTGCGATATCGACAAGAAAGACGTTAAACTCTTGTCCTATATATTTTGCCATTCTGAGGCAACGCCGAAGAATCTCGTCGTAGCACCCGCCCGCGAATGTAACAATGGCGATGTCTATATGCAAAAAAAACAACACCGCGTTAAGGCAACACCGTCGGCAAAAAGAATCGTCTAGTAGGCAAAATATGGTATATTATTCCAGCAATCAAGTTGACAATTTGTCTATTTTGTGCTAATATATGTTCGCAAAGTCACTCACCTCGCTTTGCGAACAACACGCACCCATAGTGAAGTGGATATCACAATGGTCTTCGGAACCATTATGGAGGGTTCGAGTCCTTCTGGGTGCACCAAAAAATAATTTGTTCTTAGTAAAGTATTTTTCAAACTAATACAAAAAAAATAGTGACGGAATTAAATTCTCACTATCTTTTTTTGACATTTTTGTAAAAAAATTTGTTGAAAATTTTATAGAGACGTTATATTTTATAAGATATTGGAAATTTTTAAATATTTCCGCTAAATTGGCTTGGAGAACTTTCTCAAATGTGCTATAATCCCTCTATAAAGCAAATAAAAACCGTCTCAATTAGGAGGAATATTATATTACGTCTAACCCGCAGTTTTGCCCTACCGCCAGGCAAGGCATTTATTTGTCATTCTGAGGCGAAGCGAAGAATGGTCGTAGGTGACGCTGTCACATTTCAAGGTATCGCGTGTTGGACTATACCACTTTATTCAGTAGGACGGAACAATTATTTGTCATTCTGAGCGTCAGCGAAGAATCTCGTCGTAGCACCCACCCGCGAACGTCTAAAACGTCCTCTTATCTTTCAACGCCCAACTTTCACACTCTAAATCAATTTTTAATTTTGTGAAGTGTAGAACTGCGTTCGGCGAGCAAAATTAAAAATCACCTACAAGGAAGAGGATTGGGATGGGAAACCAACGGAGTAGCCGTTAGGAAAGATTTATCTTTCCGTGTCGGCGTTAAGCGTAGTTGGTGTCCGCACCAATTAAGCCACGCACTTTTGCACGCAAACTCTTTCACTTTCACCGTGAATTGCACGCCGAGGGTTTGTTGGGCTTTGGCTTGGGAGCGGTCGCCGACGGGGTTAAGGCAACGGATGGTGTTAAGCTGGTCGCCAAGGTCACGGGTGAAGTAGTAGTCGCCCTGACCCGTCGCGCGGAGGTAGTCTCGCACAAAATCGCTAAGTGAAACCTTACCCGCCTTCACGCCACTGCCCGTGGTGTTATTTTTACTCGTTGTGAAATTCGCTAGTTCCTCACTAGACGCCACAAACACGCTCCCGCTGGCGGTGGTGGTATCTTTAGGCGCGCGGAAGATTTCTACCTCTCGGCTCTCATTCACCAAAAACTCAGTGCTAACTTGATTCTTTAATAGCATTGTCACGCTTTCGGCGGAATACCCCGCACCCACGCCTATCTTGGTGCTGGAGTAACTACCCAAGAACACAATCTCCGCCATTGTCGCCAAAACGCTGGTATTTTCCACCGCATAGCCCTCTTGCTGGCTGGACGAATACACAAGTCTCCACCTGATAGGCTCCACAAGGTAGTATTCGCCATTGAATTTCACATATTCCAAGCCGTTATACACCTTCGACTGCATCCCGCCGTCGGTCGTCAAGTCGCCGTCCGCAAGTTCTTCAACACCCATATAGTAGACTGAGCCATCACCAAGTGAGCTCCACTGCCCAGAAAGGGTCGCTTTCAAACAATCACTCACCTTGCTTTGAGGCAACTTACCATTCTCAACATACCAAAATCCGCTATCCTCATCATAATACGCCGGATTCCTCGCCTCCCAAACGGCGTAAAAAGTTTTGCTTGCAGAACTACTATACGCATTTGAAAAGGTGTAGGTTGAGCCGTAAACATAGTCCGCACTGGTTGCTGTTGACGAGGTCGACCAGCCCAAAAATTCATATCCCGTTCGCGTCGGCACGGTGCTTGTGATGGATAGTCTTGGATTGCTGTATGCATTTCCATATTGATTCCAATATTGCGTTCCAGTGGTCGACGGAGTGGACGAAAATTTCCCGCCATTTGCGTTGTAACTTATCGACACCGTTCTCCTGGAAATGGCATAATACTCTATTGTTGATGTGCTTGTGGAGGATGTTGTGGAACCTGCTGATGAACCTGATGTTGCGCTACTACTAGAACCCCACGCATATAAACTCCAACCATTCGACTCATAGTCGTCTGAAATGCTGGAAAGCAAGGTGTAGTTTGTGCTAACGTATCTCGTTTGCGTGGTCGAATCTTGGTCACCATCTGTGTTTCGATAGTAGTAATAGTTTGTGTAGGACCTACGCGTCCACACAGCGTAAAGAGTTAAATAAGTGTTTCTAACGGTATCCCCTTTTTCATACACAACCCCACCATTAGCGGATGTTGCCCAGCCTGCAAAATCATACCCCGTGCGTGTGAAACCACAACTTGCAACCGTTCCCGACCCATATCTATAATATGTGGTGGATGTTGACCCGCCTGTGTTCCCGTTTCCATTATATGTTATTGAATACCGCTGTTCGGTATAGATATTTATCGATTTATTTGATGTCGGCGTCCAGCTGTATGTATATGTTGTCAAAGATGTTGGAGTGGTGGAAGTGCCAACATAAAAATAGTTAGGTGAAGGGGATGTCTCGCTAATCGTTACAGTGTGCGTGTTTGTTGTTCCGTCAGAAGTAAGCGTCACGGAGCCACCTTCGCTCATAGAGCTCCGCGAAAGAGTTCCTCTATTTGTTTTAACGCTTAAACTCACATTATATGTTCCATAATTGTATTCAAAATTGATAGTAAGGCTATAAGACTGGCGTTCCCAAACGGCGTATAGCGTTGTGTTACCTTCATTGGAAAAAGTATCCCCAGGGTCATAAGACGCAGAAGTCGCGCTGGAAGAAGTCGACCAACCTAAAAATTTATAACCCGACCGCGTCGGTTTTGTTGAAGAAAGAGTCGCTTTTGTTCCGTGAGCCTTATATTGCGAACTGGGGGCGCCCGAACCGCCATTTGCATTATAAGTTATCGTATACCGCTGTGAAACATATATGTAAACGTGCCGAACCAACCCGCCCGAATTCCATGAATAGGTTGTGCTGTTTAAATCACTGCTTGTTGTAGCAGTTGAGCCCGTGTCAATATAATAACTATACGAAGTATTTGCTCTGCTAAATGTTAAGGTATGCGTGGTTAAGTCATCCGCCGCCAAATACACTATCTGACCTGAACTTATACTGGAACTAGACAATGTTCCACGTGAGGTTGAAATTTTAATATTAGTCGAGTTCGTTACTTTAATATCGGCACTCATATAACCATAATGTATTTTTAGCTCTACATTCGCCTTCCATACGGCATATAATGTTGCAATATTGTTTCGAGTGTAATATGCTCCATTGCTATATTGGACCGAACCAGTAGATGTTAGCGACCAGCCTTGAAAGGTATAATCTGTTCGGTTATATTTATTGGTATTTAACTTCAAACTTACAGCATGCCTTTTTGTTTGGTTTGACATTGACCCACTGGTTGCGCCATTGCCATTAAATCTAATAGTATAATCCCAAACAGCATATAACGTTCGCGACCGGTTTTCACTATACTTTCCATAGTTTTCGTATGCCACTGTTCCACTATTTGAAGATGTTGCCCAGCCAACAAATTTATAATCACTCGTTTCCCAACTGCTAGTGTCGCCCCACCAAAAACCACAAGGTGTAAGAGTTATTGTTTCGCCCGTTTGCTTTGTTTGTGGAGACATTGAGCCTATTGGGGCGCCATTTGCATTAAATCTAATTGTGTATGTTGCCGTTCCTTGTGAGTCGTCTTTGTCAGGTTCTTCAATTTCTATTTCTTCTTCATTTTCTGCTTCATCATTATTTAAATTTTCATCGTTTTCGGCGTTGTTTTCATTTTGCGATTCATCAAATCCCCCTTCCGGTTCAAGTGGTTGGGTTTGCGATGACGACGGGCTGTCGCACCCTGTTAAGAGGAATCCTCCGCCCACAAGCGCGCCTAGGCAGAAAAATATGGAAATTATTGACAATAAAACCTTCTTCATTTCTCCTCCCACTCGGTGCGCAAAAAACATAAGTGAATTTTCGCGCACTTTGATAAGAATATTATAACTATTTTGCTGAAAAAATCCAAACAAATTACCGATAATGTGAAAAAATGTTTTTTTTCTTCCTTTTTTTCGCTGATAAAATTAATCCTATTTCTTTAAAATATTACCTTAAAATTATTGCAAAATGAAAATTAATGTGCTATAATTAAAAACGTTTGGAAAGCATTTAACCATTTTCCACTTGCAAACAACGCCCCACCGCCCCAAACCTAATCAAATTTTAAACCTATACGCACCCATAGCTCAATTAGATAACAAATCACAGATTTGTTGCGACGACCCACGCATTCAGTCCCACTCATCAAACCTTCTCCTCGTCTAAACAAATCACAGATTTGTTGCGACGACCTCTCATTTTGCTACCCCACTCAATAAACCTTCTCTTCGTCTAAACAAATCATAGATTTGTTGCGACTTCGTCGAATACTCGCATTGTTCGCAAGCGACCAGCGCTCGCCTTCTCCTCGTCTTAGAGCGTTACGCTCTTAGTTACCGCACCAAAAGCCAAACCTAATCAAATTTTAAACTTATATGCACCCATAGCTCAATTGGATAGAGCGTTCGTCTGCGGAAGAGATGGTCTTGGGTTCGATTTCTCCCATAAAAAAGAAACAAAAAACTTAATATGCGCCATTAGCTCAGCTGGATAGAGCGTCTGTCTACGGAACAGAAGGTCGAGCGTTCGAATCGCCCATGGCGCACCAC
>CALVOG010000017.1 GCA_944350265.1 uncultured Clostridia bacterium
CGCGGATAAAAGCCAAAATTCGCGCGATTAGGAAAGAAGAGTGAATGTTGTTTGACAATAATATATTCGCAACAATTAGGATGTTTATAAATATTATATTGGTTTATTTGTGTCGCGTATTAGCCTATATTACTTAAAACGAAAACAATTACATCTACCTTGCCCGCGAATGTCTAATCTTTCCTCTTAAAGCAGTTATGTGGTAATTATACTCACAAATATCGCTTGACAAATTGATATTATTTGGTGATAATTAGATTGTGTTTAAAATAGTTATAAAATTGTTTGGCAATAATCAAAAATAGAATGGAGTTACATATGAGTTTGAAAGACGTTGATATCGAAAAAATTGTGCCGGAAAATGAACTTGAAGAGGAAATCCTCGCCGACATTAAGGCGGGTGTGACAACGGAGGTCATCACGCGCTGTCCGCCAGAACCAAGCGGGTATTGGTATATCGGCCACGTTAAGGCGTGGACAATCAACTTCGAAACCGCAAAAAAGTTCGGCGGAAAAACCTATCTTAGAATGGACGACTCAAACCCGAGCAAAGAGGATGGCGAATATGCGGGAAGTTATATGGCGGACCTTGAATGGCTCGGTTTTAAGCCAGAAAAACTTATCTACGCAAGCGAGGCGTATTTTGACGCCATCTATGAAATCGCCGAGAAAATGATTAAGAACGGCGATGCGTATGTGTGCGACCTTTCCGCTGAGGAGGTTTCAAAAACTCGCGGAACGCTGACCGAGCCCGGCACAAACAGTCCGTATCGAAACCGCACGCCTGAGGAAAATTTGCAACTTTTTAGAGATATGAAGGCGGGAAAATTCGCCGACGGCTCGAGAACACTCCGCGCGAAAATCGATATGGCGCACCCGAACATCAATATGCGCGACCCTGTGATGTATAAAATTGCGCGCCTTCACCACTACCGCGTTGGCGACAAGTGGTGCATTTGGCCTCAATATGACTTCGTCCACCCGATGGAGGACTGCCTTGAAGGCACCACCTACAGCCTTTGCGACAAGGGCTTCCAAGACCACCGCCTTGTTTACGAGTGGTTCGTTAAGCACGGCTGGGGTAAGACGCCCGCACCTAAACAAAGGGAGTTCTCGAGGCTGGTTATTGAAAATATCCTCTCTGGGAAGAGGTATTTGAAACAACTTGTTGCAAGTGGCGTTGTCAGTGGCTGGGATGACCCTCGCTTCCCAACGCTTGTTGGCATAAGGCGCCGTGGCTACACCGCAAAGGCGGTCAAGGACTTCGTTCGCTCCGTGGGCTGGGGAAGCACAATTGAGGTCACCGTTCCGCTTTCGGCGCTTGAGCATTATGTGCGCGAGGATTTGAATAAGATTGCCACCCGCGCAATGGTGGTTTTGGACCCGCTTAAAGTGGTTATAACAAATTATGAGGGCGCCGAGGAAATTGAAATCGACAACAATCCAAACGACGAAAATGCGGGCAAGCATAAGGCACTTTTCAGCAAGGAAATTTACATTGAAAAAGAGGACTTCAGTTTGAATCCGCCTCCAAAATATAACCGCCTCACGCTCGGCGGAATCGTTCGCCTTAAGGGCGCGTATATCATTAGGTGTAACAATGTGGTTTATGACAAAAACGGCGAAATCGACCACCTTGAATGTGAGTATATTGAAGGCACTAAAAGCGGGCAGGATAATTCCGGCATAAAGTGCAAGGGCACAATCCACTTTGTGTCGCTTGAAAACTCGTTTGAGGTGACGGTGAGAGAGTTCAAAAACCTCATCAAAAGTGAATATAAATCGCCTTCAAAAGCGCTTGCGGACGGCGTGCCTATCAGCGAACTTTTAGAGCCTAATTCATTGGTCGAAAAGAAGGCTTTTGCGGAAAATTTCCTCAAAAATGCCAAGGTGGAAGATAAATTTCAGTTTATGCGCAAGGGCTATTACTGCGTCGATAAGGACAGCACCGAAAACAACCTTATCTTCAACTCAACCATCTCGCTGAAAGATAGTTGGTCGCCAAATAAATAAAAGCACAAATAATAATTGCTTAAAAAGATAAAATAGTCGAATCGCTCGGCTATTTTTTTCTTATAATTAGCGTTTTATAAATTGCGCTCTTTAGCATTTATGGGAGGAGTTTTTTTGGAAGGCGTGGGTCCAACCTCTGGATAGGTGCCTGAAAAGACATTGGATAGCCCTTCGCCCTCACTCGCCTCCTTCGCGGGGTTTTGCTCACTGAACAAATTCCTCCCGTATAAGCCCGAGAACATCCCCGCAATATCGTTGTTTTGTGCCTTAGGCGGTTCCTTTTCAGGTTCTTTCTCCGCTTTGACTTTATCAACCTTTGGAACTTCAATTTTTGGCGGTTTGAGTTCGAATGGCTTAATGTTTACAACACCCGCACCACCTAATTTAACTTTTGAAACTGTCACCTTTCTTGGTTTTTCGGGCTTAAAATACGAAACCTTTTCGCCCTTAACTTTTGGTGCTGGCTTACTCACCTTTTTGGCGCCCACCTCCACGGAATCGACCATTTTAGGCGCTTTTTCTGGTTCTTGCACGCGCTCTTTTTTTATGCTTATTTTTTCAAGTGGTTCGTAAAATTCCCTATAAATTTCGGCAAGTTTTTCAGGTTCATTCGCCTTTAAAACCTCCAAAATTTTGCTGTCTGTAAGTATTTTTTCGAAAAGTTCCTTTTGCTTTGAAAAATTGTTCACAATCGACGGCTTTTTGATTGTAACAAGCCTTATAAACTCGTTAAATTCCTTCACAACCGCGTCGCCAGCCTCGCCTAAACTTCCCAAAAGTTTTATCATTTTGAAGATGTAAAGTTGCGACAATATTTCCACCAAATCCTTGCCAAAAAGGCGGTCCTTCGAAAGACGAATGATGGTTTCGTCAAGCGCGGAAATTTGCCTTTCGTTTGGAGCCTCCTCCTCGCTTATATGCCAAACCTCCATTGCGCGTTTTTCGATATTTTGCCCCGCTGGGAGCACCTCAGTTGAGATGAGCGTTTTGAACTTTTTGTCCTCGTCCTCCTTGCGCTCAACAAGGTATAGTTTTGCGGACGAAAACGCGGACGGACGCTCAAACTCCACAACAAAATTAAAGAGGAAGTTCTTGTATTTCGCGTGGCAAAGGAGAGCATCTCCACTTTGGTCAAGCACCTTGTTGAGTTGTTTAAGCCCATCCTTAATCTCATCGTCGATAACGTATTTTCCCGCCTCAAAAGTGCCGATTAAGCCATTGTGGAAGACTTCCTCCACATTGCTGTATTTTTTAAACTTTTCCTCAACCTCAGCAAAACTCACTGCCGAAGATTTATCGACTTTTTCGTTTTCCATAGGGAAATTATACCATATTTAAAAAAAATTTCAACCGAATTTCGCAAAATTTTCCGCCTAATCATATTACATTTTCAAAACTTCTAACCCAGTTGTGATATGTTATGTTATTTTAACTTAATTGCGTCGATTTTTTCCATTATTGTGTTAATCAATGTAATTTTCAACCTAATTCTTTAACCTAATTCTTATACCTAATTCTATTACTTAACTCTTTGACCTAATTCTTATACCTAATTCTTTAACCTAATTCTATTACCTAATTCTATTACCTAATTGCATTAGTTTTTACAAAATTTGTAAAATAAATTACTCTCATCAACCACTTAAAGCAAAATGCTTGCATTTTTAGCGCGATTATGATAGAATACCATTGTGCAAAAATGTAAACGTGGCTAGAATACTATTGTGCAAAATATAGACACGGCTAGGACGCCACTATGCAAAATACAAACGAGTACCACCGCACCAAAATGCAACTGCACCACAATACCGCCACAACGCAACTGCAACATAACCATTCCACAATACCGCCACAACGCAACTGCAACAAAATACGACTACTCCCGCCACAACAAAGTGTCCATACACAACATATGACCTCATAGTAAAACAGGATATTACAGCGACCTCCTAAGTAAATAATCTGTCATAGATAAAAATCGCTACAATGCCCTAAAATACTGGTGTTTATAGGTGAACAGAA
>CALVOG010000018.1 GCA_944350265.1 uncultured Clostridia bacterium
TGTGGCTGGCGGTTGACTTTCCAAGAAATTCAACCTGAGGCGAATCCTGCCACCCCTGCCATTTCATAATTCAAAATTATGAAAAATGCTTGACAAATACTGCGAAAAGGTGTATAGTAAAAGCGCGTTTGTTTTATGGAAACTAGGTAGCCCAAAACAAGCAAAAATCTTAACAATTAAATATGGTCTGCTAGCTCAGTTGGGACGACGCGTTAAGAAAATGACCTTGTGTGGTCATTTTTAGCCAAAGTCAAGGCGGAACTTGTTTCGACTTCGGAAGAGCTTGCTCTAACAGCTGAGCAAGCGAAACAGCTCAACAATTAAATATGGTCTGCTAGCTCAGTTGGTAGAGCACAAGACTTTTAATCTTGGGGTCCCGGGTTCGAGCCCCGGGCAGGCCACCAAAGATACAATATGTGGTAGTATCTAGGAAAAGTGCAATCAATATATAGATTGCGCTTTTTTATTTGACCCAAAAATATTTCAAAATTTGGGTCAAATTTTGGGTCAAAATTCAAGTGGAAACCCTTTGTGGTATAATTGTTGTGGTGTGGTAAGCGTTTTTTTAACCGAAGTCCTTGCGGGTAGAGGCTAAACATTGTGCTAAATGTCTAAAAAGATAAAATTTAACGCGTAAAACCTTAAAAAGTGGGGAAATTTAAGTTTTTTTTGAAAAAGTCGCTTATTTTATTTGCGAATTTTGTCGAATATTGATATAATTTAAGGGAAATTTTGAGATGTTTTTTGCCGTTTTTGTGAGAGGGAGGTTATGGAAACCAAGGAAAAGGTTAAAGGTTGGCTTAAATATCTTTTATTGTTACCCATTTTAATTGGCGCGGTGCTTGCGCTGGTTCTTACGTTGCCAGGTGGGGAAACTGACTCGCTTTCAGTGGTCGCTGAGGATGTTGTGCTTAAAGTTGGCGCCGAGGAAACTTTGGAGTATGATGTTAATATTAAGCGCGCGGTTTGCTCATTTAAGGTGGAGGATGAAACTATTGTTGTTTTCGACGAGAATGACAAATCACTGCTCGGCGTTTCAAAAGGCGAAACGAAGCTGACTGTAACTGCAAAGTTTGGGAATGAGACGAGTGTTGCCACAGTCAGTGTTTTGGTGGTGGGAGATGAGATAACGGATATTGATTCACCGATAGAAGTCCCAAATGAAGAGGCTGATGAAGAGGTGGAGGAAAATCCAATTAAGGTGCTTATCGATAACGCTGAGGTTGACGAGATTGTTTTGAAAGTTGGAGAATCAATTAAGATTACCATTGACGGTGGTGAATATCGGGTTGAAGAGGTGACTTGCGATGGGACGGAAGTAAAAAAGCTGACAACAGGTTCATACAAACTTACTGCGCTAGAAGCGGACAGCTATGTGCTTGTTATTCACGCCGGTTCGTATATTAGAGAGATTCCGGTGGTTGTGGAAGGCTAGGTGGGGCGCTGGGCGCGCGGAGCGCGCTGTGCCGAAAGCGCGAAAGAGGCTGAGGCTGATATGTGCGCACTCTTGCTTTCGGCAGGCGATTTTCTTGCGAAAATCGCTCCAGCGCCCAGTCACAAAGTTTATTTTAAGGAGGATACAATGGATAACAGCGACGTTTCACACGAAGGTCACAGGGCAAGGCTTTTAGACTTAGCCGTCAATGCGGGACTCGACAGCCTAAGCGATGTGCAGGTTGTGGAGTTTCTTTTAACATACATTTTTCCTCGAGGGGATGTCAACCCACTTGCTCACCGCCTAATTTCCACCTATGGCGACCTAACTCACATCATTAACGCCAGCGTAACCGACTTAAAAACAGTGAAAGGACTCAACGACCGCTCAGCGAAGAAACTTTCAATGTTCAACGAACTTTTCTTTGCGTATGTGACTGCGCGTATGAAGAAGAGGGTGCAGGTGACTTGCAAGGCGGACATACTCGACCTTGTGGAGGATATATTGCGCTTCCGCACCAACGAATATATGTTGCTTTTGGCATTTTCGGAGAATAACATCCTTTGTGGTAAGAAAGTTGTGTCGCGCAACAAACAAAACGAGGTAAGTATGCCGGTTTTGGAACTCACGGGCTTTTTGTCGTCAACAAGACCGCACTCCTTTGTGATAGCACACTGCCATCCGTTCGGGCTGACAAATCCAAGCGAAGATGACTGGAAGGCATTTGAAACGGTGAAACAAATCTGTTTCGACTGCGGTGTGGTGCTTATTGATTCTTACATACTCGGCGAAGAGGGTGTTTTGAGTATGAAAAACAACAAACTGGTGCGAAAATATGTCGACCTAGAGGAACTCAAAAGCAAACTAAAAGACCTCGACGAGTAGAGTGAGGCTAAAACAACTCAGTAAACAAATTTAAAACCAGAATTAATTATTTAGTTTATGATATTATCTTTCAAAATAACCAAACTTTTTATTTTTGCACACACCAAGAAGAAAAATCGTGTGATAAGCATAAAGAACTTTCCAATTCGAACTTAAAAGAAAGTTTAAATTTGATAATTATGAAAATATAATAAAATCTATTGAAAATATTATTAATTAGTTTGATAATATCCCAGTCAAACAACAAACAGAACTTATTGATTCAATTTTGATAAAAATCAAATTATTTTTTGTGCAAGCAAAGAGTGTTAAGATTTTGCATTTTTGAACCTTTGCACTTTTGTGGAGCGTTATTTTAACGCGCAGTCAAATTTTGGAGAAAATGCGAAAATTTGATGGGTCGCTTAATTTTTTGCCCAAAACGCTTGAAATTTAGAAAGGAAATGCGGTATAATGTAAACACTTGGAGAGGTGTCTGAGTGGTCGAAAGTGCCAGACTCGAAATCTGGTGTTCAGCAAACCCTGAACCGAGGGTTCGAATCCCTCCCTCTCCGCCAAACAATTGTCGTTTGAACTCAAACGGCAATTTTTTATTCTCATCATCCGAAATTTCAATTTCTTTCTTGTAAATTGTTGTTCCATTATTGCTATTATTATTGTCATCATCATTGTCATTTGGGCGACTATATATTTCTTCTGCTGGGTTTAAACTTGTGTTGTAAACT